>CAVSYT010000011.1:0-17056 GCA_963732285.1 uncultured Methanomicrobiales archaeon | reverse complement strand
GTTTGCCCGGTCAGAACCATAAATTGTCTTTGCTTCAGCGATCCGAGAATCGCCTCTTCCGTTAGCATACCCGGTCCACATCCAACGCCAACAATTTTCATGGAGTCTCTCCGATAACTGCACCATTACGGTCGACCAGCACAACATGAACTACGGGTCGCTTCTCTTTGAACGCTTCGAGGGTTTTAAGCATTACCGGAAAAATTCGGGTCGGGCCGCATACTCTTCGACCGTGGAAAATCCGGTGCCTTCCAGTATTAACGGGTTTATGTCGGAGGATCACTGCCGGTAACCCGCAGAGGATAATACTGCCCTGCGCAGCATCGAGAGCAGCACCAATTTTACTGCCGACAAGAATGACCTCACGATCGGGAAAGAGCAACCTGGCATACCGGAGCCCTATGCGCCCGGTCGTAATCACCGGGTTACGGGCGGCAGAAACCTGCCCACAGACTGATTCCTCAAGGTGATCGTCCCATGGTTCAACAAGTCCCGTCAGTACCGAGAATTGAAATTCCGCCTTCAACCCCAACCCGGGGGGTTTAAGGTTTTCCTGCCAATCTCTGCCCCGAGCGGAACATGCAGGTTCACCTGTATGCCGGAAAGCCCCGTCTCTTCTACTGCATCCTCTATTGATTTCATTATGCACTGGAGTGGTGCCGGACTTATGGCAGGATCTCCTTTCTGGTATCGGGGCGTATCGCGGGAAAACCTGCCGATACCTTCACCCGGCTGAAATAAGATTCCTTCCGGAAAGGGGGATTGCTTCAGCAACAAATGCCAGACCCGCCGTCAGGTCGGAGGGATAATCACCGGGATATTTTTTACACGAGGATTTTCCTCCATGTGCATCCACCGGTACTTTTACCGTAAGTCCGCAGGGAATATGGATAGAAACAGATGATAGGGTGTTACCGGAAAGTGAAAGTATTGCAGACTTCACTGCAGCAGCAGCGGTGGTACCCGTTGTATATCCCCGACGCAGCACCGTACCGGAAGAGGTGAGAATTGCCAGTCCCTGCTCAGCAGAAGCTTGTTCCGGGGATGCACATCGTTCCACCCAAGCATCCGGATATAATCAAAACCGGTGACCGGATCCCTCATTTTTTTGAGCCTTCAATAAATATCGTGATGCATTCGTTGACAGCAGCCACAGCAACCGGAGTGCCGCCACGGGTGCCTTCGTTGGAGATCGACGGGATATCAGTTGTCCGCAGGACTTCTTTTGATTCTGCGGCATTGACAAAACCCACGGGAGTCCCGATAATTACTGCCGGGCAGATGCCCTCTTTTACAAAGTCACAGAGCACGAGTAATGCTGACGGGGCATTGCCAATTACTACAATGGAACCGGGAAGTCGGTCTTTTAATGCGATAAAACCTGCTGAACTTCGGGTAATGCCCCGTTCCCTGACGATATCTGCCCCATAATCGAGTGCACAGATAACTTCACTCGCATGCCCTTTCTTCTGGATGCCGATCTGCACCATACGGATGTCAGTAATTATGGGTGCACCGGGCATCGAGGGCTTTGAGTGCAGCAGCGATTGGATCGTGACTGAACCGGAGCAGGTCTGCCATCGCAAAATCACCAACTGCTATTGAGCAGCGCTGCCGAATGCGGTCTTCTATATTTGCGTTTCCCACCATCTGCCGGGCAAGTGTGCGGGATTTTTTCGAGATCGCATAGCCTTCTGCGGTATCAGCGCCCGGATCAATATAGTACTTGCGGTGGTATCCGCGTGGTGTGATGATTCCTTTGACATTATTTCCCATCCTCCATATCCTGCTCTCATGTCCGCCAATGAAAACGGTCGTATGCATATCAACCGCGTCCATTACCTGCTCAACATCTTTGAGCATTGTAATTATTTTCTCTTCACCCTCATCCCGCAACGCGTTCTTTACCAGCGCTATGGGCGTCTCGGGCGACAGGTATTTCCGGGCATGTTCGATTGCCACGGCAAAATTATGCGGTCTGCCCCGGCTTCTTGGGTTGTAGAGCACTACCGGGATCCCGACCGAGAACACCGCATCAAGACGCTGCTCGATCACTTCGAGCGGGGTTAACAGGTCTGAAAGGCTGATAACCGCAAAATCACCGGAGAGTGGCGAGCCGAGTGTTGACGCCCCGGCATTTGCGGCAGTAACTTCCGGGATTACCTCAACATCGATCTCGATTCCGCTGTGTTCGAGTACTTCGAGAACAATACTTGCCATGCCATATACACCCGCATCACCACCGGAAACAATCGCGACGGGGTGGATTTTTGCAAGATCAATTGCCTGCTGTGCCCGTTCAACCTCTTTCCCCATTGAGCTCCCGGATCACGTTTTTTCCCGCGAGCAACGGTTCGAGGGGTTCAAGATAGGAGGCATTGCCGATTACATAGTCTGCCCGGGCAATTGCCTTAAGGGCCCGGGCTGTCATGTATTCCCTTCTTCCGGGTCCAAGACCTACTATGGCAAGATTTCCTTTGATTTCAGTGTGCAATGGCAATCGTAACTCTCCCGAAAACTTTCTTTCCCATGACCAGTTTTTTCCTTTTTGATACGGCAAGCGCACAGGGTTCTGCCACCCCCAAAAGCCCAAGTCGCGTAGCTTTTGAAGGGGAAGTTCCTGTCTGGGCGTTTATTGTTTCATCGTCAAGGAATATTAAATTGCCAGAAAGTGTTGCGATAGCCTCAGTGAGACCGGTTTCCTGTAACTTTTTTACCGTAGTAGCGTAGATCAACACATCTGCTGTCGTGATTCCGGTCAGAGAGAGCGCTTCTTTTATCGCTTCGACAACCTCTTCAGGATTCACTCCTTTCCGGCAACCTACCCCCAAGGTATATTCTCCTTTTTTTACAAGGAATGAAACACCGGGACCGGCAATCACAATCCCGGGACTCTGCACTGCATGCACAGGTACATCAGCATCCAGCATTGCGGCATTTACCTGTCGGGTGGAGTCGCGGTTTACAATATCGCATCCATTCCGTTCAGCAACAGCTTCCACAGAATCCCTGCCGGTTGCTTCAGTTGCAGTCGTGATTACGGGTTGTAAGCCCAATGAACACAATTCCTTTGCGAGTTCATTTGCCCCATGATGGCCTCCGAGAAGCGGGATCGCATAACGGAGATCCGGGCCTGATTACTACAACAGCAGGATCTGTCCATTTATCCGAAAGGAGTGGGGCGATCTTCCGCACAACAATTCCCATCGACATCAATGCAACGATACGTTGGACTTTGGAAAAATGTTCAGAAAAAATATCCGGAGTATATTCATGACAGGGGGCATGAAGGAACGCAGCGATACGTTCTGCTTCCGGCATGAAGCGGGCAAGTGCAATGACAACAGTGTCGGTCATGAATAGAGATGCGATCGCTGGTAACCGGATTCAGTTCCCTTGACAGCATTGCCCACAATGAGCAGCGCTGTTTTTGTGATGCCGTGCTGCCTGTGCTTTCTGTGCGATATCAGCAACAGTGCCATAGATAACCTGCTGGTCGGGCCATGATGCATGGAAGATCACTGCAGCCGGGGTATCCTTTGGGCAGGAAAGTTTTGCAGTGATATCGAAAAAGTGCTCACTGCCAAGGAAGAAGACCATGGTTGCCGGGTACTGCGAGAGTTCAGCAATGTAATCCTTGTCGAGCGTTTTTCCTGCCGGGCGGGTGATGATCAGTGTCTCCGAGACACCCCGGGGCGTGAACTCCGTAGTGAGAGCCGCCGCAGCTGCAAATGCTGAAGAAACCCCGGGAACGATCTGGACGGTGATACCCCGTTTACGGAGTTCTGCTATCTGTTCGACAATCGAACCATAAAGTGCCGGATCGCCCGAATGGAGCCGGACAACCGTCTTTCCTTTTTCCACCCGGTCAGCCATAAGGGCAACCATGTCATCAAGGTGCATACCCCAGCTGTCCACTTTTTCTGCAGCCGGGCTTGAATTGACAAGAACGGGATTGACCAGTGAGCCTGCATAGAGCAGCACATCAGCCCGGTCGAGCAGGCCTTTACCTTTGACCGTAATTAACTCAGGGTCACCGGGACCCGCTCCTACAAACCAGATTACCTTCACCGGATTATTTTCGGGCATACATCACGCTCATGTAATCGCTTTTTACCGGGAGATGGTCATTCCGGTAAACTTTCATGTCATCAAAAAACATTCGTTCGACAAGCACGAACTCCCGGTAGCCTTCTGCCCGGAGTCTGGTCGGCCCGTTCCTTCGGCCGGCGTACTTTCATGAGGATCTTCGTATCTGAGGTTGTGCCGTCCGACACCGTAAACCCTTCGTTGACAGAAACACCCGCTGCTGCGGCAAACGCGGTGATGGAACTGATCCCGGGTTCAGTCCGGTACTCTAATACCGGGATGGGTCTCATCAATGACATCACAGAGCCGGGAGAATGTGGAGAAGAAGTTCGGGTCGCCAAGAATGCCAAAAACGGCAAGGCCCTTCTCTGCTGCGGGTGCGATCTTCCTTGCATTCTCTTTCAGGCACTCCCGTATCCTTGCTTCATCATTTGTCATCGGGAAATCAAGTATGATTGGTTCACGGTAGGGCGCAACAAGATCTTGGGCAATTCTCCCCGGAACAAAGACCTCATCTGCTTCTTTAAGGAGCCGGTACTGCACGAAGGGTGAGGAGTTCCGGGTTGCCCGGTCCAAGTCCGAGACCTACGAGCATGCTGCACCCCGCGCGACAATAATAAAAACGGGATCTATTGGTTTGAACATGATACTGCCGGCAATATCATAGGATCGCGAGACCTGGACCTGCACAACTTCGGTAAATATTCCGAGTTCTTTAAGGGTGTTTAATGCACGTTCAAGTGTGCTGACCATGACCGCATTGATCACCATTGTCCGCTTCACTTTATTTGCCAGTACCGGAAGGATCTCCGTTATGTCTTTTGTGCCCCCAAGAAATGCACAGTCAAAAACCTGATCGTTTTTAAGATAATCTGTTGCATCCATGCAGAAAAATTCAATGTTATCCATTCCTGCGTCGCGTGCGGTTTCTGTTGCAAGAGATACCGCCTCCGGTCGCTTATCGAGTGAATACACTTTTTTTGCATTCTTTGCCATAGCAACCGTGACCTTACCAGTCCCGCAACCAATTTCAAGGACCGTATCAGTCTTGAGCAGTCCCAGTTTCAGCAGGGATACTGCCATGATCTCGTCCTGTGTCGGGCCACCGGCAAGTTTTGTCCCGTTCATCTGCACAATTTTTGTTGTGTTAAGGTATTAAGGCTTGTTTTAACGAATGACAGGAGAGTCACAGAGGATATTTGTTTCATGGATGAGGGTTTTCAATTGAACCGGACTTTTTCCGGATGTTAAATATCCTCATTTTCCCTTCCGGATTTATCGTTTATCAACAGGAAATCCTATAGACAAAATCGATTAATGGACTTTTTAGGAGATCCTGATAATCTGATTTTGTGTAAAACGACTCAGTTAAAATCCTTCTTCCCGGTGATTTGTAGCTTCTTCCCGGCTGCTTGGTGGGGGACCCCCCCTCTTTTTTAGAGGTTTTCCCATGAAAATCAGATTATTCTGATAGTATTTGAAAATTTTTTTTGAATAATTATGATGAACGCCGCCACCCCCGAAGGGTCGCCCCCGCGGCGATTTTAGAGACTGTAAATACAAAAAACCTCCATGTCCCGCCGTGCCTCGGAGAGGCCCTGAGGCGGGGAACCCTCCCGAATATGAAATTTTAATGATTTTCAGGCTCTGTTGAAACCCTTAAAAAAAGAAGTGGGTCACCCTCAAAACCGCCAAGAAGAATAAGTGAATCGCTGGAAAATAGGATTTCCCATGAAAATCCGATTGGTTCAGGTAATTTTGAAAAAATGAACCTCATTTACCATTTTGATGAACGCCGCCGCCCCCGATGGGACGCCCCCACGGCGGTTCAGGAGTCTGCCCCTTTTTAAACCATTTGCCCAGCAAGGCCCCGACGAGGCGGCCGAGCGACCCCCGAAGGGGGTGGGTTGACTCCAAAAAATTCTAAAAAGTGGTTATCCAATTTTCATTGTTAGGAAGTGAACCACGGTTCATGGGCATTTCAACAGAGCCGATATTTGAAAAAAATAGACACCGCTTAAAGAAAATTCCCGGATTTAGCGGGTTAATTTGAGAAAAAAATACCCCTGCTCTTTAAATTCATAGTATCAAAGGGCTTTAATTCAGAAAATCAGGATAATACAATTACCCCGGATCACCTCCCAATAAAAAATCCCAAACACATTTCTCTTCTCCTGCTCAAAACGAATACCAGAGATTATGAAATACGAAATTATAGGCAACAACCTGCAGATGGCAAAGATCGAACTGGTGCCGGGCGAAGGCGTCTTTGCTGAAGCAGGATCGATGGTGAACATGAGTGGCACAATGGCGATGGAGAGCCAGCTCAAGGGAGGCATCATCTCGGGACTGAAACGGGCAGTTACAGGTGAAAGCATCTTCCTTACCAAATTCACGGCCCGGAATCAGGCAGGATTTGTATCATTTGCCGGGACTATGCCCGGTAAAATCTTTACCGTAAATGTTTCGCCCGGCAAGGATTTCATCGCGCAGAAAAAATCGTTTATCTGCTGTGAGGAATCAGTCAATCTTGATATTGCGTTTACGGGAAAAATCCGGGCAGGTCTTTTCGGGGGCGAAGGGTTCATCCTCCAGCGAATGACCGGATATGGGGCTGCCTTTTTACACTGCTGTGGAGATATTATCGAAATGGACCTGAAACCCGGCGAAATAATCAAGGTTCAGACCGGTCTTGTTGTCGGTTTTGAAAATACGGTCAGATACGATATCGCACTTGTCGGCGGAATTACCACTGCGCTCTTTGGAGGGGAAGGTCTCTTTGTTACAACGCTTACCGGCCCGGGTAAAATTGTCCTCCAGTCTATGGATATAGCAAAGATCGCTGCTTCACTCATACCATTCCTGCCAAAACCGGAAGTTCGTAAAAATTAGAATCGCACTATGATAACGAAATACAGGAACTTATTTTTTCCAACCCAGTTTTTCAATGAGCGCCCCGGTCTCATCCTGGGCTTTGCTTCCGACGGCACGGGGCTGGACGACCAGAGTGATCGCATCCTTTAATGCAATACTCTTTTCTTTCTCCTTGCAAAGAATGTAATCACCATTGAATCGCGTGAGAGCTTTTTCAAAAGCATCGAGAATTTTTTTCCTGTTCTTGAGATCGGACTTTTTAAGTTTCATCAGATGTTCAAAGATCGAGACATCGATGAGAGTACTTGCCATCCAGCCTATTTCACATGTATATCCAAAAATCCATGCAATGTGCGAGTCTTTTGTTGTTGAAATGAAATCATCTATATTGTTACCGACACTGCAGGATCCAATGAGCACGCCTTCGATATTGGAATAGTTTGCTGCATTTTTCACCGCCTTAAACATTGCCGGGAGTTTCATACCGGTCTTGGATTTTAATCCCCCGATGCGTTTACCGGTTCCATGTGCAGCCACATACAGGAAGAGCCGGTCTTCACTGGTATTGGTCAGGTCATCTTCGAGTGCCCGGCGGAATCCCACTTTTTCATAAAAATTCGCATAATAAATATTGAAATCGCCACGGAAACTTTCAAGTCCCTCTAAAAAAAGCAGAACCGAAGGGCGTTTGGGTTTTTGCTCCGGCGTCCACCAGAGCCCTTCAATAACAAGGAGTGCCGAACGAGACATGGTTTAACCTGTATATGTTTTTATTGTATGGAAAGCGCGCTGGTACAATAAAGATTTGGCAGGATTGTCGTTACACCAACCTATTTAATCCTGAAAACACGACATTTTTTATTCTCATTAATTATCGTGAAATCAGGGCCAGGTTAAAATTTCCGGGGAATTATACATGACAGAAAAAGACACTCTTCCCGATTATGCATCTTCCGGTCCGGCATCGGAGCCGGGCATATGATACATCATCTTCAGAATTTTCCGGGGGTTTAACCCTTGAACGGATTCTTGACGATACGGATGAAATGGCCCATCTCAACGAATTCATCCTCAAATATATTGAAAAAAATGGAGGGATTGCCTCTCCTGAAGCATACTTTTCAATGGTGCAACCGGTCCTTGATTTACTTGAAGTGGAAATCCGGGTCAGGTACTGGCCCGGTATGACAAAAAATGATATGAAACTCGTTGTGCAGGACTGGATTGACTGCGAGATTGCCCAGCTGCACAAAGAATGACAAATATTCCGGGTTCCGGGAAATCACCCGTTTAATCCTAGTAAAAAGAATTTAAAATGAATTGGAGATTCATTTTTTCCTGATATGCCCATCCCGGCATTCTGCGATGGCATGGTATTACGGGTCGTTATTATCCCCGTCGGGCAATGCTTGATTTCAGGGTCATGACTGCCTTCAGGATCTGTTTTTTTTATTTTTGCAGTTTTCATGAGGTCACTTGTATTACCAAAGAGGGGATCATTTTTCCCGCTTCAGGATCTTTACAGGGAATTGCGGGTTATTACAATTTTAGCATTTCATTCACCTATCACAGTGCATGGAAACCCCTGGTCGGAAGTGACGCTTATCAAATTCGGTAATATGGTTGTCGAGAGGATTCAATGATGAATACCAATGACCGCTTCCATTTCACCAGAGCCTGATATTGTAATTTTATCCCGCTCTTTTAAAATGCTGATTTTTTAAACTATGAGTTGATTGAGGTTCTTTTTGATTGTAAAAAAATAGGGAACCTTTCGCCATTATTACCGGATAAGTCTTAAAAAAAGAGATATACATCAGATAAGATGCACGATCCAGGTCCACATATTCTGGATACCGGTTGAGATTACAACACCCGGATCAATTCCCAGGACGGGAAAGACAAAGATGAAGTACAGAATTGTGCCCAATATGCTGCCAAGATTGGTTAATGCAGCAACTAGAACCACTTTGAACAGGGGTATGCGTGCCATTTCGGTGAGAGATTCTGCATCATAGATTTTGCGGAAATCTGACACGGGTGGTTTCCTGACTTTGGCTTCGACAAATGCAGCGATCCAGCCCGCCTGAAGCATAGGGTTGAGCGACGTCATCCATGCCACAGCAAAACTGGTGAGAGCGGTATAGGGATGTCCCCCGGCAGCGAGTGTGCCGATTGCCGCCAGAACACCGTGAATTATTACCCAGAAGAGAAATGCATAGAGTAATATTGTCAGTCCAACGCCGGAAAATGCAATTGCAGCGAGCAGGAACGCAAACAGCGCAGTGACGGCAAAACCGAAAATTTTTCCCCACGGCATTGATTTTGGCTCGCTCGTGAGTGAATCAAATGGGGGAAGACTTGCCGGGTTTATGATATAATTCTCAATTCCCTGCCGGTGCCCTGCACCAACAACCGCGAGAATGCGCCCTTCCGGACGCTGCACTTTTAACAGGACAAGCTGGTGAGCAATATACGCGTCGCGCTCATCGATAAGAGCCCGGGCACCGTTCGGGGAAAATTTGCGGAACTCCGCCATGACCATATCGATTACATCCTGCTGCTTGAGCGACTCGATATCGATCTCCTGTCCATTGTCAACTTCCGCAATCGAGATGACCAGGGCCCAGATCATCTTTAATTTTTCGAAAAAACCCATTGCATTCCAGAACCGCAGGAGAGTAATACGTATATCGCGATCCACGAGTGCAATGGCAATGCCGCGTTTTTCCGCCTCTTCGATTGCGGCTTTCATTTCAGCACCGGGTTCAACGCCGACATCGAAACCGATCTTTCGCTGGAGGTATGCCATCAGCCACTGGACAAGAAGTGAATTGAAATTTTTAACTTCCAGGACATCACTGACTGAAGGATCACGACCCTGTTTTTTTAAGGCAGCGTAACGTGAAGCATCGAGTTCGATGGCAACAACATCCGGTATATATTCGTCGATAGCCACCCGCACTTCATCGACGCTTTGTTGCGATACATGCGCTGTTCCGACGATCCTGATTTCCGCCATTAATCACCGTTATGTCATTTACATTTGCGCTGGAGACAGATTAAGAATGGGGATGGGGTGCCTGTTATCCGTACCATTCAAATCCGATCATCTGGCTTCCCGGAACAAAACGGAGCAACGTATCCGGGGATACACTGGAACATCGGCAAAACACAATAATTCTACTCTTTACATGCTCGTGAGAGATTCAAAGCAGAAAAAAATCACCGATGGAATTGATTCAGATGGGAGCAGTATGCTTCCTGCCATACCGGTTAATACCGGGGTGAATAATCCTGATCCGGGGGTGGGTTAGCAGTATCCATTTTAATCTCACGGGCAACACCGAGCATAATAATAATGACCGGTACGATCTCTATTCTTCCCAACCACATAAGCAGGATAAATATCCATTTTATCGATATCGGACTTGCAGCGCTGATAAAACCTACACTGAGGCCGACATTGCTTAACGCAGAAACCAGTTCAAAGACCACCTCTTCAAGCCGGAATGAAGTAATATACAGGTGAAGGGTAACCACCGTTGCAATGAAGATAGTAAGAACGTACATAACAATAACCAGCAGGTTTTTTGAGACTGCCAGTTCAGTGTTCTCCTTTGAAAACGTACGTCCGCCGGATTTCAGGGAAACCATAACGCGACTGCTCACAAAGAACCGCCTGAACCATAATTTTACCCCGTCATAGACGAGCATCACACGGTTTACTTTTACTCCCCCGGCTGAACTGCCCATGGCACCGCCAATAAACATCAGCATAGCGACAACAGCAATCGGGATTGCCGCCCAGAGATGAGGGGTCGAATTCTGGAGCCCGCAGGTACACAGGCCGGAAACTGCAGTAAAGACACCCTGTCGGAATGCTGTTGTGAGGGGCAGGTTTCCAAAGATAAAAAGATCCAGTGATGTGATTACTGATCCCACCAGTGCGATGAGCAGCAATATCCTGACGGTCGGATCCCGCAGCATATTCAGCATCTTTCCATGGTACAGGAAAAAGAAAACCTTAAACGGGATTGCGCCAGCAAGCATCACCGGAATCAGGAGGGCTTCAAGAAGCGGGTTATTATAATAGCCAAGACCTCCCGCATGAATGGTAAACCCACCGGTGGCAATTGCAACCATGACGAGATTGAGCGAATCCCAGAGCGGTATTCCCGCGAGCATGATGAGTCCGGTAAACGCAAATGTCAGGACCAGGTAAATCATCCACATGCGGCGACTTGATGATACTGAGGCGGAAACCAGTTCCTCTTCCCTGCCTTCAGCACGATAAAGCCGGAATAAAGATAAACGGGTCTTGCGGCGCAGTGATATCCCGAATACTATGATACCGATTCCCCCAATCCATTGGGTCAGGGATCGCCAGAAGAGAAGTGTTTTGGGAGTCGTATCGAGAGATACTATCATCGTAAATCCGGTCCCTGTCCAGCCGGACATTGCCTCGAAAACGCTGTCGACATAGTCCATGTGCAAGCCGAAAACAAAGGGAAGTGCACCGATAAGCGCGATGGCAAGCCACGAAAGGGCGACTGCCGCCAAGGTGACCGATGAAGAAGGTTCGAGATCCTGATGGGGGATGTGGGAGATCACAAACCCAAGCAGGATAAAAACGAGCGGGGCTGTAGCCATCGGGAGGATAAGATCCCATTCCTGAAAGATGACAAGAACGAGGAACGGCAGGAGTGATACGACACCAAGGAACTCAAAAATCAGTCCCATGTCGTGCGCGATCATGGCGATATGCTCGATGCGCTTCATCTCATAACACAGGTGATTGGGTGTTTTATAGTGTTATGGGTATCGCTTTTTTTTTAACTACGTGAAAAAATCTGACCGTACTTATTAATTTCCAATCCTGCACAATAAGAGATAAGTCATGATTCGTATCCGTGCCGATCAGTATCCATCTGTTCTTTTGATACTCATCGCAATAATTGCCTGTGTTGCATTCTGGTCAATTATGGATATGGTACTTCTCGGTGCATCACTTGCAATCGTACTCATTCCTCTTCATCACCGGCTTTCACGCTTCATGAAACCATGGATTTCTGCATCAGTGATGACTTTTGCGGTACTATTGACGTTTTGCGTGATGGGATTTATCACTCTTGCGATTTTTTCGGCAAATGTCACGACACTCACCCAGATGTTTAATTCAATAGGAATCTGGCTTAATAATCCCCTGACTGATCCCATGGCATATGGCATCCCGTTGAGCAAGGCAACCCTTTCAAATCTTGTACGGGAAGGAACCGGGCTGTTCATCAATTATAATGAAACCCTGATCGCCTACCTTCCCTTAATCCTGTTCAAGATGTTCGTCTTTTTCTTCACCCTGTTCATGCTCTTTTTACGCGGTGAGGAGTGACGGATAAAAATTATCGGACATGTACCTTCGGGCTTGAAAAAATATGTTAACCGATTGTCCGATGCCACGGGGGATACCTTGTTTGCAATCTATTATGTCCAGATTGTCATTTCTGTCCTTACCTTCTTTATTGCAATCCCGGTTTTTTATTTACTCGGGTATGGAGATATCATTTTTTACTCGTTTTTTGCTGCATTCTGTGAACTCATCCCGATTTTAGGATCATCAACCGCATTTATCCTGATTGGCGCCTACGCGTTCTCGATAAATGATACCCGTGGAGTATTGATCCTGTTTTTCATCGGATACCTTATCGTTTCTCTCCTTCCCGAAATTTATGTACGGCCGGTGCTTGTCGGCAGAAGAGTGAAAATTCATCCGGTGATTATGTTCATCGGCATTGTCGGGGGAATTTTAACCATGGGACTTGCGGGTTTTGTTCTGGGTCCGCTTATTATTGTACTTCTTATTACCAGTTACCGGATATACACCGAAGAGAGAAAAAGACGCAGGTTATCCCCATATGCTGATGAACTGTAATAAACCGGATCCGTCTTCTGGTACAGGTAAAGGGAAAGCATTATACCCTATTTCCGACGACAGGTAATAAAGAATGACAACTGCCCCTGTATCATTTTCCGGAATAATCAAGTCTATGGGACTTGTGTTTGGTGATATCGGGACGAGTCCCATTTATGCACTCACCGCAATATTTTTTCTCATACCCCCCACCCAGCAAAATATTATGGGCATTCTGTCGTTAATCATCTGGACACTCACGCTGCTGGTCACCCTTGAATATACGTACCTCGCTATGCATCTTGGTAAAAAAGGTGAAGGAGGAACCATCGTGCTCAAAGAGATCCTGCTTCCGATGTTAAAATCCGGAAACCAGATCGCTTTTGTCTCGCTGATAGCGATTGTGGGGATCTCTCTCTTTATCGGAGACGGAGTTATCACTCCTGCAATCAGCATTCTTTCGGCAGTCGAAGGTGTGCTCCTTATACCGGGATTTGAAGGTACAACCGAGATGACCATTATGCTGATTGCTGCGGTTATTGCAATCGGTCTTTTCATGTTCCAGGCACGGGGTACAGAACGGGTTGCCTTTGCCTTTGGCCCGATAATGGCAGTCTGGTTTATCGCTCTTGCAGGTTTCGGCCTGTTCTCAATATTCTCTGCACCATCAGTACTTCTTGCGATTAACCCGATGTACGGAATTTCTTACCTGCTCCATCACGGGCTTGAAGGGTTCCTGATCCTGTCTTCCGTGATCCTGTGTGCAACCGGCACTGAGGCACTCTACGCGGATATGGGACACCTGGGCAGAGAACCGATTATCAAGGCATGGTATATTGTTTTTATTGCACTTGCCTGTAACTACCTTGGGCAGGGCGCATTCATTATGAACCACCCTGAAGCAAAAAATATTCTTTTTGAGATGGTGTTTGCCAATGCGCAGTTGCTCTATGTCCCATTCCTCCTCCTGAGTATTTCAGCAACGGTTATCGCTTCTCAGGCAATGATATCCGGCTTGTTCTCCATCGTGTACCAGGGTATCACCACCCGGATCATGCCGCTGCTGCGGATTGAATATACTTCCCCTCAACTCCGCTCGCAGATCTATATTGATATCGTGAACTGGCTCCTGCTGTTTTCGGTGTTAGGCGTCATTATGCTCTTTAAGTCATCCAATAATCTCACCCTCGCATATGGGCTGGCTGTGAGCGGGGACATGGCTATCACCGGCTTGCTGATTACGTGGATCCTGATCCGGCGGGGAGATATTGTCAAGACTTTGCTGGCAGGATGTCTCTTTTGTGTCAACATTATATTCCTGCTCGCCAACCTGCACAAGATTCCCTATGGCGGTTACTGGTCCCTGCTGATGGCGTTCATTCCGTTCTGTATTATCATCATCTATGTAATGGGCCAGAAGAAACTCTCCGCTGCGCTCAGCCCGATTCCCCTTGATGATTTCTTAATAAAATTCAATGAGGTGTACAGTTCCGTAAACAGGATCTCCGGCACGGCGTTATTCTTTGCCCGGGACTTCCGGAAATTGCCGCAATATGTTCCCCGGATTATGTTTACCAATAATATCGTCTATGATGACAATATCATCATCTCGATCATACGGACAGAACAGCCGTTCGGGGTAACATGGGGGGTTACCCGCGAGATCGCCAAAGGTTTCTCGATCTTTGAGATCTATCTGGGCTATATGGAGATCGTCGATATCGGAAGTATCTTAAAAGAGGCGGAGATTGATGAGAAAACGATCTTCTATGGCATGGAAGATATTATCACAACACATATTGCATGGCGTATCTTTGCAGCAATCAAACGCCTGTCTCCCTCTGTGGTGCAGTTCTACAAGCTCCCGTCCGATAAGATCCATGGTGTGGTGACACGGGTGGATATGTAATTTTTTGAATAGGAGATTTCATACAGTGTCTTTTTTGTAATTGTGATTTTTCCGGATTAGATTTTTACACTTACGGAGAATCGCCAATATATTCGAAATCCCCATCATCCGATGAATATTTTATTGGATAAGATATATCGTTAAAATATCCGGTATGAACTTAGCATCCGGGTGAAAAACGCAATAATCTCTATATCCCGACAGCACGTATATATCCGGCGAGCGAGGGTTGCCGAGCCAGGTCAAAGGCGCTGGATTTAGGGTCCAGTCTTGCAGGAGTTCGAGGGTTCGAATCCCTTCCCTCGCATCCGGACGCAAAGTGTGAATCGTTCAGTTCTCTTTTTAAACCGCTTCAATCAGACATTCGGATATGACTTACCCAGTCGCTCAGTTAATCACTGACAACTTTTTTCACAACATCAGAACCGATCTGTCAGAAAACACCATCAAGACGGCCCTTCGGGATCTCACCATTACGACGGTCGATGCCGCCCAGATCCGGGAGTTCATCGCAGAACTCCGGTTCTGTTCCTGCCATTATTTGGGTTACTGCCGAAGTTAATCCAACACGGGTTGCATGCTGACGTGGACATTGTGATCGAAGCGTTCGGGAAGAATGAGCAGGAGAAGAGAGTGTTCTGGACCATATTCATGGCAATGGCCGGGGTGGTGCAGGCCCGGGGAGTGGACCCGAGGATCGCACTGCAGGTAGTGGGGTTGATTACAGGGATGGGGGTATAATTCTCATCTATCCTTCCTCGGAGATACCTGGTATCAGGGGGTCCAGACCCTGAGGGCAAATAAGCCCTATACGTGCTCCTTTTCCCCTTCCGGTACGCCGACCAATCCCGGAAAACCCCGATAATCCCCTCTTTTCAGTTCCTGTGGAGAATACGCCCATAAAACACTCTGTTTGCCAAAAAAGGGCCAAAATGCACCCCTCCCAAAGCCCGCCAAAGGCCATTAAATCGAGGCAATTTTTGCCACTTGGTTTACCCCATCCGGGCCTCTTAAACCCTGCCGGAATGCGAATATGAGGGTCGTTTTTCCGGGGGGGCTGAAAAACTGGGTTTTGGCCAGGAATACGGGGAGCCGGTCACGGTGCGGGGGGAGCACGGCGAAGCTGGGCGAAGCGTGCAACGCGGGCGGCGAGAAGGTATGTGTCAAAATACAGTGAGAAAATTATGGCGGATGTTACGCTCAACGGGGCTTTTGCCCCCCGCCGCGTGGGCTTCCCCAACGTAAACTGTTTTGCCAACATGAAGATCGCTCGGTCATGCCCACTCGTCCCCGCTGATGCTCCGGCTCGGCTATCACATCACCTCCCTTACTTTTCCGGAGTTGCCCTGTTGACTGGATGACGCCCCTGGCTTGTCGCGTTGCTCTTTGCGCCAGCGGCTGCTCCGGCCCGCTTCTCACATACCGCTTCCGTGGAATGTTCGTTGCTGTTACTCGTACTCATGCAGTACGCTCAGTGACTCGTCCGCATGACGCATCCGGGTCCCGGACCCACCGCTGGTGTGGCTCGTTTCCTTCGCACCCTGAAGCGGTGCTCCCTCGGGCCGCCGGGCCGGGCTGGGATAGCCTCCCTGAAGGGAGGACGGGCTTTTCGTTCGGGTGGGGAACAAGAATATATTTGCCCGGGGGTTTCACGCCACATCAGCAGATTGTATAATGAACTTCCCGCCAAATCGGGTTAAAAAAATCTCACGGATTAGATCTTCCCGTACTTCTTATGAGCCTGTTCGATTGTCATGATTTTATCAACCCATACCATGTCGGCATCGACGTAATAGAACAGGGTATATTTCATCGATATGTGCATACGCCATCGGGGTTTTTTTGTAGGGAGTTTTTTGATATTTCCCGTAGCGCCCGGATGTTCAGATAGTCGTTCGATATGCTCACCGATCACGCGGCGATCTTTTTCAGGGAGTTCACGGATGAAATCTTTTACCGTATCTTCGATTTTAATCCTCACGTTACCTCCCGTCAGAGCCCGAGTTCTTTCTTAGCTTTCTCCCAGGGGATGAACTGACCATTCGCGTCAATCTCGTCGAGATCCCGTTCCAGCATCCTCCTCTGGTGCTCAGTGATGAGATCAGATACGGTATCGCCAAGGGACTTGCCCGGAGTTTTTATATTTGATAGTGCTGCCCATGTACTTGGGGTGAGAGCTACTCTCTTGTTCGCAATTTCCCCCTGTCCGCCTTTTGCTTCAGCCATGTCTCTGCCTCTCCTCTTACTAAGAATATCGTGTAATTTTAACATTT
>CAVSYT010000010.1:0-59064 GCA_963732285.1 uncultured Methanomicrobiales archaeon | reverse complement strand
TTGCCTGAGCGTGTATCAGGCCGCCGTCGATCTCCCGGCCTGAAATCCTTTGATTGTTGTACCGTGTTTTCCGGTCCCTGTAGTTTCTGGCGTTCGTTTTCACTCTCATCTCTTCAGGGAACATGCATGGGCCGGATCAATTTCCCGCCATCAGGATCCCTCTTCTCATGTTGTCGTTCGGGGAAAAACCTGCCACCGGTATATCGCATGCACGGGTGGCAGCCGCAAAGGTTCCGGTCCTGTTTATAACCGGTTGCGGGGGGACCTTCGTTACATACTCCGGTGAAACAAGAAGAACCGTACACAAACGCCTCAACTAACTCCGCTACACGATAAACGAAACGGCCTGGTGCCGTGGAACTTTTTCCCACACCACTGCCCCCTCGCTTCAGGCATGGCTGGATGCAAAAAGGATTCGGGTACGAGTGCCCGACCGCCCTGATCTCCCTGTCCTATACTATCCTCTCAACCTTATTCTGGTAAACCAGACTTAAATCCTCAGTAAGCACGGGTAATTCTGGATTGCCAGAATTACCGGGTCAATGCATTAATTATCCAAACGGTATACCTGACTGGTAACAGGAACCGATATGGACCCGCATGGTTTTTCTCACGCGAAGAAGCTCGTTATCAGCCCCCGGAAAATCCTGATAATCGGGACACTGGGATCCGGAAAGACTACCCTTGCGGAATACCTGGCTCGGGATACCGGTTTCCCGTATGCCTCGATTGATGAATGCCGGATACATTATGGTGACGGTACCGTATCCGGAGAGGATTGTGCCTGGGACCATTTTCTTGAGATATGCAGCAGGTCCACACCGGGAATTCTGGAATTTTCCGGAGGAGGGCTCCACGTGGATGAAATCCGAATGAACCTTCTGTGCTCCACAATACCTGTATCGGTAATCTGGCTTGTGCTTCCGCTGGACACCTGTATAACCCGGGCCCTGCAAAGGCAGAAGAATATTCCTGCGCCGTTTCCATGGGGACCGATCGAATATTCTGTACCGGCTATCCACAACTCAATCGAATTTGCCTGGGATAGCGTCTGGAGCAGGGAACCCGGCTTTCATGCAACACGGCAGGAATTCACGAATACAACGTCCGTTGGTGAGATGTATTCTGTCATAAGAGGGATATTTTCAGGGTTATAAGAAAATGTGACGGTTCCGGCACCGTTTCACCCTCCCCTCATAATAAAAAAGGGCGTACGCCCGGAACTGAATAAGAATACCCTGAGGAACAGTCCCGACCCCGTCACCTCTTCGCAGGTCCTCTTTTACCTGGCTAAAAGACGGGAAGAGCCGCATCGAAGTCCGGCTCGATGATGGGACATTCTGGTTCATGAAAGGCCCGGATCGCAGAACTCTACCGGACGTCAATACCAAATATCAACATTCGTATCTGGAACATCTTCAATGATGACGAATGCATCCCGGCCTTAACTATTAAGGAATACTTAATAGTTCGAACTAAAAGGATCCCGGAATGTAGAGCGTCAAATCCCCCCCCATTTTTCCCACTCCACCCCCCCTCCACCAAAACAAACCCCGTACAGGCCTTCTGCTTCAGTAAAACCTAAGTTTCGCTCGCCTTCAGAGTAATAGTATAACCCAAGGGCCCAAGGGTGAGAAAACGAAAATCGGAGCACAAAAATGGCAGATTTCGTACAGAGCAATGTAACAAAAAGTGCGGTTCGCGAACTCGCAGAACCGATTGCAAACGTAGCGGCGTTCAACACGATCATCGAATCGGTTATCACCGAAAACCCGTTTGCCTGTGTAGCGTATATGACCGCCGGTGTCACCCATGAGCCGGTAGAAAAGACCCGGGAAGGGTACACGGTGAAAGTCGTGTTCCAGGACCCCGAGGCAAAGACCGTGGGCAACCTGTCGGACAAGTTCACCAGCATCGACGGGTTCAGTGCCGGAGCCGCAGCAATTCTCGCTGACGCGGCCCTTGCCACTGCCCACGGCGGCACTGCGGTCCGGGACACCGACAACGAAACGTACAGTGCGACCGTCAAGTGTCACGACGCAAACGGCGAACTGTACAACGTGACCTTCAGCCGGAACCGGGTCACCCTCACCTCCTATTCGGATGACGCAATCCGGACCCGGGTCGAGACCTGGGCAGATTCCGTGGCGGCACTCGCCTAGAGTCGCGAAGGCGAAACGACCCGGGGAGAGGCGACCCCCCGGTCACCTCTCTTTTCTGGTCCAATCGTCTTTTTTTTTAAGGAGGGCCACTATGGAAACGGAAATTTTGGCAATTGTGCTCGGGGCCGTGCTCCCGATCTATCCCATGCTGTTTGCGATCTACCAGAAGATCGGCAGGTATGATGAGGTTGTCGAGGAGTTCAGGAGACACCGGGACGAGCACGAACATAACAAGAAGGAGTCTCATGGCAGCTGAGCGGGAGTGCAGCCGGTCGCAACCGTGACCGGGCTGTACCGGGGAACCGGCATCCCCCGGGGGTCTGGTTCTGGCCGGACCGGTCCGGCATTCCGCCGCACGACGAGATGCACGATACCAATGGCCGCCGGGTATACCCGCGAAGGCCGGGTATCCACCGGGTACGGATCTGGACCGGCCGCCGGAAGTTTGCAAAGGCGGGCCATATCAGAAATTTCAGCCCGGAGAATGGCGGATACACAAGCCCGGTCTTTGAGTGCCGGATAGTCGGGGATGAATAACCATGCTGGAAGACCCGACAACCCCTGTTTTTCTCGGGCTCACCGCTATCGAATGGCATGCGTTTGGCTATGGACTCAAAGAAGGGTTCAGGTTCTGGAAGAGAAGGCCACTTGCATGGGACGAGGCAAAGAAAATGTCATCACTGCCGGATACAGAAAAACCCCTCTCACCAGACATCATCGATGCAGTTGTACAAAAATACCATTATTATATCATCGGCTTTGACCTTCCCGAAGATGTGGCGCTTGCCGGCTGTATACTCTGCCTTGCCGCAACGAACATGCCGGCACTGGTGAAGATAGTCGCATCGATCTCCGGATTTTCGGTATAAGACGGGAAACCATGGATGAGAATCAGCAGATGGAGAGGTAAAACAGGGATATGACTATGTCCCGGTTGGTTTACATGACGGCATATCGGCCGGCGTTTTGCTCTCCTTTGGATTTATGGGTGTGAAGACCGGGAAATCCCCGGTCCCGCCATAACGTTGTGATCTTTCCTGCCCAATGAAGTATTTCGTACGATTTTCTTTCCGGGTAATGACCTGCGTTTGTTGTATGGGCAGCCGGGGTATCCCCGTTCTCTTACCTGTCGCCGGAAAAAGCGGTATTCCCCTTTCGGTACGGTGATCTCGAACCGGGCACCTTTCCCGGGTTCGCTGGTTTCTGCAATCATAATCCCCGTTATTGAGAGAACCTCGCGGGAGAGGAAGAGGCCAAGACCGGTGTTGTGCCCGAAGCCCCGCTCGAACAACCGCTTCTTGCCCTCAACTGATATTCCGGTACCATCATCCTCAACGGAAATGACCAGCCCCTTTTCGGATTCCTGAGCGGAGACACGGATCCTGGTCATATTCGGCCCCCCGTACCGGAGTGCGTTATCGATCAGGTTGTAAAATACCTTCTCAAAGAGCGGATCTGCATACACTTCGATATCCGGACTATCGATGATAACCCGGATATCCCGCATGGGCAGGGATGCCTGCACTTTTCTCACACATGCATCTACATCATGCCAGATCGAGGTTTTCACACCCATGTCCTCGTATTCCTTCGTGAAGAGGATCTGGCGCTGGATTGCATTTGCCGCCCGTTCCTCCCTGATGATATATTCTGACATCTTTGCAGCATCCCCGAGAGATAGTTTCGAGAGTTCGAGATATGCCTTCAACGAGAAGAGCTGGTTGTTGATATCGTGCCGGGTGATACTGGAGAGCAGGTTTAACTTACTGTTGGCTTGCCGCAGGGCTTCTACTGCCTGTTTCCGTTCCGTGATATCCCGGACAACAGAGAGCATCATCGTCCTGCCATGGAGGACAATGACGTGTGCATTAATCTCTACCGGAATGATCTCCCCGTTCCTGTTACGGCGTCCTGCCTCAAACTGTGAATGCCCCTTTGCGAGAATCTCCCTGTTGATATCCTCGATCCGGCGGCCGTTGTATCCAATGGTAAATTCGAGCGGGCTGTGCTGCACCAGTTCCTCACGTGTGTATCCAAGCATACGGCAGGTGACGTTGTTGACCTCCAGGTACTTCCGGGGTGGCCATCATCCATCACTTCGTGAAGTTCGATGGCATCATTGATATTATTGAATATCTCCCGGAACTTCTGCTCACTATCGCAAAGCGCCTCTTCTGCCTGCTGCCGTTCGGTGATATCTGTCAGGAAGAGCGTAAGCCCGATGACATTCCCGTTTTCATCCGTAACAGGGTTGTAGATATCTTCATACCAACGGCGTTCGAACGCGGTATCGCCATAGGCCTCGATCACGGTGAATGATTCCCCGGCAAGGGCACGGTTGAAATTGATGATCGCTTTTTTACGATCTTCAGGGAGCCGTATATACCCGAGCATGCTGTTTCCCAGGATAATGTCAGCCCCCCAGATCTGTTTCATTGTCCTGCGGTGGTTCTCATTGAAGGCCGTGTACCGGTACTGCCCGGTCAAGAGCAAAGATAACGACATCTTTCGGACTCTCTACCACGCCTTTGAGGATGGCAAACGATTTCCTGACAGATTCTTCTGCCTTTTTCCGTTCAGTGATATCCCGCAGAATGCCGGTTATCGCAACAACGGATCCGGAAGCATTAACGACAGGCGCCCCGTTATCTTCCATCCAGTGAAGGTTTCCGGCTTTGTCGCGTAACCGTAACTGGATAACCGATGGCATCCCGGTCACTATGGTCTTTTCAAATTCTGTTACAACAGCCGGCATATCCTCTTCGGCAATGAACCCGGAAAAATTCCGGGAGATTATTTCTTCCGTCGTATAGCCATACCGGGAAATACGGGGGCTGATATAGGTGACCGTTCCCTGAAGATCTACGGTATAGATGACGTCATTGGTTACATTGGCAAGCAGGCGGTACTTCTCTTCACTCTCCCGTATAGCATCTTCCACCAGTTTTTCACTGGTAATATCCTGTGCGATCGAACCAAGCCCGAACCCTTTATCGGTTTTGATTGGGAAGATAAACTGTCGGGTGTAGATCCGGTCTGCCATCAGGACGCACCGCCTCGATAACGCGGGGTTCTTCGAAGGCCGGAATACCCGTCTCAATCATAGTACGGATCGTGTGCTCAATGGCTGCACGTCGTTCTTCCATGCGATTTTCACGGGGGAGCATATCGAATGTCAGGTCCCATACGTAACTGCCAAGTGCATCTTCTTTTTTAATGCCTGAAATTCGCTCAGACCCGAAATTCCATTCGATTACTTTTCCTTGTTCATCGATAAGGGCGACCGATTCCCGCGTCGTTTCAATGAAGGAGCGGAGCCGGGATTCACTCTCCTCAAGTGCTCTTTCCTGCAGGGTCAGCTTCTCTACGTGGGCACGGAGTTCTTCTTCTGCCGCAGCAACGTTTTCATACGAGACGTTGAGTTCCTGGTTTTTCCTGATAAGTTCCTCTTCGGCACGCTTAATGTCCGTGATATCCATGAGGATGCCACGTACCCCCGTGAGCCTGCCGTTATGGAGGATTGGTGATGAGAAAATGGCGACCGGAAATGTGCTGCCGTCTTTTCGCAATGCCTGGTATTCTGTGCTTATCTTCGGTTTTGCTCCCTCTTCTGCTACCAGGTGGAAGGCTCTGGCAGCCTGCTCCCGGTTCACGGATGCGATCGTGTCGAAGATATTGATGCCGTTCCTGATATCCTCCCCGGTATACCGGAACATCTCCAGCGCATGGCGGTTGACATAGCTCAATCTGCCGTTAGTGTCAGCCTCATAGATTCCCTGGGGGAGCAGGTCTGCAAGCTCGCGGAATCTCCTCTCGCTCTCGTTCAGCGCCTCCTCAGCCCGTCTCCGGCCAACAGCCTGTCGGATCTTGTGTGCGAGCTCGGCAAACTGGGCAGTCGGGTCACCGCCTTTCTGGAGATAAAAATCCACGCCGTTGTTGATTGCGTCGATAACCACTTCTTCACGGCCCCGTCCGGTAAAAAGGATAAACGGGAGATTGCCAAACCGCTGCCGGACTTCCTTTAAAAAGACGATACCATCCATTCCCGGCATCTGGTAATCAGAGACGATGACGTCATATGACTGGATTGAAGGGGAATCAAGACCCTCTGTTGCTGATGTCATGGTCGTAACGTCGAATTCGCCGGACTGCTCCAGGAACAGCTGCGCTACCTCGAGTAGACCCAGTTCGTCATCGATATAAAGGACAGATATCATAAGAGGACCGCTTGATTCTCATGGATATTGAGAAAGTGAATATATCTACTATATTTTTCATTGTAGAATAACCCGGTTATAGGCTTACTTACGCAAATCCCCACACCGGTACCGGTCCGGGTGGTGGACCAAAGTGACGGCTCAGCAGGTGGTTGGGATGATTACGTAGAGGGATCAAGCTTTTTTTGATGGGGGGTATACACTCCCCCACTTTCGATTTCCTGCATTGTATGTCGGGATTACACCGAAGGGAATGTCGGGAATGTCGGGAATGTGTCGGGCAAATGTCGGGAATGTCGGGAATGTGACAGAATCAATTGACCAGGATGTACTCCGTTATTTTCCCCTTCTCGATTTTTCTGAATATATCCCGACGAATGAGATCGTTGAGATCTCGCAAGGCTGTGCGGTCCGTCACATCGGCGAGTTCGCGGTACGCTTTATTCGTGATCGCCCCGTGTTCCCTGACGTACCGTACTGCTTTCAACTCTCTCTCTGAAATCCCGAGCGCCAGAAGCCGCGCATCTGTATAGAAATCCTTGGCAAAGGTTACGCTGAACCAGTCCGGGTGTGCGGAAAACTCCGGCTCCGGGATCCCGTGCTTCCTGCAGAGGGCGATCATGCGGCTGGTCCCGGTACCCCACTTCTCCAGCAATTCACCGTAATAGAAGACCTGGGCGAGCAAGGTGTTCCGGGGCATGGACCGGTGCCCTTCGCGTTTCAGTTCCTCGACCGTTATTCCATCCGGAAGAGTTCCGGGATTCGTGATTACCACGCGGTCGTCGTAAACGCGGATCTGGATCTCAGCCCCCGTCTGGAAATAATCGCGGTGGATGAGGGCGTTGATCACCGCTTCACGCAGGGCTTCGATCGGATAATCCCATATCTCCTTCCTCTGCATCGCGGAGAGGGGTTCATCCTCCCGGGATTTTCCTTCGAATTCGTACCTTACCTGAAGGTAGGTCCGGAACAACTGGACCGCACCTTCGAGCTGGGCAAAGAGATTACCTTTCACTATTTTGTCATCGATGATGGTAATGTCGTCCTTGAACCGGCCCATGTGAATCTGGGAGCTGGTGAACAGGGCCTGCGGATCTTTCCCGAACAGCAGGACCGCACCCCGGGTTACCTTCCCGTCACGAACCAGACTGAGCTTCTGGAGAATGCCTTCAACGGAGTCATCATCTTTAGCAAAAGGCAGCCGGCTCTTTGCAAGTTCGAGAAAACGCTGAACTGCTGTCGCGTCGATAAGATCGAGAGTATATCCGTCGGTTACGCTGTCCCATTGCACTCCAGCTTTGCAACGAAATAGCGGCCAAGTTGATCAGCCGGAATCTCCCGGGTTGAGTTCCCGACGCGGTGATAATACCGCCCCCGGCAGGCAACAAGAGTCGAGCTGGGTTTTATTTCGATAACGAGGACCGGCTTTCCCTGCTCCCGATGGACCGATACTTCAGGATGGACCCGGAGGATCTCAACAATCTGGTTGATGACGAGTTGTTGATCCCGGTCTTTGCCATACCAACCAATGACCGTACCATCGTCCTTTATTCCGATGAGAAGCGTTCCGCCCCGGGTATTGACGAACGATGCAAGTGCTTCCAGGCAGTGCTCGTTCCACTGCTCCTTGAACTCCAGGTTCTCGCCCTCGCCTTCTCGGATGCGTGCTGTCAGATTATTCATTTATATGTGCCCCGGTTGGCTGTGTCAGATTCCTGTTTTCAAGATATGAGTTGAAATGTAATTGATTTATGCATAATTTTTAGAATATCGGATTAAGTGTGGAGCCGGTTGCCGAGCGATTGAACTATTCTGAGAAGCGGCATTACTTCTGGTTCGGCGAGGTCGGGATGGGCGGTCTCGTGCTGGCCCGGGTGGTGGACGCGGGGACGGCGCAGCAGGTGGTGGGGTTGATTACGGGGATGGGGGGATGATCTTCCATTTTCCCCTCAATGCAGAGATATTTTTTTAAAACCTTTTTAAAAATCGCGGTATGCCTGTTTCCGGTAATCGATTTCAAGAACATGAATGATCAGGACGTCATCATGGATTGAGAGAAGGGCACGAACGTCTCTCCGGACCCGGAGAGAGTAAACCGGATGATTTGGATTTGACGCCTTTATCTTTTTTATGAATTGATACGGGTCTTTTTTGATATTCTGAATCGCACTGACAACTTTTTTAGCAATCTCCGGTGGCAATTTCTCCAGATCCCGGTCTGCACGATGGGTATACTTCACCCGGTACAGACTCATTCAACCCCGTATTTCTTCCTGATATCCTCTTCAGAAATCAGATTTCCTTTTTTGATATCGTCGAGGCCTTCTTCTAGCCCTTTGATAGCATCTGCACTGAGCGGTTCATCATCAACGGTGAGATTTACCAGGCGCTCGATAACGTCGTTGTATGATTCCTTCGGGTTACGTTTCAGGTTGTTCAATTGCGTTTTGAGATCTTCCCGGATGTAAATGGAACTTGCTGCCTGCATAGTAACACCTATAGGTGGCTATAGGTATAAAATCAGCTCTGTTGTTTGTGTTCCTGCCGAAGCTGATGCAACAGGCAATGAAGGCGGACGCGGATGCAGCGATCGAGGCGTTCGGGAAGAACGAGCAGGTGAAGAGAGTGTTCTGGACCTTGTTCGTCGCGATGGCCGGGCTGGTGCTGGCCCGGGTGGTGGACCAACGTGACGGCACAGCAGGTGGTGGGGATGATTACGGGGATGAGGGGGTGGGGATTGATTATTCTCCCCCTCTTTTTAGTTTGATTTTTATTCGAATCTGACCATCTGCTACTATGGACCCGGCCAAAATCAGAGAACTCGAAGATTGATTGGGGCATACATTCGTTAATAAAGACCTGCTGATACGGGCACTTACACATCCAACATTTTCAAATGTGGAAAGCATGAAAAAAGGCAAGGCAAAACGCCATTGTCCTCATCAAGAAACCTTCACCACTCTCGGTGATGCGATATTAAAAGCAGGCTTAGTTTTGTTACTTGTGGATTTTGATGTGAATACTAAAGGTAATATCACGATATTAAAAGAGGATCTTGAAAATAATTTGAAGTTAGCAGATGTTGGGGAACGTCTGCAACTCTTTGAAAATCATCTCATTTTGCATAACATCGGGAATGAAAAAAAGATACAGGAAGGTGCGGTAACTTATCTTTCGGATTCTGTTGAAGCAATAATTGCAGCAATTTTTATTGATACTGGGGATTCGATGACAGAAACAAAAAAATGTATCGAGAAGATTTTCAGACCGGAATTAAATGAACTCGAGATGAAATTACTTGAAATCTCTAACAAATCTTCGACGTGAACTTACTATTAAGGGGTCTTGGATCCTCAGGTAAAATAAGCCCTATACGGGCTCCTTTTCCCATTTCCCAATCCGGGCCGCCAACGGGAAATCCTATAAAATCCACCGTTTCAGTTCCTGTGGAAAATACGCCATAATATCGCTCTAATTGCCAAAATAAAGGAGAAATGCCCCTCCCCTAAAGCCCACCAAAGCCCCTTAAATCGAAGATATTTTCGCCACATAATTTACCCCATCCGGGCCCCGGAAACCCTGCCGGAATGCGAATAGGAGGGTCGTTTTTTCCGACGGAGGTTTTTTAAAAACCGGGAAATGGGGCTCCGGAGAAATCCTCAATGAAAAACAGGACAGACAACAAAATTGCACATACGATGTGACAGAAGATCAACTTTGGTTAAAATGGATGGGATAGTATCCATCCATCAATTCATCAATCCGTTGAACTCAGCGGTTAGCGCCGGACTTGTGCGGGCCCGGGCTTAAATAACCATAATCATAATCATTATCCTTCGGAATGCAGTCGGGATTTGGACAATCGCCACTTACCGCCTGCTGGCCCGCGTTCTTGTCACCAGCGTACTGATATTTATTCTCCGGGCAGTCAGGATTGGGGCAGTCGGGATTGGGACATACCGCAGCACTTACGGGGAGTGCAACAAAAGCCAGGAGCATCAGAACTGCTCCGGCCATTAACAATTTCTTTACCATAGATCTTCACTCCTGTTGATGCCGGGAATTTCACGGCATGCTCTTTGATATAACAGAAAACAGGTAAATAATCTCATGATGGCGACAGTGCACACATTCAATCCCATTGATTATACCGTTTAACCGGGAAAAAATCTGCAATCAACCATAACTTCTCATTTTTCTGATGAGTGCAAGCCTTTTTCCGGTCTCATCCTTCGTCTGCGTTTTGATGCCGGCAATAATCTCCCTGACTGGCACGGCCAGCGAATAGGTACATAACCGGACGGGTTTTCCGTTGCCCCGTTCCGGCCCGGGTGGTTGGGATTATTACGGGGATGGGGGGGTGAATGGAGTGAAGACGATGCAGTCTTTATACCTCCCCCGTTTTTCCGGCCTGATGAATCGCCCTGCGGTCCTGGAAGAGGTGGATTTTTCGCAAAAATCCCGGTTGACAGGGTTATTGCAGCCTTTCCCGCCGGGAACGAATACGCAGATAGCGTAAAAAGATAATTGATAAGGAGGGAAATGTCATCATAACCGTAGGGCACAACAATAAAATTAACCTATTACGAGAAATTTAAATGACAAACAAAATGCCAGAAGCAGGCCCGACTATCCCCTCAAAGAAGCTGTTCAAACTGACTATTGCAGGAGGATTGGTATTCTGGGTAACTACCATCGCAATTTCCCTGCTCCCCATCGCTGCGGAGTATAGAGCTGCCTATTCAGACTGGAGCATGCAAACGGTTTGGGTTTACTCTTTGCCGATGGGAATGATTATCGGATTCTGTGTCAGCTATTTCCTGCTTCGTTATTTTGATAAAATTCCATCAACAAATCCAATTCTGAAATCCGGGATATTGAGCTTCATCGCCCTGATAATTGCCGTAATCCTGATCGATGTTCCTCAAAGTTTTTTTGGGATGAGTAATGCTTTTGATGCCGTGTATTACTTCCTCATCGGCGTAATGTTTAATGCAGCAAGGTTTCTTCTTCTTGGAATGGTAATTGGCTATCTGTACAATGACCGTGCGCATTTCCTGTTTTAAAGGAGATAAAAAATGAATTCAATCAGTAAGGCCGCAGGAATGGCAGGGTTCCTGTATTTTATTTTACGGGGCAATTCACCTCTCCTCAGATGCGTCACAACAAAACCTGCAGGAGTTGCAGGATCTGAATCAGGCCATGAATTACTCACGGCCGGTTTTCCAGGGAGATCCTTTGGGAAGGAGTCTGCAGATGAAAATACTATCACCGGATGAAAACACGATCCAGCAAAGGAGGAGGAATTGCATTGACAACCTGTGACACCAACAGAAAGATCGCAATCATTGCAGGTACCTTACTCATCATTGCGACGTTTGCGAGCATACTCAGTAATCTGTTTTTACAATCGGTTCGTTCTTCAGATTATCTTGTTGAAATTTCAGCGAATGGAAACCAGGTAACGTCAGGAGCGCTCCTGTTATTAATTGCTGCTTTCACATCTGCCAGTATTGCAATCGCGCTGTACCCGGTATTGAAGAAATATAGTGAAGGCCTGGCACTCGGGGCAGTCGGTTTCAGGCTTATTGAGGGAGTGTTCTATATCGTTGGTATCCTCGGTCTGGTGTTGCTCCTGACATTAAGCCAGGAATTTGTTCAGGCCGGAACTCCGGATGCCTCCGGTTATCAGATCCTGGGAACGTTATTACTGGCAGGGCGTGAATGGGTGGGCTTTGGGATAGCACCCACCGCTTTTGGTCTTGGTTCCCTGATGTATTATTCTGTTTTTTACCAGACAGAACTCATTCCCCGATGGTTGTCAGGCTGGGGTCTTGCTGCAGCGGTGTTGTGCATGGTTGCAGGCGTGTCGGTTATGTCGGGTCTCATCAGTCCCCTGTCGACGATTCATATTGTGTTAAATCTCCCCATAGCCCTGCAGGAGATGGTGATGGCGGTCTGGCTGATAGTCAAAGGATTCAACCCGTCTGCAATCGCTTCCCTGTCAGCCACAGGAAAATAAAAAGGGAAGGTGAAAAAAATGGAACTGAAAGTAAATGAATCCGGAGAATACGCTGCCGGTACCATCACTGGTAGTGGTGTTCTCGTACCATCACGGGAATACGGAACAGATTGCACACGCTGTCGCCAACGTGCTTGGTGCCGAGGTAAAAACACCGCAGCAGGTTACGCCTGAAGAGATCGCGAAGTACGACCTGGTCGGCTTCGGCTCGGGAATCTACAGCGCGACATTCGACCCATCAGTCCTTGACCTTGTCGACCGGCTGCCACGCGCTGAGGGAAAGAACGCCTTCCTCTTCTCAACCTACGGGGCCCCGGCCTTTGTTGCAAACAGGGAATTCATTGAGAAGAATCACGAGCAGATCCGGGAAAAGCTGCAGGCGAAAGGGTACACGGTTATCGGGGAATTCGGGTGTGCGGGGTGGAACACGAACAGTTTCCTGAAGTATTTCGGGGGACTGAATAAGGGCAGACCGAATGCCGAAGACCTGAGGAATGCAGAAGAGTTTGCCCGGAGCGTGAAGGGGAAAGCCCGGGGTTAAGTGGCTTTCACTCAAGGAACATGATAGAAAAACCTGGCAACGTATCGGACCAGACTACCTTCCGGTGGGATGGTTACGGGGATGGGGGTGTAAGATGATTACCTTTTTTTTATGATGATGTGCCATACCTCTTCAGTCAAATTCCAGTTTAAACGGAAAACCATTTGTTCTAACCCCAAATAGCAACATTTTTGCTGACATCAGTAAAAACGAAATAGTGAAAATCCAGCGGAATTTTTCAGCATTTTTAATAGTATTATTCATCGGCCTCATTTTTTGCACAGGATGCCTTCAGGATCAGCCTGTAAATCCTCAGAATGAAACCAGAACCCTCACCGATATGTCGGGAATGGTGGTAACTATTCCGGCTGATCCTCAGCGCGTTGCCATCATCGATAAAGGACTTGTTGTCCAGTCAATGATTGCACTCGGCGTTGACGACCGGATCGTTGCAACCGGGGGGGTCATCAATCCAAAATCGGCGAACCCGACAAAAAACAGAGATACGCTCTACCTTCAGGCCGAACCTTCTCAGCCGCACGAACTTCGGATATGCCTCGTATGGCGGGTTGAATTTTGAATCTCTTCTCTCAGCAAACCGGATCTCGTCATCTGGCACATGCTGGATGACACCCAGAATAATGAGGAGACCCTTGAGTTTATCCGGAAGATCAATTCTGCGGATATTCCGGTCGTCATCATAAAATCGTCAGGAGTAAATGGAGACTGCAAACTCCGTTGATACCCAATACGAAGCAATCCGCCTCCTTGGGGACATTTTTGGGAAAAAAGTGCGGGCGAATGAGATAATTGGTTACATTGATGAGACAATTTCGCTCGTAAACGAACGCACAAAAAATATTCCTGATGACGCAAAACCGACAGTTCTGATCGTTGGCCTCAGCAAAGATGGTTCAGCGTATGTCTGGGGAGAGAATTATGGATCTGCACGCTTCTCGACATCGGTTGCACATCTCAACAATGCCTACAAGAATAACCAGACCGTAATCATGTCAAAAGAGCAGATCATCGCTTTCAAACCGGAACAAACTTATTGTTGTTGACGGACCGGTTGGTATTGCTTCACCGGAAGCTTCTACAAATTGGAAGGTTTTGAATCATGGCAGGTCATTCCCGCAGTTCGTGACCACCAGATAACATCTGTTGGAATATTCCCGTGGTGGGGAGATTACTGTCTGGAATTCCCCACAGCGATTCTCATCGAAGCTGAAAAGCACCTATCCCGACCAGTTCAAAGATATCACGGTCAGTGAATGGCTGACGAAATATCATACCCGGTTGTATGGCATCAATGAAACCCAGGCAGTCCAACTCGCTGAGAAACAATATCTCAAATGGGTATATGATACGGGATTTTAAACGCACCTGCTAACAATGTATCCCGTAAATGTACATCAAAATAAAAAAACATTATTTTTACTGGGATGTTTTTTCCTTCTCATCATTCTTGCACTTCTCGCGATCTGTGCCGGGGCATATTCGATAACACCTCCTGATGTTTTTTATACGATATACTCTGCGATATTGGGGAATCAAACAGGAAATCCGATCGATGAACTTGTTGTGCTCAATATACGACTTCCCCGGATACTTCTGACAATTGCCATCGGAGCCGGGCTTGCTGTAGCGGGGTGTGTCTATCAGGGTATCTTCCGTAATCCGCTCGTTGATCCTTACCTTCTGGGAGTTTCTTCGGGAGCTGCTTTTGGCGCAGGCATTGCAATCGTTTTGGGATTTTTTCTCTCTCCCTCCAAATCACCGCTTTACTTTTTTCCCTGGTTGCTGTCTTCATCGTGTATTCCTGTGCATCGAAGAGCGGGAAGACGTCTCTGCTGAATCTCATTTTAATGGGAATTGTCATAAATGGATTATTTTCAGCTGGAATTGCTTTTCTCAAGACAATTGCTTATTCGGAACAACTCAGGGATCTGACATTCTGGCTGATGGGAGGGCTTTACGTTGCAGACTGGAATGACGTAATTACCATTGTACCCCTGATTGCCATTCTGATGGTAATTATCTGGGCATGTGGATGGCGTTTGAACCTCATTGCGATGGGAGATGAAGAGGCTCAGACCCTTGGCGTGAATGTTCAGAATATACGGGGATTCCTCATCTTTGTCGCAACGGTAATCGCCTCGCTGACCGTTGCAACCGTTGGTGTTATAGCATGGGTCGGGCTCATCATTCCGCATATCGCACGGATGACTGTTGGCCCTGATCACAGGATATTGATTCCCGCTTCAGCGCTCATCGGCGGGATATTTCTCCTCATCTGTGACACGCTTGCCCGAACGCTGACCGCTGGTGAAATTCCCATCAGCATCCTGACTTCTGTCATTGCCGCACCGTACATCATCTATCTGGTCAGGAAGAACAAAGCAATTTTCGTGGGATGATTATGCTCTCGGTCACGAATCTATCCTATGAATACAATACAAAAAAGGCTCTTGATGATGTTTCAATCCAGGTACCGGAAGGTTCCCTCTGCGCTTTGTATGGCCCGAACAAATCCGGGAAATCCACCTTAATGAAATGTTGTCTGAAATTATTACCAGGTTATACCGGGAGATATCCGGATTTCGGGAAAGAATGTGAAAACGTTATCCTTTTCCGATCTCTCAAAAATCGCTGCTTATATTTCCCAGACCCGGACCCGGACGTTTCCATTTACCGTGTTTGATATCGTCCTCATGGGACGAAACCCGCACATTGACCGCAATTTCGGACCTTCTTCCACGGATGAGGATGCGACCGATGCGGTTCTGAAAAACCGGGAACTCGATCACTATCGCGACCAATATTTACTGAATTAAGTACCGGGAGAACAGCAACTTGTCATCCTCGCCCGGGCTATTAACCAGGAAACACCGCTCCTGTTATTCGATGAACCCGGTTCTGCTCTTGATTATCATAATCAACTTCGCATCTGGAGCGATCTTAAGGAACTCACCCGCTCCGGAAAAACAGTTGTTGTAACAACTCACGATCCGAATCATGTGTTGTGGTTCTGCACGCATGCAATAATCCTGAAAAAAACAGTAATTGATTTCGGCACTCCTTCAGAAGTCATTTCAGAAAAAAACCTTACAAAACTGTATGGTCCGGTATCAACAGTCCGGAAAATTGATGGCAGGGATATTGTAATACCCAAAAATATTTTTTAAGATTGCCTGCCGTTGCACCAATCTCTGATCCTCACACGGTTGGTTATGAAGGGGAGTTAATTTTTCAGTCGCTTTGATTATGTTGATTTTTCCGTATTTTCCCCGGGATGGAACAGGAGGGACAACCGGGTTATGGCATCCGGTATCCCGATCACGATCACTTCGTCATCGGTTTCGAGCACCATTTCTCCTGAAGGGTTGGCGATAACCTCCCCCTCCCTCCGTATCGCAAGAATCGAAACCGCATATTCTTTCCGGACATTGATCGCAGAGAGGCTCATGCCTGCAGCCGATGATTCAGGGAACACTTTGAGTGCGGTGATATCGACATTCGGGATGTTGAGCTTCAGGTTGGAGAGATCCGCAGACGGTTCAGAAGGATTCCGCAGCACCTTGTACGTATCTGACCGGACATCCCTGATGAAAAGTTCGATCGTTCCTTTGGGGATCTGGTATCTTTTCAGTACCCGCGAGAAGATCTCGACTGATGTTTCGAACTCTTCCGGTATCACCTCGTCAGCACCCAGTCTCCCGGAGCACTTTTACTTCCGGGAGAAACTGGGTGCGGACTATGAGATGCAGGTTCGGGTTCATCGAGCGGGCGATCCTTGTAATCGCCCGTGTCGAGAGCGGGTCATTGATGGCAATGACCATGATCCGGGCCCGTTCGATACACGCATGGGAAAGGATCGATTCATTGGTGGCGTCGCCGAAAAATATCGGTTCACCCTTCTTCTGTTCCTGTTCTACCGTATCCGGGTTCATATCGATGATCATATAGGGAATTTTGCCGATCCCGGCCACCTTTGCAAGGTGCCTGCCGTTAAGGCCGTACCCTACAATGATCACGTGATCCGACAGGGGCGGTTTTTCAGTTTTCCCGGCTTCCGGCGGACTGCACCCGGTCTTTATCCGGTCCCCGAGGGGCAGGCGGCAGATCCGGTCGGCTATCTGCGGACCCGCATTAATGATGAACGGCGTCAGGGCCATTGTTATGACAGCCACGGCAAGGAAGAACTGGTCGCTGGTCCCGGAAAAAAACCCATACTCCTTTGCGGGAACAGAAAGCACGAACGCAAATTCCCCGATGTTACAGAGCGCGAGACCGGCAAGCAATGACGTCCGCAGGGACTGGCCGATAAGCAGCGTGCTTCCTGCGGCAATGACTGCCTTGAGGACGAGGATGCCGATTACGAGGGTAACAATCACGACGGGATTTTTCAGCACGAACCAGAGGTTGAGCAGCATTCCCACCGAGATGAAAAAGAAACTGGTAAAGATGTCCCGGAAAGGGATGATACTTGCAAAAGCCTGGTGAAAATATTCAGATTCCGACAGCGTGAGCCCGGCAAGGAATGCGCCAAGTGCGAGCGACAGGCCAAGACTTGACGAGATATAGGTGATGACAAAACAGATCAGGATGATGCTTAACAGAAAAATCTCGGAGTTCCGCACAACGGCAATCCGGGTCATTATTTTCGGAAGAACCCAGGCGGCCAGGGCAAGAACAACTGCGAGAAGCAGGACGAGGGTAACCCCAAGATTGAGCAACGCCCCGGTGAGATCCGCTTCACGTCCGGCAAGGATGGGAAGTGCAATGAGCATCGGGACGGTCATGATATCCTGGTAGAGCGATATCCCCAGCGTGGACCGGGCGTACGGCGTGTTGACCTCTGCCCGTTCCTGGAATATTTTCAGGGTGATCGTTGTACTGCTGTGGCAGATCAGGAAACCAAAAAACAATGCAATGCCGGCAGGTGTGCCGAAGAAGTACATGATTGCATAGACGGCAAGAATGGTCAAAACGACCTGCATGGTTCCGGCAACCAGCACGATCTTTTTCATCTCCAGCAGGGTCCTGAACGAGAACTGCATGCCGATAGTAAACAGCAGAAAAATGATGCCGATTTCTGCGAGCACCTCGACCATCTGGGCATCCCTGACGAGTCCGAGACCATAAGGTCCGACAACAATACCGGTGAGGAGAAAACCGACTACCCCGGGAATTTTTAACCGGGTGCCGATAGTAATCACCAGTATTGCAAGGGCCAGAACGACAATGATGTCAAAAATGTAGGTGGCGATCACGGGATGTGCCCCGGGTGCGGGATGTCGTGTTCACGGGTATGCATAATGGGTTCCTGAATTCGGGAGATGGGGAGGGATGGCACGTCCGGCTCTATGAATCGCTGTTATTTTCACCGGGGATGGTATCATACAGGATGATCGCAAGAGAGGGGATATCGATAACGACAATTGCACCCAGTACAATCGCGACCATCACAACTCCCTCGTTGTGCAGGATGAAATAGATCATATGCAGGAGAATGGTAATGAAGCATACCATTACAGCGATCAGGGGGATTACCGCTGGCATGAAAGACCTTTCAGGAACACGTTCGGGGAAGCAGCACGGGAATTGCGGGGCATTTACATTCTCCTGACCGCGTGGGACCAGTACCCGGCCATACCGGTGATTATCAGCAAAGAGCAGGATATTGGAAAAAAAGGCACCGGTGACCCGGTGACGCCCGTGCTTACCATGGGTGCACCCGGTCCAGTTCCCCGCCGATGAAAGTGCGCAATGCAGCATCTTCATCGGGATCTGCATGAAGGGTCCTGAGCTCCCGTATCGCGCCGAAACTTCTGATAGTGGCCAGCGCTGCGGCAGCCTGTCGCCGGGTTTCGGGCAGTTCTTCCTTATCCCTGAGGCGGTCGATGAGGACGCTTACCGCCCGGCCACTCCTCAGGCTTTGCAGACCCTTTATTGCCCGGAGCCGGATCTCCGGGTCCTGGTCCTGGCAGCAGTCAATCAGTGACCGTACCGCCCGGGGATCTCCGCTGTTTCCGAGGGCGGTGATTGCCCAGATCCGGACTTTCAGACTCCTGCTGTCCATTGTTTTTTCGATGAGGCAGTAGATCCCATCCGTTTTTGGGAGGGCACTATCCCATTCATCAGCCATATTATCAGAAATCATACCCATGATGCACCTGAAATTTTAGTCAGACCGCTCCTGCATGTTCCGTTGTTTGCCGATACAAAATTTCCCGATTACTATCTACCAAAAAAAAGAGTTGCCGCTTAGTCACTGCGACGTGTACCCTCCCGGGTCTGATTGTGCCGGGATCCAAAACACAGTACATTGAATGAATGTTGTCCCAGCGATTATTAATAATTAATCATGTAGGATTAGGGTTTTATCGGGGTTTCACCGTGGGTGGCAGTGGTCCGGGTGGGAATTTTTTCCAAAGTCAAAAAAAAGTATTGCTTTTGGTCAGCCGTGTAAGGTTCCCGTTCATAAGGTCGAAATACAGGCAGTGAAAGGAAACGGGACGTTCCTTGATCTCTTCTGGTGTTGCGTTTTTGATTTTGGAGTCAACCCTGTTCATTCTGATTTTCCCGGGATTGTGTGCTCATTTACTGACCGGAATGAAAATTGGGGAATTTTCTGTTCTCTATGGGAGATTAATCATGGATCGCCTGAATTATTTCCGGGCACTTCCGGGTCTCAAATCTCTCCGGTGTACAGAAAACTCCATGGCCCCACATCCGCACATCTGCCTGGTCTCACCGGTTTTTACCGGTTTTCCCGTCATTTTCATCTGCGATATCCTGCGGCTTCCGCTCCAGCCGGGACGATAAAGCATTGGTACCGGATTGGATAGTGTCATCATTTATGGGGAATCGCAGGATATTCCGGATACCCCCGGCAGTCGAGAAGTTCCGCATATCCTTGCCATAGGCAATAAGGGAAGGAATGAAAATCGGTTCGTCAACTTCCCCCTGTTCCTGGACATACGAGAGGCGGTGAATGGAGTACAGCCCCAGCAGGAATGCAAAGACAAAGAAGAAATCCCAGTGCTGGAGCTGGAGGGTCGGGATAGTGAACTGGAGGTTCGGGCTCCGCCATATCAGGTTCCATGAAAGTTCGCACTCGGCAAGGTTATCGACGAAATATCCCCCGATGATCGGTGAGATGCTGGCAGCCAGTGCCGTGAATATGCTGATACCGGCAAGATAGGAGGTGGCAGATCCTTTTGGTGCCAGCTTCAGGCCGATATTGCCGGCGGCGAGGGTGACGCCGGCCGTTGACACTCCCATGATGATGTGAATGACGACAAGGAGCGGCATAGTCAGCGCATGGGGTTCCGGCAGGTTGGTAAATGTCAGTGCAAGGAAACAGAGCAGGAACAGGGGGCCGGCTACACTGAGCGCGGATTTGTTGCTGAACCGGTCTGTGATGGAACCCCAGAGAGGGAATGACATGATGCTGCATATCTGGCTCACAATAGACAGGAGGATGACGATGGTAATGTCCAGCGACAGGCGTTTTAGCAGGTACACCGTCATGAAAGGTGCGGCAAGGTTGACCGCAAAGCTCCAGAGACTTAAGAAAATGATCAGGTTCCTGAAATTGGTATCCGAATACCATTCCGCTAACCGCTGCCTGAGTGGGATCCCGGGAGTTGTAATCATCCGGGGCTCGGGTGTTTTTATGAGGAAATAAGTCCCCGCAAGGCCGATGAGGCTTCCGACAAGGAATATGAACGAGTAGCCATAGACAGGCGTCCGCTGGCTGTCGCTCTGCCAGATATCGAGAAAGTAACTGGCACACAGGCTGAGTACTGTTGCAAGCGCAAACGATAAGGCCATCCTGCGGGAGAAGAACAGGCCATGAATCTCATCCGGAATGAGATCCCGCATCCATGATTTCCAGCTGCAGTGTTTAACCGATGAGATGCACGAGTACAGGATCAGGAAAAAGACGAGGCAGTAAATTCCAGCCTGTTGAGAGAACAGGAATGGAATGACAGCGATTACAATCCAGAGCCCGCGTGACATGACCGATGTTACTATCGTGATGAGACGCCGGTTCCGGAATTTCTCAATAAGTCCAACTGCCGGTATCTGGACCAGTTCAGCGAGCGGTGGGATTGCCGCAAGGAGACCGATCACGATGTTGGATGCCCCGAGTTCAAGAGCAAATGCGACCAGGAAAATGCCGCCGGTCAGGGTGACGAAGGTGTGGGTGGTAATCCCATCGAAAATAATATTGGATAATCCCTGCTCAACCTCGTCTTTTGAAAGACTGTGGGACGGGCGGAGTGAATTCATCGGGCACACATTCTGTCTGTGCAGTCTGGTGTGGCCGGGTTACCCGGTCGGGAGTTCATTGAATGAGTTTTGTTTTCAGGAATATAATCTGGTTGCTGTCATTGCGTAAAACTATCGGATAAGATTCATGAACCGTGATAACAGCAGGAACGGTTATCCGCATCTCTGTTCCTGCATTGCTCAACGGGGGTACGGGTGTCACTCCGAAGTTAAAGAGGCAATTCAACCGGGCTCATCAATTCAGTTCAGGCAGTGATATAACGATAATTGTTTTTTAAAGAGAATTCATTCCGCAATCTCTTGAAAAAAGAGGCGATATGAGACATTTTCACCAGTAAATTCAGGGATCTGCATTGAGGATCATTATATCAGCATGATCTTTTTAATACCTGTCAGGGGTATTACACAATAGGAGAGACCTATGTTCGAAAAGGTATTAGTTGCCCTGGATTTTTCACCGTCTTCACAAAAAATCCTCGCTCATATCGGTGAGATTCCCGGAATTCAGGAAGTGGAGCTCCTGCATGTAGTGGATGCAACGCGTCCTTCAAGACTGGGATGGACACACGGGCCGCATATCGAGAACGCAAAACTCCTCATGGCAGAGAAAAAAGAGGCGCTTGAGCATGCTCGGGCTCAAAGTAACTACCACCGATGACGTGATCGTCAATGCAATTACCCAGGGTACGATTTCAATGTCTGTTCTGGAAACAGCGGAAACCAAAAACGTGTCGCTCATCATTGTCGGTGCCCGGGGCATCAACCCGATTCAGGAACTCCTCTTGGGAAGCGTCTCATCCTCAGTAGTTCGATATGCAAAAACAAATGTACTTGTCATGCATGCCGGTCCTGAACATGCTGCGGCTGATCTGTCAACGGGGCCGTCTCACCGGCAATTATTTTCAAAGGTGCTGGTACCCACAGATTTTTCACAATCTGCCTCGGATGCTTTCTCTCTGATAAAATCAATTCCCGGCATTAAAGAGATCGTCCTTCTGCATGTGGTCAATCACGCAGATTCCCAACCGGAGATCAAGGATTGCGTGAATGAAGCGCAATTACGGTTTGAGGATATGAAAAAGGAATTTGCCGGAAAGGATGTTGTGGTGACACAACACATCCGCGTGGGAGACCCGACCGAGATGATCCTGTCGGTTGCAAAGGAAGACAATGTATCCCTGATAGCAATGAGTGCCTACGGGACCGGCTGGTTAAGAGAGATGCTGCTTGGAAGCACCACATTCACCGTAGTGCGAAGGGCAAAGAAGCCGGTCCTCGTCCTCAGGCCCGGGCAGAAAACCTGAAAAAACTCCGATGAACGCCGGAATGCAGGAAATCATTTCCTGAGATACCTGACGATAATGTATACAATAAGAATAAGGAGCGCAAACAGGGCAACTCCTTCTACCTGGAGCACAGAGCCGACATTCCAGGTATCCGGAATGAACGAGGTTCCCGGTACGGTCATCCCCGTTATCAGCTGTACCAGGATCGTGAGCAGGAGCCCTGCCGGTATCACGTATTTGCAGAGGAAGAAAATAATCCTGTTCCGGCGCGTTGCCTTTCCCAGCTCGGACCCGAATATATCCGGGGAAATAAATGAGGTGAATGCAACGGCAAGAAGGATGGCTGCGATATGAAGGCCGAGCGTCCCAACGGTATCATCCATAAGGTCCAGCAACGGGATCCCGTCAAATGACAACCGCAGGGTGCTGTAACTGAGCGCCGGGAGCAGGGTGACGATACAAAGGATACCGGTAAGGGCCAGCGTCGACGTTCTTCTCGTCCACCCCGCGGCCTCTTCCACTGCCGCAACACACACTTCCAGCATGGAAACTGCCGATGTGAGTGCGGCAAAGAAGAGCACGGCGAAAAATGCAATGGCAAAGAACTGCCCTGCCGGCATGTAGGAGAACGCAATCGGGAGCGTGGTAAAGGCGAGCTCTGCCCCGATAGTCGGGGAAAGCCCGTAGGAAAAAACAATGGGGAAGATGACTGCACCGGCAAGGAGCGCGACAAACAGATCTGCTATCGTGATGATGAGCGCCGCTTTCGGGATATCCTGCTCTTTTGCCATGTAAGAACCGTACGTGAGGAGGATACCTTCCCCGACCGAGAGGGAGAAGAATGCCTGCCCGAATGCAGCGATCCAGAGGTCAGGGTGCAGTCAGACACGGAGAAATCGGGGGTAAAAAGGAACCGCATCGCTTCGGAAAAACCCGGGAGCGTGATGCAGTAGAGCGCCAGTATGACAAGGATAATGATGCAAACGGGAATCAGTATGATCGATATCCTCTCGATTCCTTTCCGGACTCCTGCTGAAACGATGATGCCGGTCAGGAGGACTGCAATAATCGCAAAGAGAACCGGCTGGTACGTGCCGGTAAAACCGGAAAAAGTGACCGTATCTCCTGTGACAGAAAAGAGCGTGTAGGCAATGGTCCAGCCGGTAATGACAAGGTAATAACTGAGGATCAGAAAAACAATTCCGCAGAGAAACCACCCGATGAAACGGAACTGCGGTCGTACGGCACGGAACGAACTCACGACCGTTCCCCGGAACCGGCGGCCCATCGTGATCTCCAGGATCATGAGCGGGAGGGCGAAGACAAAGACTGCGATAAAGTAGGGGATGAGGTATGCCCCGCCGCCGTTCTGCCCGATTACTGCGGAGAACCGCCAGATATTGCCGATCCCGACTGCAGCGCCAACGGCTGCAAGGATGAATCCGATATGCGATGACCAGCGCTCCATGGATACTATCCGGTGCTGAATACCGGTCTGATACGGCATGTGTTTCCTGCGATTATCGTTCACTCCGTCACCGGCACCAGTTTTCCTTTCAGGTGCTCCTCAGTGCCGAGCTGCATCGTCGCGATGACGTTATTGACCACGCCCCGTGACCTGGCGGATGATCAGCACATCGTTCCGGAAGAACTCCCGGTCCGTACTGCTGTTGAACTCCGACCCGTGCGTCCGGAACCCGATACCGAACGGCGCGAGGATATATCCCATCTGCTGGAAGTTCAGCCAGATGTCCATTGCCGTTTTTATGGCTCCGTCCTCGTGGCCGTTGACAAGGATCCCGACAACCTTCCCTTCGGTAAACCCGGGTTTGCCGAGATGGTAGAGGTTCTCCATGCAGGTTGTCCGGTCGAGGAAAACCTTGAGCCGTGCCGACATGCCGTTCCAGTTGATCGGGGAGGCGACAATGACCGCCTTTGACGCAACGAGCATCGCGGTGGAATGCCGGCATATCGTCGTTGGTGTTCCGGCACGGAAACGTGCAGGAATCTGCCTTGATCGCGTAACAGCACCAGCAGTAGTCAATGGTATACTCGCACAGGTTGAACCTGCGGTAGCTCACGCCCCGTTCCTTGAGAACCGCCTCAGCAAGGTCAGCCATGTAACCGGTGTTGCCCCCGCGGTGAGTGCTGCCGTTGATCAGCAGCACATCGAACGGTTCGCCGTCATACGTGAGTTGCCGCTGCTCTTTCTCAGTGATGAATTCGTGGGCCGGGCTGTGGCAGACGGGACAGCCTTTCGGGTGGTTTATTCCCGGTGAATACAAAGCCGCAAACCGTACATATCCATGAGATTTTCGAATCTGTCATGGTTTTGTGGGTGTTTTCAGGTTGCTTGTCGGGCATGGGATACGGTCTCCCCCTAAAGAATTGAATAATACATAAACGCGGGTGATCGAAATAGATTATTCTGCTGATAATAGTAGTGAACCGGCAGGACCACACAATATGCCGTCAGCACGGCTCTCGCTGATAATGGAAAGATCATTTTTAGGCCGTGGTTAATTGTTCCCGGCCCGATCCATCTCTCCCTCCCCTCCATTCCTCTATCCGGCGCTGAGAGTGACTGCCCCGGTAATCCAGCCATTTGATCGCTTCAACAACAAAGAACGCAACCAGCGAAAGTGCGATCACGTATCCCCAGTGTTCGAGGGCGAGAGGAACAACGCCGAATACTCCTGGGATAACGTAGATGGCAATCAACTGGAGCACGATACCCACGCCGATACCATAGAAGATGTACGGGTTGGTGGTGAGGCTCTTTTTAATATCCAGCAGGAACGGCTCGTGCTCCTGCTGGGCCTGGAGACCGTTGAACCACTGGAAGCAGACGACTGAAGTGAACATGATCGAGAGGGTAAGTTCGTACGGGTATCTCCCGAGAAGGTACCAGAACATGACTGCTGCAAGAGATCCCATGACCAGGCCGAAAGTCATGATACGGCGCATCTGCCTGCCATCAAAGAACTGTTTTGCGGGATCCTTCGGGGGCCGGGTCATCACGTCCCCCTCTTCTTTAATAAAGGGGAACGTCTTGTCCTGCACGCCGTCTGTTACAAGGTTGACCCAGAGGATCTGGATTGGCAGGAGCGGGAGCGGCAATCCGGCAAACACCGTCGCGCTAAGCAGCACGATCTCGGTAATAGAAGTCGAGACAAGGTAATAGATCACCTTGCGGATGTTATCCACGATCACCCGGGCGTTCCGGATTGCATCCACGATGACCGAGAGGTTGTTGTCCACAATCACCATCTTGGACGCGCTCTTGGCTGCCTCAGATCCGGAGCCCATGGCAATGCCGAGGTCGGCGGCCCGCAGCGCCGGCACATCGTTCACCCCGTCGCCGGTCACCGTCACGATCTCCCCGTGTTCCTGCAGCACCTTCACCACCCGGTACTTGTGCTCAGGGAGGATCCGGGCCAGGACTGTGGTTTTTTTCAGTGCTGCTGCAAGATCATCGTCACTCATGGCCACGATCTCCGGGCCGGTAAGCAGTCCGTCGCCCTCTTTCCAGATATGAACGGAGCGGGCGATCTCCCGGGCTGTGAGCGGGTGATCACCGGTGATCATCATGACACGGATCCCGGCTTTCTGGGCAACCCGGACCGCTTCGGCAGCACTCTCTTTGGGCGGGTCGATGAAACCCACGATCCCGACAATGGAGAACTTCCATGCGGCCGGATCCTCACCCAGCCATCGGCCCGCCCCGAACGCGAGCACCCGGAGCCCGCGGCCGGCCATTGTCTCGATCTGGAGCTCGAGATCCCCGAGTGCATGAGCATTGTCCGCGTGTTTCTTCAGTTCCTCGTATGCACCCTTGACATAGAACCGCTCCTCGCTGCCCACAACATTTGCCGTGGCCATGAGCCGCCTTATGGTATCGAACGGGTACACCCAGCGGCGGGGATTGTGCGTCCGGATATCTTCATACCCGGTTACCCACCGCGAAAGCGCAACATCGATGGGATCGCCCGCATTGCCCCGGGCCTCGTTGCAGAGGGCTGCGGCCAGTTCGAGCGCCTCGCGGTCGAGTGCATAGACATCATGGACGGTGAGGATACCCTTCCGTTATGGTGCCGGTCTTGTCAGAGGCAATGACCGTAGCACTGCCCATGGTCTCGACTGCCGGGAGGTGCCGGACAAGGGTTTTTCTCTTCGAGAGCGCCATCGCCCCGACAACCATAATGATCGTAACGACAATGGGCAGGCCCTCCGGTACGCGCAGAAACCAGCTGGGCGACCAGCAGGTAGGCAATCTCCGGAAGCGCCGGCCCTGAAGGAACGCGATGGTTCCCACCAGTGCGAAGATGCCGGTGAGGAGGATGATGTACCGCTTTGAAAAATGGGCTATCGCTTTCGTGAACGGGCTGTCAGGGGAACGCTCCTGCGCGAGTGCTGCAATACCGGCCAGGTAGGTCTTCTTCCCGGTCGCTACCACGTAGCCCTTGCCGAACCCCCGCACAACAGTTGTGCCGGAAAGGAGGCTGTTCCGGTAATCATAGGGCGGTGCATCTTTTGCAACCTTTGCGGTATAGTCTTTGACGACCGGGCATCGATTCACCGGTCAGTGATGATTCGTCCACGGTGAGCGCCGAGGTTTCAGAGAGGCGGATATCGGCAGTAACCAGATCTCCTTCTGCAAGCACAACGCAATCCCCGGGAACAAGTTCTTCTGAGGGGATGATTCGTTCGTCCCCGGCCCGGATGACCGTGACTTTGCTCTCGGTGAGTTTTTTCAGGGCATCCAGCGATGCCTCTGCCTTCACCTCCTGCCAGAACCCGATGATGCTGTTGACAGCGATGATGAAGATGATGATGAAAAAGTCCTTGATATCAGAGACGATGAGTGCGATCACCGCTGCGATGATGAGAATGTAGACAAGGATACTGTTGAACTGGCGAAAGAAGATGACCAGCCGGCTGGTCTTCTCTTCCTTCAGGATATTCTTCCCGTAGAGTGACATTCGTGCCTGCACTTCGGATACTGTCAGACCTTGCGGCGAGGTTTCAAGTGCGTCAAGGACAGATTCGAGCGGAAGTGCATGTGGTGCAACAGGGAGTTTCATATTTTCATATCACCGGATGGATGCAGTACTATATATTGGTAAACCCTTGAGAAAAAACGAATCCGTCAATGGTTTTCTGATCCGGAAAAAAAACAGTCTGCACGTAACTATGAAAGAATTGACTGCAGTCCTTCAAAAAAGTGGACGTTAAAACTTTATCGGGGTTTAGATCCCCCGGGTGCGCAGGAAATGATCTCGAATAACTGTTTTCACGAAACGGGCCTTGACTCCATTTTTTTCAAGATACCGGAAGAAGAAAGCAAAAACCTCTGCATTATAGTGTCCCTTGTCCATCAATCCATCTTTTTTACCGCCATTAAAAAGCAGTAATGTCGTCATGGAACTCTATGATCACTTGTCCCAATGTATCCGTTTGATACACTGATTTTACCTTACCGGATTGCAGAAGTTTTTGCTGTTTCATGTTTCACGCTCCCCATGTAACCATTGGAATGTTATGTTGTACTTTCACATCGGACCTTCGATCATGCCCCAGGTTTCGATAGCCTGTTGCAGTTCCCTGCTCCGGTACTCGTGGGGCGGCACACCTTCGACAACAGCATCGAGCATGTCGCGTGCGGCTTTCGCGCCGGCAACTGTACCCCCGGGATGACCATGAATGCCTCCTCCCATCTGGATGATCACGTCATTGCCGAACGCCTGCGCAAGGTACGGCAGGTGTCCCGGGTGAAGACCGCCGGATGCCACGGGAAAGACGGATTTCATCCCGTACCATTTCTGTCCCACCGCAAAATCATCTGCAGGCGTATCCTCGCTGACCAGTGCGTTCCTGCTGCGAAGCACTGACTGTGGGCCGGCATCAACCATTTTCCCGACCATGGACCCGATATGCAGCTGGTCTAGACCACACAGGCGGAGGAACTTTGAAAGGACCAGCATTGAGATGCCGTGCTTCTCGTTGCGCGTGTATGCAGCATGCATTGCCCGGTGGGCGTGCAGCACCAGCCCGAGATCCTTGTTGTGTTCCCGCAGGGTCTGGAGTGTCGGCCACCCGACGATGCACACATCGATCATAATGTACTCCCCGCCCTGTTCCTGCACATATTCCGCTCTCTTTATGATCTCGTCCGTTGTAGCGGCAGTCACGTTGGGCATATACATCTTGCGCTCACCGGTCTTGCGTTCGGCCCGGTCCCGTTTCTTCAGGGTTTCTTTTACCCGCTTGTAGAACGGGTTGAACTTCTGGCCCGTGAGATTTTCATCGTCCTTGACAATGTCCACCCCCCCAATCCACGCATCGTATGCTTCCTGAGCATGGTCCTTTGTGTTCAGCCCCATCTTGGGTTTGATGATCGTTCCAATCAGGGGGCGATCCGCAACCTTCACCAGTTTCCTGATCCCCTTAATCCCGAATGCCGGCCCTTTGTGTGCTTTGACAATGTCTTTGGGCAGCCTGACATCCATCAGCCGCAGGTTGTTGACGCACTTCATGCCGAAAATATTGCCGGCAATTGAGGCGAGAATACAGGAGATGTCATAGGGATCGTACGCTTCGACCGGATATGCTGTATCAACAATTCCGGTCTCTTCGTCAATCCTGAAAACCTTTGCAGCAAGCCGCCGGGTATATTTTTTTGCCGTTTTGATCTCGGTCCAGGTACCAATCGAACTCTCGGTCACAGTATTCTCTGCCGCTTCCTCCAGTGACATGCCTTCTGCTGGCTCGATATACCACCGGGCAGATGAGATCACTTTTTTTTGGCTCGTAGCCCGGTTGCACGTACATTGAATCTTTGGTCATACCAGTCTCCACCGGATCAAGTCCGGCTCCCTATACAAATTCATGGTTCAAATAATACTCCCTGACCCCCCATATCATATAATGGTTCGGATGGAACGCAGGCAGGTGATTTCTGATTTTCCTCACCAGCCATCAGGTTCATTTTCTTCATTTCCCAGAGTAATTCGGGTCGCCTTATACGAACCTTAAGTGCCGCTAGGGCGAGCGGGTCATGTTCAGGATCAGGGGGACGGAAATATGCCCCGGCAGCCAACCGGACCCCCGTGAGAACTGCCCGATTCCGTAGAGAAAGAGGATGATGCCGGGAATGATGGCAAAGAGCAGCTCCCAGGAATTCAAAGGCAGGCTCCGGAAGATGCCCTCTCCCCGATCGATATAGATAATGCACTCTTAAAAAACCTTAACGGTACTCGTTGATTCAGGGCAATGGAACATATAGTAAACACAACCCGGGGCAGACCTCGTGATATTTTATTACCTTCAGTCAGAGGGTCTTCTCAATATAAGGACCGGAATTCTTGCATACCGTGCTACATTTGCTGTTGTACGGCCGAGAAGTGTTGTCAATAAACTCCTCGTTCCGGTTGATTTCATGACTATCAATGAAATATCCTCCGTTTTGGCAAATGAGAGGATCTCTTCGGCAGCACTACCCACACAAACGTGTACCTGTGCCGGAATCCGGGTATTGGTAAAATCATCCCTCATATTCTCAAGTCTCGCCCGTGCGGTATCAACCGCAGACTGTACTTCTTCCTGGGAATCCCCACTCGTTACCACATGGAAGAGCGTGACTTGTTGAATCCATGGCAGTTTCTTGCTGAGGAGAGTACCAATATCGGGTTCGGAAAAATCCGTACATACCAGAACTTTTGAAAACAAGTCCGGGCAGGGAAGTTTAAGTCCCATCGAGATAGTATCATCCTTTTCTGGTGACTGAAGAAGAAGCAGATCCGTCTTTCCATACCGGATAACTTCGGATGCGACACTCCCAATGAGCAGGGTTTCAATGACTCCACGCCCTCTTCTTCCCATCAATGTCAGCGAGATGCCTTCCTTTGCTGTAATCCTGTTAAGGACCTCAGAAATTTCTCCACCCGTGATCTCCCGGGTAATTGTCCTGACCTTTAAACCCGGCATGTCAAGGCCTTTTTTTATCTCTTCCAGACGTAACCGTGCGTAATCGACATCGGGGGATACGATGTCCGGATCCTTTGAAATATATTTATTATACACAACATGGAGGAGGATTACCTCCCGGACATTGGGGATTTTCTTCAGGCATTGAACTGCGTGCTCTGAATCTTTGGAAAAATCGTAGGGAACCAGTACTTTTTCAAACATTATCCATCAAGGTTGAATATCTCATCCTGGTATTATAATAATTAAGATCATGAGCGGGAGCGCGAAGACAAAGACTGCGATAAAGTAGGGGATAAGGTACGCCCCGCCGCCGTTCTGCCCGATTACTGCGGAGAACCGCCAGATATTGCCTATCCCGACTGCAGCGCCAATGGCTGCAAGGATGAATCCGATATGGGATGACCAGCGCTCCATGGATACTATCCGGTGTCTGGATACTGGTATATTACGTTCATGTTTTTCCTGCGATTATCATTTACTCCGTGACCGGTACCAGTTTTCCTTTCAGGTGCTCCTCAATACCGAGCTGCATCATCTCGATGACGTTATTGACAACGCCGCTTGTATGGCGGATGATAAGCTCATCGGTGCGGAAGAACTCCCGGTCCGTGCTGCTGTTGAACTGCGAACCGTGAGTCCTGAACGCGACCCCAAACGGGGCGAAAATATACCCCATCTGCTGGAAATTCAGCCAGATGTCCATTGCGGTTTTGATTGCCCCGTCTTCGTGGCCGCAAACAAGAATCCCAACAACCTTCCCCTCGGTCAGGCCGGGTTTGCCGAGATGGTAAAGGTTCTCCATGCAGGTTGTCCGGTCAAGGAAGGCCTTGAGCCGAACTGACATGCCGTTCCAGTTGATCGGGGAGGCAACAATAACTGCCTTTGAAGCAGCCAGCATCGCGTGAGAACGCCGGCATATCGTCGATTATTCCGGCATGGAAACGTACATGACTCTGCCCGGACCGCGTAACAGCACCAGCAATAGTCAATGGTATACTCGCTTATGTTGAACCTGCGATAACTCACACCCCGTTTCTGGAGAACTGCTTCAGCCAGATCGAGCATGTAACCAGTGTTACCGGCCCGGTGAGTACTACCGTTGATCAGCAGCACATCGAACGGTTCGCCGTCATAGGTGAGTTGCCGCTGCTCTTTTTGCAGTATGAACTCGTGGGCCGGGCTGTGGCATACGGGACAGCCTTTCGGGGGTTTTTCACCGGTAAATAAAAAGCCGCAAACGGTACATATCCATGAGATTTTCGAATCTCCCTTGGTTTTGTGGGTGTTTTCAGGTTGCTTGTCGGGCATGGGATACGACTTCCCGTAGAGGAATTGGATAATAAAATCTCGCGGGTGATCGATATAGATTATTCTGGTCTGTAGAAACAGGCATGAACGGGTGTTCATACCCCGACTATGAAAATTATTTACGAGGATCTTCCGCCTCAAGGCCTCTCCGAGGCACGGCGGATCAATGACGGAAATGCACTAAAACCGCCTTGCCCCATCTCTGTGGTCTCTCCCATAGAGCAATAAGGACTAAAAATTGTGCACATTCGGGAAATGATTATTTTTTTCTTCATCCCCTTTTTCTGGATACATACCAGTCACAGATTTTTCCCATTTTCTCTTCGTAAATTGAGAAAAAAATCAGGTGTGAAACCAGCAGTTTACCCATGTAAATTATCCCTTTTTCTCATCCCTGTCGCATAAGACGCGACGATTTCCGTATCTCCCGTATGGTTCCTGCCATCCCCTCCACCTGGAACATGGCCCGGGAGAAATTGCTCCCTCCCGGACTCTCGCCGGAAGTTAACCGCACGAGGTACCGCTGGTACTGCCGGGTAATCTCTTCTCAGCATCTCATCCTGCGATCGCATCGCAGCATCAGCAGCATCTGAAATATCGGGGAATGACTCAATCAGGATCGCCAGGTTATGCTCACAGGGAGCAATCGTCTGTTTGATTGCCAGTTTTGATTCGAGTGAGAGGCTGATGCCTTTTTCCTGCAGCTGGTAGATGACCCCATACAGATCTCCGGTCTGGTCGGTAAGCACCTCGCTCAGTTTGGATATCCGGGCCAGTCCTGCGATATTTGCAGTATCCTCCGGTTCAAAGTCGCGTTTGGAAATTTCAAGAACCGCATCACTGATCTGGTTGTCAAGATAGGTTGCGTATTCCTGCAGCTGGCTGATACGCCGGGATGGTTTGTCGGGAGTTTCAAGCAACGAATGAAGTTCTTTGAACAATGTACCGGAAATCTCCAGGAGATGCGTTATCTCCTGTTCGATCATGCGGAAGGCATCTGCAGTGGAGTCGGGCAGCGGGTGGCGCAGGTATCGCGGAACAAACACAATGTCATCCTCGGTTCCCGGCACAACTTTCCGGACCAGCTGCTCGAATGGCCGGATCAGGGCCAGAAAGACGATCACGCAGGTCAGGTTGAAGATCAGGTGGGCATTTGCCACCTGCTGGGCAGGACTTCCTCCCAGCGTTTCAACCCCGGTGGAAAAGGGTGCCAGGAAGGGGAGGAAGAGCAGGACCCCGAGGAAGTTGAAAAGAAAATGGGCAACTGCGGCACGTTTTGCTGCCGTGTTCATCCGCAGGGAGACGAGCAGGGCAGTAGTCGGTGTCCCGAGGTTGGCACCGAGAAGAATGGGAATTGCCATCGTGGGGGTGAGAAGTCCGTTCTGGGTCATCACCACAACGAGACCGGTAGTTACGGAACTGGACTGGAAAATGGTGGTAATGATAAGTCCGAATGCGATCTGCAAAAACACATTGTCCATCATCCCGATAATTTCGATCAGTTGCGGATCGGTCCGGTAGGGTTCCATAACGCCGGATATCAGTGCGAGGCTGAAAAATACGAGACCGAAATAAAAGATCGGGCGCCCGAAAATCTTGTACTTCCCTCCTATGATGCCAATCAGGAACCCGGCAAGGATGAGAATCGGGGCAAAGAATGTAAGGTTCAGGGCGATGAGCTGGGAGGTAACGGTGGTACCAAGGTTTGACCCGAAGATGATGCCCAGTGAGGCAGTAAAGGAGATGATACCGGAATTCACCAGCCCCACGGTGATGACGGTTGTCGCCGTGCTTGACTGGACAACAGCGGTCACGATGGCGCCGACCGCAGTTCCCCGCAAGGGTGTGCGGGTCAGGTTCTGGATCAGGTTCCGGAAATAGGCTCCGGCCGCCAGCTGGACCTCACGGGAGAACTGCTCGATCCCGTAGAGAAACAGGATGATACCGGGAATGATTGCAAAGAGTAGTTCCCACGAGTTCATTGTCCTGTCTCCTCATCGGTTAGCGCTTTTAGGTTACGTTCCGGGCTGGTAGTTACCCGTCATTTCATCCTGCCGGAAGATGAAACACGGGGTCAGGCTGTTTTTTAAAGCCTGCATTTTCGTTGCCTCATGCAGTCATAGTCGCCGGTGGTAACCAGGACGGGCCGGTGTACTCTGCCGATAACCGCACTGGTGGTGCTCCCGATAAAGAGGGTCATGAGATTCCGTGCCCGGCCTTCACCGTACGGGCTCATCAGGATCAGCGTGACATTGTCCCGTTCAGCGGCTGCATTGATCTCATCGGGAGCATACCCGGCACGGGCGCGGATTTCGGCCGTGATACCGGCAGCAGCGAGGTCCTGCTGGATCGTTTCCAGTCTCTTTCGGGCTGCCTGAACTGCGGCCTGAATTGCAGCCTCGACTGATGCCTCCGTTGTATCAGGTTTACCCCGGTTAACGACATGCAGGAGGATGACACGCTCTGCGGCGGGAATTCCTTTCACCAGTGCGAGGGTCTGCGCCGAGGGTTTGGAGAAATCCACCGGCACCAGTACACAGGAGAAAAGGTTCCGGTGTCCATCCGTGGCACCTGATTCGGGCGGGAACCTCATGAGGAGCACGGGAATCTTTGCACTGCGGATAACATTGTCTGATATCCGGTCTGACAGGATGGTATCATCCGCATTTTTTCCGCGGGCAGCCATCATGATAAGCGAGAACTTCTCCCTTTCGGCTTTCTCAAGAATCGCAAGCGGGATAGTCCCCTGGGTGATCGTTTCCACCACGGTTTTGACCGCCACTTCAGCGGTTATCCCGGACTTCTCCAGCACCTTCCGGTCCTCATCGATGAGAATTTTGGGATTGCCGGTCTCCGTATTCTGCTCCCGTTCCTGTCGTGCCGGGGAGGTAGGATCGACCACGTGGAGAAGGGTGACGTTTCGGACACCGGGGATATCTCTTACATATGCAAGGATTCTCTGGGAATCGGATGAAAAATCCGTTGGCAGAAGTACTTTTTCAAACATGTCAGTGCCTTTTTAAAATATACATGGCATTCCCGTTATTTAATTGAGGTGTAAGAGATCCGGAAGAACAGCGGATTACCGGAAAAATAAAAGGTATTCAGATAACAGGGGTTGTATGAAAAAGCAAACGGCTTTTCCCTACCTGTCTTTTTCAGGCTTCATCTGACTGACTGGTATCAGAAGGGAGAGCATCATGGGAATCCCTTCTGTGTTTGCGTGAACACGCCGGCATGAGGTTTTTTTGGCGTTCGCATTATCCTGTGAGTTTGGGCAGGACGAATTTTTAACCTTGTTATCTCCCTTCATCAATGCAGGTCCCCTGGGCATCATAGGTGCAGTACTCCCCGCGATAGAACCAGTTCCGGTATACGATTGGTGTGATGAGTGTGGTGAGCAGGCTCATGAGCACAATTACAACATACACGCCCTGTCCGATGATACCGGCTTCCAGCCCGATGAGTGCTACGATCATCGCCACCTCTCCCCGGGGTGACATTCCGAATCCGACGATGAGTGCATCTTTATTGCACAGCCCCATCATGCGGGCGGGAATGCCACACCCAATCACTTTTGTAATGATAGCAACGATTGTGAGCGCGATCAGGAAGATGACGATCTCCGGTGTCATTGCACGGAAATCTACGAGAATTCCCAGCGAGACAAAGAATATCGATGCAAATATGATCTGGAGGTACTCGGCCCCTTCTTTCAGACTCTTGCTACGGTAGAGCCGGACACCTTCAAACGAGACTCCGGCAATGAATGCCCCGACTATCGCAGAAAGCCCGACTGCCTCGGCAATGATGGCATAGAGAAATGCCATCATCATCGCAAAGATGAAGATAAACTCCGGGTATTTTTCAACAAAGTCGGTTGTGTCCAGTTTTTCGAGGAACCGGCTGACAACCAGAAGACCGAATGCTCCGGCAATCACTATGAAGGCAATGGCTTTTATTGCAACAAGGGCAATCCCGCCAGCCGATACGGTGCCGCTGACTACATCTGTACTGATTGCAAGTGCAAGCAGGCTCAGTACATCATCGATCACCGCCGCACCGATGATCGCTTTTGCGGCATCGGTCTGGAGTTTGCCCAGTTCTTTAAGCACATTGGCGGTGATAGCGATACTGGTTGCCGTCAGTGCAGTTCCGATAAAGATTGCACTTGGCATGTCGTAGCCGAAGAGCAGCGAGAGCCAGTACCCGCCAATCCACGGGATGATAACCCCGAACCCGGCTATAACCCCGTTCCGCAGTGAGAGAATATCCTGTAATTTGAATTCAAGGCCGATTACAAAAAGTAAAACAACTGCACCCAGATGTGCCAGACCCCGGACAAAATCCGTATAGGTGATCCAACCCAGCAAACTCGGGCCAACAATGATGCCAACGAAAATCAGCCCGATTACCGCAGACTGGTTGATGCGCGAAGCTATCAGGTATCCTCCGAGAGCCACGAAGAGAAGCAGGCTCATCTGAAATTCCGGGGAGGTAAACAGGCTATCCATTGGTAATACCTTGGGGAGATAAGTAAAAACCCTTTTGCGCTTCCTGCACAATGAAGACCACAATCATCGCCACCGTGCCGGGTCAGTGTCCGGAATGTTTTTTTACTTCCTTTTTCAAATCCCTGCCAGAGATACCCCGTTCATCTCATTATTACGGAATTTTCCCACAAATTTGTACACTTCCATCACCGCGATCAGGACGAGTGCAATCCCAAGGAAGATGAGCCACTCCTCAAACGTTACCGGGGAAACCCCCAGCACATCCTGCATGAAGGGGATATACATCGACAGGATATGGATTCCCTGCGCTGCGATCACGCCAATGATCAGGAAATAGTTGCGGGAGAGGGGTACGCGGAATGCAGAGATCCTTTCTGAACGGCAGTTGAAGACATGGCAGTTCTCCAGCAGGACCATCTGGAGCAGGACCAGGTTCCGCGCCGCAGATTCTTCAACTCCTGCACCGATGAGCAAATACCAGACCACAAATGCGGACACTCCCATGTAGAGCCCTGAAACGAGCGTCTCTTCAGCCATAAGGCGGTTGATGATGGTCTCTGACGGGGGTCGCGGCTTTTTCTTCATCACGCCCGGCTCACCTCCTTCAAAAGCGAGCATCACGTCCTGGATCCCGTTGGTCACGAGGTTAAGCCAGAGCAGTTGCACGGCAAGGAGCGGTAAGGGAAGACCGGCCACCAGGGCAAGCGTGAAGAGGACCACTTCGGCAAAGCCGGTGGATATGAGCAGGTAAGTCACTTTCCGGATATTGTCATAGATGATACGGCCCTCATGGACTCCGGCAACAATAGAGGAGAATGCATCATCGGTGATGATGATTGAGGCAGTGTCCTTTGCAAGGTCGGTTCCCGACCCCATCGCAATACCGATATTCGCATGCTTCAACGCCGGTGTATCATTGACCCCGTCACCGGTCACGGCCACGTAATGGCCGAGTTTCTGGAAATTCTTCACGATTCCGAGTTTCTGGAGAGGGACCACACGGGCAAAAACGGAAATATTTTCCAGTTTTTTATGAGATGCCGGATCTTCAGAATTTTCGAGTGCGTCGAGTTCAGCACCGGTGATTACCTGTTCTTTGGAGGTGGCGATACCAAGATTACGGGCAATTGCAAGCGCAGTTGCCGGGTGATCCCCGGTCACCATAACAACGCGGATGCCGGATTCCCGGCAGGCACGTATCGATTCCCCTGCATCCGGTCGAACCGGGTCGATAAAACAGGTAAACCCCATGAAGGTGAGGGGCGGGATGTCGTTATGGCGGAATTCTTTTTTTTCGGCATCTATGGTAAGATCAGCACCGGCAATCGCAATGACACGATACCCCTGTCCTGAGAGATCAAGCAGGCGCTCCGTCATACGCGGTATATCGAGAGCAGAGATCCCTTCACCGGATATCTGGTCCCTGCACATCGGCAGGATCACTTCCACTGCCCCTTTTACTGCCACCCGTGGGCGTCCCCCGTCCTGAAAGAAGGTTGCCGCATATCGCCGCTCGGCTTCAAACGGGATCTCGCCAATAACCGTATTCGCCTCCCGCACGTCATCAGGATTGATGCCGAGTTTATACCCGTATGCAAGAATTGCGATATCAATGGGATCGCCAAGGTGTGTCCATTCCTTCCCGGAACGGGAAAGCTCCGCACTGTTGCAGATGATCCCGAGCAGGGCGATCTCTGAAAGGCGCTTTCGGTCAGTATCCGGAACCGGCTTATCATCGGGCAATTCAATCCCGCCTACCCCGCGATATCCTTCACCAGTCAGGTTGTAGGAATGACCATAAGGCAATTCCACACGCTGCAATGTCTGGGCATTTACCGTAAGTGTGCCGGTTTTGTCACTCGCAATGCAGGTGCAGCTTCCCAGCGCTTCAACCGCCGTCAGCTTCCGGACGATCACATTCCTTCCTGCCATCCGTGATACGCCAATTGACAGTGCGACCGTGATGGCAACCGGAAGACCCTCGGGGATGGCGGATACTGCAAGAGCGACGGCGATGAAAAATACCTCGACAGGGAGCATGCCCTGCAGGATCGCAACGACTGCCCAGGACGCTGCATGCTGCAACAACAAGAATTCCGATCCTTTTCGAAAAAGCCTCCATCCGTATAACGAGAGGTGGTTTTACCGATTCTGTGGAGATAACGCTCAGTGCAATCTTTCCCACTTCGGTGAGGAGGCCGGTGGCCGTGACAATGCCCTCGGCTTTTCCCGATATTACCGTTGAACCGGCATACACCATATTTCCCCGTGACATGAACGGGGTAGGTTCCGGCAGGATGGTCGCAACTTTTTCTACCGGCAGTGATTCTCCGGACAAAAGAGACTCATCCACTTTTAACAACGATTGCCGGAGAATCCGGATATCTGCCGGGACGCGATCTCCCTCACTGAGGAGAATGACATCTCCCGGAACGATCTCCCCGGCATCCACGGTTTTAGTCTGCCGGTCCCTCCGGACATGAGCCATGATCCGGAGCAGGGCCTGCAATGCCTGGGCACTTTTCTCGGCTTTCCATTCCTGTAATGTCCCGATGACCGAGTTTACCGCAATGACGGCAAGGATAAAAACCCCGTCGGTAAATTCCCCGATCCCAAACGAAACGAGGGCGGCTATCAACAGGATATAGATAAGGGGACTTTTAAACTGGCGGAGGATGACTTCCCAGAGTGCAACTGGTTTTTTGGTGGGGAGCGTGTTGTTGCCGAACGTATCGATTCTTGCCCGGATTTCCCCGGCAGACAATCCGGAGGACGATGATGCAAGCAGCGACAAGACCCGTTCTTCAGGAAGTGCATGCCATGCGGTCCCGGTCAGGGTCTGCCGGTCACAACAGATTATCCCCGGCCCATTTTCGGGAGGGGAGACTGGGGAATTATTGAGGTCCATTTCCGTATCATGAGATCACTGTATGGATATAAAAAGAGGGTGGCGTTTGTCGGGAGATTTTTATTAAGTAATGCAATTATTCTGTCGTTTCCCTTCCTCAATGCGGGTTCATCTGCCCTCCCCGGCACACTACACTCCGTTACAGAACCCGTTCCGGTAGACCGGGTAATGTCTCAAGATCATCCTGCTTCCCGCCCAAAATCCTGGTCCCTTCCTCCCTGCGATAACCGTAACTCCCGGCCAATGTCATGAACCCTGAAGAAAAAGGGAAACTGAATCAGCGCAATGATCCGCCAGCGCAATGACCATCCGGTCTTTAATTGGCCGGTGGCAAAAGAACATTTAAGGAAAATAACCGGCTCTTTCCCAACGGGTGCCGGTATGCAACATTGATGACGGGTCGCAGTCAACAAAGATACTACTGCAATACATCAGCGCTGTCATAATTACCCTCAAAATCCCGCGTACGACCACGCTGTTTTTTATGACCGGCAACCGCTCTCTATTCATACAAATACACACATGGACACCAGCGTCTTCATCCAGGGCATGATCATCGGCCTCACGCTTGCGGTACCGGTGGGTCCGATCGCTCTCCTGTGCATCCAGCGTGCGGTCACGGACGGGAGACTTCACGGGATCGTGTCGGGTATCGGGGTGGCAACCGCCGACTCGTTTTATGCCGGTGTCACCTTCTTCGGGCTGACTGCCATATCCGGGCTGATCATCGCCCACCAGTTCTCCCTCCGGCTCGCAGCAGGTTTTGTTCTCATCGCCGTGGGAATCCGCATCTTCCTTTCCCTGCCTGCACCGTTGAGCGTTAAAGTCGAGCACGAGACATATCTCAAAGATTACCTGTCTGCACTGGCAATCACGATTGCCAACCCGTTAACGCTCATCTTCTTTATCGCGATCCTGCCCGGCTTTGGCGTGGTATTCCATGAAAATATTGTTCTTTCCGCATGGGAGTTTGTAGGCGGTGTGTTTATTGGCTCTACCCTGTGGTGGATCATACTCTGCGGATCGATAGGCACCGTGCGTTCCCGCATCAGTGCCGATCACCTGAGGCTGATTAACCGGATATCCGGGGTGCTGATTGTTATTTTTGGTGTGGGGATGGTGCTCCTGATTGCAATACCCTCCCTGCTGAAAATTGGCTGAGACTTTCTCCTCTTTTTTAGAGAGTTTCTCTGAAAATCAGCATATTCAGATAGTATTTGAAAATATTTTTTGTACAATTATGATGAACGCCGCCGCCCCCGATGGGACGCCCCCGCGGCGGATCAATGACAAAAATATACTGAAACCTCCTTGCCCCGCCGTGCCTAAAGAGAGGCCCTGTGGCAGGGGGTCCTCGTAATCTCACGGATTTTCATTGTTCTGGAGTGAACTCCCGTTCATGGGCGTTTCAACAGAGCCTGATAAACATTAAAAGAATTCAGGGCTCTGTTGAAACCCTCTAAAAAATAGGGGGTCAAGGGGATGCTCCCCTTGGGATGCCTCCCCCTCTGGGGGAGAGAGGGGGTCACCCTCCAAACAGAATAAGAAGAAACGAATCACTTGAAAATAGGATTTCAACAGAGCCGAATTCGGGGTTTTTATCGATTCTTTACCCTTTAGTATTTTTAACGGATTTGCCCGTCAGGAAAAAAGATCAGAGGGATCTGATATTCACTTCGTATTGTTTGATAACCAGCGTAGTAGTGGCGGGAAGCTGGTATTTCATCGTGACCCCGGTTCCCGGGGTTCCGCTGATCCATGTCATCCCCAGGGTTTTCTGGAAATAATTGTCCCAGGCAATCGAGTAATCCTGCACACTGTCAGGAGTGTATTCAAGGAATACGGGAGGTACCAGGGGGACCGTGTCAAGGACGCTCGTCTGGTTGAATTGGGGTTCTCCCAACGCCATCTGTACCGTGCTGACACCTGCCCGTGACATGCCAGAGGTGCTGGTGATGTTCACGAGATTAACAACCATGGTTGTTGTCTGCCCGTCATAGAACCACCGGGGCTCAGCGAGCATCACCGATCCTGTCTCGACGTGTCCCCGCTTCACCACCGCTCCGTTCTGGAGGGAAATGTCTGTGCCGGCAGACTCAGAAGAATACATCAGGTCTCCCGAGTGGAATGCATCGAGGTAAACGGCACCGATGTTATCATAGATTTTTATTGATGAGGTTGAGGGCAGGTAACTTGAATTAAGAACCGTCAGGGTGCCTCCCCCGATCTTTAATGATGTCTCTTTGTACGGCACGGTCTTATACGCGAGACTTTTCACATCGTTTTGCAAAACGATCATGTTCTTTTCCATGATCTGCTCATCTGCGCTGGTCTGCTGCTGGATGAGCATCGGGTAACCGTACAGGGTTACCAGACCGATGCCGGCTATCACCATGGTAAAGATGAGGAGAAATCCGATTGATTCAGACACTCCAGCAGTACACGAGTTCCGGTTATTTTTGCCCGTCATCAAAATCCTTCCGAATTATAACTTATCCTGTTCATACCCGTACCGGTGGTATTTCCCCCGGCTCTTTCGTGTTGAACCGATACCTGCGATTGCCACATTGGTGATAATCGAACCTCGCGATACCGTAACGGTCTGGGCTGACAGATCGCCCCCGGCAGCATTGCCGATTTCAACAAAATACCCCCTCCCGGCGATATTATCCGGGATATCGAACCGCGAGGTAATATCTCCTGAGGCGGGTGCGATGGCATAGGTGTCCACGATCCGGGTGGAGATACCGTTACTGATATCGGTAAATGCAGAATACGTAAGGGTGTTTGCCGGCCCCTCCATGAAGTACGTATTCACGAGGAGGAGCATGATAACGAACAGGCCCATGAGGACCCCGGATATCATGACATATTCTATCATGGTTGCCACGCCGGCTTCGTTGTCAGGTGCGGGTCTATTTTGATTTCCAGGTCTCATTATAGGACGTCACCCCGTTGTTGTAATGCATTTCAATATACGTGTAGGGATCGTTCGCGATGGGGGGCCGCGATGAAAATTGCACTACGGAATTCTTCCGGCTCAGAGAGAGGGTAGTGATGTCTCTCTGCACATTTGTTTTATTGGCAAATACCCCCCCGTTATCCAGGAATTCTGACTGGATGATCACATCTTTCACCCCGCGGATATCGTTTTTCGGAAATTCCAGTACCGCTTCTGCCGTGGTCTGTCCTACTACCGTCGACTGGTTGAGCACGATCGCGATAAAGAACAGGCTGAAACTCACGACAAATCCCATAAGCACAATCCATTGTGCATCATCTTTTAATCCCGCCACAGGAGCACCTCCACGAGCACCGCATGTTTACCTGAACATGACTGTGCCGCACAATCAGGGAATTTCTTTTCTACAATTACCCAGTCAGAAACCCGCACCGTATGTTCCCCTCCGACACGCGGGCGCCCGGAATTCACTCAGTACCGGTACTGCCAACAGAACCATCTGTCTTAACATAGGTGACATTTGCCACATACTGGAGACGATCCCGATCGGATCCGGTTTTGCTGTTAATGATATTGAGAAACATTGTCCGGAATGTCCCGGCGTCGTCAGTTTCTACAATGGTCTGGAGAGGGCTTTTACCAAATGTACTATTGGGTGCAATATCCATCTGGTTCAGGGCATCGCTTCCCAGCACTTCGAGCTGCAGATCGGTGATATGGGTATCGCCCAGCGTGTACACCGAAGTACTGTTGACCACAATAAAGGCAGTCAGGAGCAGGATCAGGCTGGCGGCAACTCCCTCGATGGTATACAACTGCCCCCCCGTGTTTACCATACCGCCACCTCCATCACTCCGTCTGTTAAGGTGGGCTGTGTCACACTTGCGGGACGGTAATTGTAATCAAAGGGACGGGTATGGGTATTATTCAGGTACTGCTGGGGTGGATCGAGTTCAAAGGTCAGGTTGATGTAGATTGCACCGTACTTATCCGTACTGGAGAAGAACCCCGGCTCAAAAATCATCGAAAGATTCTGGTCTTTGATCTCGACTGGGGGTTTTACTGCAGTCTCACTCCAGTTGACCCAGGTGTAATTCTCGTATGCTGCCACCGGCGAAAAGGCATAGAGATTTGCGTCCCCGGTATGTGTCTGGTAGAATTTTACATCAGACAAGTTGACATGGTTAGGCTGATTGGGATGCGCAATCACATTTCGTGTCTTTTCAAGGTCCGTAATATTGATGACAATCCGGTCCCCGTTCGGGTTGATCCGGTATGCAGCATCCCCGTTCGGGTTGACAATGTTACCGACCGTGCCGGTAAGCAGATAGGATGAATTGATCACGATGGAGAACTGGTTGTAGGTCACGTTCTCGGTATTCGTGTAGCCATTTGCCGTGATCAATGTTTCCCCGATGGTCGTGTTGCTCGAACCCTTGATCTTTACATCCCGGCGGATATACCCGTACGGGTAATTGTCGGGAACAACATCTCCTACCGACCGGATGGTATCCTCGCCGGCTACCTTAAGGGAAATATTGAACCGGTAGGGGTAGTCCCCGAAGATTACCCGTTTCTGGTAATCTGCCGGGTAGGAAAATGCCGTGGAGCAGAAAAAACGGTTCACTTTGTTTTCATCGAGAATACGGGGGGTATCTTTTGAGACCGCAAGGCCGAATCGGGCAATGTCACGATTGTCTTTCACAATTTCCCATGGCAGGTTGGCGTTTGGTGAGGTGGGGTCTGCGGTCCCCGGGTCCTCTACAAGAATAACCCCGGCCCGGTAGGCAACCGAATCGAAATCTATCGAATTGGACTGAAGGCCGATAAACAGGCCCGGTATCATGGTCGCCACCCAGATAAAGGCAATTATGAATATGGTGAATCCTACCAGAAAGTCTATTGACATTATGCCGGAATCGTCAGTCATTTGATGGTGTCAACGCCCCTGTTTTTGCATCGAATGTGAGATACCTGGTTGTTTCCCTGCCGGTGATGGTGAGGTAGTACCTATCTTCTGCAAGAGCAAGTTCCCTGGTATCGGAACCGGCAGCCAGGGGTGTCGGGAAGATCAGTTCCCGGTTCTTCTCAAAGAGCTCCCGTGGAGTAATTACCTGGCTGATGCTGATCTCGCGTTCCGGGTACTTTCCCGGCCACGCACTCACCTTCTCACCATAGCGATCGTAGGTTACCAGTGATACCTGCTCTGGTTGCCGCACAACAAAAAGCCAGCTGCTTGCATTGCCTGTTGCATCCAGGTTATAGCCGCGAATCAGCTGTATGTGGGTATTCTCTGCGGTTGTATCAGCGGTACCTGCAGACGTACTGTCTTCCCAGTTGATCCCAAGATACGGGACGTTTGGTGCAACATCTTCAAAACTGACCCTCACGAACTCATCGGACTGGTTGAGAACGGCAAACCCGACATTGACTTTTGATTCTGTGGCTTGCTTTGGCGGAGTGAAAACTGAGGGCGAACTTCCCCCTAAAATGACAAGGATGGCTACGACCAACACGATGAAAAAAATTACATAAGCCACTTTTCTCATGGATTTGCCTCAGGGATTATTGGATATAATTAGGATATAAAGATTGGTTTATCAGTATCGGTTAAATTTCTTCTTAATAGTTATATCCGAAAAAAATGAACGTGATTGGGGGGGAAAACCCCCCGGGTAGTTCAACAGCAAAGTCATGGTTTCGTAATCCGTGGTGAGTCAGCCGGGCAAATTCAGTGGTTCACGGTTTTCCTTTTCCCGAAATCCCGATCCCGGGAAAATCCCTGGTTTGGCAATTCCCTGTTCTCTATTATTGATCGTCTGCAATCCGGCACAACGAATTCACCGCTGAATCCTGGGTTGCCGGGGAACGTGCATACTATAATAAGGATAAAAATATCTGCCCGCGAATTGAGATGAACTATCAATGAGATCCGTTTTTCCTGCTGCGCATGACTGCACCCCGCAGAACTTTCTGTTTAACAAAGCCCGGTGATTATACCGGGTATTACCTTTATGGGGAACGCGGTAAAATGCCCCTTAATGTGGGCTAATAAGCGGTATTTTACAATTCCGAGCAATTTAAAAGTGATTTCAATATTGGGAATCTATATATATCATTGAGCGCAATATTTTCTTTAAATGTGATTGATATGTCAGTGAAACGAAGGATTTTGGTAATATTCTGTCTCGTCCTGCTCATCGGTTCTGCGATGGCAATTGACCTGACACCGTCAACCATCAGCACCAGCAACCCGGGCTGGCTCATTGCAAATGATGGGATTGACCAGTCCACGATTACCGTTGTTGCCATGCAGACCGGTACCCCGCAACTCCTGTTACGAGCGCAAATGTCACCTTCTCACTCGATCCGGCTTCAGCGATGCTGGGGACTATCACGCGCAGCTCCGGTATCTGTCCTGACCGGTGCTGACGGAAAAGCAACTGCAGTATTTAAAACAAGCAAAAAAAGTGGGACTGCTACTATCATCGCCACGATCTCTTTTTTAGACGGTATGACAACGCCCGTCCAGAGAACCATAACCCAGCAGATTGATCACGATACGCCCCAGGGGGCAACTTTTGAAAACCCGGCTGAGTTACCGGTTGGTTCAGTAACCCCTATCAAAGTCACGCTTGTCGATCGCTGGGGCAATCGCATTGATAACAAAAACACCGCAGAAACGATCCGTCTCACGATGGCAGACGAAGGCGGTGCAGGATTACAAGATGGCCTGAATTACGTTACCCAGAAAACGTATACAACTGATGCGGAGGGGAACGTAACTGCCGATCTCAGGATTTCTACAACCATCAGGAGTAATTACATCCAGATGGATCCGATTGGAAATATCGTCGTCCCTCCCGGCACCTGGATCCTGGGCGTTGCGGAAAGTGTACCCTATTATATATCCCAGACTGCTGCCAGTCCCAAGTCGGTATTTCCTGCTGACGGGGACCCGGTAAATGCAGCGGAAATTTATTACACGGTGACCGATAAATACGACAACCCGATAACCGGGGCCTCCGTTTACTGTGATTCAACTGATGGCATGAGCGTGACTGCACCCACCAATACATGGGGTCTTTTAAGAATCTCCTTCGGTCCGAAAGATACGGTCGGGCTGTATACCATCAAGGCAGTCCCTCTCGGGAATACGAGCGCAGTATGCAAAGGTACCGGAACCGTCGGGTACTGCAGCCAGGTCATTGAATACTATAATACCGACCCTGTTGACCTGACCTTTACCGGAAATCCGCAGTCCATGACAAGTCTTGATGTGAATTCTGCGACCCGGTCCACCCTCCAGGCACGGGTGATTGATATCAAGGGTAACCCGGTAATCGGGCAGGTTGTCTCCTTCTCCCTTGCGACCCCCACCTATCCCGGGGGACCCTATGTCGAGACAGTTGCTCCCGTTCTGTCTGTAGCATCCGCACCGGTGTGGTGTGGGCGGTTATGCCACGACACAGTTCTCCCCGGGTGCATTTGCGGCTTCGGGTCTGGGATACAATTCAACGGCAACCGGGCAGGTTATTGCAACGGCAACCTGGACGAATGCTGATGGCACAATCACGAAATCACGGGATGTTACGCTGGTCTGGAAAAACTACCCGTACATCAGGTACATCATCCCTCGGGGATTGCGGGAACTCCCAGGTGGGAGACATGGTAAACATCACCATAAAACTCTCCGGCGATGGGGCGGCGCTCAGGCCAAAACCCGTTGATGCGGTTCTCGTAATGGATATGTCGGGAAGTATGGGCCCGGGGTTTTCAACCATGACCGGCCCCATCGGGGTCCAGTATAAATATGTCTATGCGGCATATGCCGGGAAAACCTTCGTGGATAAGATGGATTCCTCGAAAGACAAGATCGGCCTGGTGATATATAACGCCTCGGTCTACCCGAGAGATTCCCTGTCCACCAGTTTTACCACCGTCAAGACCCATCTTGATTCGATGTATCCCGCCGGTAACACAAACCAACGCGGAGGGACCAAAATCGCACTGGATGATATAATTGCAAACAAGGATTCCAGCAGGGTCCAGGCAATTATCGTGATGACCGACGGGCAGTATAACCTCTGGGGAGATCCCCTTGCCCGCGGGGCAGGAACCCTTGGATCAACGAATACCGACTCCGGTACAAACTACTATCCTATTCCGGGGCTTGCCGCCAACTGGCAGAACCTGTCACAGTACGCGAAGGATAACAATATCCGGATATATACAGTAACCTTTGGTACTGATGCTGCCATCCAGTCCGGAACAGCCTTGTATACTACCATGGACATAATCGCTGAAACAACCGGCGGTGCCCATTATCATGCAACGGATGGTACGCAACTGACAGATGTGTACGCAAAAATTGCAGGCGCCCTGCAGGAAACGGCAGGTGGCAATACCCAGGTAGCCCTGGATTTCGGGACGGTAAATATCAACGACGACCCGGCCCTTGACATCCGCACCTATATGGATTATGTATACAAGGGTTCCTCACCTGCACAACTTGGCGATTCCACCTATATCAACAAGACCAATATCACCCAGTCCGGTGTCTACAACCAGCAGATCAGTCTGACCCGTGACGATACTGCCAGTCTGGGCTGCCCGTTCCATGGCCTTTAATGTCGGCACGATCAAACCTGAACGAAACATGGAGTGCAACGTTCAGCCTGAACCTGACGAAGGCAGGGAAGCTTGACCTGTTTGGTCCCTCCAGTTCATCCATCTCGTTCGTTGATGCTTCTACCGGCAATACCCAGACCGGGTTTATTCCTGCAATGCAATGCCGGGTCCGGGAGAGTATCGTGAATACCGGCTTTGGCAGCAAATTGCTCAGGGTAGACAACCTATCCGTCGAAGATGGTGCAAGTACGGACACTTGGACAGTCCAGTGGAACACCACCTATGATGGCGCTAAAACAGTTCAGGAAGCAATCCTCTTCCGGATAGCAGGAGATCCCCAGTGGACGACGGTTCCGGGAGGACTGGTGTATACCTACACACCGGTATTCGAAGAACAGAAACAACATACCATCTCCGTAGCAGATACGGCATTATGGCCCCCCGGAAAATGCTTTGATATAGAGATCGTGGCAGGAGCGGAAGATGCGAATGCGGCGAGGACGGGCGCAGTGCAAAAATGCAAAGCGCCTTCCAATGATACGATATATATCAAACTCGACTAATTTTTTTTGGCTTTTTTTGGCTCTGTTCAAATCCAATTTTCCAGTAATTCGCTTTTTCTTTTTTTGATGCCTGGAGAGGGATGCAGCCCAAGGGTGGCATGGCCTTGACCCCCCTATTTTTTAGAGGGTTTCTTCTGAAAATCAGCATATTCAGATAGTATTTGAAAATGTTTTTTGTATAATTATGATGAACGCCGCCGCCCCCGAAGGGACGCCCCCGCGGCGGATCAGAAGCTTACCCCTCTTTAAACCACTTGCCCAGCGAGGCCCCGATGAGGCGGCCGAGCGACCCCCGAAGGGGGTGGGTTGACTCTTAAAAACTATAAAAAAGGGGTATCCGATTTTCATACTTCGACAGTGAACCACCGTTCATGCCTGTTTCAACAGAGCCTTTTAAAAAAAAATCAATGCCCGGGCAGATAACGGGGTAAATGATTGCATTTGTATCAGGTGGAAATCGTGCAGGAAATCAATTTGCTCACCATTATTTTGATCCTGTGCCCGCTGACTATTGGTGCATAGATAATGGAGAACATGACCTTCTCTCTGGTAATGCGAAGTACAGGCCCGATAAAAATGCCCCGTACGGGGGATATTGAAAAAACCGTATCCGAAATGCGGAATCACCCTGTCGATTGCCTTTCAAAAAAACGTTAAGAGAGAAATTGATAGAAATCCCGGTTTTTACGGTACAATCTTTGTGATTGGTATCTCCAGGATATCTTCTGCCCCGCATGCCTTCAGCTGGGGGATTAACTTGTTGACCATGTTCTTCTGCACAACCGTCTGGATACTGTAATAATCAATCCCGTGAAGCTGGCTGACCGTCGGCTTCTTCATCGCGGGCAGGGTGGCAACAATCCGTTCCATGGATGCGGAGGGGACATTCATTGTCAGGAGCACCTTGTTCCTCGCTTCGATCACGCCGAAGAGCAGCGTCCTGATCTCTTCGATCTCCCGGCGCTTTACCGGGTCTGCCCAGCTTGCCTTGTTGGCGCAGATCACCGTGTGCGACTCCATGATCTGGCCGATGATCTTCAACCCGTTCTTGCGCAGCGTGGTGCCGGTCTCGGTCAGGTCAACAACCACGTCCATCAGGTCCGGCACCTTTGCTTCGGATGCACCGAACGAATGAAAGAGCTGGACCGGGATTTTCAGGTTATCGAAAAATTTCTTTGTGAGTTCGGGGTATTCGGTTGTCACCCGGCTGTTCGGGCGGATCTGGGACACATTGTCGATCGGCTCGTCGCGGTGGACGGCGATCACGATCTTCACGTTGCCCTCCCCGGTCTTGCTGTACGAGAGGTCTGCCACCTCCACGACATCCGAGTTGGTCTCGTTCACCCAGTCAAGGCCGGAGATCCCGATATCAAAATAGCCTTTCTCCACGTAGGTGGGGATCTCCTGCGGGCGCAGGATCTTGATCTTGCCGATCCGCTCGTCAGCAATACGGGGATTGTAATCGCGATCCGTGCGCTTGACCTCAAGGTCTGCTTCCTTGAAGAGCTGGAGTGTCTGCGCCTCGAGGCTGCCTTTCGGGAGTGCGATGGTAATCATACCGTATACTGTTCGCGGTAAAAACAATAAAGATAAGGGGTGGGCATGAGTCCTGCGGGCTCTTACTCAAACGTGTGAAGGACAAGCCCGCTTAAGAGTTTGGGCTCGAACCACGTGGACTTGGGGGGCATGACGCCGCCGGCATCGGCGATGGAAAGAACCGTCTCAACCCGGACCGGCTGCATGGCAAACGCGAGCCGGTATTCCCCGTTGTCAACAAGCCGTTCGAGATCCGCGACCGGGCGGGCGCCCCCGAGATACTGGAGCCGGGCATCGCCACGGGGATCGGTGATCCCGAGCATGCCTTCCAGAACCCATGTCTGGAGCACTGCCACATCGAGCGAGTCCAGCGGTGCTGCATTCTTTTCCAGCATGCGTGTGCACTCATACCACTGGCCTGCGAAATACATGTGCACGACGTGGTAGCGTTCCGGTTTCTTGCACCTCGGTTTTATGTTAAACCCGCGCCCGTCTACCTTGCCGTACGGTTCGACATCAAAATATTTTCTTAAGGTGCTGAGGAAGGTATCGTGCGTAAACGAACCGAGATCTGTGAGCAGCCGGCTGTACCCGTGGATCTTCACCCGGTCATGGGCAAACATGACGCCCATGAACCGGAACACTTCGGGATCGGATGCGATGTTTGCAGCAATCCTGCGGTCCGCCACGTTCACTGCCGCCTTTGCCCGGTGATGCCCGTCAGCGATATAGAGGGAAGGCAGGTTTGCGAAGTGCTGTTCAAGGCGGTCAAGGATCTGCGGGTCCTTGATCCGGAAGATCTGGTGGACGCCACAATCATCGGTTCGCACCTCTGCGTCAGGAACCGCGCCATTTGAAACCTGTGCACTGATGAGGGAAAAGAGATCCCCGCTGTTCCGGTACAGGAGCACTACCGGCCCGTTGTGCGCCTTGACCGCTTCGATGTGCCGGGTCCGGTCCTCTTCCTTGTCATACCGGGTCTGCTCGTGCCGGCGGATATTGTTCTGCCGGTAATCGTCTACATCGAGACAGCAGCAGAGCCCAAGGAACGTATCCCCATCCTGTCTCACCCGGTAGGCATACATGCCGGGTTCAGGATCCTTTTGGATCTTTCCCGAAGCCTGGAGTGCTGCAAAGTTCTCGTGCGCCCTCTCGTATACCTTGTCATCGTGCGGGTCGATACCGGGCAGTTCGGCATCCGGCCTGCTCACGCGCAGGAAACTCTCCGGTTTTTTCTCAATGATCCTGCGGGCTTCATTTGCAGTCACAACGTCATACGGGACCGCAGCAATAGCCTGCGCACATTCGCGGGTGGGGCGCACCCCGGAAAAACGATAGATCTTTACCATAGCAACACCAGCACTGGACTGAGGACACAGTTGCTCTAAAAGTTGGGTGTGATCCCTTATATTTTGGCACACCGCAACAGTCCGCGTAAGGGTAAATACTATGACTTGCGGACGCACAGCAGTACTGCAATATCCCCATCGCGGGAGACCCCGACATGATCCGACCCCATGATCTTGTGACCTACCCGCTGCCCCAGATCCGGCGGGCATTGCCTTCTGATCTCGCGGCGATCGTTGCGATAGAGAAAGAGTGCTTTATCGACCCGTGGGAAATGCCCGTTTTCTTAGAAGCGCTTACCTATTACCCGACAACGTATTTTGTTGCAGTCTGCGACGGGCAGGTGGCAGGTTTTATTGTCGGAGGGCTTGAGGACACCGGCGAGAATATTTACGGTCATCTCTGCAATCTCGGGGTAAGTCCGATGTACCGCCACCATGGGATTGGCAGGCTGCTTGTCCGCAGGGTGGAACACCAGTTCGCACTCGAACTTGCGACCGCAGTCCAGCTCGAAGTGAGGATATCCAACACGGCAGCGCAGAATTTCTACAAACGACTCGGATACCGGCACGTGTTCGGGATTGACCGGTACTATGCAAACGGGGAAGATGCGTTTGTGATGATGAAGTGGTTCCGGTTCTGAGGAAAAATTATTTTTTCAGCATCTCAGCAAGTCGCATGTTCACCGCATCCCAGTTCACGATATTCCAGAAATTTTCGATATATTTTGCCCGATCATTCCGGTAATCCACGTAGTAGGCGTGCTCCCAGACATCGAGCACCAGGAGAATCCGGTACGGGTAGGTATTGACGCCGTGCTTTTCCACCTGCATGACCAGGAGGCGCATGGTGCCCCGGCAGAGGGTGAGTGCCGCCCAGCCGGATCCCTCAACACTGTTTGCCGCCTGGGAAAACTCTTTTTTAAACCGCTCGAACGATCCGAACTCTGCGGTGATCAGTTCCGCGATTTTTCCCGAAGGTGTACCCCCGCCGCCTTTTCCGGCAGGTGCCATGTTCTCCCAGAACAGGTTGTGCATCTTGTTCCCCCCGATGTGGAACGCGAGTCTCTTTTAATGTCGGTTTCATTTCCAGATCGAGGTTCTCCTTACGGGCTTTGTCAAGTTTTTCCAGAACGGCATTTGCACCGTTGACATATGCCTGGTGATGTTTGCTGTGGTGCAGCCGCAGCTGCTCTTCGGATATGGCGGGAGCAAGTGCTGTGTAGTCATACGGCAGTGCATGAAGGGAATACATCCGGGATGCTGTCATCGTTTTCAGACTCCTTTGGTAGTGAGGGAGTAGGTGCATGGGAACATAAGGATTGGGGAGGAGCAAGGGAATCAGGGAACTGAATCGCGAAAAACAATTTAATTTCATATTTTGGAGGGCTCCCCGCCTCAGGGCCTCTCCGAGGCACGGCGGGGCAAGGAGGTTTTTTGTATTTACCGCACCTAAAACCCTCACACGATGCATCACTTTGGGAGTGGCGGTACCATCCTGTTGAGGTTTGAAGTGGAGCTCCATTAACACAATTTATCGAAAAATCCCATTCACATGGGAAATCTTCTCTCGCTCTTCACGGTCCATTTCGCATAGGGCTTTTACACCCGACGTTTCAGGCAAACCCCCATTGTGTGATTGCTCTCATATTTTTGGGAACTCTTACAAAATGGGGGTCAAGGGGGTGCTCCCCTTGGGCTGCCTCCCCCTCTGGGGGAGAGAGGGGGTCACACTCCTGTCAGTCATACGAGAATTACCGAACAATGGGAAAAAGAGGATTTTATAGAACCGGTAAAACCGGACTTCTCAAAAAAAATTACCCTCTGCCCAGTTTCTGGTGGGCGCGGGCAAGGTGCTGTGAAGCAAGCGCTCCTATCAGGGAAAGTTCCCCGGCAAGGACACCTGCTGCGATGATCTCTGCGAGTTTTCTGGCATTGGTTCCCGCAGGTTCGCCGCCACCGGCAACCCCGAGCATCCTGAGACATTCATGTTGCGTCTCAACGCTGGTTCCGCCGCCGACAGTTCCTACCGGGAGGGAGGGGAGGGTTACTGCAATATAAATCCCGGTATCAGTGAGGTCAACGGTGGTGATGCAGGTGCTGCCATCGATTGCATGGGCAGCGTCCTGCCCGCAGGCAATGAACATCGCTGCGACAACGTTTGCTGCATGGGCGTTGAACCCCATCGCGCCGGCCCGGGCTGAACCGATCAGGTTCTTGCGGTAGTTCACTTCGAAGAGAGTCCTGGCATCGGTCTTGAATATCTGTGCGATCAGCTCATGGGAGAGCGCAACCCCGGCGACGGTGCTCCTGCCCCGTCCCATGATCGCGTTGATTGCGGCGGGTTTCTTGTCCGTGCACATGTTGCCGGAAAGGGCGACGAGCTTCACACCCGTTGCCTGTGCGATCAGCTCTGCCACTTTCGCGCTCGCGATGGTGACCATGTTCATGCCCATCGCATCCTTGGTGTCGAATTCAAGCCGGACAAAGACGCTCGTGCCGGCAACAAAGGTCACGACATCCATGAGTTTCCCGTGCGAAGTGGTACTTTCTGCTGCAGCGCGGAGCTCCTCGCGGTGAGCGGCAACCCAGTCGCATACTTCTGCGGCCTGCACTATACTGTCGGCTGCAAAGACCGGTGCACGGGTCATGCCGTCGTGGAGTATGCGCACATCGGCCCCGCCGGCTTTGGTGATCGCGCTGCACCCGCGGTTGACCGAGGCAACGAGCGCACCTTCCGTTGTTGCGAGCGGGAGCCAGTATTTGCCCTGCGCGTTCCCGCCTTTTATCGTAATTGGCCCGGCGACACCCAGCGGCACCTGTATCGTGCCGATCATGTTCTCGCAGTTGCGCTTGACCACGCGATCGATGTCGATGGAGAAGATGCCGATATTCTTCATCTTCGTGCCCGTCTCCTTCTCGATATACTCCCGTCGCAACCGGATTGCGTCGATCGGTGAAAGTTCTTTTTCGAGTTCGTAGAGTTTGAGATCCCCGGTCTTCAGTCGGTTAAGAATAATATCATCCCTCTCAGTGTTCTGATACTTTGCCGGGCCTTCCCCCAAAATTCTCTGTAGAGATTTTTCTTCTTTGCAAAACTTTTTCGAACAGGATCTTTTACTTTTAGTGTGAAAAATATTGCGAACAAAGAAGGTATCACGGCGAATAGATAAATTGTAGTATATTCCCCCGGTAAAAAGAATAGAATGAGCAGCGCTACCAATGGTCCGACTACAGCACCGAGTGTATCCATGCCGCGATGAAAACCGAACACCGCTCCTGTGTTGCCTTCTGAATACCCGGCTAAAAGAGCATCGCGAGGTGCCGTGCGAATACCTTTCCCTACTCTATCCGCCACGCGGGAAACCACAACCGTCGGCACTGCGGGAAATATTCCCGGTAATGGTTTTGCTAATGCGGAAATCCCATAACCGAGCATAACAAAAATTGATCTCTTCCCGATTTTATCTGAAAGCATTCCGAAATAACCTTTCAAAAATCCGGCTGTAACTTCGGCAATACCTTCTATTAATCCGACTACCGCCATTGACGCCCCCAATACACCTGTCAAAAATATCGGAGTTATCGGGTATAACATTTCACTGGCGAAATCTGTAAAAAAGCTAATTAATCCTAAAATGAAAACCTGGCGGGGAATTCTCTTAATTTTCATTATTTTCTTTTTTATTAGTTGTAAACGAAAGCAATAAAATAGGATAAAAATATTTTAGAAAACAACTGATTTTAGTTGATTCTTTCACTACAACTTTTATCTTTCTTTACAAGAAAGAGTAACAAAATTCATTTTCAAATTTCCCTCGAAAGTTAGAAGGATTTCCAAGAATATTTATTAGACAATTATCTTGAAGGAACTAAAAATGGAATATTATGAGTTACATCCGGTTACGCCTCAAATGAGATATATAAATAAGGCTATTGAAATTTTAAAAAACGGCGGAGTTATAATTTATCCTACCGATACAGTCTACGGAATCGGCTGCGATATTTTTAATCACGATGCTGTTGAGCGAGTATACAATATAAAACTTGATTCCGGAAATAAACTTTTCAGTTTTATATGCCCTGACTTGAAGGATATTTCTAATTATGCCAAGGTTTCCGATTTCTGGCGTATAAAAGTATGAAAAAACTTCTACCGGGGCCATATACATTTATCCTTCCTGCACCAGCTAAAGAAGTGCCGAAAAAATTGCGATCAAAAAGGAAGACTGTTGGAATAAGAGTACCCAACCATAATATGATACGGATCTTCTCGATCCACTCGCGATACGGCTTGGCGTTGGCCAGGGAATCCTTGAGTCTCCTTATCGTCGATGATGCGGCCCTGTTCCATGTCGATCAGGAACATCTTGCCCGGCTGCAGGCGCCACTTCTTGACGATCTTCTTTTCCGGAATCGGCAGCACGCCGGACTCGGAGGCCATGACCACCATGTCGTCATCGGTCACCAGATAGCGGGCCGGACGCAGGCCGTTGCGGTCGAGCGTCGCGCCGATCTGGCGGCCATCGGTAAAGGCGACCGCGGCCGGGCCGTCCCACGGCTCCATCATCGCGGCATGGTATTCGTAGAAAGCACGACGGTTTTCGTCCATCAGCGTGTGCTTTTCCCAGGCTTCCGGAATCATCAGCATCACGGCGTGGGCCAGCGAATAGCCGCCCCCATGACCAGCAGTTCGAGCGCGTTGTCGAACGATGCCGAGTCGGACTGGCCCGGGTAATGCAGCGGCCAGACCTTCTTCAGGTCGTCGCCGAGAATAGGCGACGAAATCGCCTGTTCGCGCGCCTTGAACCAGTTGACGTTGCCGCGCACGGTGTTGATTTCGCCATTGTGGGCGATGTAGCGGAACGGGTGGGCCAGATCCCAGGTCGGGAAGGTATTGGTCGAGAAGCGCTGGTGCACCAGCGCCAGCGCGGAGACGGCGCGCTCGTCCTGCAGGTCGAGGTAATACACGCCGACCTGATTGGCCAGCAGCAGACCCTTGTAGTTGACGGTACGCGCCGAGAAGGACGGCACGTAGAATTCCTGGCCGTGCTTGAGCTTGAGCGACTTGATGGCGTTGGCGGCACGGCGGCGGATGATGTAAAGCTTGCGCTCGAGCGCATCGGTAACGAAGACATCCGGGCCGCGGCCGACGAAAACCTGGCGGATCACCGGCTCCTTGGCGCGCACCGTCGGCGACATCGGCATCTCGTGATTGACCGGCACGTCACGCCAGCCAAGGAAGACCTGACCCTCGGCCTTGACCGAACGCTCGATTTCCTCGACGCAGGCGTGGCGCGAAGCAGCCTCCTGCGGCAGGAAGACCATACCGACGCCGTACTCGCCGTCCGGCGGCAGTTCGACACCCTGCCTGGCCATTTCTTCACGATAGAACTGGTCGGGAATCTGGATCAGAATACCGGCGCCATCGCCCTGCAGCGGATCGGCGCCAACGGCGCCGCGATGATCCAGATTCTTACAGGATCAACAAGCCCTGCTCGACGATGCCATGACTCTTCTGGCCTTTGACGTGGGCGACAAAGCCCACGCCGCAAGCGTCGTGCTCGTTGGCCGGGTCGTACAAACCCTGCCGCTCAGGTACTGCCGATTCCATCACACGCATTCCTTAAAAATACTTGGTCAATGAAAACAAGGACCAAGGGTAGAAAAAACCGGCATCCCGTTGCGCTGGCCGGCTTGTACGAAAATCAGGGGCGGTCGCGGAATATACCGCCAAACCCCGTCAATTCAAGATGCTGCGATGCACCAATGCGGTTCTACAGCGACCGAAAAACTCCCCGTTCAGGTGCATCGCGCCTCAATTGCAGCCACAACCATTGTCTCGTCTGCCACGTCAGAAATCACTGCACGGCCAATCTCTTTCAACAAAACCAACCGCAACCTCCCGTCTTGCACTTTCTTGTCGTGGCGCATCAACTCCAAATAACGCGCGGCACCGAGAGCGGGGCCAAGAATCGGCAAACCACTTCGCACGAAAAGCTTCTTCTATTCGCGAAACAGCTTGCACATCAATCCACCCCAAGCGTCGTGACAACTCGGCAGCAATTAACGTGCCGGCGGCAATTGCTTCACCATGCAACCATTCGCCGTAGCCGAGCCCGGTTTCTATGGCATGTCCAAAGGTGTGGCCGAGATTAAGCAAGGCCCGCTCGCCTGTTTCCCTCTCATCAGCGGCAACCACCTCAGCTTTGTTGGCGCAGGAGCGATGAACAGCATAGATCAACGCCGCCTTGTCACGCACCAGTAATTTTTCGATATTTGCTTCGAGCCAGTCAAAAAACTCCAAATCGCGTATCAGCCCATATTTTATGACCTCGGCCAGACCTGCCCGCAGCTCGCGATCAGGCAAGGTATCCAAAGCAGAGATGTCAGCCAATACCAGCTTCGGTTGATAAAACGCGCCGATCATGTTCTTGCCCAGCGGATGATTGATTGCCGTCTTGCCGCCAACCGAAGAAATCAACCAAGAGAAAGCAAGGTTGTCGGAATCTGGATGAAGGGCATACCGCGCTGGTAGCAAGCAGCTGCGAACCCCCCCATGTCGCCTATAACGCCCCCACCCAAGGCAAGCAACGTCGTGTTTCGCTCACAATGCGCACCAAGCAACGCATCAAAGATCAGATTAAGAGTTTCCCAAGTCTTGTACTTCTCACCATCTGGAAGGATGACAGACAAGACCGTAATTTCACCTTTTTCGAGGGTTGACCGTAACCGGTCAAGATAAAGGGGAGCAACTGTCGTATTACTGACGATCACTACCTTCTTTTGCTTCAGATGTGGCACCAACAAATCTTTGCGGGCCAGCAATCCACACCCGATATGAATGGGGTAGGAACGTTCGCCCAAGGAAACCGTCAATGTTTGAATCAAGTTTTGCATAATCGTTTGAATTCCCGCAACAGGTGCTGAACGATTCCGGGAGGCGACAGGTACGAGCCGTCGATGACAATATGCGCCGTTTCGCGATATAAAGGATCGCGCTGTGCGTGCAATTCCTCTAGCTTGGCCAACGGAAATCGGGCACACGCAACAACGGACGATTCCTGTCGTGCCGAGTGCGTTCATATAATAGGTGCAGGGGGTACATTAAGATACACAACCCAGCCAGTGTCACGGAGTCGGGCACGGTTTTCTAGCTTTAACACAGCCCCCCCCCCGGTTGCGAGAACGATATCCGTTCCAGCGGTCAGTTCCGCTATGGTCTGTGCCTCACGTTCACGGAAGCCATCTTCTCCCTCAATTTCGAAGATGGTCGGAACGGGAACTCCCGTCCGCTCGACTATTTCGTGGTCGGAGTCGTAAAAACGGCCGGCCAAGATGTTTGGCCATTGTCTGCCAACGGTCGTTTTCCCCGCCCCCATCAAACCAACGAGATAGATATTGCTGCGATTATTCACACCGGAGATTTTATCCGACTCTCGAGGACCATCCCCCAAGACACAGGGCCGGCGATGCCGGCCCTTCTTGCACAAACCTTTGGCAGATCAATTGATTCGTAGTTTGTCCGAAATAATGCGCGGCGTGATGAAGAACAACAATTCGCGCCTTTGACCCGTATCATTTTGATACTTGAAAAGGTAGCCAAAGAATGGAATATCTCCGAGCAATGGCACTTTTTCGGTCACGTTTTCTTTCTTGGTTATATACACACCGCCGATCACAACGGTGCCACCATTTTCTACAACCACGTTAGTTTCCACCGTAGCAGTCTTGATCGGCGGATTGCCAAGCACCGCACGAGTCCAATCGGGCTC
>CAVSYT010000009.1:0-395728 GCA_963732285.1 uncultured Methanomicrobiales archaeon | reverse complement strand
ATGTGAAAAGAGTCTCCAGGAGCGACTGTTTATTTCTCTGCAGGGTGTAAAAAATGATGAAAATCGGGCTCTGTTGAAACCCTCTGAATAAGAGGGGGTCACCCTCAAATTAGTCGAGAAAAAGAAGAGAAGAACGGGAAAATAGGATTTCAACAGAGCTGAAAATCAAAAAAAAAAGATAAATCAAACTGTTTCGGAATCTACACCCGCACGTGTTGTGCGGGGCTTCCTGTGCAGCCGTTTCCGTTTGGGTTTTTTCTCTTTGTCTGCATCTGAATCTTCATCCATTTCAGCTTCTACAGGTTCCAGGCGGAGAGGAGTCCGAATATCTACTGTAGTCCGCTGTTTCCGTTCCTCCTTTCCGGCTTGTGAACCAGAATCTCTGCAAGTACTGCATCGACTCCCTCCCCGGTCTGGGTTGACATCGTCATGTAGCCTTCCACGCCGAGAAGGTCAGACTTATTGGCCACAACGATCATGGGAACATCCACCATTCCTGCCACTTCATTGCGCAGGTGGAGCTGGACTTCCATAGGATAACCGCAGTGCTCTGATGGGTCAAGGATGAAAAGCACCAGATCTGCGACATTCATCATTGCAGAGAGTGCCTGCCGCTCGATCTGGTTGCGTTCCTCTACCGGGCGATCGAGAATGCCCGGTGTATCGACAAACTGGATTCTCTCGCGGGGGAGATCCCGGTGGCCGACAATGATTCCTTTGGTGGTGAACGGGTACGATGCGACTTCCGGGGCTGCGGAAGAGACCCGCTTGATGAACGAGGATTTCCCGACATTGGGATAGCCTGCGATTACGATAGTAAACGCATCCTCAACATTGGGGAGATGGCGCAGGACATTTCTTACTTCGTTTAAGAAGTGCAGGTCCTTATCGATCTGGTGCACCATGGAAGCGAGCCGGGCTACTGCCCGCTTGCGTACAATGAGGGTATCAGCGGCTTTGCGGGACTGCACTGCCAGCTGGTTTCCTATCATCTTGGTATGCTTGGCAGCCCAGCCAACTGCTCCAAGGGACATTTTTATCCGCTCAATCCCATAGAGGATATCAGCCAGTTCCCGGTAAAACGGGGGGAGTTTATCAAATTCGGGGAATCCCCGTATAATATAGACAAGGCGATCATGAACCGCTGCACCAACGGCACGGACAAACTCTTCGTTCGCGCGCTCCTTATTGGACTTCTCTTTCATCTTCTTTGCTGCACGGCGGAAACTCCGGTCAAGGATCTCATCCGCAGTTGGTACCGTCGGCATTTTTTCGAATTCCATAAATCGCCTACCTATATATTTATGGAATGTTATACGGTATATCGTTATGGACCTGTCCCTGATCCAAAAAGATATCCTCATCACCTTAATCACCCTCTACCACCGGCAATCCCATTCAATCAAAGGCGAAGAGATCGCTGACCTGATCCAGCGCAATGCAGGGACCGTGCGCAACCAGATGCAGTCGCTAAAAGCGATCGGGCTTGTGGATGGGGTGCCCGGACCCAAAGGCGGGTATATCCCCACGGGTCTTGCCTACCGGGAACTCAACCTGAAAGTATCCGAAGAAGGGGATTACGATGTCGCAATCAGTAAAAACGGGGTTGCAGTCAACGGGGCAAATGTCCAGGAGATTGCTTTTAACACCCTCTGCCATCCGGATGTCTGTCATGCGGTGATCAAGCTTGTCGGGAGTGCCAAACTCTTCGAGATCGGTGACCAGATTACTGTTGGTCCTACCCCGGTCAACAAGCTCCTGATCCGCGGCGAGGTCTTCGGAAAAGATGAGTCCAAGCAATCTCTTCTTATTGCTACATCGGAGATCATCTCACTCCCGAAAAAACCAATCAGGGCCTACATGAGCGCCCCGCTAAAAACCCTTTCCTGCGCAAACACGCTCTTTGATGCACTTGTCCTTTTTAATCACGAACACATTCATGGAGCCCCGGTCCTTGATAACGGGAAAATGGCTGGTATCATTACAATGAGTGATATCGCAAAAGCCATTGAAAAGAACGTTCCTATGACCACGAAAGTTTCCGGGGTGATGACAACCGATGTCGTTGAAGCCCCAGCAGATACCCGTCTGTTTGAGGTGATCCGCAGGTTCAAGGAACGGGAGATCGGGCGGTTGATCGTTGTTGAGAATGGAATACCTGTGGGGATTATCACCCAGTCTGATATAATCAGGGTTTTTCCCGCGCTCTAAAACAACATCTTTAGATATTTTGAATGAAATTGTATGGATGGAGAAGTATCCATGACAGAATTATCCCAGGCTGCAGTTGAACGAATCATAAAAAAGACCGGTGCCGAGCGTGTCAGTGCTGACGCCTGCGAAACTCTTGCAGAGCTGATGGAAGAATACGGGGCATTCCTTGCCAAAGAAGCCAAGAAGATGTCAGACCACGCGGGCAGGAAAACCATGCGTGGATCAGACATCCGAATGGCTGCCGATATGTTCAAATGACCATTATCAGGCTATAAATCTTAAAAACAACTCTTTTTATCCCGTTCTTTTAGAACAGTTTAAATATTTATACATCGTCAATTTTTTTATGACTCGTGTATTTGCCCGCACCCTTTCGCGAAAGAAGATTATGAGCAATGATGGTAAGCTTATTGGAACCCTGAAAAACATCAGGGTCGACTTTGATTCCGGGCAGGTTATTGAGATGCTCATTCACCCGGACCAGACCTTTGATACTTCAAATTATGTAATGGAAGATGATAAAATCCTGAAAATTTCATTCGAAGCGGTCAAGGATATCAAGGACTATATTGTTGTCGACCGTTTTGCGGCGCGAAAATAGGACTCATATTTTTCTATTACTTCTACAAATCCATCCCCATATTCTTTTTCAGCAACATATTGTGCTGCTGCCTTGACATCCAAATGACCATTTGCAACCGTTGCCCCGATGCCGGCAGTTGTAATCACCTGGATGTCATTGAGAGAATCCCCAATGGCAAGGAAATCTGATGGTAAAAGATGCATTTCCCGTGCCAGTGCAATAAGGGCCGTTCCTTTGTCCACTCCGCGGGACTGGAGGTGGATGGCATACCCGGTATCGAGCACCTGTACCGGGTATTCTTTTAAGAGCATTTTCACTTCATCGATGGGTACCGTGCGGGCAAATGCCAGATCGGCATAGCGATAGGCAGGGCTGTAGAGCTCCAGTTCCTTTCCCTGCGTGCGGTAATGTGCCTGCAGTATATTCAGTGCAGTGCGGCATACCTCCTGATCGCCCCTGATGTGAGGGGTGCCGGTAAACCCGACCCGGAATACTCCGCCGTTTTCTGCAATGAACGTCCCGTGGGTTCCGATCATTTTACAGAGAGCATCCATAAAGCAGGACGTATTCCCGCTTGCAAGTACCACTTCGATTCCATCGTCCACAAGAGACCTGATTGTATCGATCGCACCGGTATTAATCCGGCGGGACGAATCAGTGATCGTCCCGTCAATATCCGTCAGGACTGCTTTTAACACGACTTGAGACCTGCCTCTTCTACAATGAATGGTGCTTCTCCCTCAGGAAGGTTGGGGCTGTCCACGAGACGTGCAATACGTTTCCCGCCCTTGCTCTTGCGCAGGTAGAGGCGGAAGGTAGCCGTGTGGCCGACAATGTTGCCGCCGATTGGCTTTGTCGGGTCCCCGAAGAAGACTGCCGGGTTGGACATGACCTGGTTGGTTACGAGCCCTACACCATTGTGCTCATCGATGAGCTTGAAGAGTCTCGTGCATGTGCCGGTTCAGTTTCTGCTGGCGGGCTGCAAGGGTGCCCCTTCCGGCATATTCTGCCCGGAAATGAGCAGTGAGCGAGTCGATGATGAAGAGTTTGACCGGTTTGTCGCTGTCTTTGAGCTCTGCAGCAAGATCGCGTGAGTTTTCCACAAGCAGCATCTGGTGATCGGATGTGTGAGCCCGGGCAATATGGATATTTTGTAAAAATTCCTCAACATCCGGGATATTATCCAGACCCAGACCGTTTACCATCTGCTCGATACGTTCGGGGCGGAAGGTATTTTCCGTATCTATGTAGATGGCGCTGCCGCCAAGCCCACCCAGTTCTGTGGGAAGCTGCACATTGACTGCCATCTGGTGGACAATCTGACTCTTACCCGAACCGAACTCACCGTACATCTCGGTGATTGCCTGTGTCTCCATGCCGCCGCCAAGCAGGGCATCAAGTTCAGGAACACGGAATGACAGTTTTTTGATGTCCTTCCTCTGTTCAAAGATATCTTTTCCCGTCTTGAACCCGCCGATATTTGCAGCTTCACGTGCCGCCTTGATGATCTTTTTTGCGGTTGACTCGGATATCTCTGATACTTCAGAGAGTTCTGCCGGCGCTGCGGTTGCGATACTTTCCACCGAGAGGTAACCAGCTTCGCGGAGCTTGTCTGCGGTGCTCGGGCCGACGCCCGGTAAATCTTCAATGCTTAATGGTCCTTCAGCCATTTCTTTACAACTCCTATGGCACAACAAGATGTTAAACGCTCACATATAATCCCGTGGAGTGCGTGGTGTGAAAGTGTGTTTTTAATCTTTGAGGCTCTCGTTAAATTGCCGGAGATGTGCCAGCACTTCTTCAGGTTTGAGAACGATTGGCTCTGCCTGTTCCGGAATAATCCGGCTCCCCTTGAGGTGTCCGGATACCAGAAGCCCGGTACCGTGCGGAAAACTGCCTTCAATCAGGTAGCGGTCCGTGCCATTATCGATAAATATGCACCCCTGTCCGTGAATGATGGTTCCGGAAAAAACAATGGGCTGTGCTGCTTCATCCGGCACGCGTAATGCACTGCCTCGTCCCACACCAAGTTCAATCCCGCCAAACCGTCCGGCTTTGGCGATTGCATGGTAGGCTTCAATCCGATCGCCCGCCTTTAATGGGGTGAGTGCGAAATCTCCCCAGAGGACCAGTTTAAGTTCCTCACTTCCCTCACTCACGATGATATTTCTCACCCATGATGTAGTCCCGTTCCGGGTGGTGAAGGTGCGGGGTTGCTGGGTCTGTTTCACCTGCCCCTGTATCGAGAAAATACCCTGGTCACTCACGGAACCCAGTGGCGTGAACGGTACAGATACCGTGATATCTGTTACCGTGACCGTACTCGTTTCATCAAGGCTGTAATTCCGGCCCTCACTTTTATTGGTGGGTTTTGCACCGCTGATGTGCACCGTTGTGCCGGGAGCAATATCGCAGAGCAGTTCCGGTGCCCATGCAACGAGCCGGGCAGAACCCTTATCATCGCCAATCACTGCTTCAACCATCTCGCTGGTGGTCCCGTCCCTGCGGGTGAATGTACGCGGCTCGTTTATACCGATCATGATTGCATCGAGATCCACTGGTTCATCGGAAAGACTGCCTGCACCCTTATCCGGTAGAGTGCATGATGATCTCGCAGCTTGCCTGGCGCAGGGCAAGTGCATAGATCTCTCTGGTGCTCTTTGCCGGATGCCTGCCGATAATCTCCAGCACGTCTCCAATGGCAACATCAACAGCCGCACCTGCTTTTTCGTCCCAGAGCACCACCCGCGTGGTTCCCGTCTCGTCACCTAACAGCAGGGTGGCAACCCATCCCTTCTCGCCATCAGCCCGGTCAAATTCTTTAGGCTCTGTCTTGTCAATGACTTTTCCGAAAAAAGAAAAAAGGCTGGACTTTCCCAAAAGCCCCTTGATCTTCACATGCTGCCGGCCCAGTTCGCCGATCACCATCATGGCGGCGGTCGGTTCATCGACCAGATCGCCGCATTCCTCCATCTTTGCATCTACACGGCGTTCGAACTCTTCAGTGGTGATCAGGTCATCGACCAGTGCATAGTGAAAGAGCACCACGGGGTTCTCCCCCTACGTCTGCCAGGACGGGCGTTCCATGGTGGCGGTGATATCTGCAACCGTCTCGCCCCTGCGCATGAGTCCCGCCAGTGTTCCTTTGATTAATACCTCTGGACAGCGGGGGCGGCTGTTGTACTGTGACGACATTGCAAACCCGTATGCACCGGCATCGAGTACTGCGATGATATCTCCGGCGGCAAGTTCCGGGAGTTTACGGTCAGGTGCAAGGATATCACCGGTCTCGCAGATTGGACCGGTCACGGTGTATTCTGTGGTGAGCGGGGCGTCAGCCTTGTTTGCGACAATGACCTCATGGTAAGAATCATACATCGCAGGCCGGATGAGCAGGTTGAAGCCTGCATCGACGTTGGCAAACCGCTTGTGCGCTGATTTTGTCGAGTTGACCCGGGTGAGAAGGATGGTGGAGTCGGCAACGAGTGAACGGCCCGGTTCTATCCATAGTTCCGGGGTGATCCCGCAGGCTTCTACCCCTGCTTTGAATACAGGAATGACTTTTGCTGCATAGTCTTCCGGAGAAGGCGTGGGGTCGGTGTCGTGGTGGTAGGAAATGCCAAGTCCGCCGCCGAGATCGATGAACTCGAGTTTCACACCCATGTTGGTGAGCTCCTTTGCAATCCGCATCATCACTTCAGCCTGCACGGACAAAGGGTTCGACTTCCAGGATCTGTGAGCCTATGTGGCAGTGAATCCCGACAGGCTGGATGTTTTTGCACGCAAGGGCTTCCCGGTACGCTGCGGGAATCTCCTTGTGAGGGATACCGAACTTGCTTGTAGCAAGCCCGGTGGCGATCTTCGGGTGGGTAGGGACTTCGAGTGCCGGGTTGACGCGGAACGCGATCTTAACTGTCTTTCCTGCAGCTTGTGCTGCTGCGTCCAACTGGTGGAGTTCATCGAGTGAATCCACTGACACTTTCACGCCTTTTTCAACCGCGAGTTTCAGGTCCGCCGGGGTCTTTGAACTGCCATTGAAGAGCAGTTTTTCCGGTGCCATACCTGCTTCGAGGGCAAGATGGAGTTCTCCGGATGAGAAGATGTCTGCTCCTGCTCCCTGCTGTGCAAGTGCCCGCATCACGGCGAGGTTACCGTTGGCTTTAGCTGCAAAGAGTACCTGGACTTTGGGGTAGCGGGCACCGAAGGCTTTTTTGTAACTTTCGAACTGCTCGATAATCCGGTCCTCACTCGTGACATAGAGTGGAGTTCCGTATTTTTCTGCAAGGGCAACGCAGTCCTGTCCGCTGATCTTCAGGTTCCCGTCTTTTATGGTAAGGTGGTGAGCGAGTTTCACAGGTTCAGCCTCCGCATGCGTTCGATGGCCTCGTTGATCCGTGCCACCGGCCGTGTTATGGCAAACCGCACATAGCCTTCGCCGCTTGAGCCAAAACCTACGCCGGGTGTTGCAACGATACCGGCTTCATTGAGCAGTTTTGCCGAAAATGCCATGCAGTCGTTGACCGGGAGCCAGACATAGAAGGTTGCCTTGGGTGATGCCACATCAAACCCGAGACTTCGCAGTCCGGCAATCAACACGTCGCGGCGTTCCTGGTAGATGGCGCAGGCTTCCTTTACACATTCCTGTGATCCGCTGAGTGCAGTGATAGCAGCGTGCTGTACCGCGTTGAAGACCCCGGAGTCCACATTGGTCTTGACTCGTCCGAGTCCGGCAAGGATCTCGGCATTGCCGACTGCCATGCCGATCCTCCAGCCGGTCATATTGTAGGTTTTCGAGAGCGAGTGCATCTCAATACCAACGTCCATGGCACCCTTGGTTTCAAGGAACGAGGGAGCCTTGTAGCCGTCAAAAGATATCTCGGAGTACGCATTGTCCGAGACGACGACGATATTGTTATCAGACGCAAAGTCCACAACTTCGCGATAGAACCCGTCAGGGGCTACTGCTGCTGTCGGGTTGTTGGGGTAATTGATGTAGATGATCTTTGCAGCTTTTGCCACATCTTTCGGGATATCCGAAAGCACGGGAACAAAGTTGTTCTTCCGGGTGAGCGGCATCTCGTGGACGCGTCCTTCTGCAAAGAGCGTGCCAGTCCGGTATACCGGGTAACCGGGGCTCGGGGCAAGCACATAGTCGCCGGGATTGACAAATGCCTCTGCAATATGAGCGATACCGTCTTTGGAGCCCATCAGGGCAACAACCTCTTTGCCGGCATCAAGCGTGACGCCGAACCGCTGCTTGTACCAGTCGGCAACAGCGCTCCGGTATGCGGGCATGCCCACATAAGACGGGTAGTGGTGGTTCTCCGGGTTCTTTGCAGCTTCGCAGAGTGATTCTACGATGTGGGGCGGGGTGGCGAGATCGGGATCTCCTACGCCAAGGTCGATAATGTCGACACCTTTTTTCTGTTGTTCGGCTTTCATCTCGTCGATCCGTGCGAACAGATACGGCGGGAGATTGCTCATGCGTGATGCGTACATAAGTACCTAGATTTTGTCCGTCAGATGTATAGTAATTAACGCACACCCCATCTTTCCAGCATCCCCTGCGGATGAACTGGCATACCCTTAATACGCACCAGCAAAAATAGAGCGCTATGGAGAAAAGTCCGGCAATTATCGAGGTCTGTTATGGCCGTTAATCCGGAAATCAATATGAAACGGGAGTACCTGAACTCGCCGGCATTTTCAGGAGGGCAATATGGAAACTACGCATGAGATTGTGGTAATCTTCTGCACGATACCGGTTGCAGAATCAGAAGCAATGGCCCGGGCGCTGGTAGAGCGCAGGCTTGTTGCCTGTGTCAATATTGTCCCTGTGCATTCCTGTTACCGCTGGAACGGGGAGTTCTGTTCGGAACCGGAACACCTGCTCATTGCAAAGACGAAAGAATCGATGAAAACAGAAGTCATAGCAGCAATCAGGCAGTTGCACAGTTACGAAGTGCCCGAGATCATTGCCCTGCCGGTTATTGCAGGTTATGCCCCGTACCTTGCATGGGTGCATACCGAGACAAAGGATGAGGTCTGAAATGTCTCCTCCCCTTTTCTATGGCGGGATGCGCAAGGTTATTGCCTGTCGTGAATAATGAAGCTGTACCAACAGGCAGGGAATGATCAAAGCGTGACGGGAGAACCAACAACACAACCGGCAACTGCACTTATCGTGCTTGGGTGCCCGCAGGTACCGGTACAGACAAGTATTGCACTGTACCTGATCAACCGGCTTAAAAAAGCAGGTATCGTGCCTGTCGTTGCCGGCAACAAGGCCGCAAACACGCTTCTTGTTGTTGCTGATCCTGACCGGCATTACCTGGGTGAAGTCATGGATCTCGATCGGGCGGTTGTCATGATCTCCGAGAAGAAACGGGACTTTGACCGTTGTTTTGTCTTCATTCATAACGATGCCGGGGTTACCTATGCCGGGACGATGAGTGCGATCTCAAAGGCGAAGGTTTACACGATCATCTACGGTGAGCATTACGAGGACCTGGTAAAACAGATGGACTTTCCCTGCACAACCATTGCGGCAAAAGCCGTGCATAATCCCCTTCCCTTAAAAAAAGCACTTGATGAGGTGGCACCATGGGCTGCGTAGAATCAATGGATTACGAGATCGTGCTTCGGGATGCGACCTTTAAGGAGTCCCGCGATTTTATAAAAAAAACCTATGCCGAGTTCCGGGATGTCGAACCCGGGTTCAAAGTATTTGACACCCATGTGATAGGACTTCCCCCGATAGCAATCGGGCTTGATGGTGACTTTGTGATCTTCCCCTTCACAAAACCCTGCCATGGCACGTTCCTTCTCCGGGTAGAGGATAAAGACGAAGCCGCACGACTGCGGGCATTAAAAAAATGAATGCCTGTTGTTTCCGGCACGACAGGATATATACCCTATTATTGTAAAATATTAGGTAATCAGACAGGTTAACCATGACGAGCAAAGGAAAAATTCTCCTGATGGATGATGAGCAGATTATCCTTGACGTCACTCAGGAAGTCCTTAAGTTCCTTGGTTATGAAGTGATGTTTGCCCGTGAAGGGGAAACCGCACTCGAAATCTATAAACAGGAAAAAAATGCCGGATCTCCTTTTGATCTGGTAATTCTTGACCTGTCCGTTCCTGAAGGGTTGGGTGGAAAAGAGACAATCGGGCTGCTGAAGGGGTTTGATCCCGAAGTAAAAGCTGTAGTGTCCACGGGTTATTCCAATGATCCCGCAGTGCTGGATTTTGCCAGCCATGGTTTTTCCGGAAAACTCTCAAAACCCTATAAGATTAACGACCTGAGAAACATTCTCGAACAGTTGATCAAAAAATAAGGGAAATATTCAGTATTTCAGCTGTTTTTCTCGTTTTTGATGCGAATTTTCTCAATTGCATCCTCTGCTGCCTTTCTTACGTATTCATCCTTGTCCTGTTTTAATTTAATCAGGGGTTCGATTGCCCTTACAACCCCGATATTGCCGAGTGCATCTGCTGCACCCCAGCGGACATACCAGTCGGAATCTTTCAGAGACTGGATCAGGGAGTCAACAGAATCATCGTTACCCAGTTTACCCAGCGCCCATGTCGCGGGTACCTGGACAAACGAGTCAGACTCTTTCAAGGCTTTTCCAAGGCAGTTTGCTGCATTCTTGTCCCCGATCTTTCCCAGTGCATCTGCAGCACTCCACCGGACGTACCAGTCCATGTCATTCACAGACTGGATCAGGGGTTCGACAGCACGGTGATCCTTAATCTCGCCAAGTGCCCATGCCGATCGTACCCGTACCGACCAGTTCTGGTCTTTTAAGGCAAAGATCAGCGGTTCTACTGCCGGTTCACCAATCATGGAGAGTGCCAGTGCACTCCGCCACTGGAGATCGGTGTCCTTTTCCTTCAGTGTGGTAATAAGAGACTGAATAGCCGGTTCGCCAATCTTTGCAAGTACGTGGGTGGCATGCCAGCGAACATCATGATCATGTTCTGACATCGCCCGTATGAGGTGAGGAATTGCCGCGGGACCAATTCTTGCCAGTGCGAGTCCTGCAAGCCAGCGTACATCATGGTCCGGCTCTTTTAATGCCCTGATCAGGGGTTTTACTGCCGGCTCACCAATATCTCCCAGTGCAAGAGCTGCTCTCCACCGTATTCCAAGATTTGTATGACGGATCGCCTTGATCAGGCTGTCCATGTCCATGCCACTCGTGGTATGGACGTAATACGCCTTTTTCTCCCGATGCACATGCTCGTTGTTGATATTTTTCACCGCCATTGATTTTTTTGGATTTTCAAAATTTTTACGGTATTTGACTGGCAGTTGGTATCCGGGTACAGGGTGTGCAACCACTTAACCGGATCCCGGTCCTGAAATACTGTATCATGATGATAGAGATCGCTCGTCTATTTTAATATAACTATATGCGTAATCCCCGGCGTTTATGCAGTTTTCTCCTGCCCTTTACAACCCCGCAAAACAGGTCCTGGGAATGCCAAATTATTTAGCATCTCTGGCAGTATCAGAACATGAGGGGAACCAAAAATGAACGAGGTCTCTGTTCTGGTGGGGGGTAAAGCAGGAGATGGCATCAATAGTGCCGGGGCTATGGTAGCCCAGTTGCTGAACCATCTTGGCTATTACGTTTATCTCTATTTCGATTACCCGTCCCTGATACGGGGGGGGCATAACTATACTATCATACGGGGTTCCCGGACGGCCTGTCGGAACCTGTCGCGCTCATGTTGATTTTGTACTGGCGCTCAATGAGGAAACCATCGAGCGCCATAAGGAAAAATACACTCCTGAAACGGTAATCATTGCCAATAAAGATCTGGTAAAAAGCAGGAGTCTTGGTATTCCGGTAAAAACTATCCTCGCAGAAGAAAAAGCACCCGCTATCATGGGCAATTCTGCGATCATCGGGGGTTTTTCCAAAGCGGCAGGTCTCGAATGGGATGTAGTTGATGCGGTATTCCGCAGGCATATCCCAAAAGGTGTAGATCAGAACCTTGCCGTTGCAAAAAAAGCATATAATCTGTTCGATCCAGTCCATCCCGTTAAAAAAAGTGATAACCCGCCGAAATCCCTGGTATCAGGAAATGAAGCGATTGGACTGGGATTGATCCGGGGCGGGATGGATGCGTATGTATCCTATCCCATGACCCCCTCTCCGGTATTCTCCATTTTCTTGCCGGGGAGAAAGACCGGTTCGGGATTATGGTTGTGCATCCTGAGAACGAGATTGCTGTTATCCTGATGGCACTCGGGTTTGCCTATGGAGGAAAAAAATCTGCAATCGGTACATCCGGGGGGGATTCTGCCTGATGACAGAAGGACTTTCCCTTGCCGGTATGGCAGAAATTCCCGTTGTGATCGTTATATCCCAAAGAACCGGCCCCTCAACCGGACTCCCTACCTATACCGGACAATCCGATCTCCTGTTTGTCTGCCATGCCGGGCATGGGGAGTTTCCCCGGCTGATCATTGCCCCGGGTGATGCGCAGGAAGCCATGCACTGGTCAGAAACTGCAATGGATATTGCATGGAAATGCCAGGTACCGGCGTTTATACTTGTTGACAAGACGCTCTCGGAAGGCACATACAGCGTGGACCCGGGTTCTGCCCGGAATACCTCTGGTTCGGGGGTATCCCTGTGGGATGGCAAGATCCCCTATCGCCGCTATGAAAATGCAGAATCCGGCATATCGCCCATGGCATTTCCCGGTACGAAAGATGCTGTCGTAAAAGTGAACAGCTACATGCATGATGAAGCGGGAATTACCTCTGAAGATGCGGATATGTCAAACCAGATGACAAAAAAACGGTTAAAAAAAGGAGAGACCCTGCTCCGTGTAATGCAGGACTATCCCGGGGTAATACAATCAGGAACGGCCGGTGCATCCACGGCACTGTTCTGCTGGGGTTCTACAAAAGGTGCCTGCGAAGAAGTAGCAGAAATGCTTGGCCTCCGGGTAATACGCCCGGTAGTGCTTGCTCCCTTCCCGGTGGAGCAGATCAAAAAATCGCTGGCCGGTGTGAAACGGCTGATTGCTGTCGAAGAGAACACAACGGGCCAGCTTGCTGCGCTTGCAGAGCGGTACGGAATTATTTCCCATGAAAAGATTTTACGGTATGATGGCAGGCCATTTACCGTTGAAGACCTGCTTGTCCGGGTAAAGGAGGCGGGTATCTGATGACCCGGACACTCATTACTGAAGCACAGAATACATGGTGTCCCGGGTGCGGGAACTTTACCCTCCAGCATACCCTGAAAAACCTGCTGTCAGACCGGGAAAAGGAAGGAAAATCCCCGGATGATGTTGTTCTGGTTTCCGGTATCGGCTGTCATGCAAAGATTGCCGATTATCTCAATATCAACAGTTTCTATTCCCTTCACGGCAGGGCAATCCCTGCGGCAACCGGTATAAAACTTGCCAATCCTGCACTCACGGTGATCTGTTGCGTGGGTGACGGAGATGCATATGCCGAGGGGCTTGACCACCTGATCTTTGCGGCAAAGCGCAATATCGATATAACCGTGATTGTCCACAACAACCGGGTTTATGGGCTTACTACCGGGCAATACACCCCTACGTCACCCCTTGGATTTAAGGGGAAATCAACTCCTTCAGGTACAGCGGAATACCCCTTCAACCCGGTCGAACTCATGCTTGCGAGTGGTGCGGGTTTCATTGCACGGGGATACACCCGGAAGATGGACTCGTTAAAGGGACTGATACGGGCGGGGATCGATCATAAGGGATTTTCATTTATTGACGTGCTCCAGATCTGTGCCACGTTCTTCCCGGCAACAGACTATTATGATTCCCACGTCTATGATCTGCCTGCCGCAGAAAGGTCGGATTTTGAAGCTGCATGTAAACATGCCCGCGAATGGGACTACAACAGCGATGCCCGTATCGCCCTTGGCATTTTTTATGAGCGTGCGATTCCCACATTTGAAGAACGGATGTTCACCCGTCCCATGGAAAAAGCAGAGCGTGAACTTGCCCTGCAGGATCTTCTTGAGTCGCGGACATGACCGCTGTCCCGTGATTCCGGTCATGAATAACCTGCTTCCGGAAGGTGCGATGAAAAAGAAATATACATCTGAATAGTGAACCAACCATGTTCAGGGCGTAAAAACGAATGAATAAGGAAAAACCAGCGGTTCCCGTTTTGATTGAACGGACATACAATCCAGCATCCCGTCAGGGGATAATCCGTCTTCTGGTGATTCCCTTTGTGATCTATTCTGTCTGGATGATTGTGACTTCGTTATTTGAAGGAAATCGCCCGTTGTTCCTGAATGCTGATTCCATGGGAATTATTGTTTATACTATTTTTGCATGCGTCATTACGGGAATGATTATTCCCGTTTACTGTATCCGTGAATCGTTCGTCACGGGTGCGGTGAACCTGTTCCAGATTGGGTTCAGGCCAATGCGCCGGACATTTTTCGCCTGTGCGCTGACAACCCTGTTCGGCTATCTGGCGATGGTGTTCTTCTCACCGTTCGGAACGGACCGGTCCGCATTTGCAGATACCTTCCTGTTCCTGCTGCCGACAGCGATTGCGTCGGTGATGGTCTGCTGGGTGCTCCTGGGAACTCATGTACAGGCATTTGTGCGGGGAGGGGGAGCGGTCATATCAATCGCTGCCGGCAGTCTGGTTACCGCATGGCTTTTCTGTATCTCCTCTTTTGCACACAGCCCTTCCGTTCACCCGCAACCTGCGCTGGTGGGATTTCTGGTACTTGGTCTTGCAACAGCGGTCTTCTTCTTTGCAGTGCGGGATGTCTATGCTGCCAGTATCTTTGTTGCGTTCGGACTGACATTTGTTATGGCAGACCGTATAGGGATGCCCGGTATGCATGCAGCAATGCCGTCAGTATACGGTTCTGCACTCCTTGTTGTCATCACCCTCATGGGGATACACTGGTATTTCGTCCGGAATTTCAGGACCGTAAGGTTACCGGCATAATCTCGTGCCGGTGAACCTGACTCTGGATAAAAAATCTTATACGCAAATGCGCCGAAAGTTACCAGTATGGAGAGCAAAATCGCGAAGGGACTTTTGGTCTGTGCCATTCTTGTTTTTGTGGTAATGATTGCCGGTTGTTCAGATGATGCTGGTTCAGCAACAGCGGTACCCACGACAGCAATGCCGGAAGCAAAGTTTGTAGCAGGAGATATCATCGCCAAGTCAGCGTCATCAACCGATCAGATGTTATTTGTCATCACCCGGTACGAATCGCAGACTGATATGTACACCCGTGCCTGGATCTACAAAAATGCTGACGGCTCATGGGGACACTTCAATGACAACAGGACTGAAAAAGCTGAAAGAATGCTTGTTGAGAAAGTCTATCCGGTGAAAATCGCTCACGTGACGGTCTCGTCAATACCGGTTGTCACGCCCACCATTCCCCCGGCTGTTGTTGTAACCCTCTCCGGCAGTGCACCCACGGTTACCGGTATTTCTCCTGCAAGCGGCACGAAGGATGCACTTGTTGGTGTAACAATCACCGGTACGAATTTTGAGAACGGTGCAACGGCAAAGTTAATGCGGGCAGGGTATCCGCCTGTCACGGCAACCGGAGTATCGGTAACCTCTGCGACAAATATTGCCTGTACGTTCAAACTCGGCGGGGATGAGGGCAGCTATAATGTCGTGGTTACCAATCCCGGTGGGCAGTCTGATACAAAGACCGGTGCATTTACCATTGGTCAGGCACCCCCCATTATCACGAGTGTTTCCCCCAATAACGCTGAATTGGGTGAAACCGAGCTTGCAATGACCATCATCGGCCAGAATTTCAAGGAGGGTGTGAGAGTAACCTTTGTGCAGGGCACCTCCGAAATCTACTGTGTTACTCCGACGTCTCTTGATTCAACCAAGATTACCTGCGTTCTTGATCTCAAGACCTCCAATGGTGGTAAAATCGGTTTATGGGATGTGAATGTGATGAATATCGAGACCCAGCAGACAGGTACGATGACGGGCAAATTTACGGTAACCAATGCAACCAGTACCCGATATCCCCCATAAGTCCCATAATTTTTTTTAATTTTTCCCTTGTTCACGAAATCCATGGAATTATGCAATAGCTTCGGTATTTGGGGATTTTTCGGCTCTGTTGAAACCCTCTAAAAAAGAGGGGGGTCAAGGGGGATACGCCCCTTGGGTTGCCTCCCCCTCTGGGGGAGAGAGGGGGTCACCCTCCAAGCAGTCAAGAAGAAGAAGTGAATTGCTGGAAAGTAGGATTTCAACAGAGCCGATTTTTCAAAAATTTCTCATTCCTGATACCACAACTATTAACGCCCAAACCCGGTAAAAGATAGGTAATAATGGTTGAAGCCTTCCTTGCATCCCCCCTGTTTGCCTTTGTGGTGCTTCCGTTCATGATCTTCTGCGCCCGCATCTGCGATGTGACGCTGGGAACCATCCGGGTTATCTTCATCTCAAAAGGGATCAAGTATCTTGCGCCGATTATCGGCTTTTTTGAAGTGATCATCTGGCTGCTTGCCATCGGGCAGGTAATGAACAACTTAACAAATATTGTTGCGTATGTGGCATACGGCGCCGGGTTTGCAGCAGGGACATATATCGGGATGGTCATTGAGGAGAAGATCTCCATCGGGCTGACCAGTGTACGCATCATCACAAAAGCGGATCCGGCAAATCTTATCCAGTATTTCAAAACGCATAATTATGGTGTCACGAGTATTGATGGGGAAGGGGCAACCGGGAAGGTAAAAATGGTCTTTACCATCATCAAGCGGCAGGATCTTCCCCATGTGATCAGCATCATCAAGCAGTTCAACCCGGCCGCATTCTATTCTGTCGAAGAGGTAAAGACCGTGGCAGAAGGTGTATTTCCGGCGCGAAAAATGCGTGGGATCTTTTCGTGGATGGACTATATCCGGCTGTCCCGGAAGAGTAAATGATCCCTGCTTATGGATAATAATGAATCATCTTCCCATAAATGGATCCTTTGTTTTTCCTCCTCTCTGGTGTAATCTGGAAGTGTACCTGATTTCATTCCTGCGGTATTAGTCCGGATTTGGTTTGTTATTGTCACTGGGAAGATCGCGCTTTTACGAGTTCCTGATATTCCTGTCGTATCAGTTTTCAGGAATCTCACTCACATCACTGGATGACTCAGTTCCCTCCGCTTTCTCTAAAATATCCTGCACGTTACCTGATTCGGGATCGATTATGGCCCCGCAACGGGGGCAGGTAAGTGTTTTGACCGTGTCACACCTGCGTTTCCTTTCGAGACTTTCAGCAAATCCGTGGGCAAGGATACCGGCAGGAAGCGCAAATAACCCTATTGCGGAAAGAGCAACGATTGCACTGAAAAATCTTCCGAGAGGGGTTATCGGGTACACATCCCCGTATCCGACCGTGGCAAGGGTCACTACCGCCCACCACATGGCATCCGGAATACTGCCGAATTTATCCGGCTGGGCATCCTGCTCGACTGTATACAGGGTACTCGATGCCAGTACCAGGATGATTGCCGCCATGATGATAGTAATTACCAGTTCTTCTTTCTTGGATTTCATCACATCAACAAAAGTTTCAAATGCGTTTGAGTACCTGCCAAGCCGGAGGACCCTGAATATCCGCAGCAGACGCAGTAACCTGAGCATCCGGAATTCTATCGGCATTATCAACGGGAGGTAAAAAGGGGTAAGGGCAATCAGATCAACGAGCGCATATAGCGATAATGCAAACTGTATCCGTCCTCTGATCGGTGATGAATACAGGGGATTTTTTACACAGCACCAGACCCTGAGGGCATACTCAACGGAAAAGACAATGACCGTGAATAAGTCAAACAGGTGGAAAAATGTGGTGTATTGGAGGTAGAGCGAACTTACCGTTTCAAGGATGACTACTATAACGTTGAGCAGGATCAGGGTTGCAATAAAATATATGATGACTTTCCGGACCTTGTTGCCGTCAGCTGGAGTTTCAAGAAGGGTATAAACATCGCCCTGAATTTTGTCATACAATCCCTGTTGCAGGGAAGAATCAGTGCCCGTCATTAATAAGAAAAATTCTGATCCTCGATTAATATAATTATCTCATTATTTTATATCAGTATCAACAGATGACAAGCTTACTCACTGACCCGGTAACCCGCCACCTCCTGACCTTTATTGTTCCGGGTGAGTGTTCTTTCTGATCCATACCCGATTTACCGGAAAAATTCCTCCTCAAAGCACGAGAAACAAAAATGCCTTTGAACCCTTGAGGAACTCATTCCGAAAATATAAACCCGGTTCGGGAGAGTTCCTGATGGGAACTGGTTCGTTTACCCGGAGTTAATAATACTCGTTTCCTCATCCAATAATCATTTAATCCCCAACTGCAAGACTATCAAGTAACCTATGCCGGTCATAAAGACATTAAAAAAAGTCCTGTGTCTCGTGTTTTCGATTGGCATCTGCCTGCTTGCCGGGTATATCGGGTCAATCTATACCACGCCCGCCATCCCGACATGGTATGCCGGGTTGCTGAAGCCTGACCTGACACCTCCCTCATGGGTATTTGCGCCCGTATGGACTGCTCTTTTTGTTCTCATGGGTATCTCACTCTGCCTGATCCTGCTGTCAGGCATCACGAAAGGGGAAGTTTTTGTCGGGCTTCTCCTGTTTATACTCCAGCTGGGGCTGAATATCGGGTGGTCCTATCTCTTCTTTGGCTGGCATGCGATCTTTTTTGCATTTATGTGCATTATTGCTCTCTGGGCATTCCTGTTATGTCACTATCATCCAGGTATCCCGGTTCTCTATCATTGGGGGAGCCCTGCTCATCCCGTACCTGATCTGGATCAGTTTTGCAGCATACCTTAATTATGCGATCATGGTGCTGAACCCTTAGCGGGATACTTTTTTTTTTAAAAGTGGGAAATCAGAAATTTTCCCTTTTTGCCGGCTGATAACCAATACCTTCTTTTTCTTTCAGGGTGACGAGAACTTACCGGAGTTTTCATGCCCATACATAAGGTCCATGTGGAGAATTTCAAGAGTTTTTCCGAACTCGATATTGATCTGTCCCGATTCAATGTGGTTATCGGTTCGAATGCAGCAGGAAAATCCAATTTTATCAGTATTTTCAAGTTCCTGCGTGACATTGCCCGCCATGGACTGGTAAATGCGATCGCTATGCAGGGCGGTACGGAATATATCCGGAATGCAAAGATCGGGCATGCACGCGATCTGGTGGTACGGGTTTCCTATACCCCGGATCAGAAACCGGACTTTATCGATCATACCAACGGTGAGAATTCACTAATTGGGATCAAGTCGTGTGAATCTTCATATGAATTTGCGATCCGGTTCGACGCTGCGGGAGACAGATTTGCAATTATCCGGGACCGGCTTGTTATTGGGTGCGAGGTATCGTCATGCGAACGGACTGGTCAGGGTATCGCTAAAAACCATGCCCTTGGTCGTGGGGAGATTCAGGTGACCAGTGAAAACGGTGCAGTGAAGTATGCAGTCCACATGCCTGAAGGGTGCACCTTGTCAGAACAGGATATAATCCCGGTCTTTTTCCGTGGTATACATCTCCCTAAAAACACCCTTCTGCTTGAGAGTTCATACGCTTATCCGCTGCCGCACGTCGACAAATTCTTTGACCGGATCGCCGTGTATGATATCGATCCAAAACTCCCGAAACGGGGATCCGTGATCACCGGAAAGCGGGATCTGGAGGAGGATGCGAGCAATCTTGCCGTTGTGGTAAAAACCATTATCGATGATCCCGAGAAGAAAAGGAAATTTTCAAACCTGCTCCGGGACGCAATGCCTTTTGTTGAGGATTTCTCCGTACAGAAGTTCATGGACGTGTCTTTGATCCTCACCCTCCGCGAACGATATGCCAAAAGCCATGATCTCCCGGCATCCTCTCTTTCTGATGGCACGATTGTCATGTTTGCCCTCATTATCGCGCTCTATTTCGAGGAGAAACCTTTCATTGTGATTGAAGAGCCGGTAAGTCACATCCACCCGTTCCTGGTCGCCCGTGTCATGGCGATGATGAAGGAATCTTCGGAAAAAAAACAGCTGATGATCACTACTCACAGCACCGAAGTTGTCAGGCATGTTCGTCTTGAAGATATCCTGCTTATTTCAAGGGACAGCGAGGGTTTTTCTGTCATCTCACGCCCGGCAGACAAAGAAGAAGTCAGGACGTTTCTTGAAAATGAGATCGGCATTGAAGAGCTCTTTGTCCAGAACCTGCTGGGATTGTGAGCATGAAAAAAAGGCTGTTTATTCTTGTCGAAGGAGAGGATGACGTAAGGTTCTTCGGGCGCATCATAAAGCCCCTGTTCGTTTCATCGTATGATTCGATCGAGATCATACCGTACGCCTGTATCAAGCGGGTGAAGGTGAATAACTTTCTGAAAAGTGTGCGCCAGATGAACAATGATTACATCTTTGTTGCAGATATCGATTCAGAACGTTCGGTCCGGGACAAAAAACAGATTCTCTACTATCATTTTGACAATATATCCGGTCACCACATTGTCATCGTGGTAAAAGAGATCGAAAGCTGGTATTATGCCGGGCTGTCTGCAGTTTCTGCCCGGAATCTTGGTGTCGAAGAACGTGTATCAACAGATGATATGTTTAAGGAAGAATTCAATGAGCTCATGCCCCGGCAGTTCGAATCACGGATCGATTTTATGTTTGAGATCCTCAAATCCTTCTCGCTCGAAACAGCCATTGAAAAAAACCGTTCCTTTAAGTTTTTTGTTGGACGGTACCATCTTGCCACCAGTAATATTGATATGCTCACCCCCGGTGCCTGAAACCGGATGTGGCAGTCGTTTATTATCGAAATGATTATTTCAACTATTCACACCAGTTACGTAATAATCTGAACCTTCGGAGGTATTTATTTTGACAGAAAAATACCAGTGTGCCATCTGTGGGCATGAATACAACCCTGAAAAGGGAGAACCGTTGCAGAATATCCCCCCGGGAAAGGCATTTGCGTCTCTGCCTGATGACTGGACATGCCCGGTCTGCGGCGCAGCAAAAAAATTCTTTAACAGGAGCTGTGACTGATCCTTATGGTTTCACGGGAAATTACAACAGGAATTTTCTGGGTCGGAGCTCTTGATTTTGACCGGCGTCTTTTCGATGCCCTGATCCCGCTTCCGGATGGTACGAGTTACAATTCCTACCTGATCAAGGGAAGCGAGAAGACTGCACTTATCGACACGGTCGATCCCAGCAAGGAATTTGAACTGGTTTCAAACCTGCTCAAACTGGGCGTTGAACGGATCGATTACGTTGTTGTCAATCATGCAGAACAGGACCATTCCGGCACCCTGCCGATGATCCTGGAATTCTACCCCAATGCGCAGGTCGTCACCAATGAGAAGTGCAAAGAACTGCTCGTTGCGCTTCTCCAGCTCCCGGAAAGCCGGTTCCTGATCATCGGGGACAAAGAGACTCTGTCACTGGGTGACCGGACACTTGAATTCCACCTGACTCCGTGGACACACTGGCCCGAGACGCAGGTAACCTATCTTAAAGAAGACCGGATCCTTTTTTCCTGTGATCTCTTCGGGTTCCACATGGCCACAACTGACCTGTATGTGACCAATGAAGCGGAATGCTACCGGTCAGCAAAACGGTATTATGCCGAGATTATGATGCCATTCCGGAACAGCATACGGGGACATCTTGAGACGATAAAAGCACTACCGCTTCTCATGATTGCACCCAGTCACGGCCCAGTTCACAACCATCCTCAGTTCATTCTGGATGCATATGCTGACTGGACCTCAGATGTGGTGAAAAATGAAGTCGTGATCCCGTACATCTCGATGCATGGCAGCACAGAGAAGATGGTAGAGTACCTGACGGGTGCCCTGATCTCACGCGGCATTACGGTAAAACCGTTCAACCTGACCAAGACGGATATCGGGGATCTGGCGCTTCGCACTGGTGGATACCGCTACCATTGTTGTGGGGACCCCGACGGTGCTCTTTGGACCTCACCCACAGGTAGTGTATGCTACCTACCTTGCCAACCTGCTTAAGCCAAAAGTCCGGTTTGCATCGGTGATCGGATCCTATGGCTGGGGCGGTAAAACCGCAGAGATGATCGTAAAGATGCTCGATCACGTCAAGGTCGAAGTCCTTGAGCCGGTAATGGTGAAAGGGCAGCCGGATGAAGCGACATTAAAACAGCTAGACCGGCTTGCGGACGATATCTTAAAGAAGCACCACGAGATCATGATAGTTTAGAAACGGAGGAAATGACTATGGTGAAAATGTTTGAAGTGTACAAATGCGACGTATGCGGGAACATCATCAAGGTAGTCCATGCATCCGGTGGAAACCTTGTCTGCTGTGGAAAGCCGATGATCCTGCAGCTGGAAAAGACTGCTGATGTGGGCAAAGAAAAGCATGTTCCGGTTATAGAAAAGTCGGGAGCAGGCATTGTTGTTAAAGTGGGTTCGGTACCGCACCCAATGGAAGATAAGCACTATATCGAGTGGGTGGAAGTGCGGACCGGCGAGAATGTCTGTGTCCGTGGGTTCAGGCCCGGCGAGAAGCCTGAAGCAGAGTTCTGCACTGCTGATACGAATGCCAAGGTACGCGCATACTGCAATGTGCACGGGCTCTGGACAAACAAACCCTGATCTCCCTATTTTTATCCGGTTACGATAGGCAAACACTAATAGAGCACCAGCGGCAACTCTCTAGCGATGCACCGGCTTGAGCATCTCTCCACGATAGTTGCAGATCTCGGCGACATTTTTGTCTTTGTATCTCCGCTCACCTGTGTACCGCTTGTCGTTGCGGTTCTTTTCTCCGAGTGGAATATGCTCCTGCCCATGGCGGCAGTGCCGCTGACCTTTTTCCTTCTTGGAATCATTTTTAGAAAACTCCCCCGCAGTGAACGCGGGATAAGACTTTCGACCGCCTTATGCTCAGTGGCGCTTTTCTGGTTTGCAAGTGCCATGGTGAGCGCGATACCGTTCATGCTCGGGCTCCGGATGGGATTTACTGATGCACTCTTTGAAGGTATGGCGGGCTGGACCGGGACGGCATTTTCCATGATGCAGTCCCTGGAAACCGCTCCCTACACCCTCATATTCTGGCGCTCCTATATGCAATGGATCAGCGGGATCGGCATTATTGCATTCGCAATTGCGATGGCCAGCAGCACAGGACTTTCCCATTCAAAGATTTACCGTACGGAAAGCAGGGATGAACCGTTGATGCAGGCGGTTGTTTCTACCGGTCGGGCATTATGGAAAATTTATGGGATCCTGACCTTCCTTGCCCTTGGTCTCATCCTGTTTACCGGTCTTTCTTTATGGGAATCGGTCAACCTTGCTCTTGCCACAATATCAACCGGCGGGTTTACCCTCCACGAAGGAGGGATCCTGTATTACAACAGCATCGTGCTGGAGCTCATTCTTATCCCGATCATGATCGCCGGGGCCCTGCCGTTCAAACTCTATTATCTCATATCCCAAAACCGGCGCTGGAGCATGTTCGGGGATGAACAGGTCAAATTCTTCTTTGTTTTTGTTGCAATAGGCACTGCAGTCCTGGCGTACGATCTGGTTTTTTTTAATAATCTTGATTATCTGCCCGCCCTGCACCAGGGTCTCTTCATGACCGTATCTGCCATTACTACGACCGGATTTTCTATCGCAAATATCCATACCTGGGCAAGTGTCACCATCATTTTCCTTGCGATGCTCGCCTTTATCGGGGGAGCGAGCGGCAGTACTGCCCGGCGGGATTAAATTGCACCGGGTCATGCTCGCCGTCCGCGCCCTGCTCTGGTGGTTCAGGCGTCTCTTTGTCAGTGGCAAGATCCTCCTGCCGTTCCGGCTCGGGGGGCGGGTGATCCCGAAGGCAACGGCAGAGCTTGAAGTATCAAAGAATATGCTCGTTATTATCCTCTCGGTATCGGTCATCTTTGTCGCCACGCTTGCCGTAATCCAGTTCCATCTCACCTCATTTTCACTGACCGAGATTGTTCTCGATGTTACCTCTGCGTTCTCTACCTGTGGTTTGGGTTCCGGGTATGTTTCTCCCGATATGCCCGTCATCTCAAAATGGATTTTTATCTGCGTGATGTGGGTGGGCAGGCTTGAAGTGATCCCGGTCGTGATGCTTCTTATGGCTCTCTTTGGCAGGCAGGATTAACCGGAACGCTTGCTGACGCTTCCTGCAAAACAACTTTACTTTTCTTAACATCAGGAGATCTAATATAAATTGCCACTCCATAGTACGGTGATGAAACAGATCGCCCTGTATGGCAAAGGGGGTATCGGGAAGTCCACCACCTCGGCCAATCTCTCTGCTGCACTCTCTGGTATGGGCCTTGATATCCTGCAAATCGGGTGCGATCCCAAGCGCGACAGTACGCGGATGCTGATGCACGGGAATTTTATTCCAACCGTCATGGATCTTGTCCGGGTGCGGGGCGAGGCCCCAATAACCCTTTCAGAGATCGAGTTTACCGGGTTTAACGGTGTCCGCTGTGTTGAGGCGGGAGGGCCGGAACCCGGTGTCGGGTGTGCCGGCGGGGAATCATTGCCACGTTCCAGCTCCTCGAGAAATTCGGCGCCTTAAAAGGCGATGTTATAGTCTACGATGTACTGGGTGATGTTGTCTGCGGGGGATTTGCCATGCCGATGCGCGAGGGATATGCTCAGGATATCTATCTTGTCACCTCCGGTGAACTGATGTCGTTGTATGCCGCCAACAACATCTGCAAAGCGATACAACGCCTTTCTTCGAGGACCAAAAGCACCTGCCGGTTGGCCGGGGTAATCTGTAATGCCAGGAACCAGCCGAATGAAGAAGAGCTTGTGGCAGAGTTTGCCCGGCGGGTGAACAGCTCACTTATCAGTTTTATTCCCCGTGATCGCGTGGTGCAGCTTGCAGAGCTCAACCGTAAGACGGTCATCGAGTACGAACCCGCTTCTGCACAGGCCGAATGTTACCGCACCCTTGCCGCCCGCGTGATGGAAAACACTCATTTCACTATCCCGACTCCGTTAGAGATTGATGAGCTTGAATCCCTTGCCTATTCATACATCTAGATTCGGGGGCTGTACCCTCACCGGGGCGCTCTCGGTGACAACCCATGTCCGCAATACCGCAAGTATTGTCCATGGGCCGAAGGGATGCACCCATCATAATTTCTCACTTTTACACGCCACCGGGCTTGACAATGAAACGGTCACCCTTCCGGATCTGGTTTCTACTGCGCTCTGCGAGAGCGATATCGTGTTTGGCGGTGAAGCGGCACTGCTCCGGACCCTTGAATCTGTAGCAGAACGTGATGTGGATGCAATTTTTGTGCTCTCCACCTGTATTGTCGATACTATCGGTGATGATGTTGCTGCGATCTGCAGCAGGGAGTATGGCGTGCCGGTGGTCATTGTGCCAACTGCCGGTTTCCTCGGGGGGACCTTCCAGAACGGAGTGGCAAATGCCCTCTGTGCGATTGCTGATACTGCTGAACCCTGTCCGGTAAATGACGGTGTGAATATTATCGGCGAAAAAAATCTCGAATACGAAGTTGAGGAAAACTACGCTGAGGTGACCCGTCTTCTTGACATGCTGGGTATTTCCGTAAATATCAGGTACGTGCATGATATCACGTTCGATGAGATCGGGACTCTGGGCGCGGCCCGTCTCAATATCCTCCGGGAACCTGCGCTTATACCGGTGGGTAATTACTTAACACAGCGTTTCGGGACTCCCTTTATCCCGACATTTCCTCTCGGGCTTTCCGGTACTCTTTCGTTTGTGGAGGCAGTTGCCGGAACATTTGGCAAAGACTGCAGTCGTGCTGTGGAAAAAGAACGCCTGTTCCAGACAGACACTCTTGCCGGGTTTTCTGATCTCACGGGAGTGTCTGCATCGTTTGACCCTGCCATGAGTGATGCGGATGGGGTGTATTCCTCATCAGAAGTGGCAGAGGCATTGCGTATCCGGATGGAAAAACCCGGTACCCGCAGGACCATCTTTTATTCCCGGCACTCCGGTCGGGACTACCGGTGTCCGAAGGATGCTCCACCGCTGGAGGCGTCAGCTCCATGCCTGAATGTACTAATCCCCTCTGGCCCTGTGCGATGACCGGGGCTGCTGCCTGTCTTGCCGGATTCGAGGGCATGACGGTGGTAATCCATGGATCGAGCGGCTGTTATTACTATCCTACCACGCTTCTTCGCGCTCCCCTGCACGGCACATTCATTCTCGAGCATGAGATCATCTTTGGCTCAGAGGACCGGCTCAATGAAGTGATCGGAGGGTTGTCCGGCGGGGTAAACGCATAGCGGTCATTACTACCTGCGTTCCGGCGATTCTTGGTGAAGATATCCGGTCCATGCTCGAAAAGCATGACGTTATTCTTGTCGACAGCCCGGGTTTTTCCGGTGATGTTGAGGCAGGATACACAAAAGCCCTCTCGACACTTGCCCCCCGGATAGATCCGGGAAGTCAGGGGGGTTAACATCGATGGCGTCTGCCTGTTCGATCCATTCTCCGGGGGAAATGTTCAGGAGATCATGCGGTTGCTGAGCCTGGCCCGGATCCCGGTGGGGACGGTATTTTCCCATGACCTGCTCGACAAGGTGCAGCACGCATCACCGTATACAATCGGAACAAACGAGGATTTCGCGAGTGGGATTGGCGGGTATTGTGGCGGCACACTCGGGTTCCGGGCTATCGGGTCTACCTTCAGGAGACTAGGTGAATTGTTTACTGATGCGGATGTGGACCGGGTTTTCCTGGAACTCGAACAGCAGGAAGAGCGGATGGTCAGGGCCTGCGACAAGTACCTGCTCCGGTTTGATCCTCCCTCCGTTGTAATTTTTGCCGGTTTTTCCTGATGCTGAGCATGTTGCGGAAACGCTCGAACGGTACCTGGATGCGGATATCCGGTGTATCGGATCGCGCAATTCCCCGGGTAAATCTGAATTTCCTGTTGAACATGTTACCGGGCTTGAAGGCGTTCGATCCCTTATCGGACAGCATGAACCTGATCTGGTGATGGGGTCATCCTTTGAGCGTTCAGTCTGTGATGCCCGGGCTTTTATGGGAATTACGCCCCCGCTTCGGGGAACGGTCCGGCTTGCTCCCACCCCCTTTGCGGGAATTAACGGAACCCTTTCTCTTGTGGAGCAGGTGCTTAATACCTGCATGGACAAAAAACTGCACCGATCCGGATCGTAGAGAATCTTCAAACTTTCCGGATCTCTGGCCCGGCAATTATTTCCCTTTCCCGTAATGCATTGATTTTTTCACTTTCACCCTGCGCACGGTTACGGGTTATATACCCGGCATTGCAACGCCATACTACGACAGAAAGGTGGTCGGGTATGATGGAAAAAGCAGGATATCTCCAGCGGACCGGGTACAGCGCATTTGACAGTGAAGGAAATGTTCATGCAGTGATCGAACTCCATATCCTTGGAATGCGGTATGCGATACGGCGTTCTGATCTCTCAAAGGCAGTCTCCGGTCATGTTTTTGTGCAGCTGGAGGAGCTTACCCACCAGTGGCAGTATTACCTTGGAGCGGTAAAGGGACTGGCACAGGTCTCGGTTTCCGGCAAAGCCCTGAACATCGAGTTGTTCGATATCGGGAATTTCACCGTTTCCTTAAATTCACTCCGTAATGTTATGTACGGAAAAGATCGTATGGCAACCATCGTGAAAATCCCGGCGCAGCCTGTCATCAGCACCCGCAGGGGCGTGTACGGGCAGCAGACAATCAGTGCGGCTGTATGAAGATCATGGGGGATTGCGCGACAGGTTATCCATCCCCCGTAAAGATCCTCAGCAGCCCATCAGAAAATCTTTTTTTTCCCGGTGAAATCGTGCAACATTAATAGTTCTTTGACAGATGATTACAGGTGGAGAATAACGCTCCTCTTTTATCCGGTAAGTCTGACGTGAACCGGCACAGGAAACAGTGGTCATGAGCATGGATGCCACGGATACGATATACCGGGATCTGGTGGAATGCCAGCAGGACCTGATTGTTAAGTTCAACCTGGAGGGACGCCTTCTCTTTGTGAACACTGCTTACTGCGAAGCGGTAGGGAAATCAAAGGAGGAACTCACCGGTAGCATCTTCATGCCTGTCACCAGCGAGCGGTATTCAGATGTCATTGCCACCCAGATGACCAAGCTCTTCCGCCCGCCGTTTGCCTGCACCGTGGAACAGTGGATCCAGACCCCTCATGGGATGCGGTGTTTCAGCTGGTCGGCAAAGTCTGTGCTGGACGGCAGCAATACGGTCGAATCCATTGTTGCTGCCGGACGCGATATCACCCGGATCAAGAGCGAGCAGAAAGCGATAAAAAAGAAGGATGAGGAGTTGATGCATGCGCTCGAGAGCGGGAACCAGATGTATTACACGCACTCTCCTGATCACACGATGATGTTTGTGAGCCCGCGTCTGCGTGCACTTCTGGGATGCCGTCCACGTGAAGGAAAACGGATCTGGACTGATTACCTCACCGACAACCCGATAAATGGCGACGGGCTTGAACGGACAATAAAGGCGATTGCATCCGGCAGGCGCGAACCCCCTTACCGGCTTGAGATGAACTCGCGGGACGGGCGTATCATAAGGCTTGAAGTCAATGAGATTCCGCTGGTGAAGAACGGGAAGACGGTCTCGATAGCAGGTTCTGTTACTGATGTGACAGAAAAAGCGCTGGTTGAAGAGGGTCTTGCTGAGGCCGAGTTTTTATTTCCCGACCTTGGGGTTTCGAAAAAACGCATCGATGTGCAACCTGTATATCCGGTTGCCCGCCCGAAAAAACCGCTTGGCTTTTTCCAGTCCCTCTTCTCACGAAAGGCTGATGAGGAAGAGGAAGACGATTTTCCTGAACTTCCCCGAAACCTGAAATAACTCCGATCAGTAATGCCGCCGGATATGCAAATGAGGGGTGGGTAACGGATGTTTCACGAACCACAAAAAAAACAGATAATAAAATTCAGGAGTTCATCAGAGTGGTGCCTTTTGCCGCCAGCTCGTTCATACGGGCGGTAATTCCATCCATTATCTGTTTTTCATTATTGTACGTGATGGTCATTTGATCCAGTTCGGCTTTCAACTGAACCAGTTTCAACTGTTCGGTATTGAGCGTATTTTTTACGCTTAATGATTCCTGATATTCTGCGGCGGTCAGGTTTCGTCCCACATATTTTGCATTGTAGGAATCTGCAAGAGAGCGGTAATAATCCAGTTCGGTATTGTATGCACTCACTTTCGCATTGTACTGGCTGACTATCGTTGCAAACCGATCAATCTCGTTGTTATAGTCACGTCTGATATCCATATTTGTTTTCAGGTCTTTGGGGTTCTCAAAGAAAATACCCCGGTAGTAATTGGGATTGTCTTTTTTATACACGAGAAAACCTCCCGTGGTCTCTAAGGCAACCCATTGATGCGGGGCTGTTTCCACAATCACCCAGGCATGATCATAGTCTTTCCAGTCTGCACCCGCATTGTTGATATTTCCTGCAACCAGCACTGCCCGCATTCCCTGTGTCTTAACGATATTCCAGACATCCTGAGCCATATCTGCGCAGACAAAGTAATCATACAGGCTGTACGTGTGGATTTTATGGTAATCTTCTACAATCTGTTGTAAGATTCGGATATTGGTATCTTCCTGGCTTTCTATGGTAAATTCAACCGTTGAATTCTGGCCGGAGGGAAGTGATGCAACAAGATGATAATTTCCGCTCGGAAATGTGGTGCCATCGAGAGTAACATTATAGGTGTTATCCGGGCGAATGGCAACCGATTGCGTTTTTAGGGGCAACGCAGTTCCCTGCGAAAAGACAGAAATTGTTACATCAGGATTTTCTTTTGGATGTGGCCTGACGGCTGTACCGGTGAGAGTAACTCCTTCTCCTTTTTTATAAATACAGGTCGCAGATCCCGTTGTGTTTTGTAAAATCTCTCCTGAATAGCATGCAACCTGTACCTCTGGGATGAGGTTATCAGATAAGTCGGCATTGATAGTCTCTGCCTGGCCCAGCGTAATAGTGATATTCTTTTGCCAGGGTGGGTAGCCTTCGTGACGGAATTCGAGGTGATATTCTCCCGGGAGGAGATAATGAATAACACTCGGGGTCACTCCCCGGAATTCAGAATCCAGGTACACTCCCGCACCAACGGGATCGGACTGGATGGAAAGGGAACTTAAGGAAAAGAGATATCCCAATCCTGCAATGATTAAAATTACTGATACCGCAAAAAGAATCAGGAACTGTTTTTTATGCCCGGCTTTTTTTGACATGGCCGGTGTACTTTTTACCGGCACTTTTTCCAGTATCGTTTCATCATCTAATGCAGAACCACAGTTTTCACAGAACCGCATATTTTCCTGTACTGAAGACCCACACCGTGGACAAAATTTCAGCATTGCCTGTGATTATCCATTTTTGCACCAGATAAGGTTCTCTGTTACATTACGGATCTCTTAAAATACCCCCCATTTCTGTTTATAACCTGTATGTCAGCATTATCTTAAACCAGGTGTGAAGATCTGATGATGAATACATATACCGGTAAGAACTGCTTTGAACTGCGCCAAAGTGTTAAGCGTGATACTACGGCGTGGTGTAAAAACAATGATTCCTCAAACAGTTTTCACTTTTTTCAGGAATTTGTAATTTCTCCCGTTGAATGTAGTAATATACGGTTCCTGCTGTCAATGGTACTCTGTTGTTTTTCCCCGGGTTACCCTTGTAATAATGGGGCCAGATGAATATACAAAATAGATATATTTATCAAACCATTTGAGCATGTATTATATTACCCAGTTCTGGCGGAACCTCAATGAACACTCACCATATCCTGGAAAATGAGACACTTACTGAAAAAAACAGCACTCTCGTTCTTGTAGATTACCAGCCTGCGATAATTTCCGCCATCGCATCCGGTGACAAAAAAACCGTGACAAATGTTGCGATTTGTGCTGCCAAATCTGCACGTATCTTTGGTGTTCCGGTTGTCCTGTCTTCAATTGGCCCAAAACGTAATGGCGAATTTATTCCCGAAATCACCCGCCTGTTTCCCGGCCAGGAAGTGTTTACCCGGAGAGCGCCCGGCCCCGATGCATTCGATGATGAACAGACATTATATGCGGTCCGGAAGACCGGGAGGAAAAAGGTTGTTCTCGCTGGCATCTGGACCAGCGGGTGTTTTGCAGGTACCGCATTTCGCGGGCTCAAAGAAGGGTTCGTGATCTATGGATTAATGGACGCCACCGGTGATGCGACGAAGTCCGTCCATGAAAATAGTATCGACCGGATGATCAAGGCCGGCGTGATACCCATCACTTTAGGGTCCCTGATAGAGAAATGGACGCATGATCTTGGAAAACCCGAACAGGAAGAGTTGAAAAGAACGATCACTCCGGATATGTTTCCGCGTACGGGTTCGAAAATTTCCAATACGGTATTGTGAGATATCCAGCCCCGCTTTCTGATTCCTGAAAAAACGTATTATTCCGTTATTTTTGCACCGTCAAAGTATCTCTCTACGTGTATGATCAGTGTTCGGATAGGTGATCATACCGTGTCAACCATTATCCGGTTCACTCAGCTCCGGCAGTATCAGGTACCCTTCAGCCTCGTTCCCGATAGCCTCATACATGCCAGCCAGGTAGAAATAGCCAACCAGGGCAGAGGTAAGGGCATCGAGCTGGTCATGGGTAACCGGCTCCCTGTCCGAATGGGGGATAATTCCCATCGCCATCAGATCCGTCTCAAGCTGCCGGAGATTGATCTTCTTTCTGGGGAACTGCAGGATATCCTGCGCCGCTCCCGGGTAACTTTCGATTACCGTATAACCGGCGTCCCGGAATGTATGGGCGAGTCCTATCCCTCGCAGGGTGAGGTTTTGCATACTTTTAATCAGCGTGGGATAGACTCGGATCCCCCGCTTACGAAGGATCCGTTCACACTCCCGCATGATCCCGTATTTCCGGCACTCGCAGGAGTCATGAACGCAGCACCTGCCCTCAGGCAGGCCAAGTGAGGAATCGATCGAGACGAGTCCACCCCTGTTCATTTCAACAATCTCAATGATATCATCATCCGAAGAGACCAGTGAGAGGTACGCATTTCTGCCGTTAAAGACGCACACTCCTGACGGGCGTTTCTCTGAACCGGTAAGATCGATCCCGATACAGAGGGGATGCTCGTGTCTGGATCGTATCCGCGTTAACAGATAATTGATATCGATCGCATCGGTTCCGTTCATGACAATTCCTCCACGGGAATCTGCAGTAACATTATGAGAATTCAGGATCCTGCCTTTATGGCCGCAGTGTATACTCTTTAGTACATTCTTTTTGTAAATCATTACATCAGCGCACCTGATGCCGGCATAGTAAGGGGCGTTTCAGTTGCCGATGAGATCCGGTTTTATCCTTTCAGCAGAACTGATGAATGTGAGCGTGAAGCCACTGAACCGGTTAAAAAAAGAATTATTTCCCTTTCCTTACGCAATCAGCGATATAGGACCCGGCCTTTGGTTGTCCGTGCCGATGCCGCCCATATCCTTGGTCACCACGCCGTCCTTGATGCTCTTCTCGATGGCCTTAACAACCGCTGCAGCTGCCTTGTGCTCCCCGATATGATCGAGCAGGAGCGATCCCGCCCAGATGGTGGCGATCGGGTTTGCAACACCCATGCCCTTGTATTTCGGTGCCGAGCCATGGATTGGCTCGAACATCGAGGTGCCCTTCGGGTTGATGTTGCCGCCCGGAGCAAGGCCGAGCCCGCCCTGGATCATGGCGCCGAGATCGGTGATGATGTCGCCGAACATGTTGGGCGTGACCACGACATCGAACCACTCGGGGTTCTTGACAAACCACATCGTGACAGCGTCAACGAAGTTGAAATCGGTCTTGACATCCGGATATTTCTTTGCGGTCTCGGTGAACACGTCCCGCCAGAGTCCGTACACGTCCGAGAGGACATTGGCCTTGTCCACCGAGGTGAGTTTCTTCTTCCGCTGCATGGCAAGGTCAAAGGCATAGGTCTGGACCCGCCGTGAACCTTCGCGGGTGATGACCCCGATCTGGTAGGCGATCTCCTCGGCATCGCTCTTCACATCGAGGCCGAACTTCACGTTGTAGATATCGCGGACGACGTTGAGTTCGATCTTCTGGTGTTTCTTGAACCGGGAGCCGATCCCGACGTAGAAGTCCTCGGTGTTCTCCCGGACGACGACGAAGTCGATATCCTTTGGAGCCTTTTCCTGCAAGCGGGGTCTCGACGCCCTTCAGAGTTTGATCGGCCGGAGGTTCACGTACATGTCGAAGTGGAAGCGGAGGGCAAGGAGGATGCCTTTCTCAAGAATACCCGGCTTTACCCGCTCGTCGCCGATGGCACCGAAATAGATCGCCTTGAACTTTTTGAGTTCCTTCAGGTCATCCTCGGTGACGAGTTTTCTGTGTTGAGGTACCGGTCAGCCCCGATATCGAAATCCGTCCACTGGATATCGAAGTTGAACCTCTCTCCTGCTGCCTCGAATACCTTCTTTCCCTCGGCCACGATCTCCGGGCCGATCCCGTCCCCGCCTATTGCTGCGATTTTGTACATACCGGTACCTCCTTTAACTTCTTTGCATATTCCACGAGCCCGCCGGCATCGATGATGCCCTGCATGAATTCCGGCACCGGCTCGATGTTGAATTTCTTCCCGTCTGTCTCAAGGTATCCGCTCTTTGATGTTCAGGCTGATCTTTGCCCCGTCCGCGATCTTGTCTGCATCCGGGCAGACCACGAGGCAGTACCCCGACATTGATCGAGTTCCGGAAAAAGATCCGGGCAAATGACTGTGCAACAACGATCTTCACACCGGCTCCCATCAGAGCGAGCGGGGCATGTTCGCGGGAAGAGCCGCAGCCGAAGTTGCGTCCGCCGACAATCACATCCCCTTGCTGCACCTTCTTTGCAAACTCGTCCCGGGTCCCCTCAAAGGCATGTTTTGCCAGTTCGTTCGGGATCATAGATGGTCAGGAACCGGCCCGGGATGATTGCATCGGTATCGATATCGTCCCCGAATTTCCAGACTCGCATGCTTGCACGACCTTCCCGATCTTCCACGGCACGTCTTCTTTGCTGCCATGTTATACCTCCCTCGGTGATCTCGCCCGTGATCGCGCTCGCTGCCGTTGCCGGTGAGCAGAGGTAGACCTTGCCCTCGGTGCTTCCCTGCCGGCCCTTGAAGTTCCGGTTCGATGTCGAGAGCGAGACCTCGCCGGGTGCAATCAGGCCGAATGCCCCGCCCATGCAGGGCCCGCAGCACGGTGCTTCGACCAGTGCTCCGGCCTTTACGAACTTCTCGATGAGCCCTGCCCTTAAGGTCTTTAAGGTACTCGTCCCGGGATGCCGGGATGATGATGACCCGGACTTTCGGGTTGAACTTCTTCTTGCCCAGCACTTCTGCTGCTTCCGCAAGATCCTCAAACCGCCCGTTCGTGCATGAGCCGATGAAGACCTGGTCAACGTGTGTTCCGGCAACCTTGCTGACCGGGACACCGGTATCCACATTGTGGGGAACGCAACCTGCGGTTCGAGATCCGAGACATTGTAGATGCGTTTGCTGATGAACTTTGCATCCTCATCGCTGTCGAGTTCGAACGGCTTCATCTTCCGTCGGCCTTTCATGTATTCCCAGGTGATCTTGTCCGGAGCAACAATACCGGCCTTTCCGCCCATCTCGATTGCCATGTTGCAGAGCGTCATCCGGCCTGCCATATCGAGTTTCCGAGATGGTCTTTCCGGTGAACTCGATTGCCTTGTAGGTTGCCCCGTCGGCACCGATATCTGCCGCAATCGAGAGGATCAGGTCCTTTGCCCCGACCCGTCTTCTGGAACTTTCCCGATACCTCGGCACGGATCGTCTCCGGCACCTTGAAGTAGAGGGCACCGAACTTCAGGACAAAACCCATGTCCGTTGAACCGATACCGGTGGCAAACGCCCCCGTGGCACCGTACATGCAGGTATGGGAATCCGCCCCGACCACGATCTCACCCGGTGCTGCCCGGCCTTTCTCGATGGTCACCTGGTGGCAGACACCTTCGTTGATATCATAGTTGTGGATGTCCTGCTCCGCGGCAAACTTCCGCATGTAGACATGGTTGCTTGCCGCCTCGAATGGAATCTGCCGGGATCTGGTGGTCAAAGAGCATGATGATGCGTTTCGGGTCAAAGACCTTTGGTCCGCCCATCTCGTAGAACTTCTGGATGGCAAGCGGGCCGGTAATATCGTGGATCATTGCCCCGTCAAGAGGGGCCATGACCACTTCGCCTGCCCGGATATCGCTGCCACATTTTCGAGAAAATATCTTCTCTACGATTGTCGCTCTCATGCTGAATCGGGATACTATTTGTCGTCAATTATATTGTAGTTTGGGGGAGACGGCTGTTTAATGAATACGGCATTCATCATTTTATCCCCGGGAGTTATCCGTCAGATGATTGTTGTTCAAATTATCGTGCAATCGAAATCTGCCCCATTGTAATTCTTCCACCCGCACGTCCGTTCAATCCATAGCTGCGGTTTTTTTCGTAGTCAAAGTAATCTTTAATCCCATTTCCCATCAAGATTGTGTGATAACATATGATCGGAAAAAAGTCACTCTTTATGATTGCTCTCGTTATTATGACGATAGCATGTGTCGGGATTGCAGCAGCAGCTACTGCCGACACCAGCAACGATAATGTGATCCACGCTACCGGTACCGGCAATGTAATTGGAACTCCTGATCGGGCCCAGGTTACTTTCTCTGTTGAGACTGAAAATTCCGATGTGAAGATTGCACAGCAGGACAATGCCCAGAAGATGGCAAAAGTGATAGATGCGCTCGTTGCCATAGGTATTCCCAAGGACGCACTCAAGACCACCGGATATAATATTTACCCGGTGTATGAAGACACTACCAAGTCCCTGTTCGACCAGAAGGTTCGCACGTACCGGGTCACTAATACCCTCACGGTCACTCTCCATGATGTGAGCAAGACCGGAGAAGTCATAGATGTAGCCGTTGCAAACGGCATCAACCAGGCAAGTTCCATCCAGTTTCTCTTATCCGATGAACAGTCGCAGGTGCTCCGCACTGAGGCCTTGAAAGAGGCAGTTGCACGGGCACGCGCAGACGCTGATACCGTTGCAGCGGCAATGGGCACCAATATTACTGGTGTGCAGAATGCCGATATCAGCGCAGGGTATTCTCCCGTGTTGTTCGATAATTACCAGTACCAGGCAGGAAATGCATTGATGAAGTCAGCAGCACCCACCCCCATTCAACCGGGCGATATCACGGTCAGTGCGCAGGTATCAATCACTTACCGGATCCGTTAATCCCCGGTATGTATCTCCCCGCAGGCTTTGATACAACCGTTTGAGGCTCCCTGCCTCATCCCCTTTTTTTAAAGATCTCTTCAAAACTTTTTTACATAAGCAGCGTGTGATGATAGTCTTAAGACAAACAAATTTCAACCGGATACTCCGGAAAAATACCCACACAGCAAAAACTTCGAATATCCCTTAAATCAGCGGATACAATAGGATTGATTTTAAAATGGAACGCAATATTGGCTTTAAAGAGCGACGGTACATCGAAGAGTTGAGAATCTTAACAAAATCCACGGCAAACGACTGCGTGATCGACGATCGGTTCGACCGGGTTATCTACGTCATCCGGCCGGGCGACATGGGCCTTGCCATCGGTAAAAAAGGCGACAACATCAAGCGCCTGCAGAATGTGCTTGGCAAGCGAATCGAGATGGTCGAGTATGCCGAGACTGTTGAGGCATTCATTGCAAATATCTTCAAACCCGCAGAAGTGGTTGGAATTGAATACGGGCCGGAGAACGGGCCGGTCAATGTCTTTGTCAAACAACGAAGTGACCTTGGAATTGCAATCGGCAAGGCAGGATGTAATATCGAGAAAGCGCGCACCCTCTGCCGTAGGTTTTTTGGGATTGAAGTGGGAGAAGTGCTTCTCGTACAGGAGGAGGTCGCATGAACAGCACGGTTGATCCCCAAGTGATTGCAGAGATCTGGGCAGTGATCTGCGAACGTGCAGGAAATCCCCGGCCCGAATCCTACACCACCCGTCTGCTGACTGACCCGAAAGGTATCGACAAGGTACTGGAGAAAGTGGGTGAGGAATCCACCGAGTTTATCCTTGCAATAAAGAACGGGGTTAATGAACGCACGGTAGAAGAGACAGCAGATCTCCTGTTCCATCTTCTTGTTGCGCTACGGGCTGCAGATGTTGACCTGAACGATGTGATGACCGAGCTCGAAAAACGGCGTAAATAACTTTTTTTTATTTCTGCAGGAACGTTGAAAGATCGACCATGTCCGGCAGATCTGCCGCTTCTGCCCTGCGGTTGCAAGCACGCTCTCTTCAACAAAAATGGGGATTTCGCCCCGGAGTGCAAGCGCGATACCGTCGCTCGGGCGGCAGTCGAGGTATTCCTCCTGTTGTCTGGAATTCATGACCAGCTGGGCATAATACACCCCGTCGTCGATGCTGTCGATCTGCAGGTACCGCAGGGTGATAGAAAACTTTGCGCACAGATCGATGAAGAGATCGTGGGTGAACGGTCGTGGCAGCACTTCTTTTATCTGTGCGCTGTTGATCGAAACCGCCTCCCAGATGCCGATGAATATCGGCAGAGAGCCGGTCATTGCCATCAGAGAGAACGACAAGGGGCACAGTGGCGGCATCGCTCATTGCGACAAATACCCCTTTGACCTCGCACTTCACCTGCGTCATGTCCGTGCAGAGTGATTGCCCTTATTGATGATAAGGGTTACAGGTGAGCAGTGGTCCTGTTCATTCGCGTTTGTGAGCTTCCCGACGGACGATAATCAGGCTTGAGATAATACCCAGTGCGATATTGAAATAATACAGCACAATCCTCCAGATGACGACGAAGATTCCGACGATCGATGCCGGGATGAACAGGGCATACATGGAGGTTGCCCCGACCTCCGCGATGCCGGAACTTCCCGGGGTTAAGGGCATCATCATCAGGATAGCCAGGATGAGCTGGATTACAAAGGATTCGAAGAATCAGGGGTGGCTGGCCGAGTCCGACGAGGATGAGTGAAGCGGTAAAAATCTCCGATACCCAGTAGAGCAGGGTGAAGAAAATTCCCCAGAGGAGCCCGCCTTTTGCGCTCTTTACGAACTTGATTACAGCCGTCTGGAAATTATCGATCTCCTTGTCCGCACGGACAACCAGTGCTTCTACTCGTTTACTCTCCCATTTCTTTGTAAAGAAACTGGTACACCAGTTGACCACCCTTTTTACCATATCCGGCCTTCGGATGGCCAGGTAAAACAGGAAAAGACTGCCAATGACAAAGATCCAGGTGATATAGACCATGACCTCCGAGACGGCGCCGAGGCTCTTCCACTGGTCGGTCAGGACGATCATGGCAAAGGCGGCAAGCCCGGCGAGAACAATGCCGTCGAGCACCCGCTCCATGATGACAATTGCGGTTGCATCACCGAGAGGGACATCTGCCTTGTAGAGCTCGTGGATCCGGACAGGTTCCCCTCCTGCCTGTGCAGGTGTGACGGCAGCCGCGAGCAGGTTGGCAAAGACAAGGTTCAGGCTGTAAAAAAACCCGATCCTGTACCCAAGCGATCCGGTCATCTTCTGGACACGCCATGCCCAGAAGCACATCGTGAAGAGATGGGTCAGAAAAGCGAGGAGTAAGAACCAGGGATTGATCTGCTGGAGATACGTAAGGGTATTTTCATTGATGGTAAAGTACAGGATGATGAGCAGGATAGCAATCGAGAATCCTACTGAAATATAGAGCCATTTGACCTGCGACTTCTCCATAATAACTCCTTAATATCCGGCGAAGATGAGCGTTACCGGCTGCTATCTAGACAGGTTATGATGCATAGTATAAACGTTTTCATAATGTTCCGTGCAGCAGATATCATCCAAATGGGCAGTTACGCCCCGTTATATCGTGAAAATATCACGGTGTGCCGTGATACGGAAGTACCCGCATATCACACCGGCATCGAGCCAGCCGTGACCGTAACTGAAGCAGGCAAGAGCATCTTCAAAATTCCCGGCACGTCGGTACCCGGTTCCCTGTGCTGCATAGAGTTCCGCTATAAAAAGAACTTTACCGGCAAAATGATAACGGATCGCTGCCATCTCTCCCGCACATTCAACCGAAGTCCGGGCAGTGTTCAGCAACCGTTCATAGCGCCGGGTCTTCTCCCCAAGTTTTTCTGCAAGCGACAGGGGCAGTATTTCCCGTTGTCCGGAAAAAGGACAGAATGATCTCTGGTTGTCATTGTTTAAGAGGCCGGATGAAACGCCGAAATGCAGCCAGCCGGCTCCATAACAGAACGCTGCGAGCGCATTCACGAGATCTCCTGTACCGTAAAAAGTGGAGCCGTCTTTCTGGTAGGCCATTGCCATCTCTACAACTGAGAAGGCTTCCCGCGCAAGGGGTGTTTGCGGGTGTGCTGCAATCCGGCTGTGGGCGAGAGCATCAAAAAGCCCCTCCCCGCATTCTGCGATCTTCATAAGCCGGCAAATATCTCCAGGTATTCGCGCTCCATGTCGTGCAGTTCAGCCGGTACAATAAGGATATGGAGCGGAGCGCCGAAATCACAGTGGAGGATCTTTTCGGCCGGACCTGCCATAATTACCGGGTCATCAGCACCCGCCCGGGCAATGCCGACATACAGGGGTATCTGTATCCCCTTTTTCTTTGCCATATCTTCCAGGAGAGCGTACGGCTTCCGGCACCGTCATGTACCGCTCGTTCTGGATATCAAGATATACAAGGGTATGCAATCGCAGGGAAAGGTTCTGCGCTATTACATCGACAGGAGTAGTTGGTGACCAGTTCTTCTGGGGGAATGGTACTGAACAGGACTTGCCGAACCGGTAATTCTGGAGCCCGGAAACCCCGCAGACTGCGCTTGCAATGGATGCCGCGTGGATGATTGCCGTTCTGATCCCCCGTTCTGCGGCACGCATCCGGAGATCTGCATGGGTGGTAGAGACCATCGGGTCGCCTGCACAGAGAAACACCACATTGCCCGCTTCTGCCTTATCCAGCATCTCTTCCGGGTGTTGTTCCACGTCCTCCCTGAAAAGGGGATGGACTGGTTTACCGTAATAGTCCCCGAGTTCTTCTATTGTCGTACCCATAAGCCGGGAAGTATAGCATTCGAGATAGACATGGTCTGCATTCCGGATACATGTCAGTCCTTTTTCCGAAACATCGGTCTTATCATAGAGTCCGAGCCCTATAAACGTCAGCATATGTCGCCTCCGAAACGGGAATTGTACAACGGCACCTGTTCACACCTCAACACGGAATCTGTGTGATGGAGTTCACGAGGGATTCGATCACATTCCTGACATCCGCTTTCCGGGTTGCTGATATAAAGAAGACCGGAATATCGTCCTTAATACCCAGAGCAGTCCGGATCTCTTTTTCCTTCATCGTGCCGGGCAGATCTGTTTTATTCGCTGCAATAACCATCGGTACACTACGTCTGGCAAGTCGGCCGATCATCTCTTTTGCCTGGGTAAGAAACTGGGGTTTTGTTGCATCCACCAGCAGGATTATTCCCATCGTGTGTTTGAGCATCCCGGGAACCAGCAGATCGACTTGTGGCTGCCCGGGTGTCCCGTAGATGGTGATATCAAAGCCCTTGGACTGCAAAGCCCCTAAATCCATGGCTTCGGTTACCTGTTCGTCCTCAAATCCTACCCGGTCTACCTGAATTCCATCCATGGATGCACTGGTTACAAACGTAGATTTCCCGGACTTTGCCCGCCCGGTAACCACTATCCGCGGAATATACGGGACGATCCGGCCTCCTGTGGTAACAAATGGTACGGACCGTATTGGCTGAGGAGACCCCGGAGTGTGGGCAAGAGTGAAATAATCGAAATGTGGCACACGCAGGAATGAAGATTTTATCGAGATTACTACATCGAATGAAAAGTCATGGATAAACCTGGAGATAAGCGGTTCTCCTTCGAGATTGAGATGTTCGAGGATGAGGGTCGGTTTTACATTATCGTATCCCTGCTCCAGGATATCAAGGGCACACTCTATACCGAAGTCCTCGGACAGGAGATCAAAATAGGCAAAAATAACATCGATTTTTTTCTCTCTGCAGATCTTTGTGATTCGTGCTTTCCATTCATGTTTCGCCGAATCGGGATCGTTTGTACTCTTCTGGATCCGCTCACGGTCAATCGCGTCAATAAAAACGATCTTTTCTGAAGACAAATCGATCAGACACGTCTTCATTGCAAGGATATCGTGACGATATGCCTCAACGGTTGTACCGGGCAGGATAACAAGGCAGGAGAGATCCTGTGCCATTGCACGGCATAATGATGAAACCATGAAAAGCTGGCCGTTGACACCCGGTTCCATGCTATACAGCACCCGGCTTCCTTTTGGAAATCCTCCTCCCAGCATGACATCAACACCGTTCATGCCGGTAGAGATCATGGGAGTATGGTCACCTGCCCTTTACTGATAGAAAATTTCTGCCAGTTGGAACTGACTCCCCGTATACCCTGTATACGCAGGTAACTGGTATTCTCCTCGATCTTGACTTCAATAACACAGTTCATCAGTTGTTTGATCAAGGAGAGTGTCTTGTCATCGAATGACTCGCTGTTTAAGATGTAGATTCCCACCCCCTCGATCTTTTTTAATTTTGCCGTGAGGACATGGAGGAACTGGTACAGCACCTCAAGTTTGCGGTACATAAGGAGAGTGGAGATGGAATTTACGCAGAACCGGATGGGCGGCGGGAAAAGTCCGGCTTCACCATCAGAAAATTCACCCTCAAAGATAGTCTCGATCATATTGGAGAATTTGATCCCGATTCCCGTCAGATCGGTGGGGCTTGAAACGAACATGAGCCGCTGCGTATCAGCAATGCTTGGGGTGGAACTCTTGGTGATGGCATCAATAACCCCGATAAACCGCTTGTCGGTTCCCGATTGTTTGAATGAATCTACGACCTCTGCTGCCCGTTCATTCGTAGAAAGGATGATGGCATATTCGCCTTCGAGAGGTTTTGTCAGGGCATAGGCGAGTTGATCGGCATAACTCATCGGTGGGGCAAGGATGAGGATATTGGTCCCTGCCTCAAAACCGCCGCATACGTGATCGATCTGGGCGATCCCCGTCTTATAAGAGTACATTTATCGTTTGATCATTTCATGAGAATGTTTATAATTGCTCCTATGAAAAGGTCGGGAAATACGGACAGATACGGACGTTGGGTGCCAATCGGTGCCCTTGTTCAGGTTCAGATCTGCAGACCGGCAGATCCCGTAGTGCGGGGTAAAACGGCTGTAACCAGAAGCGGGAAATCTTATGCATGACGGAAGAATATGGTCCGGTTATTGGCCTGGTCCTGCATGATGGCTGCCAAGGAATTTTTTTGTAAAATCAGGCCAAAAAATTTAGGGTGCCTAAAACTTAATATTTTAGGGCATCCTAAATATTCTCCAATGGCATCAGAGCAGCTGGAAGAGTACCTTGAAAGCATCCTGGATCTTGAGGAGAAGGAAGGTATTGCCAGGACCTCGGCGATTGCCCGGTGTATGAAGGTGGCCCCGGCAAGCGTCACTGAAGCGCTCCAGACCCTTTCGGACAAGGGATTCATCCACTACGAGCCATACAAGGGTGCAACCCTCACGGGATCTGGCAGGGAGATGGCACGGAAGGTAAAACGCCGCCACCGGCTTCTTGAAGTGTTCTTAAACGATGTGCTTCACATCAACCGGGAGAATGTCCATGACGAAGCATGCAAAATGGAGCACACGCTTTCTGATGAGACGGAATGTGCACTCTGCAAGATGCTCAAGGCTCCCTCGCGGTGCCCTCACGGAAGCCTGATCGAGGCCTGCGATAAAAAGGTAGAGGACTGTTCTGCCTGCCTTCCGAAACGAATCCGCTACAATCTGCACCCGGGATGAGCCCCTGATCCCGGTTACGACCCTTTGCCCGGGCCAGAAGGGCACGATTGCATTTATCCGGGGCGACACCGAGTGTTGTGCAGCGCCTCACCGATCTCGGGCTCACCTTCAAAACCGAGATCCAGCTGGTCAGGAAGGCCCCCCTGCTCGGGCCCGTGGAGATTGCGGTGCGGAAGACCCGGCTTGCCATCGACCATGCGATCGCCGATCATATCTTTGTTGCAACGTGCGCGGAGAAGACCGGATGAGCGGGTGTCCCGGTTGTGACGGGTCCTGCCCGGCTATATGAACGCTCTCCTGTGAAGGCGAATATGTGGTTGCCCTTGCCGGGAATGCCAATGTTGGCAAGAGTGCGACCTTCAACCAGCTGACCGGTGTTGACCAGGAGATCGGCAACTGGCCGGGAAAAACGGTTGAGCGGGCCGAGGGACTTCTCCAGTACCGGGGGCAGCGGATCCGCGTGATCGATCTTCCGGGTATCTATTCCATCTCCGCCCTCTCAACCGAAGAACAGATCTCCCGCGAGTTCATCGCCCACGACCATCCGGATGTGGTCGTGAATGTCCTTGATGCATCCGCTCTTGAACGGAACCTGTTTTTCACGCTCCAGCTCACAGAACTGGAAAGCCCGCTGATCCTTGCCCTAAACCAGATGGACCTTGCAACTCAAAAGGGGATAGTCATTGACACCGAAAAACTATCAAGGCTCCTTGGCGTTCCCGTGATAACGACCGTTGCGATTCAGGGTAAGGGGATTGCGGAGCTGTCCGATGCCATTGTCGATGCAGTGAAGTTCCGGCCAAAACCTCACACGATGAAGTACGGAAAAGAAGTCGAAGAACGAATTCATAATATCATTCAACTCCTGCCAAACGGGGCCGGGGGTTATCCGCCACGCTGGACAGCGATCAAACTGCTGGAAGGGGACTCCGATACGATCTGGGAGGCAAAAAAAGAATCTCCGGATGCGGTTACCGCTGCACAAAAATTCAGGCTGGAACTGGAGAAGATCCACGGGGAAGCGGCGGGAACAATCCTGAGTGGTGAGCGGTATCTTGCCTCTGAACGGATTGTCGCTGAAGTCATGACGATACGGACACCTTCCGATCATAAAGCCACCCTCACCGAAAAAATCGATAGTATCGCCCTTCATCCGGTGCTGGGATACCTTCTCCTGATACTGACCATCAGCGGACTCCTCGTCTGGACTTTCATTGTCGGTGCCTGGATCTCTGAGGTCCTGACCGCAATCCTTACGGGGATTGCTCCAGTCCAGCCGCTGATCAAAGGTTCAGTTGCAGATATCCTGTGGAACGGAGCCTGGACCGGACTTGTTGCAGCACTTACGCTCATCGTTCCCTATGTCATCCCGTTCTATCTCTTCCTTGCAATTATCGAGGATTCCGGGTTCCTTACGCGTTTCTCGCTGATGCTGGACCGGGGCATGCACAAAATGGGTCTGCATGGTAAAGCAATCATACCCCTTGTCCTGGGGTTTGGCTGTACCTGTTCCCGCATGCCTCTCCTGCCGGATAATTGAGTCGCCCAAACAGAAATTCCTCGCGGCATTCCTGGTAACTCTCGTCCCCTGCTCGGCCCGGACAATCGTGATCCTTGGAGTGGTTGCAGCATTTGTGAATATCTGGTGGGCACTCGCACTCTACCTGTTTGACTTTATCCTGATCATTGTTGTAGGCCGGTTTGCGTACCGTGTCCTTCCCGGTGAATCTGTCGGCATGATCATGGAGATGCCGGATTTCCATATCCCGCATACTCCCACGGTCTTAGGTCAGACCTGGCAGAGGACACGATCACTCATCTGGATTGTACTTCCTGCTTATATTGCGGGTAGCATTGCCATTACTGCGGCGTATGCGGCAGGATTTCTTGAGCCCATCAACATCCTCCTTTCTCCAATAACGGTCGTCATGCTGGGCCTCCCCGTCATGACTGGTGTGATATTTGTATTTGGTATCATCAGAAAAGAGATGACCATCCTCGCTCTTGTAGCTCTGTTCGGGACAACGATCTTCTCAACCATCCTCACACCCGTCCAGTTGATCGTGTTTGCCCTTGTTACCATGCTGTATGTTCCCTGTATCTCAACGATCCTTGCACTGGCGCAGGAGTTCGGGTGGAAGAAGGCGCTTGCCATATCTGCACTGGAAACCGTTCTTGCCATTGGACTGGGGGCAGTGGCATTCCGGGCGTTGAGCCTTGTTATGTAGGAACGCGGTGTTCTTGGGCGGAAAGGTCAGAACCGGCTTAAATAATCCGGACAGAAATGCAAACCCTCATGTCTCATAACCTTTGACGGGCAATTATGAGCAGGAAATGATTTACTGGCTTTATGAACTCATGCTCAAACGGCAGATTACTGAACTGCCGGGGCATGTTTGTTTCATGATCAGCGGGAAAGATATGGCAGATACCCCGGAAAAACTTTACCGGGCTACTGCATGGTGTAATGAAATATCTGCGTTTGTGGCAAAACACCATACCTCCGCCCGGCCGGAATTCGTGGTCTTACATTCCATATCGCAACCCCCTCTCCTGACGATATGAACAGGTGCCTGTCCGAGATCAGGAAAATCGGCACCATCGCCCGCCTCATTCTGCATGTGGGAGATAAGGAAGAGGTGATTGGCGAGGGTATGGATGTCTTTGTAGCGATAGGAAAGAGCGGCAGGGAAGAGATTACTGCCTGCATCAGGAAGATGGCTGAGGCCCATATCCCTCCGGAAGATGTGGACGAAAAACTCCTTGAATCCTACCTGACATTCAAATACACACCTGATGTAGTGATCAAGAGCGGTGGCGATCACCTCACCGATTTCCTTATCTGGCAATCAGTCTACTCTGAGCTCTTCTTTTCCGATGTGAACTGGAAATATTTCCGGAAAGTGGATTTCCTGCGTATCCTGCGGGACTACCAGTCGCGGATACGTCGTTTCGGGAAATAAAAAGGTTATTTCAACCGGGCATTTACCCAGCTGGGAATACCATTTACCGTCTTATCAAAGAAAGCGAATTTATTTTTTAAGGCAAGAGTGAATGCCTTGCGATCCGGTACCGGGGCAACTTTATGCTCCCTGCAGAACCGGGTAAATGCCTGGAACATATCATCCTTGGAGATTACGGCATCACCCTCATCACTGCGGGTGATCATTGTGCTGACAAATGTCTTCAGCCCCTCATCTTTGGGCATCTTTCCTGCGGCGGGTTTTTTTACCTTTCCTGCCGGAGCAGCATGTGCAGGCGGTGACATGACAACTGCTTCTTTTTTCGGGAGCGGGGCAGAACCCTGACCCGTTTCATGCGCAGCGGGACGGGCTTTTGGTTGTCGTTTTGTGTTCCTCACGGTTGTGCTGGCGGTGGGATCATCGGCATTGATGACTGTGGAATTGCCGGGCGGATGAGCCCCCTGCACACCGGTGCTCTCTTCTATGGGTGAACCGTTCTGTGCAATGATAACGGGCCGGGTTACCGGTACGTCATCGAGCTGCTGCTGGCAGTAATCCACACCCAGCAGATCCGCAAGTGCCTTGTTGCATACATTGGAGATATCAATGCCCTGTTCGTGTGCCTTTGAAAAGATATCCGCCCGTACAATCACAGACGTATTTCGCCACAATATGCCCGGTGCCTTTTTTCCTGCCATGACCTGTCATCTGTTGATCTGTCTGCCCATGGAAATATACTACGCGATCCGATATTTAAAAAAAGATTATGACCCGTTCTTTGCCGAGATCCGCTGGTCATACGTGCGGATGGCCCGTAAAAGGTCAATCTTACGGAACAGGGGCCAGAACGGGGCACAGAAATAGACGGCGGATTCATGGCCGTTTGCCAGCCACGGGAGGAAGTTTGAGGTCCGGCATTCATTCCCGGTCCGGATGATGAGGTCTACCGGCGGGATCCCTCTTCCCGAGTGAATGTGCTTTTCTACCGTCTGGACATCGATGGAATCCGGGTTGATGCCCTTGTTCTTCACTTCAGCAAGAATTTCGCGTGCAGCAAGGACGATCTCGTTTCTCCCGCCATAGGCAAGCGCGATGTTGAGGTTAAAGCCGGTATGGTCTTTTGTTGCCTCTTCGGCAGCGTCGATTGCAGCCTGCAGGTCCGCGGGAAGCCGTGAACGATCTCCCATCATCTGGACACGGATCTTATATTTTTTCACCCGTTCATCGGAAAGTATGCTGATGAATTTTTCTTTGAACAGGGTGAAAAGATGGGCAACCTCTTCGGGTTTTCTCGAGAAGTTCTCTGTCGAGAAGGTATAGAGGGTGATATGGCGGATACCGAGTTCGTGTGCCCAGTCCAGCATCTCTTCAGTCCTGTCTGCCCCGGCCCGGTGCCCGCTAGCCGTATCGACACCCAGCAGTTTTGCATACCGCCGGTTTCCATCCTGGATGATCGCGATATGCCGGGGCACATGCCGGCACTGCATACGGAGGTAGCGTTCGTACAGGGGATCGATAACGGTGCGCAGGATCATAACGGGGTCATCTCGACTATCATGCCATTGTTGGGGTATCGCTCGATGACGAACTTCTCTCCTTTCATCTCATCGGCAAATTTTGTGAGCAGCCACCACGCCATCTCGATACGGTCCCCGCAGTCTTCATAGCTGTCAGGTTCGCACTTGTCTTTGCAGAGTAAAAGACAGGAATCTTTATCGGTTTCTGATGGTTTTATGACGCCATAGACGATTGTCCCGTCATCAGTTATCTCATCAAACGGACGGGCGGTGTTCTGTGCGATCCGCTTCAGTCGTTCCCGCAATTGCACCGAGTCCTTGAATGCAGATGAGCACCAGTGAACCTTGTCGTGCCGGGATAATTCTTCTGCCCAGTCTTTTGCCCCTTCAATGGCATTGTGCAGTTCGTCTGCAAGTTCGTACCCCCGCTCCCGCATCTGGTACGCGTTTGATTCGCCCCATTCCAGCTCGTTGATGTTGAGGAAGTCAAGGTATGGCAGGGCGGGAATGAGGTGTTTGAGCCCGGGCAATGCCGGGATCTCGATGCCGATATCAAAGCCCATCTCTTTTGCCCGTTTTGCCGAACGGATAAAATCCGATTCAAGGATCTTTTCCCAGCATTCGTGCGGGGGGTGAAGACGGATTTCATCGACAAGCCCCTGCATCTGTGAGAGTTCGGCATCGGTCGGAGCCTGTGCAGTATAGAGGTGGATCTGGTGCTCCGGGCCGAAATGTGCTTTGAGCAGGCTCGCAATAGGCGGTCACCTTGTCAAGGACAAGAAGAGGTTCTCCCCCGGTGATGCCGGTGCCCAGAGCACTCATGCTCTCTGCGACTTCGATGATCTGTGCGGGGATATCCACCGGGTGCTCGTTTGCAAATACGGTATCAGTCCCCTTCCGCTCGGAAGAGAGCGGGCAGTACCAGCAGGTGCGCTGGCACCGTCCCGTAACAAAGAGGACCATCTTTGCGCCCTGGTGACAGAGAATGCAGCCTTGTGAGAGTGTCATGATTATACAGGTTCCGGTGAATGAAGAGAGAAATTTCTTTATAATTTTTTGTGAGCAAAGCACAAAACACTTCTGAGTAATTCTCCTGAACGGCAGTTGTGTTTCTGTTATCCATCACTGTGCCTGGAGGCAATTTATCGTCCTGCCTCCCGGTTCGTCCGAAAATCAGCAATTTCTGACGTAACAAACATTTATATGAGTCATTACGCAACGCATCAATAGAAATGGCAAGAAAAATCGGCTGCTCCCGGCAGGATGATGAACGGGCATTATCTGAAGTGATTGGATTCGTTTTATTACTGGGTCTGATTATCGCAGCGTTTTCACTATGGATGATTTACGTTGTTCCTGCGAATGGGCGGGAGGAGGAAATTGACCAGATGAATGTCGTAAAGGACAGGTTTACGGAATACAAGATCAGTCTGGATTCCTTATGGGTTAATAACCAGAGTGGGGTAACCCTCTCAACCTCTGTTGATCTTGGTACGGGAGGGGGAAATACCCAGTCCAGCGGATTATTCCTGCCTCTTTTAAAACCCATTGCCTCATCTGCAGTTATGTCCGTCAAGGACCAGGGGGATACCCTGACCATCAATACCAGCAGTTCAGGGAACTTTACCTATCCGATCAATATTCTGGAATACCAGTCGCAGAATAATTACTGGATCCAGCAGAGATATTATTACCAGACGGGAGGCGTATTTTTGTCACAGGAGAATGGATCGACGTGCCGGGTCTCACCCCCATTTTCTTTCATTAAGGCGACGACCGGAAGTGTAGATGCAGTATCGATAACTCTTGTCCCTCTTCAGGTTCTTGGAGGTGGATCCATCGGGGGTAACGGACCTGTGCGGGTGGATTCTACCATAAAGACTCTTGGTACGCCACTGGTTCTCAAGCAAAATGACTGGGTCCGGGTAACCGTTAACACAACGGACCGGAATACAGCGCAGGTTTGGGGCGGGGTCTTCAATGAAACCCTGATTCGTGGCAGCATAACCAATGGATCGTGGTATACTTCTCCCGTTGTAACCGAAAATCCCATCACGAAACGTGGGACGGTGACGCTCCTGATCAACGGGCCGCGTTTCGGTGCAAATGATCCGGATGTCTACCTGACATTGCGTAACGCCGAATATAAAGTATATCTGAATAATGTCGGTGCAGGACTGACATGATTATAGTGAATGGTTATCTATGAATAAACCAACCCAGTGCCGGAAACAGGAAAATACATCCGGAGTGTCGGAAATAATTGGTGCGATCCTGCTCATATCTCTCGTCGTCCTCGCTGCTGCTATTGTCGGGATGTTCCTCCTCTCTCAGCAAACCCCGACTGCTGTACCTAATGTTAATTTCATGGTCGGTACCGATAACCGGATCCCCCCTACCCTGTATCTTTACCATAACGGAGGGGACGGCCTCAGGAACGGGGAGTTCTCGGTTGTTGTTGACGGGGCTGTCAAACCTTATACTATTGCCGGAGGCGACGACTTCTGGTCACTTGGGGATAATCTCATTGTCCCTCTTTCTACAGCGCCCCGGAATGTTCAGATCATTTACAATGCAAGTGGGGGTGGCGGTGTCCTTCTCCGTTCAGCGTCGGTTACATCATCTACGGCATCAACAGACATTCTTCCTGACTTTATCCGGCCAACCCCCTCGGCGATATGTCTGAATGGTTCTGATCCCCAGCAGATTGTCAGCCTGATACTCAACAACGTGTCGTTAATCGGCGACGCCATCAACCAGTCACCACAGACTGTCGGACCGGTGATTGCCGCATCAGTGGGTACAAATTCCATCAGTTTTTTCAAAGATGATAAAGTCAATCTTGATTATACCGGAACCCGTTATCTGAAAATCATCATCACAAAACCCGGGTCATCGATCCTTGCTACCGATTTCCATGCAACAAATCCGGTAATCCTGTATCCCGGGGATATCGTGACAATTACCCTGCGTCCAAACACCGGAGTTTTCAAGACCTTCGGCCTTGGTGACCAGTTATGGGAGATCAGCGCTAACGGTGTTGATGTAAATATCACCCATAGTGGTGTACCTGATGCCCGGACAAATGGTGATGTTATCCATGCATGGATAACGGGTTATACGGATCTCGGATCAACCCTGACAATCACTTCTGATAATCCATATACTTCCAACACGGTTCTTGTGGTAAATGGCACCCAGCGGATCAATGGTGTCAGTAGTGAAAATGTTGTTATCAGCGATATCCGGCCGGTTGGTATCGGGCTCTTCCTGCTGGAAGGTGATAATAATGCACACATCGTGTATTTCGTCGGGAATGCCCAGAGTGTAACACGGAATGGTGTCCCGGTTGTTTAAGACCAGAGAAAATGGCGATAATTTCACCATGCCTGATTCGGGAGGAGCTCTATGAACCCTGTTTATCCTGATGAAAAGGGTGTATCAGAAATTATCGGGGCCCTGCTCCTTATCATTATCCTTGTAACAGCGTTTGCTGTACTGGGGGCAATCTTCATCTCCCAGCCCGTATACGAGAAAATTCCTGCGGTGCATATACAGATTTCCAATGAATCAAAAACAATCCATATCTATCACGATGGCGGGGATCCAATTCCTCTCGACAAAATGTATATCCTGGTTGATGGTGCCAGGCTGCCATTCACTATTGATAACAACGCCGATACCTGGAGGATTGGCCGAACCCTGACAACGGTCTCATCAGACATGCCCAACAGGGTTGATATTGTATATCAGGGTTTGACAGCAGGTAGTGGAATAATCCTCTCAACACTTCTCCTGGGAGTCCAGACGAGCCAGTCCGGCCCGACTTACTATTTTACCATAGTCTCATCAGCAAATTCCGGTGGTTCTATCAGCCCGGCTGGATCAGTACTTGTTGCATCAGGATCATCACAGACTTTCTCCATCACCCCCAATGCGGGCTATATATTGTCTGATGTTAACGTCGATGGATCTTCTCTGGGAGCCATCCCGTCATATACATTCCCGGGTGTAAACGCAGATCACACCATTTCCGCACTATTCGTCCCATCGGTATCCAACCTCTTTACCATCAATGCAACCGCTGGTCCCGGGGGGATAATCAGTCCGGGCAATATGACGGTCCTCTTCGGTGCGAACCTTACCTATGTCATCACCCCCAACCCCGGTTATGTCGTCGGATCTGTCGTGGTGAACGGGACCCCGGTTATTCCTGTGCCATCATCCTACACTTTTACCAACGTAACAACCAACCATACCCTCGCGGCAGGTTTTGCATCGAATTTCTCCCCGGGTATTATCGCGAATTATTACCTTGGCCAGACATGGTCCGTGCCTGCAGCCACCAATGTTGCGGGAAGGATCCATTTTGCGGATACCGCAAGCGGGGCAGCATCGGATGTCACAAACTGGCCCGTTGGGTATATCGGAAGAGATGATAATTTCTCCGTGAACTTCTCCGGATATATCAGGATCGACACGGAAGCCGATTACACCTTTTACCTGACATCAGATGATGGTTCGTGGCTGAACATCGATGGAAATCAGGTCATCAATAACGGCGGTCTTCATTCGCCGGCAACTGTCCAGCAGACCGTACACCTGACCCCGGGATACCATCGGATTTTCCTGCCGATGTTTGAAAATACTGGTGGTGCAGTTGTATGGCTGGAGTACCTCCTCCCCATCTGTCCCCCGCACATTCAATGTCCCTCTCTACCATTCCCCGATCACTCCCCCAACCGTGGATTTCACCGGCTCACCTCTTGCCGGTCCCGCACCGCACACCGTCCAGTTCACGGACGCTTCTGTTGGTGCAACCACATGGATATGGAATTTTGGTGATGGAACACCGGTCTCCTATTTGCAGAACCCGGCCCATACCTATGCAGCAATCGGACAGTATAATGTCACGCTTGTCGCCGCGAACACTTTTGGGGCCAATACTAAAACCCGGCTTAACTACGTTTTAGTGGGTGCATCGTTTAGTCCCGGACTGATCGGCACCTACTTTGCCAACGAGACCTGGACGGATCCCGGGCGCAGCCGTACTGATGTACGGATTCGGTTTGCCGATTCCTCATCCGGGGAAGTGTCGGATGATCCAAACTGGCCAACCAGCATTCTGGGACAGACTGACTACTTCAGCGTGAACTGGGACGGGTACCTGCGGGTTACTACCGCTGATTCCTATACCTTCAGCCTCCGGTCTGATGATGGTTCCTGGCTCTGGCTTGATGAGAGCCAGATCATCAACAACGGGGGACTCCATGGTCCGACAACGGTTACCGGAACGGTCTCTCTTTTACCCGGTTACCACCATCTTGTTGTCAGGATGTTCGAGCACACCGGGGGAGCGGTTGCCCGTCTCCAGTACTCATCCCCGAACCTGACCCTTCAGGATGTAAGTGATGTCTGGCATATATCAGCAGTCCCGCCAGCACCGGTTGCGGGTTTCAGTGGCACACCTTTATCCGGCACTGTTCCTCTTACGGTCACCTTCACGGACAGTTCGACAAACAACCCGACATCGTGGCTGTGGAACTTTGGTGACGGTGACGCGACCAATAACACTGTCCGGAACCCGGTACACCGGTACGGAACTGCGGGAACCTATACGGTTGCACTGACGTCTACGAATGCAGGGGGGAGCAATACCCAGACCCGGAATAATTATATCGTAGTCAGCCCGTCGCCACCGGTGGCGGGTTTCAGTGGTTCACCTTTGTCCGGAGGAGTGCCCCTTACCGTGATCTTTACGGATAGTTCCACGAATACCCCTACATCATGGCTCTGGAACTTTGGTGATGGCAACCCTACGAATAATACACAGCAGAATCCTGTGCACCGCTATGCGGTTGCAGGAACGTACACCTGTCTCCCTGATCGCAACAAACACGGCCGGCAGCAATACCTCGACACGAGCAAACTATATCACGGCAAATCCGCAAGCCCCGGTAGCCGCATTCACCGGTACACCCACTTCCGGGATTATGCCGCTTACGGTAACGTTCACTGACAGTTCAACGAATACACCCTCATCGTGGCTGTGGAACTTCGGCGACGGTGACACGACCAATAACACGTTCATGAACCCGGTTCATCGTTATGCCAGGACCCGGCACCTACACGGTCATGCTGACCGTAACAAATGCCGGAGGGAGCAATAGTACAACCCGGACCAACTACATCACGGTCAACCCACCACCTCCCGTCGCGGGTTTCATTGGCACTCCCATTTCCGGTAACCTGCCGCTAACGGTAACTTTCACGGACAGTTCGACAAACAACCCGACATCGTGGCTGTGGAACTTTGGCGATGGCGACACGACCAATAACTCTGTTAAAAACCCTGTGCACCGGTATTCCGGGGCGGGAACATACACGGTTTTACTAACGGCAACGAACGCCGGAGGCAGTAACAGTACGACAAAGACGAATTATATAACGGTAAACCTGCCCCCGCGGCAGAATATATTATTTGATGACTTTGAAACCATATTCTCCGCCAGTTGGATTCAAACCGGATCTCTGACTGGTATACCGGTTCACCCAAACTCGGGACTCATAGTATCCGCATCCGGGGAACGGAAAGTATGCGACGGACAATCCCCACAACCGGTTATTCGGATATCATTATATCTTTTTACCTGGGGGCACAGTCCCTTGAAGGGGCGGAGGCTGCCATAGCGGAATGGTCGCCGGATGGTTCAACATGGACAACGATGGCACAGATAATCAACGGTGATACCAGAGAGAATGGCCAACTTTATGCATATTCCTACACGGCTCCGGTATCTGCCGCCAACAACCCGAACTTTGTGCTGAGATTCAGGAACACGGGATCTGGTGCAACCAATGACAATGCTTATGTCGACAATGTGCTGGTAACAGGAATTCCCAATTAATTTTTTTCCTCCGGTGGATAAACCGGGTAATACAACTACAAAGCGGAATACATGAGAATGATATTCCCCCGCTCTTTAAATCCCGTCTGCACAACAGCACTGTCCTTTCAAGAGATGGGTGGATTCAGATGAACATATATCGGAAAGATCCCTTAAACGGGGTAGTATGAAGGTGTAAATTGCTACTTAATTATTGTATCAAAACCCAAACAGTGGCAGGATAAACCACACATTACACGGGTAATGAAATCCCCCCAAAGTAATGCGAAGAATGGTATCTGTTTTATTATGGCACCGTGCCGGGTAAAACACCTGATCTGAATGTAAATCCGTTGTTGATCAATTTCTGATGGCCCCTGCTTAAAATACGGGATATTTATTTTCTCATCCCCTCGCCAGCCAGGAGATACCTGGCACACCCGCCGGTTACACATTCGTATGAATTTCCACCATTCCACGGGGCGTTGATGTATACCAGTGGTTGAGAAGCGCCCCATCCTTATATACCTCGATGATAAGGTTCTCCACGGAACCATCCTGCTTCTCGACTGACCCTTCAATTATTCCGCCCGTTATGGGTAACTGGTAAAACTGGTCGCCAGTGCTGTTAACATTCCTCAGCTGCCCGTTCGCACGAATTGATCCAATGAAATCACCGGGATAGAATATACGTACCCAGACTCCGGATGGGGAACACTGACCTCTGGGAGCGATGCATACGGGGAAATTTGGATTTCCTGTGTCGGAATTGGTATTACTGCGCCACCGCTTGAAGGCCCGATGGCAACACGAATTTCAACCATGCCATAGGGCTTTGCAGTTTCGCTCTTTGAGACCAGTGTTCCCCCGTTGTAGATCCCGACTTCGAGGTTATCTGCCGTTCCGTCCTGCTTCTCAATCGATCCCTCTATCATGACATTTTCAAATGGCAACTGGTAAAACCGGGTCCCGGAACTATTTATTGCAATATTCCATCCCTGTGCCCCGATATACCCGGAATAATTCCCCGGGTAGGATACCTGCATCCAGACACCGGATGAAGGTACCGTAATCGGGGGAGCGGGCGAATCCACTTCAGGGATCACCTCCGGCTGGGGTTCTTGTTCAAGGGATGGGGATGGCACTGTCTCTTCAGGGATATCAGGTTCTGCAACCTGTTGGGGAACGGGAACATTATTTGTATTCAACAGTTGTCCCAAAGCCACAGTCTCCCACGATTATAACGATAACAATCAGGATTATTGCAACGATTGAGAAAAGGGGTGAGCGTTCCGTGGATCCCTCTTTTGAAGGTTGCCGGATCTGCTGAGCCGTTCCCACAACAGACCAGTCCGGTACCTGCAGGACGGCTGGCTTTTTCATCGACTGCCAATAATCCGGTATCTGCCTTATCGCCCCGATACAGGCGAACCGAATCCACAAGGGGGACTTTACCCTCAACAGGGACGTTGTGGTCTTTGAGAATTGCAACGGCTTTTTCAATATCCTTAATATTCAGATTACCGGGCAACCGGATAAAAATGAGTTCCCGTGTCTGTTTCTGCCCTTCGGGAGAATTGAACGTGATTGTGATGACTGGTTCGCGTAATTTATTTACTCCTGATATAACCTGTTCAATATCTGAATAAGGGATATCTTCATGGACATGGCCCGTTTCACTTTCAACAAGGATGAGGCGCCTGCCGGTAAGCACTGCTTCGTGCCTGACGCCATTGATAATAATTGTCTGCGCCCTCTGAATTATTTCTTCATCGCTGTTCAGGTTAAGGTTGTCCATTGCACCATATTCAACTCTATATCCGAACTATAAAAATGAATTCGGGCTTCTGACAAATCCCTATTATCTTAAATAGATATTCGGAGAAAGAATAATTAATCACCGTTATGAAAAGCGACCATGCGATATCTGAAACTGTTTCAGTCATCCTCATAATTTTCATGGTCCTCATCCTGGCGATTGTTGTTGCCGGTTTAATCTTCGGCGCAAATATCTTCCAACAGAAATCTGCCCTGATCGTTTCTGACATAAAAAACCAGACTTTTAACAGTAAAAACGTTATTTCCGTCTTTCACCGTGCCGGTGATGAAGTGTACATCAACTCTTCTCTTACGGGCATACAGGAGATGGGTATCTATGTCGATAACCGGAGTCTACAGCTGGAGAGCCCAGCCCGTACTCGGGCTTAACACGGTAAAACCGGGTACAACATTGTTCATCTATTACAATGCTTCAAAGAATATCTACCGGATCACTTCAAATGCTGCAACCCTGTCGACCAATGAAGCGCAATCGGTTGTGGATTGCCCCCTGAAAGTCCGGCTTGTGGATGAACGTGCCCGTCTTCTCATAACGTCATGGAACTGGACCTGCACTCCTCTACCGCCAACCGGGCCTGCGCCGACAGTAACCAGCATCACCAATACAACCGGTTATCGCGGCTGGCCGGTGATCGAGAGCATTGTCGGGACAAACTTCCTTACCGGTGCAACCGCAAAGCTGAACCGCACCGGGATTCCGGAACATTCCCGCAACTGCATGTACGTATGCATCCTCCACCCGGATCGAACTGTACCTTCGATCTTCGCGATAAGGCGGCAAGCCCGCCGAATTACAATGTGGTCGTTACCAATCCTGATGGAAAACAGGGGATGCGGGCAAACTACTTTGTCCTGAGCAGCCCGGCACCGACCATCACCAGCAGCACACCTTCAACCGGGGCTCAGGCCGCTACCATTATGATCACCAGTCTTTTTGGTACGAATTTCCAGCCCGGGGCAAAGGTGGATTATACCTTAGGCAACACCATAATCAACCTGACGAATGTTAATGTTCTATCCCGAACCCAGATTTCCGGTACCCTTGTAATCCCGTCTAATGCATCCGCTGGTTCATATGGGGTGAATATCACCAATACGGACAATGGGAAGGGATATCGTGCAGCGCGGTTCACCGTCACCAGCAATGCACCGACCATCTCGAGCAGCACGCCGGCGACCGGGGTACAGGGAACAACGGTTGTTATTACGAGGCTTCTGGGAACCAATTTCCAGCCAGGAGCAGTTGTAGTATACTCAAACGGTACCACCTCTATGCCTCTTACGAGTACGACCGTGGTCTCTTCAACCAATATCACCGGAACACTGGTTATTCCTGCTGATGCAATGCCTGGTCCCTACAATGTGACCGTTACAAATGCGGATTTAAAATCTATATCCCGTGCCGCGACTTTTACCGTTACCAGCAATGCCCCGACAGTGACTGCCCGGTCTAATGCAACAATATACACTGGCTGGATGGGTTATGAACTGATTACTGGTACCAGATTTGTTACTGGAGCACAATCGGTCCTCAATACCACAACAGGCAATTCAATTCCGTCAACATCATGTGATGTCAGGTCTTCTACCCAGATGTTCTGCAGTTACGACCTGCTTGGTACGCCGGTAAGCACTGCGTATCGTGTTACTGTAATCAATCCTGATGGAAAATCCGGTTTGATGACAAACAATCTGGTTTCGGTTAGCAGCCCGGCACCAACCATCACGAGCAGCACCCCTTCGACCGGTGCACAGGCTGCAACGGTCGTTATTACCCGGCTTTTGGGAACCTATTTCCAGCCGGGAGCAACCGTGGTCTATAGTCTGGGTGGTACCTACCATTCCCTTACAAAATATCAACGTGGTCTCTCCAACCAATATCACGGGGACGCTGTCCATCCCTTCGGATGCAACGGTTGGTTCATACAATGTAACTGTTACAAATGCGGATTTAAAATCCATATCCCGTGCTGCGACTTTTACCGTTACCAGCAATGCCCCGACAGTGACTGCCCGGTCTAATGCAACGATATACCTTGGCTGGATGGGTTATGAACTGATTACCGGTACCAGGTTCGTTACTGGAGCACAATCGGTTCTCAATACCACAACCGGCAATTCAATTCCGTCAACATCATGTGATGTCAGGTCTTCTACCCAGATGTTCTGCAGTTATAACCTCCTTGGCGTGCCGGTAAGCACTGGGTATCGTGTTACCGTAATCAATCCTGATGGCAAATCCGGTTTGATGACAAGCAATCTGGTTTCGGTCAGCAGCCCGGCACCGGCAATTCCCTCTGCCCCGGCCTTCTCTCCCTCAACAGGAGCCCGGGGAACGAATGGGGTAGTAGTCACGGCCCCGGGGACCTATCTGCAGCCTAATATGGCAGTCGTGCTGACCAGTGCCGGCGCTCCGACTACCACAATTACTGCTTATTCCGTGAACGTTGTCTCTCCGACCCAGGTAATTTTCACTTTTGACATTCCAGCAGGAGCGACTCTTGGTTCGTATACTGCCAGATATACCAATACCGATGGCAAAACCGTGACAAGGACCACCCGGTTCACGGTAACGTAGTGCTCTGGCCGGCTCTTCCATCGAAGTACAACAAATTTACAGGAGTCTTCCCTTAAAGTAAAAAACAAATCACAAAAAATGTAACCCGTGGGTTGAAGGAAATAATCCGGTATATTTTCCTACTCCTGATTTACCGGAATAATCTTCGTATTCCGGCTCACCAGCACATTATATGCATCATGCTTCGGGTTGTGCCGGACGAGCACGTTCTCAATTTCAAGAATCGCCCCGTATGGTGCCGACACGATTGCCTCATTCTCCGGTGTTACGTGATAGGCTGGCACCACTGCATATACCGGTGTATCTGCAGTCCCATCGCAGATCTTGAACACCATCGTCTTTGCATCACCGAGATTTCCGGACATTTTGGCTGCAATGAGATTGATCCTTTTTTCCACATGGCGGCGGATCTGGGACAACCGCAGGACACGGGAACCGGTGGGCACCCGGTAAATCATCCCGGACTTTTCCGTCTTTCCTGAGCACCACGTAACTGTACTTGATATCGATGTTGAGATACCGGAACGGCTCTTCACCGGATGCAAGTACCCCCATCAACCGGGTGGGCTGGATATTCCGGTTTGTGTGAAAACTCCAGCACCGGTCCGGCGTGCAGTTCGTGCCCCAGATAAATGAACACGGGCTGTGAATGGTCAGCCCCCGCTTCTTTAACGCCAGCGAGAGGAGCCGCAGTCTGCGAGGAATTGGCCTCTTCCGCAGGCTCAACAATAAGGATCGTGCCATCCGGTGCGAGCCGCCCGGCCAGTCTCATCACGAGATCTGCCCGCTGGTCAAGCGAAACATCGCTGATCTCGTTGAGCACATTGGAAAAGATCATCAGGTCAATCTGCTGCGGGATTTTTGCAGGGTCGAGCGTGGTGAGATCCGCTTTAATCGGGGGTTTGATACTGACATTTGCCCCTTTCTGCGTACACTGCTCACGGAGGTACATGAACGCCTCGATGTGCTCTTCCGAACGCTCCACCGAGTACACTGTCGCCGTTGCACCATCCAGCCGGGAATAAAAATCTGCAATCGCAAGCGGCACGACGCCCGGTCCGGTACCGGCATCCAGCACGGTCATGGAACTTTTCAGCAGCCCGTCGCGGGCGAGCATGGCAAGCAGGTACTGGGTCTGCACATAGTAGACCGGAAAATGGTACGCGAGATACCCAAGCACATTGTATGCCTTGGTGTACTGCAGCGATCGCTGGTGCGTCGGCTTCCAGTAATCAGATTTCTGGGCTACAATGGCCCTGCGGAGCCGTTCGAGAATAACCGGGTCGGTCAGTTCCTTTCCCACTTTTTTGGGAATGTACTGCTCTATCGCGGCTTCCAGTGCCGGGGGAAGGCGACGGGTGGCAAAAAAAGCATCCTGCCTCTCCAGCTCTGCCGGGTTCATGGTATACTGCCCCGCCGGAACTCTCCGCGAGATCTCATAGTCCGCCCCAACTTTCTTTGCTGACAGGTTCAGTTCGTCCAGAAGAGGGGTGATGAAGGTGAGCAGTTTCTCAACCGGGTGTTTTTTTTCAAGGTATGGCACGATCTCCGAGAGTAAAAAGACCGGTTTTGTACCGGCCACGTATTTTATGGTGGAGATGAGCTGCTTATCGGTCATTGTTGCCGGTTACTTGGTGATAGACCCTATTACATCTTTTGTGTGTCCCGGTAATCCGGCTGCTCAGTCACAGATCTGCCGTTGCAGCTGAACCTCAGGAATCTCCGCCGTTCTTTGCGATACTTTCCGCCCGCTCTTAAATGCATACGTGATCTCGGCCCATGCCCGCTCCAGCAGTTCCCGGTAGTACGCGATATCGAAGTGTTCGGCATTCCATGCAGGCACCACCTGGTACGTGCGTGCATCCCGCACCACATACCGGATTTTCATGCCCGGTGCGACAGGCACCCCTCCCTGCCGGTACGCTTCTACCGCAGCCCCTTCAATGCAGCGGTGGGCGTAGGTGAGCCTGCTGATCCGCCGGCTGATTGCCATCTCCCGTGCGGGTGCGGATGGCAGCTGCTCTACGGCATTGTGGTATATTCTGTTAACCTGATCCCATACTTCCATGAGTTCTGTGATGGTTGCTGCCTTTCCCATGATTTCGAGCATATCGCCCTGCATCTTCCGGATATATTCCGGGGTGTCATGCCGTCGTGCGGCAATGCCCCGGACCTTCACGCTGCCATCCGGGAGCCGTCCATAGTAGCGGTTGTAGGCCCCCAGCCCGTCATTGAGCGGCAGGAAGACGATCCAGTTGAAATGTTCGAGTTCAGTCAGCAACCCGGTTTCACGGTTGACCCGCTCCTGTAATGCTGCAACCGGAGAGCCCTGCACCCAGAGGCAGTCCACGATGCCGTGGAGGACACGAAATCCCATTGCCTCGGCAATGTCTTTGGTAAGCAGCAGGATGTCGCGCGATCGCCCGGTGATTCCTTCGTGCACCTCGATCCTGCCAAACTTTGCATTCTTGTAACCCGTGTAGCCGAAACAGGTGACCAGCATCCACTTGAGGATCGCATCGATGCCGGCCATGGCCGGGTCGGTCTTTTTCAGCTGCTTTGTCCGAATCCGCAGGGCGAGCAGGGGTTCAAGGGCCGTGGGAAGAAAACCCCGTGGTTGCTGTTCAGGATGCCCGATGGTCTCCGGGGACAGGTTCGCCTGCACGATGATGGAGGGGTACATGGACGTGAAATCGATCTCGTCCACCTCTTCAAAGATGCCGGGCTCCGGCTGGAACATCATACCGCCCCGGTCAGCAGTTTTGAGCAGGGCACATTTCCGCAGGACTTCTGCATCGCTCTTGCGGAACGGCACGGCAATTCCCCTTCGTACCGCTTCATACGTCTCGTAACTGGAGATGAGCGTGCCCGGGGTGAACCGGGACGCGAGGCTGGGGGAGAGTCCCGACAGCCGGGATGCCATGAGCACACCGGCAAGCCCGCCTTCACGGTACACAAATGACTGTTCGGTATCGATCAGTATCCTCCCGTCCGGAATGAGTGCGGCTTCCTTGTGCTCAACCCTGCCGTAACTCCAGTAGGAGCGCGAGTCCATGGAGCGGTACTTGCCGTTCCGGGAAAACGGCATCTCCATGCCCAGAGCACGGGCCCGCAACTCTAATTTCGACATCCAGCGATCTGCATCCGTCATCAGGATCAGGTCCGGGTCGCATGCAGCAACGAGCCCGAAGAGATCGGCAAGCACGTCCCGCTCCTGCCCGTGCAGCCGCTCGGTGCGCCCGCAGATGATCTCTATATCCGAGCACGTCTGGTCGCGGGCCGGGTCATCCCGGATCCGGATCTCCATGCAGTTCAGACCGTGTTCGAATACCGGAGAGAACCGGGCCTCCGGGTCTGCACAGCAGGGGACTATTCCCTGCTCTGCCATGAAACGCTGGTCGCGTCGCACGTCTACGTTGAAGAGTTGCGCAGCAAACTGTGTCTGCTGCTCGATAGCTTCTGCCACCTGTCGCCCGGCAAAGACCGCGTATCCATCGCGTTTGCCAAAGATGGTGGTGAACGTGCAGGGCTCCGCATGGTAATGCTCTTCGAGGGCTTCGAGCATCCCGTGATGTACGTCCGGGTCCGGAAGATGGAGATAAAACGGTGGATTGTACTCATGATGGGACTTCTGCACCGTTCCATCCTTGTGCCACAGGTCTACGCCTCCATGCCGGAATGCCGAGTCAAGGATCCACATCGCCGTCCTCTTTCTCTGTTGACTCATTCCGGGTATCTTCTCGTGCCTGTGTTGCCGGATCCTGCTGCTTGACCATCTCTACCAGCACTGAGAAGACTGCGGCTTCAAGCGGGTCATCGCAGCCATAGAATGCCTCGCTCGAATGGAGCCGGGCAAGCGCTGCCACTCTCCTGCCATGCGACAGATCTTCTGTTCTGAGTTTTTTTGCGGCTCTGTCCCAGCGGTCTATGGGACCTTTTACCCCCTGGCGGACGCTCTCAAAACTTCTGCCCATCATTACACCTCCAGCGTCTTCTGGGCCCGGGTACCACTCCACCTTTACGGCAGGAGCGCTGGCTTGCAAAACCAAACCGGTCCGGGGCCGGGCCTGTCGGGAACAATCTCGATAATACGGTCTGCCTGCCGGATCAGTGCGGCAAAGGACCGGTCACTGGACGGCGCCCACAGGATCACCAGCGCCTCCCTGCCTGCCTGTCTGAGTGCTGACGCGATCGGGTCATGCAGGCGTTCTGCCCCGTCAAAGAGCGTCGGGTCATGTTCGACAAAGACAATTGTGTGGCTCGCTTCGTGAATGACGGTTAAGAGCTGGTCGGCGGTAAACGGTCGCCGGACTTCGAAATTATTTGACGTGCGGCTGATGCCCGAAAGGATACGCGAGTAGTTGCCGCAGACATAGAGGAAGAGGAACCGCTGGAGATCCGCGTTGCTGTTGAGTGCCGCAAGGATCTTTTTTCCGGTGCGATTACCGCGGTGAAACTGCCCGGGTGCAGGGTGATCCCTTTTGAGAGCTCGATCAGCATAGCCCGGATCCCTGCTGTCCCGGGCGGGATAAGGCTCAGGCTCGCGGGGGGTGAAAGTGCCGTAGGCGTCATCGTAAGATTGATGATCGGGCGGATGAGAAATGGAGGGTAATGTGCGGCAGGTATTCACTCATCTGCATCGATGATCTCGGCAACCGGTTCCGTATCTTCAATCCGATGCTTGGCGCCCGCTCGAAGTTCAATATCGCGCCCGGTACCCGGCAACCGGTGATCGTGCAGGGAGCTTCCGGCAGGGAACTGGTGCAGATGCAGTGGGGACTGGTCCCCCACTGGACAAAAAATCTCAAGGCTGCACACCCGATCATCAATGCACGGGCAGAGTCCCTTGCGGAAAAACCCTCATTTGCCCCCCTGCTCAAAAAGAGACGCTGTCTCGTGCCGGCAAGCGGCTTTTTTGAGTGGAAGCACGAGGGGGCAAAAAAAATCCCGTTCTACATACACGTAAATGACCAGCCGCTCTTTGCCTTTGCCGGGCTGTACGATGAATGGCACGATCCGGCGGGAACGGTGCTTGCCACGTATACGATCATAACAACAGAGCCCAATGCGTTACTGGCAACGGTGCACAACCGGATGCCCGTGATTGTGTCACAGGATCATCGAGGAGCAGTGGCTCACGGGTGAGCAACCGGATGCCGGGCAGTTAAAGGAGATGCTCGCACCGTACCCTGCAGAACAGATGGCCATGCATCCCGTTTCCCCGCTGGTGAATACACCTTCTGCTGATGACGAACGGGTGGTACGACCCGTGGCTTCATTAAACGGGCAGTACACATCATAATTGAGGAACCAGATGTTCGATCACTGCCCGGGTACTGCAAATCTCCGCACACCCACGCTCGCGATCAAAAAATGTCCCCAGTGCGGCGGGGAAGTGGAACTGTTCTCAAACGATATTTCCGTCAAATGCAGCTGCGGTTTTGTGGTCTATAATGACATCGAATCATGCGTCCAGTGGTGCAAATATGCAAAGGAATGTGTCGGCGACGAGATGTACAATAACATTATGGCACGAAAACCGGCTCCTGAAAAAAAGTGATGTGGCCGTGATTACCGGGTGCTGTCAGGAATCCCCATGGTAATATCCACGAATTCCTGATTCAGGTATCCTGACTGTCTTCCGGGGTAATTTTTCCCCCTTCCATCATCCCCACCAGTACCAGGATTGCGGGCATCACGATGATGGCACCGGCAAGCGCGAAGAAGACCGAGATGACCGTCACCGTGCCGAAATTACTGATAATGCCAAAGGCAGATACCATGAGTGCGGCAAACCCGAAGATGGTGGTCATGCCCGAAACCGTAATTGCCGTACCGATCTTCTGGATGCTGTACTGGATTGCCGGCAGCAGGGCGAGCCCGTTTTCCCGTTCCTCGTAATACCGCTCCATAATCAGGATCGTGTATTCTGAAGCAACACCGACTGACATCGAGCCGAGCGTTGCAGTGAGTGGGGTGTAATCGATGGCAAGCACGTACATGATGAGTCCGTTCCAGCCAACGATCATGATAATCGGGACTAACGGGGTTGCCGCTTTTGCAAATTTCCGGTAGATGACGTAGAGGAAGACAAAGATCATCCCAAAACCAAGGATGGTCATCTGCGTCTTGCCCTGGCGGATTTCGCGGATCAGGTTGGTAAACATCTCTCCCATGCCGGTGAAAGAGGCGCGGATGCCCGGCGGGGGTGCCTTCCATGCGAGATCTTTTTGCATCTGTTCGGTCATCGACATTGCAATATCATTGGGCATGGCAATAGAGGTGAACTCGATGACCGCCTCGGTGTTCCAGCTCACATACCGGTCACGGGTCTGCGGGGGAATCTTTTCCATCACGGCATCGATCTCCGGAACCGTCTGCGGCAGGACCCCGTCGTTATACTGTACAAGGTAGGTTGCAATGCTCGCTGAGCCGGTAATCTTGCTGTTATGCGTCTCTTCGTACTGCTGGAATTCATACATCCAGCGGACAGAATCCGGGGAGAGAAGATCGCTTCCCTGCACAAACACGGGGATGCTGGAGGTCTCGCCCATCGTGCGCTTGACCTTGTCGAGGTTCACCTTTGCCGGCATATCTGCCGGGACAAAGGTTTTCTCATCAGTGTTTACGATGATCTCGTTGTCCATCTGGAACCCGATGACGGCAAAGAGTACGCAGATGATCAGTACCGGGACCGCATTCCGGGAGACTATTTTTACAACCCCTCCCACGAGCTCGTTATACCGCTCGATATTCGATTTGGCGGCAGTGTTTTCTCTCTTTTCGGGTTCCTGAACCGGACGGTACCTGTACCAGGATGCCAAAGACCGGCACAACCACGATCGCTGCAAGGTAACAGCAGATAATCCCAATAACACAGGTCACCCCGAAACTCCGGATCATCGGGAGCGGTGATATCGAGAGGGCGATAAAACCCATTGCCGTTGCCATCATCGCGTAGAGCACGGACGGCCCGGTTTTGGTGATCATCGTTGTAATGGCTTCTGCGATGGTGGACCTGCGTACTTCTTCATCAAACCGCGAATGGAACTGGATCGCGTAATCGATCCCGATCCCGATCATGACCGGAAACGCACCGATGGTCACCATCGTAATCTGCATGCCCGAAAACCCGATAACCCCGAAGGTAAAAAAGAGGCCGGTTCCGACAATAAAGACGGGAAGAAGGCGGTACTGGACATGGCCGAACAGCAGTCCGACAGCGATCACCATCAGGATCATGGCGACCAGGATGAGTGTGCCCATGGACGTGCCCATTGCATCAGACATCTCTTTGGAGAATGCCTGGTTGCCGGTGACAATCACGCTCACCCCGGGCGGGCGTTCGGAAAGGCTTACCCGTTTATTGATGTTATCCACAAGGGAAAATGCCTGGGCATCCATAAGCCCCTGGTCAACCGTGACAACCGAGATGGTCATGGTCCGTGACGGTACGTAACGGGTGAGGATTTCGGGAGGCACTTGTTCTTCGATAACGGTGATTTCGGCACTGCTGGTAGGCAGCACCCCTCCGTTACGGCTCTTTATCATGTCAGAGATGCCCGAGGCACCGGTGACATAGCGTTCCTGAGAAATATCCTGCTGGAGCCGGTCGATATACCTGAGCACTTCCGGGCTCATCACATCGTCTGACTCAATGAGGATCAGCACGCTGTCGGACTGGAATGTTTTGGTGTACTTGTCAAGAAGCATCCCACGCCGTGTATCCTTGTCAAGATAGGTATCCGTGCCCGTCGCCATGGTGATCATGGTCATGCCGTAGAGCGCGACAACAAGCAACAGGCAGAAGATCACTGCCAGTTGTTTCGGGCGGGTGACGATGAGGGAAGCGAGCGCATCAAACGGGTTGAACATAGAGATCCTGCGGAAACGTGGGAAAAAAAATTCCTCAATACCGATATGTTGTGAAGACGACTAAAAAAAGGTGTACGATGTCTGGTGGGGGAAAAGTGACAATACAAGGTTGCCGGGCTGTGTGTTATGTTAGTTCAGAATGCACACCATGATTTGTGACCGGGCTGTTTTTGTGGGGATAAAAAAGATTCAGAGTGCCAGCATCCGCTCGATCGCCCTGCGGGCACGCACTGCAATATCTTCCGGTACCGTGATGCGGGGACTGAGTGTCTGTAATGCATCCCGCACTTTTGTCAGGTCGGTTTTTTTCATGTTCCGGCAGATGGCTGCCTGAGAAAGCGGGTAGCACCGTTTCTTCGGGCACTCTTTTTCAAGCCGGTGCAGGATCCCGACCTCGGTCCCGATGATGAACTCCTGTTCGGGAGATGTGCAGACATGGTTGATGATGCCGGAAGTGCTTGCCACGTGATCTGCGAGATCGATCACTTCCGGGCGGCACTCCGGGTGGACGAGCACCACCGCGCCCGGGTGTGCTTTTTGCGCGGCAGCGACATGAGCAGGTGTGATCTGGTCGTGCACAATGCAGAACCCTTCCCATGGCAGGATCTCCTTTTTCGTGAACCGGGCTGCGTACCGCCCAAGGTTCCGGTCAGGCACAAAGATCACGCGGTCCTGCTCTACCGAGTTGACCACCTTTACTGCATTTGACGAGGTGCAGCAGATGTCGCTCTCTGCCTTGACTTCTGCGGTGGTGTTGACGTAACAGACCACGGCAGCATCCGGGTTCCGGGCTTTGGCAAACCGGAGTTCTTCTGCCGAGATCATCTGCGCCATCGGGCAGCAGGCATCAGGTGCGGGGAGCAAGACGGTCTTCTCCGGAGAGAGAATTGCAGCAGTTTCGGCCATGAAATCCACCCCGCAAAAGACGATCACCTCGCCGTCCATGGTGGCTGCAGCCCGCGAGAGTTCGAGTGAATCCCCGCAGAGATCGGCGATGTCCTGCACTTCCGGCAGCTGGTAGTTATGGACAAGGATAATGGCATCCCGCTCTTTCTTTCAAAGTGAGGATTTCATCCTTTAGTGAAGTGCCCGGCACGCTTTGAACGCTCCTGTGCTGTATACATGCGTTTCCGGGTATCAAAAGGCTGGTGTGTGGGGGAAATTTATGAACGGGCGCACCCAACTATTCCCTGCTCTTTAATGAAAATCATCCTTCCTGATTCAACGACCGAGACAATGACGGACGAACCGTCGAGCCTCAGCCAGATCCTTACCGGCTGCGGATCAACCCGTCCGAAGTGATCGTATCCCGGAACGGGAAACTGGTACCGGAGGATGCGGTTGTCGGGGACGATGATGTAATCCGGATCATCCGCATTGCGCACGGGGGATGAATGAGTCAGGGTACTCCGGTGACCAGAGGAGTGGAGCGGTGCACGCTCTGCGGTGAACCCCCGGTCATCCGTCTGCGGGAGCCGGACCGGCATCTCTGTGCCGCTCATCTCATCGCTGAAGTTGAGGAACGGTCAACCCGGACAATACAGGAGCGCGAGCTCATTAAACCGCATGACCGTATCGCGGTTGCGTTCAGTGGCGGTAAGGACAGCACCGCGCTTCTTGTGATTCTTTCCCGGCTCCTTACTTCATGGGAAGATGTGAGCCTTGTTGCAATCACCGTGGATGAAGGCATTGCAGGCTACCGCGATGACACTATCCGGGCCGCAGAGGAAGTAACAAAAAAACTCGGGATCGATCATGTTTGTGTCTCGTTTACCGATCTTATCGGAGATGATCTCGACACTCTTCTTCTTGGTCGTGAGACGCAGGCGTGTTCTGTCTGCGGAATACTGCGACGAAAAGCACTTTCGGTAGCCGCACACAAAGCGGGTGCAACAAAGTTGGCCACCGGTCACAATCTGGATGACGAAGCCCAGTCCGTACTGATGAACACGCTCCGGGGTGACCTGCCCCGCCTTGTCCGTACCAGTGATGCAGACTCTCTTGACTGTTTTATCCCCCGGATCAAACCGCTTGCCGATGTAGCGGAAAAAGAGATCGCCGCCTACCTTTTTGTTCAGGACCTTTTTCCCTTTCTTCCTGAATGCCCCTATACCCGGTATGCCCTGCGGGCAGAAGTGCGGTCAATGCTCTCTGCCATGGAACAGAAGCATCCCGGCACCATGCGGAACCTTATCAAAAGCAAAAGGGCAATAGAAAAATATGTGGATCGGGGTGCGATATCCGAACCGCTGCGCCGCTGCCGGGAGTGCGGGGACCCCTGCAGCAGGGAACTCTGCCAGGTATGCATGCTCCGTGCGTCACTGGGGAAGTGAAGGCACGCCCTGCACGCGTTCGGGGTGTGTATAGATGTTCATCTTTGCGCCCCGGGCAAACCCGATCACGGTCAGCCCGGTCTTTTCAGCGATATCCACGGCAAGAGTAGTGGTTGCCCTGCGTGAGACGATAACGGGAATGTTTGCGATCAGGCACTTGCGCACCATCTCAGAAGAGATCCGCCCGGAGAGATGACAAAGGTCTTTGAAAGATCAATCTTGTTGCGCAGTGCGTACCCGATAACACGGTCGAGGGCATTGTGCCGCCCGATATCTTCGGAATGCAAGATTGTACGCTGCTTATCCAGCAGGACCACGATGTGGATACCTCCTGTGGCCCGGTGCAGTTCGGAATTCAGTACGGACCGTATGCAGCTGGAAATCGCATCTGCACTGATCGAAAAGTCGGACTGGATCTTCGGGAGTTTTTCCGTATCGATAAAAGATGTACTTCCGCCACAGCCGGAAAGGATGGTCTTTTTTGGCCCGAGTACCTTGAAGAGGTTTTTGGTAATAACGCTCATCCGGTTCTTCTCGATCCTGATCGATTCGATCTCGTCGACGCCTTTGATGATCTGTTCGGTAAAGAGGTAACCGGTGACGAAATCTTCAAGGTTGACCGGGCTCATCATCGCTGTCATCGCGTGGCGACCGTTGACAAAAAGGGCAATCGGTATCTCTTCAACCACCTCGTGAAAGCCTTGTTCAAAGGCAGTCCCTTCAATCCGTATGCAGGGCATCCTGCGGTACATCGGGGATGGTTGTCCTTCATTATTTTCTTTTATGACACGTTCTTTGGGGGCAGATTTTTCCTGTTTCATAAAACCTCATCCATACTACCACTACGGTATCCTGCAAGATCCAGCGTAACATAGGTAAATCCGATCGTCCGGAACATATTTTCCAATTCCTGCCGGTTGGTCAGGAGTTTCTGCATATCATCGCCGGTAACTTCGATTCGGGCAATGCCCCCGTGCAGCCTGACCCGGCACTGGGAGAAACCGTTCGCGTGCAGGAATGCTTCGGCTTCTTCGATCATGGTCAGTTTTTTATGGGTGATCTCATCGCCGTAGGGAATGCGGGATGAGAGGCAGGCAGCGGACGGCTTATCCCAGAACTGCAACCCGGTAGCCTGTGCAATCTCCCGGATATCTGCCTTGGTAATACCGGCGTCAAGGAACGGGTGAATGATCCCTTCTTCCGTGCTTGCGAGGAGACCGGGCCGGTGTTCACCGGTATCTGAGGCATTGGTGCCATCAGCAATGCAGGCTAAATGCAATGCATCTTTTCGCCATTTCAGCACTTTGGCGGATTTTTTCTTGCACCAGTAGCAACGGTCAGCCGGGTTTTTCGTGAAGCGCTCATCGTCCATGACGCGAAGGGGAATGATCTCCATTGCGAGGTGATAATCCTGTGCTATCTGTTGTGCCTCTGCAACGGCGGCACGCGGGACAACCGGGCTGTCAAGAAGGGCACACCGGGCATTGCTGCCCAGTACATCAGTTGCGAGGACTGCAAGCAGGGCGCTGTCCACACCTCCGGAATAGGATATGAGCATCGATCCTTTCGATGCGATCATATCTTTGAGCGCCAGAGTTTTTTCTTTCGAATTCATGAGAGCACCAGAATTATTATAACCGTGCTGACGGGATGTGATGTAAAAATTATGAACCGCACCGTTCAGGGGCTAATACGGCACATCCGTCCTCCCCTTCACGGAGCTGGCGGCAGATCTCGCAGATGCGTTCGATAACGTTGACCTCTTTTTTGTCGTTGAGGTCCTGTGCCAGCAGGGCGATCGACTTTTTTACTTCGTCTTCAAATTCGATCCGGTACCCGCGTTTCCCGGAAAGGTACTGGGAGACTGCGGATGGTGCGATCTCCAGCATCCGCGAGGCCTCAACCTGGGATACGCCGCCCCCGACCAGTTCGACTGCGATCGCTGCCCGGATTGCCGGCAGGACATCCCAGACTATTTTCTGACAGGGGGCTTCCATTGTATCACAACCTTAAAGTTATTATGAGTCCTGACATAATACATTGTATTCACAATTGTGAATTCAGTCGGGAAACCCCAAAACCTTTGTGTTTTTGAACCTGCTGCAGGATTACGGGAACGATAAAACCGGGTTTTAGGGCATGTACGGGTGGGAAAGAATAATCAGACGATCCGCACACATATTCAGGTACGGGAATGCATGGGAGAAAAACGCATCATCTACATGGATCATTCCGCAACCACGTATGTGAAACCGGAAGTGGTGGAAGCAATGATCCCCTACTTCACGGAACACTTCGGTAACCCGTCATCGATCTACAGCATTGCCCGCGAATCAAAGAAAGCGATCGATGCCGCACGGGCACAGATGGCAAAGGCACTGGGTGCTGATCCCGATGAGATTTATTTCACCTCCGGTGGGAGCGAGTCCGACAACTGGGCGATCAAGGGCGTTGCCTTTGCGAACCGGAAGAGGGGCAACCATATCATCACCTCGAAGATCGAGCACCATGCGGTGCTTCATACCTGCCAGTACCTGGAAAAGGAAGGATTTGACGGTCACGTATCTCCCCGTAGACCAGTACGGGCTCGTGGATCCGGCCGAGCTGGAGAAGGCGATCACCGACAAGACGATCCTGATCTCGATCATGTACGCCAACAACGAGATCGGCACCATCGAACCGATCGCGGAACTCGGTGCGATTGCCCGGAAGCACAAGGTGTACTTTCCATACCGATGCCGTGCAGGCAATCGGCAACGTCCCGATCGATGTGAAGGCGCAGAACATCGACCTGCTCTCGCTCTCCGCCCACAAGTTCTACGGGCCCAAAGGTGTCGGGGTGCTCTATATCAGAAAAGGGGTAAGGATCGACAACCTGATCCATGGCGGCGGGCAGGAGCGGCGGCGGCGTGCGGGTACGGAGAATATTGCCGGCATCGTCGGCCTCGGGAAAGCGATCGAGCTGGCAACTGCCGATATCGAAGGTCATAACCGCGAAGATCCGTGCGATGCGGGACCGGCTCATCAAAGGGATCCTCGCCACAAGATCCCCATACCCGATCTCAACGGTCACCCGGAGAAGCGTCTGCCGGGCAATATCAACATCAGTTTCGAGTTCATCGAGGGCGAGTCCATGCTCCTCTGGCTGGATGACGAGGGCATCTGCGCCTCGACCGGGAGTGCCTGCACCTCGGGATCGCTCGAACCGTCCCATGTCCTGCTCGCAACCGGTCTGCCGGTCGAGATATCCCACGGCTCGCTCCGGCTCACGCTTGGTGACGTGAATACGGACGCGGATGTGGATTTCGTGCTCGAAGTGCTGCCGAAGGTTGTATCACGCCTGCGGGAGATGTCCCCGCTATACAGAAGAGCGGGAAAAGGAGGCTGCAATGTACAGTGACAAGGTCATGGACCATTTCAAGAACCCGCGGAACGTGGGCGAGATCGAGAATGCCGATGGTATCGGCGAAGTCGGGAACCCGGTCTGCGGGGATATCATGAAGATCTTCCTGAAGATCGAGAACAACATCATCACCGACGCGAAGTTCAAGACCTTCGGCTGCGGGGCTGCGATTGCATCGAGCAGCATGGCAACGGAACTGGTCCGGGGAAAGACCCTGGAAGAGGCCTGGGAGGTCTCCAACAAGGCCGTTGCCGAAGCCCTCGAAGGTCTCCCGCCGATCAAGATGCACTGCTCGGTGCTGGCCGAGGAAGGGATCCACAAGGCCATCAACGATTACCGGGAGAAACAGGGCCTTGAGCCGTGGGTGGAGAAGAATCCCCACTCCCATGAACATGAAGAGAGGACCTGCCAGCACTAGGGAGTCAGGACCTGCACGAATGCAGAATGATCAAGGTGAACAATGTTTTCAGAACGGGAACTCGAACGATACAAACGGCAGATGATGCTCTTTGGCGAGGATGGGCAGGAGCGGCTGAAAAAGGCGCATATCTTTATTGCCGGTGCCGGGGGACTTGGCTCCCCGGTCTCCATCTATCTTGCTGTTGCCGGGGTCGGAACGATCACCATTGTCGATATGGATGTGGTTGACCAGACGAACCTGAACCGCCAGATCCTCCACACCGACCGGGATATCGGGAAGAAGAAGACGGTGTCTGCTGAAGAGAAACTGCAGGCACTCAACCCGGATATCACGATCAATGCGATCGATACCACGATCGATGCAGCGAATGTTGCAAACCTGATCGGGAATGCCGACGGGATTGTGGATGCCATGGACAACTACCCGACCGGTACCTGCTCAACGATGTTGCGATAGCAAAAGAGATCCCGCTCTTCCATGGCGGCATCCGCGGATTCTACGGGCAGGCAACCACGATCATTCCCGGAATGACCCCGTGCCTGAAATGCATCTTCCCAAAAGCCCCGCCACAGGAAGTGTTCCCGGTGGTGGGTGTGACCGCAGGCATCATCGGCACGATCCAGGCAAATGAGGTGATCAAGTACCTGACCGGCAGCGGCGAACTGCTCGCGGGGCGGCTCTTCATCTGGGACGGGATGCAGGCACATGCAGAGGAGATCCGCGTTGAACGGAATCCCGCTGCGAAGCCTGCAGTGGTATGAAAATAACAAAAACTCCAGAGAGGAAGAAGAAATGACGGTAAAAATCCGGTTTTTTGCCCGGTTCCGGGAACTGCTCGGGACCGATATCGTGACAGATGTAGCCCCGGGATGATGTTTACCTCCCTCATCATGACCATTGCAGAGAAAAATCCGAGGGATATGCGGCCATCTTTGATGAGAATGGTATATTTCACGAGTTTGTCATCCTGATGCAGAACGGCAAACGGATCGAGATTGCGGATGCGGCAAAACGCCGGTCGTTGACGGTGACGAGATTGCCGTCTTCCCGCCGGTTGCGGGTGGATAATTTAAGGAGAATCATGATCGCAATACAGACTGATGATGTTGATATCGGGGCTCTCATTGCTGCTGCAAAGAAGCATGGGACGGGTGCCGTTGTAGTCTTCGACGGTATTGTCCGGGATGACGGGATCACCGAGATGGAACTCGAAGCCTACGAGGAAGTGGCAGTAAAGGAGCTTGAAAAAATTGCGGGTGATGCAACCCGGCAGTTCGGTCTCCTGCATGTCGACATCATCCACCGGATCGGGCGTTTTTCAGTTGGCGAGAATATCCTGATCATTGTGGTGAGTGCCGGGCACCGGGAAGAGGCGTATGCCGGTTCACGGTTTATTATTGAAGCGATAAAAGCCGGTGTGCCGATCTGGAAGAAGGAACTGACCAAAGACGGTGGCCGGTGGGTGCCGGGCGATCATGCACATGGCAAAGGGCACCACTAAAAAGTTCATAGTCTGATCATCCCCCAAAAACACCCTTCTTTTCCTCCTGACCGTGCTACCCCCCCGGCGAAAAAAAGGGGCTGCTGCAAGCCCGCTAAATTGGCCGGTTTAAATCCGTTTTAAATGGTTATTTTTGCAAAAAACGCAATTATAGTGGTATTTTCCGTGGGCGTTGGCACCATTTCCACTGTGCAGAAAATGACCTTGCCCGGATTGGCAAACGGAGCCTTTTACGGGCGTATCAGGGATCATGTCTTCATATACCCGTTTAATGCTCCAGCACCCTGCAGGTATCCGACGAAGCCAGGGATATGGTTCCATTTATATAATAAAGAGTCGTGTTATCTTGCTACAGGTAACAGAATACCCGTGACGGTGACTGGACTCACTTCCTGGCAGGGGACCGGATATGGCGGGAGATAATGAAATTCCCACGATAACAAACTTAACAAGGATTATCCATACCCTGCCGGTTGCCGATGTCTTCCGGGTTCTTGCCACACGCCCCGGAATGCCTGGTTTTTCACTCCTGCGATGGGTGTTGATGTGCGGCTGAACCAGGCAGACCTGATGGCTCACCTGATTGCTGAGGAGATGTCACTTGGGGACGTGATGACGCTGCTGAAACTCCGGAGAGGGCAGTACTCTCTTGTCGAAAATAAAGTTGATCCGCGATCGGTTGCAGCCGGCAAGGCCGTAAAAGATCTCAACCTGCCCCGTGAATCGGTCCTGACTGCGGTCATCCGTCATGGCAACCTGATCATTCCGCGAGGGGACACGGTGCTTGCCCCGGACGATGAAGTATTTGCACTGGTGCATGTTTCGCAGACTGGAAGCGCTGGCATCGATCCTGAAATCACCCGGGTGAAGGAATTTTTAGCCCGCAAAAAACGCCGGACTTCGGGAAATACTATCTAAAGAATCCCCACACTCTTTTTTGGATAGGCCGTTCATTTACCGAACTGCCAGTTACCGGTATCATCTGAACATTGATGACAGCACCCTGATGAAAAAAATTATGCAGTCGTTACTGCACTGTCATATACTTTTGTCAGGTAACGTGCCTGGAAGACGGCAAAGAGCGGTGCAAGGACGAGGATGATAAGAATCGCTGCTAAAATAAACCCGAGTATTGCAACATATGGGCCTCCCAGCATGAACACGCTGATCCCTCCAATCAGGATGAGGCCAAAGATAATGATAAAAATCGGGATAGCAATGACAAGGGTGACAAGAACCAGGGCGATGATATAATTGATCCACCCAATCTTTTTGATTGTCTCAAGGATTGCACTGAAATTGAATGCTTCGGAAAAACTTCCCATACGTGCGAACCGGATGGATGCTACCGGGATGATGATTGCTACGAGAATTTCGATGACATACATGACCAGCATGAGTCCAAAGTTTGGTGACCAGTTCACCATAGCGGCAGTTTCGAAGCTCTCCTGTATGACGGAAAGCATAATGCCTCCGTAGATGAATGCCCAGACGATCATCATGGGTATCGTATAGATAATCCCGACAATTATCAGTTTGATGCCATCGACGAACAGGGTTCCCCACTGGTCAACTTCCGGTGCCGGGTCTTCCCCCCGGTAGATCCGCATGACATACCCGTTCATAGGGATGCCGAGACAGATGATCGCGACAATCAGTTTCATCCAGCGGTTACTATCTGAAAAGATGCCCTCTTTTGTATAGTGCAGGGCGTCGTCCAACAATTTTCCATATTCCATTGTTTCACCTTTCTCACTATTTGGCATAATGTAAGGATAAAGGTAAGGTGGAAACCGGCTGCATTTTTTGGTGACTTCTCTCTATTTTCCCCGTCTAAAAAAAATTTAAAACCGGGGAGATCCGTGAATTCAGGAACTTTTTGGCCATTGAATGCGTCGATGAGGGTCCTGCAAATAATCCCGGAATATCTCCATTATTGCATTAGTGCGCAGTTACCTGCTTTGTGACAAACCCATAAATTTACCGGGTCAAACCGACATTTCAGGGAAACCTGAAATGGCAACAAATGTGCCCTCATCCAAAAGATCATCAATAAGAATATTGAACAGTACAATTAAACCTTAATTATAAATCATTAAAATTCAATCTGGTATCAATCCGTATCATGGGTGTCCCGATGATCTCGGTATTGTGCGTTGATGATGAACCCGGACTGCTAAAAATTGAAAAAATATTTTTAGAGCGTGACAAGGATCTCAAAGTTACTACGGTTACGTCCGCTATTGAAGGTCTGTCTGCACTCAGCACCGGTTCCATTGATGCCATCGTATCAGATTACCAGATGCCGGAAATGGATGGCATTGAATTTCTCAAACGAGTCCGCTCCTTAGATGGTGTCCCGTTCATTCTCTTCACCGGCAAAGGACGTGAAGATGTTGCCATAGAGGCTATTAATAACGGTGTGGATTTTTACCTGCAGAAAGGCCTCGAACCAAAATCACAGTTCGCTGAACTTGCCCACAAGATCAAACACGCGGTAAATAAGCGCCGTCTCGAAGAGCTCTCGTAAAAAGTGAACAGAAATTCCACACGTTTGCAGATTATACCTATGACTGGGAATACTGGCAGTTGGAAGACAATGCCTATGTCTACATCACCCCTTCCTGCGAAAGGATAACCGGTTACACCGCAGACGAATTCAAGGCAGATCCGAATCTTGTTTCGACGATTATCTACCCGGATGACAGGAATAAATGGACAAATCACCGGATGGAAGAGACACACGGAAAGGATGCTCTCTCGCTGGAAATCCGCATTGTCCACAAAGATGGTGAAATTCGCTGGATAAATCATCGTTGTCATCAAGTCTCCGATACAGATGGCAAAACACTCGGACGGCGTACCGGCAACCGGGATATCACACGCCAGAAAGATGATGAAGAAAAATTATTTGCAGCATACAAGCAGCTTGCTGCACAGGACACGCTCCTCAAACAGCAGTATGAATCCCTTCGGATGATTGATGTCATGCAAAAGGAGAGTACCCGTTTTCTTGATGATATTTTATCCAGTATCCTGGACGGCATCAGCATTCTTGATCAGGACCTGACCATTCTCAAAGTGAATGCAACGATGGAACGGTGGTATGCCCATAGCATGCCCATTGTCGGGAAAAAATGCTACGAAGCCTATCATTCTCGGACCGGGCCCTGTGAAAACTGTCCGACAATTAAGGCAATCAGGTCCGGAAAAGCAACAATGGAAACGGTCCCAAAGATTGGTCCTGATGCTGCAACCACCGGATGGCTCGATCTCTACAGTTTTCCCCTGATCGATTCGCAGACCGGTCAAATGAACGGCATTATCGAATATGCCCGGGATATCACGAAACGAAAACAGGCAGAACAGGAGTTGGTGACATCCGAAGAACGGTACCGCAGACTCTTTGAATCAGCAAAAGACGGAATTCTCATACTTGACTATGAAACTGGATCGATTATTGACGCAAACCCGTTTATTATTTCCCTGCTCGGTTATTCCCGTGATGGACTTTTGGGCAAAAAACTTTCGGAAATCGGGCTGATCGCAGATACCTCCCGTGCAGAAAAAATCTTTGAGTCCCTCAAAAAAGAAGAATATGTCCGGTACGACAATATCCCCCTTCTGGCCAAAGATGGCCGCAGTCTTGCAGTTGAGTTTATCAGTAATGTTTACCGGGTCGATCAGGGGAAGGTCATCCAGTGCAATATCCGGGACATCAGTGAACGCGTCAGGATTGAATGCAAATTACAGGAGAGTGAAGAGCAGTTCCGCACTATTATTGAAACGGCAAACGAAGGCATCTGGATCATGGATGAGTCCTATGCAACGGCTTTCATTAATCCACGGATGGCCGAAATTCTCGGTTATACTCCTGACGAAATGATCGGTCATGCCGTGACCGATTTTATGTTTCCTGAAGATGTGCCTGCTCACCGCCAGCGGATGGAATCACGCATAAAGGGAAAATCGGAAGTTTACGAACAGAAGTTCCGTCATAAAAATGGCAATGCGGTCATGTGCCTTGTATCGGCAACCCCCCGAATGGACAACCAGCAGAATTTCCGGGGATCATTTGCAATGTTCTCCGATATCACCGACCGGAAGCGAACAGAATCTCTGCTCCGCGAGAGCGAAGACCGTTTCCGTTTCCTCTTCGAACAGTCACCGATTCCCTACCAGTCACTGGATGATGACGGGCGGTTCCTTGCGGTGAATGATGCGTGGCTTACAACGCTGGGTTATGACCGCGATGAGGTGATCGGGCACCCGTTCAGTGATTTTATAGCGCCTGAATTCTCTGAGGTTTACAGGATAAACTACCCGAAGTTCAAGGCTGCCGGTGAGATTCATATTGAATTCAGGATGAAGCGCAAAGACAGCACTCATATAACCGTCGCATTTGACGGGAAGATTGGGCATTTTCCTGATGGATCATTCCGGCAGTCACACTGCGTGTTCCAGGATATCACAGAGCGCAAACGGGTTGAAGAAGCATTACGTGAGAGCGAGTCGAAATATCGTGACCTCTTCGACAACAACACATCAGGTTTTGCCGTGCACGAAATCATCCTTGACACGGCTGGAAAACCGATCGATTACCGGTTCCTTGCAGTCAATCCTGCATTTGAGAAACAGACCGGGCTGACAGGTGCTGATATTATTAACAGGACTGTGCTTGACGTACTACCCGACACGGAACCATACTGGATTGAGATCTACGGACGAGTTGCCCTTTCAGGAAAAACCGAACGATTCGAGAATTTCAGCAAAGAGGTTAAAAAATGGTTTGAGGTTCAGGTTTATAGTCCGAAGCAGGGGCAGTTTGCTACTGTTTTTACCGATATCACTGAGCGTAAACAGATAGAAGAAGCATTGCAGGTTGCACTTGTCAAGTACAAAACCCTGTTCGATTCATTTCCGCTGGGGGTTACGGTTTCGGATTCGGAGGGCAGGATACTGGAAAGCAATCCAATGGCAGAAAAATTACTGGGACTGTCACCTGAAGAGATCAATCAGCGTAAGATAAACGGAGAAGAATGGCAGATCGTGCGCCCGGATGGCACGCCCCTACCGGCCGAAGAATTTGCCAGTGTACGAGCGCTCGGGGAAAAGATCCTGATTGAAAACCAGGAGATGGGCATCGTCAAAGCCCGGGGAGAGATCACCTGGATCAGCGTTACTGCTGCCCCGCTGCCTCTGGAAGGATATGGCGTCGTGATCACGTACGGCGATATTACGAAAAATAAAATCGCTGAGGATGCATTGCGGGAGAGCGAGGAGCGGTTAGGCAGCATCATCCGCGTTGCTCCGATTGGTATTGGTCTGGTATCCAGCCGGGTCATTATTGAAGTCAATGATTACATCTGCCGGATGACCGGCTATGCAAAAAATGAACTTGTTGGCCAGTCTTCCCGGATTCTTTATCCTTCAACAGAAGAATTTGACCGGGTGGGAAACGAAAAATACGCAGCTATTGAAGAAACCGGCACCGGTATCATTGAAACCCGTTGGAAGAGAAAAGATGGCAATATCCTCGATATCCTGCTGAGTTCCACTCCCCTCAATCCGGCTGATCTCAAGGCAGGCGTGACCTTTACTGCACTGGACATCACGAAGCGTAAGCGGGCAGAGGAGGAGTTGCATTTATTCAAGGATTTGGTGGAACACTCCTCTGATGCAATCGGTATGTCAACCCCCGAAGGGATACATTACTATCAAAATCAGGCTTTCAATTTATTATTTGGAACAATCGGGGAGTATCCCCCTGATACCGTGTATGTAGACAAATCTGTCGGTGAACATGTATTCGACACAATCATGAGTGGTGGAACCTGGCAGGGGGAAATCAAAATGTTCAGGTCCGACAGGACCGTTCTTGACATTTTCCAGAGGGCCTATCCCATCCATAACAAGAATGGCAATATCATTGCAATTGTCGGTTTGCATACCGATATTACCGAGCGCAAGCGCGTAGAAGAAGCATTGCGGGAGAGTGAAGAGCAGTTACGGACCTTCTTTGAAAAAGGACCAATAGGTATGGGATTTGTATCTGATACGCTCATGTTCCTCAAAGTCAACCCGGCATTCTGCAGGATTCTGGGGTATTCCGAAGAAGAAATGAGCAGGATGTCAATCAGGGACATCACCCATTCCGATCACATAAAAGCAGATATGGCTGGTGCGAAAAAACTCAAGGATGGGGAAATTCCTCTTTATGCAACAGAAAAACGCTACCTGTCCAAAAGCAGAAAAACGATCTGGGCAAGTACGACAGCCATTGCAATCAGGGATGATGCCGGGAAATTCCGGTATTACCTCGCGTTTATCGAAGACATAACCCCTCGTAAAATAACCGAACAGGTGTTAGTTGAGAGCGAGGCAAAATATCGCGACCTCGTAGAGAATGCTGGCACCATCATCATGCAAATGAATGCTGAGGGGAAAATTACCTATTTCAACGAATTCGCACAAAAATTCTTTGGTTTTTCCGAACAGGAAATTCTGGGCAGGTCACCGGTCGGAACGATTATGCCCGAGACTGAATCGGTTACCGGCCGTGATCTTGGATATATTTTGAATGATGAGATACATCATCCGGAAAAGTACACGCACCACGAGACTGAAATCATAAAGAAGGATGGGGGGAGGTTCTGGGTTGCCTGGAGGAACAAGCCCCAGTATGATGAAGACGGAAAATTATACGGGATTGTCAGGTTTGGTCTGGATATCACGGATCGCAGAAAGGCAGAAGAAGCCTTGTTCCAGGCAAATAAGAAACTCAACCTGTTAAGCAGCATCACCCGCCACGATATTCTCAACCAGCTTACCGCTCTTTCCGGCTATATTGAGTTGTCAAAAGAAGTAACGAAGGATGCTCAGATCCTTGATTTTATCTCCCGTGAGAAGCGGGCAGCAACCAGCATCCAGAACCTGATAAGTTTTACCAAGGATTACCAGGATGTCGGACAGTATCGTCCCATGTGGCAGAATGTCAATACAATCGTTCACCTGCTGGCAAAAACCGTTGATCTCCAGTCCACAAACCTGATCATTAATCTCACGTAACCTCGAAATCTATGCAGATCCCCTCCTGGAAAAAGTCATCTACACCCTCCTGGAAAATGCCATGCGTCATGGGGGACCCCCGAAATCTATCCGTTTTTCCTACCAGATTGTCGATAAGGGCTGCCTGATCCTCTGCGAGGATGACGGGACGGGCATTGCAGCTGCTGATAAGGAGAAGATCTTTGAACGGGGATATGGAAAACACACCGGATTTGGATTGTTCCTTTCGCGGGAGATCCTGGGTATCACCGGTTTTTCCATACGGGAAACCGGCATACCGGGAACGGGCGCACGGTTTGAAATTTTTGTTCCCAATGGCTCATTCAGGATTGAACAGAAAATCCCGTGAACCGGAACAAGAATTGATCGAACGGGTACACGGGTAATCTTTGACTTGTGGACAATGCAGATAATCAACATTCCGGTACTGCCCGAATATTCAGGAACTTACAGCATGAGATCCGCAATTTGTTTTTCCCTTCCCACCGGGTTGATTTTCTTCAACTCGTATCGAACATACCAGCAGGTGATTATGATCATAATCTCTCGTGCTCATGAGTCCACAGTCATTAACTTTAAATAATTCCCGTCACATCCTCTAGATGTAAACATCCCGCAAATCTGGGATCATGTGGTGAGGTTCTATGGTAACAGGTATGAAAATTCCCGATTAATTATGCAGAAGCGTCCGAGACGCTGAAACAATATCTCAAACTCAGTGGTTCACCGGTTGCGTTCCGGTTTGCCGCCAAAAAGGAAGATATTCCGGCTGGAATGGAGGCGTTTGACAAAACCATCCGGCACTGTTCCATGGTTGGCCTGGCGCGAAATGAAGGGCGTATCTTTTATTCTACCGCAGAAAGACACGAATGCAATGGCGGGGCATGGGCGCTGGGACTCAGGGAGATCACCGAAAGCCTGAAAAACGGTGATTTCTATTACAAACTCGGAAAATTCGAAAGTTCTGCTGCATGCAAGCGAACCATTGATCGTGTTCCCCACCTGCATACAGGTGACACCTATGCAACGATGTATGCCCCGCTGGAAAAGACCCCGTTCGATCCGCAGGTCGTCATTATTGTTGCAACCCCGTGGGCGATGCTGAAACTCGCGCAGAGCACGATGTTCCGTCTCGGTGGAAGAATCCAGTCGGAATTTGCCGGTATCCAGTCGGTCTGTTCTGATGCCTGTGCGCAGACCTACCTTAATGGCCACGTGAACTTCTCGCTGGGTTGTGACGGGTCAAGAAAGTTTTCAGGAATCGAAGATGGTGAAATGGTAATAGGTATTCCGGCGGAGCTGCTTCCGGAGATTACTGAAGCGTTAAAAGTAGTGGCTGCAGCACCCGGTTCAAAGCCCGGCTCGAAGTGAGTTTTTATACCATTTATTTTTTGTATTATATCGTCAACCGTTGTGGGAAGCATCGTGTACTGGATTAAAAACCGGTTTACCCGGAGATAATTCTTAATCTATCGTGGTACGATAGGATGCACGATAACAGATGTTTCCGGGTGTCCGATCAATTCCAGAAAATTAAAAAAAAGGTTCAGAGAATTTTTGCCCCGGCGGTTGGGCCGGGTTTGCATTCAAAGATCTCGGTGATCTTCACGATGATGAGTGACCTCGCCGGCAGTGCCGGGTTCGTGATGTTGAGCTTTGCTTTCATCTGATCGTATTCCGCACCACTTGTCTTGATCGCAGCAACTCCCTTGCACTGGAAACATCCTTTGATCTTCCGGCCCCCAGACGAAGAAAGCGATCTTTGGATTTGTCCGGAGGTTCGAAAGCGTCTTGTTCATGAAATTGTCAACGAACCAGACGGTGTCATCACTCACAAGTTCAGCAATACCCAGAGGGATTACATTGGGTGTTCCATCTTTGTTTGCTGTTGCAACCGGGAAGACTTTCATTTTTGAGAATGCTTCCTTCATGTCTGCGGTTAATTTCACCATTCAACCTTCACCATCCTTTCCGTCATGATTTAATTGCGTATAAATATATTGCAATTTCCTTTTACCAAAAAATGTTCTCATGGTCCGGGATTGAATAATATCCTTTTAACTTTCTTAATATTCTATAAAACCTGTTATGTTGAAATCGTATTTTCCAGCGATTCGCTTCTTCTTCTTCGTTCACTGCTTGGAGGGTGACCCCTCTCTTTTTCAGAGGGTTTCCCATGAAAATCCGATTGGTTCAGGTAATTTTGAAAAATAAACATCTTTTTCGATTGTGATTAACGCCGCCGCCCCCGGCGGGGCTTCCTGTGCGGCGAATTCAATGACGGTAAATTTACTGAAACCTCTATGCCCCGCCGTGCCTACAAGAGAGGCCCTGAGGCGGGGAGCCCTCCCAAATATGAAATTTTAATGATTTTCATAATTCAGGAGTGAACCCTAACCGTTCATGCTTGTTTCAACAGAGCCATAAAATCAAAAAATGGCGTAAAAATTATATAAAGCCCTGTTTAGTGGCGTACGTTGATCTCTGTCCTTTATGCTGATGATGAGCCGGCTCTTCCTGGTATCGGAAAGAAATAACACCTCAATCCTGCGTCAATTGCAAAAACCGGGAATTTTCCGGGTCTGCATACAATACCGATACTACGTGACCCCCAATTATCGCACCCCTCATTCAAGCGTGCGCCGGTACGTGAATATACCAAGGAGAATCGCTGCAACCGAGAAGATGCACAGGGCAATGAGATCCATGCCAATAACCCCGATTCCCTGTCCCTTGAGGATGATGCTCCTGAGTGCATGCACTGCATAATACTAGGGGTTGATGATGGTTATCCAGCGCAGCCAGTCAGGCATACCGATGACCGGGTAAAATGCACCGCTGGTCATGAACAGGATCAGGTTGAAGAATGCCGACATGGAAGCGTACTCCTGCTGGTTGGAGAAGCGGGACGCCATTGAGACCATGAAACTCGTGATGCCGATACAGGCAAAGATGGGGACTGATCCCCCATCGTTTTCAATACAGTGTCCACCCCTCCCTATGGTACTTCGGGGCTTCGGTTCAGGATCCGTTTGCCCCTAAAACGTTCATCCCCTGTGATGCCCTGACGAGGTGGTCGAGCGATTCACGACAGGGGGCAGGAAGCTCCGCCATGAAAAATAATCCCGGACCCCCCATTCATCCCGCCCCTCCCCAATCGCTTCTCTTATCTCCCCTCCCGTGCAATCAGTGTGTATGATGCACGAGCCGCCGGTTAAAAAGGTCATATTCTGGTGTGAGCAGTGCAATGTTCCGCTCGTAGCAAAGAGTTGTGCGTGTGGTATTGAGGGGAAAAAGATCGAACTTCTCCAGCCATACGATGTCCGTCCCGCTCTTGCCGGTGATATGACTCTCATCAAAAAACTCGTGCAGGAGCGGTTCGGGAATGTCCCGCTTGCAAAAATACTTCTCTTTAACAAGACCGGCGGGGTTGACCGGGCTGATCTGGTGATCATGCACGGGGAGCGACTCGGCTGGCTTACCTTCGATCCCGTGTTAAGGAAATTCAACTTTGACCTTTCGCCCGAAGCGCTCCAGTTCATTCTTCCGCATGCCACACAGGGAATCATCGATCTCGATACCCACACGAATGTCCGGCAGGAGCAGGGACGTGTTGGCGGCAAAAGGATTGCGCTCAAAATCCCCGTGCCTGACGGAACTGTTATTGTCAAATACAAAAACCGTTTCGGCACCGGCATGGTAAAAGAAGGGTCCATCAAGGTCAAAGAGCTCATCACGGTTACGCCCCGCACACCGAAAAATCCCGGCTGGGATGTCGCGATCGAGAAGAACAAATTCCACTTAAAGAACCTTGAACGCCATGCAATCCGGGCGATCAAACAGCACATCAGTGATCGCCCTACTGCAAATGTTTCGTTCTCCGGTGGAAAGGACAGCACTGCCGTGCTCAACATCGCCCGGAAAGCCGGGGTGACCAAAGCGTTCTTCATCGATACCGGTCTCGAATTCCCCGAGACGATCGCGTTTGTCGAATCGCAAAACGTAGAGATCATACGAAAAGCCGGCGACTTCTGGCAGGCTGCAGAAAAAGCAGGGCCCCCGGGCAAGGACAACCGCTGGTGCTGCAAACTCCAGAAACTCCACCCGCTCAAACTCTATCTTGCAGATGTCGGACCCTGCGTTACGGTGCAGGGCAACCGCTGGTACGAGTCTTGGAACCGGGCCGGTCTTGACGAGACGAGCCAGAACCCGGCAAACCCGCTCCAGCTCAACCTCTCCCCCATCCGTCACTGGCGGGCGCTGGAAGTCTTCCTCTATCTCTGGTGGCAGAAGGTACCTACCAACCCGCTCTATGACAAAGGGCTCGAACGCATCGGGTGTTATCTCTGCCCGGCAATGCTCGAGAGCGAGTACGAAGAACTCCGCGTGCTCCAGCCGGAGTACGCCAAGCGCTGGGATGAGTTCCTTTACCGCTGGGCGGCAAAGAAAGGACTTCCTGAGGAATTCTGTACCTGGGGACTCTGGCGGTGGAGGGCCCTGCCCCCCAAGATGCGGGAACTCTGCAAACTCAAAGGAATCCCCTACAACGAGGACTACACGATCAGGACCGGTCCAGTGCGGGCTCCCCCACATGTACCTGTCGCCTCAAAGGAAGTAAAAGAAGATCCGGAAGTGAAAAAAATCAGGGAAGAAAAAATAATGGAGCCGTCAATGGATGTTCAGGCAGTTGAGGGATATCCTGTATCGACCATACGCAAGGATTTCCCTATCCTTGGTGACCTCATCTATCTCGATAATGCCGCAACGAGTTTCTCTCCGGAACCCGTGATCGAAGCGATGGTGGAGTTCGAGCACAACTACCGGGCGAATGTAGGCCGTGGTGTGCACCGGCTCACCCAGATTGCCAGCCAGCGTTACTGGCATGCCCACGAGAAGGTGGCTGAGTTCATCGGTGGGAAGAACGGCACCTGCGTGTTTACCAAAAACACCACCGAATCGATCAACATGGTCGCTCACGGTCTTGCATGGACGCCCGGGGATCGGGTAATCACCACCATTCTTGAACATCATTCCAACCTTCTTCCGTGGCGGGCATTGAATGCACGGGGTGTTGAAGTCGATATAATCGGTCTTGATGCGGATTATTCACTCGGCCTCAATGAGCTGGAAAAGGCAATCACGCCTACAACGCGTCTTGTTACGGTCACGCAGGCATCCAATGTGCTGGGGGTAGTTACGCCCATCAAAGAGATTGCAGCCATCTGCCATGATCGTGATGTTCGCCTCCTCGTTGATGGAGCGCAGGCCGTGCCGCACATGCCGGTGGATGTTTCCTCGCTTGGCTGCGATTATTTTGCATTCTCCGGCCACAAGATGTGCGGTCCGACAGGCACGGGGGTTCTCTGGATGAAAGAGCCGGATATTGAACCCTTCATTCTTGGCGGAGGGATGGTTGAAACGGTCACAGGAACCGGGTTTACCCCCGCCGAAGGATACCAGAAATACGAAGCCGGTACTCCCAACATTGCCGGTGGTATCGGGCTTGGGGTAGCCGCCGGGTACCTTGAAGCGATCGGCATGGAAAATATCCAGCGCCACGAAGAGCAGCTCACCACCCGCCTGATCAACGGACTTCATCAGAACAGGAAGATCCGGGTCTATGCACCACAGCGTCCTGAAAGACGTATCGGCGTTGTGTCGTTTACCGTCGAGGGATTTCACCCGCACGAGGTTGCCCAGCAGCTGGACGAAGCCGCAGATATTCTCGTGCGATCCGGTCATCACTGCTGTCAGCCGCTGACAGAATCGCTGGGCCTTCCCGATGGGACCGTCCGGGCCAGTCTGGCACTGTATAACACTGCAGAAGAGATCGATATGCTCATCGCTACCTTAGAGGAACTCACGCGATAGGCATATTCTTTTTTTACCATTCAGCCCGCTGTGCTGTCACGATTTAATAGTCCTGCCGCAAATATTTGTGTAACATGGTTACCGGGAATACACGACCGGATATCCGGAGTTCACAATGACACCTGTTCAACTATCAGACCTGTTTGCCCGCGTGCGGAAAAATCACCCGCTTGTCCACCATATCACCAATTACGTTACGGTCAATGACTGTGCGAATATTACGATCTGTGCCGGCGGTGCACCAATCATGGCTGATGCAATCGAGGAAGTCGCAGAGATGACCGGGATTGTCGGAGCGCTTGTTCTCAATATCGGGACGCTCAACAAGGTTCAGATCGAGTCGATGATCGCAGCCGGCAGGAAAGCAAATGAGCAGAAGATCCCCATCATACTCGATCCTGTCGGGGTAGGAGCAACCCGTTTCCGGACGGATACTGCCCGGCGTTTGCTGGAAGAACTGGATATCACGATTCTCAAAGGAAATGCCGGGGAGATTGGTGTACTTGCCGGCGCTGACGGGAAGGTGCGGGGTGTGGATTCTGCCGGACTTACCGGGGATCCCATAGCGATTGCAAAGAATTTTGCATCCCGTGCAGGTCTCACGGTTGTTATCAGTGGTGTGACTGACATCATATCTGATGGAAAACGCGTCGTGCTTGTCGAGAATGGTCACCCGATGATGGGCGGTATATCGGGCACGGGATGCATGGCGGCATCGGTGACGGGAGCATTTGCTGCGGAATCCGATGATCCCGTTCACGCTGCAGCTGCAGCACTCGCTGTATTTGGTATCGCAGGGGAACGTGCAGCAGCCGTGGCACGAGGGCCGTATTCATTCAAAGTCGCCCTTTTCGATGAACTGGCAGGACTTCAGCCCGCAGCCCTGCAATCAGCTGCAAGATCAGATCCATCTGAAACCCTTCTATGAACTATGACCTGTATGTAATCATTGATGAGAATGTCGGTCGAGGCAGGACCCATGCAGAGATTGCTGAGCGGGCGATAGCGGGGGGTGCAGATGCAATCCAGCTCCGGGAAAAATCCTTCAGCAGCAGTGAGCTGATACGGATTGGGCGCGTCATCCGCGGGATCACCCAAAGGAGTTCAACCCTCTTTATCGTAAATGACCGTCTGGATGTAGCACTCGCCTGCGGTGCGGATGGCGTGCATCTCGGGCAGGGGGATATGCGAACTGATGTTGCCCGGCAGACTCACACCCCCGGGTTTCATTATCGGGGTGTCGGTCAGGTACCGTTGAAGAGGCATGCCGGGCAGAGCAGGAAGGAGCGGATTATGTTGCGCTCAGCCCGACCTTTTCCACGGGATCCAAACAGGACGCCGGGCCGGGACTCGGGCTTTCGGTTCTCCGGGAGATCCGGCGGCATGTGTCTGTTCCGGTGATTGCCATCGGGGGAATACACCGCGGGAATGTTGGCGAGGTGATTGCAGCGGGAGCAGACGGGGTTGCCGTAATCTCTGCGGTTGTCGGGGCAGCGGATATTACTGCTGCCGCACAGGATCTGAAAAACCTGATCACTGAAGCAAAGAGGCAGGGGGATAATGCAGGATAACCAGCAGCTGCGTTTTGTCCTCCACGAGCATTTCGCCAGCCATCATCATTTCGACTTCAGGCTTGAGCATGATGGTGTGCTGAAAAGCTGGGCAGTGCCCAAAGGGCTGCCGGAAAAACCCGGTGAACGACGGCTGGCAATCCAGGTTGAAGATCATCCCCTGGACTATATCGGGTTTCAGGGTACCATCCCGGAGGGACAGTATGGTGCCGGTGAGGTGAAGATCAAAGATGCCGGAATGTATGAATCATTGATCTGGAGCAATGAACGTATTGAGGTTCTTCTGCGGGGCAGGAATATTTCCGGGAAATATGTGCTCATTCGTTTCAAAAAAGCGGGCGATAAAGAATGGCTCGTACTCAGGGCAAAGGATGAATAAGATCAGTTCACTGCACAGCATCGTGTCAACCTGATAGGATGAGATCACGATTTTTAGATATTACCGAACCTTTGCTGCGACAGCACTGTTTTCTTTTCTGATTTTATGCTAATGGATGCTGCTCAGAATCCCGAGGGATGCCCCCAACACCAGCAGTGTGGAAAGGATCCAGCCGGCCATGATTACACTGACCCCTTTTATTCCCCGCCAGTTGAAAAGCCAGGCGAGAAGCACACACCCGTAAAGTCCTACGCCGGGTATCCAGATGAATGGTATGAATGTAAAGATCCCGTACTTCTGGAAGAGCGAGGATTTCTGCGCAATTGCCTGAACGGAATCAAGGTGTTTGCGGAGCCAGTCTGAGCGTTCTGCAAACGTATCACAGATGGTAAACAACCCGAATATGATCGAAATTCCAAAGGATATCATGATGAGCATGATCGGAACCGGTGGAATGCCCAGCCCCAGCCCGACAATTACTGCCATTGGCTGGAGAATGAGAACAGATCCCACAAGCCCGAGCATGTGCCATAGCGAAATCTGGTAACTTAAGCCGATAGCAACAGGAATGATCACGATGCCGAGCACCAGAAAGAGTCCGGTTTTCACCAGATCCAGTATTCGTATCTGCTGTCCGTTTTTGTGCATATTAGTTCGTAACCATGGCACTGAATTATATTAATAGTCCCGGGATCCGGTTCTTTGCTGCATCTTCGGGCGGAGTGCTGTGACAACAAATCTAAGTCTCGGATATAATGGCCGTGTTTCATCAAAAGCCAGACCAAACAACAACATATAATAAACACACCCGGCAAAGTTCAATCTTGTATTCGCTGAACTGAGATGAAACACATGAAGACAATATCCCCGCAAAAAACCCTGTGGCTTTCAGTTACTTTGCTTATCACGGTAGTAATTATCCTGATTTCAATCTTCTCAATAAAAAATGGTTTTTTTGACATATTCCCGTATTTTTACATCCTGCCCATCCTGCTCCTTGCGTATCTGTACCCCCGCTATTCAGTGTATTTCGCCATCCTCCTCGGGTGGATTTTCTTAGGGCTTGTTTATCTCTATGGTCCGGTAGATATCTGGCTCTATGCAGCGAGCAGTGCATTCTTCTACATTTTTGTATCCATTGCAGTGGTCATATCAGCCTTTTCCGGGCAACTGGTGCAGGAGAGAAAATATAGGGAGATCTTTGAAAATTCGCAGGCGGGGATGTTCACGTTCGATATGGATCTCCAGAAGATCCATGAGGTCAACGAGCAGTTGGCAAATATTCTCGGTTATCCTCTGGAAGAACTCAAAAACCAGTACTTCTCTACCCTCTGGTTCGATGAGGAACAGGATATTAAGTTCACAAAAAAATTACGGCGTGATGGAAAAATTGCCAATATGGAACTTGCCCTACGTAAAAAAGACCGTTCTGTTATCTGGGTATTGGCCACGGCATCCCTGACCCAGGATGGCCTTGTCATCTGCTCTGTGGCAGATGTCACTGAACGCAAACGGATCAAGGATGAACTGATTGAATCCGAACTTCGTTACCGTACACTCTTTGACGGGGCGAGCGATGCGATCTTTCTTCATGATACTGATGGTCTGATTTTCGAGACGAATACCATCGCTTCACGCCTCCTGGGATATTCGAAAAAGGAGTTCATGCAACTGCGCCTGCACGATATCGATACCCATCCTGAGGTACTGATGACGCCTGACAAGGTCCGGCAGTTCCAGTCCCGTGGATATATCCTGTTTCAGACCGAGCAGAAGAAAAAGGACGGGACGACGATTAAAGTCGAATTCAGCAGCAGGTTCACCGAATACTTCGGTATGTCTGCCGTCATGAGTACGGTGCGGGATATCTCGGAACGAAACAACGAGTAAATCCAGTTTTCAACAACATCTCTCTTTTTTCTGGTGAATTTTGTTATTAGAGAAAATGTCCTAAAGAAAAAAATGGGAGGTCACTCCCGGTTGCAAAGCCGCCGGAGGGACTTGAACCCTCGACCTGCTGATTACGAATCAGCCGCTATACCGCTAAGCCACGGCGGCGCAATATCTCACAATATCGACCGTTACGCTAATAAAATATGTGTTTGATGTTAAGGTTCAGGAATATCCGCTCAGGGTGGTTACCTTGGCATCTCCCTGCGGTTCCTTCGGTGCATTTACCGTGCCGAACTTCCCTTCGTAATCAGCCATGGTCTTGGTTAGTACCGCAAGCAGATTCTTGGCATGGGTGGGGGTGATTGAGACGATTGCCTTTGCCCGCGCCTGGTTCACCTGCGGTAACTGGTGAAGGAACATGAACGTGAACTCGTCTTCCTTGTATGCAATCTGGATCATATTGCTGTACACGGGATCGAGTGTCTGCGGGATATTGACCGAAATTTCCTGTCCTGTCATGGTGATCAGATACGTCATGCTGGTATGAAAAGATTGGTTTCATATCCAGTCCAGCCGGGAGATTTTTAAAAGCGGAATTTTTTTATTGGACGGTAAATAAATTTCAAAAAGGTTAATCCCCCTGGTTCCCAACGTTTAACCGGAAGGGACTATCCTGACAGGGCAGAGGCAACATGTTACGGTCTCGGATCTGGTGCGGGTGCATGCATGTCCGGTCCGGTTTTATTATGAACGTAACGAACCGGTTTTCGAATCAGACCGGTACGCGGTATGCAAACAGATTTCGTATCATCTTGGGACGCCCCTTGATGCAGAGGGGATCTGGCAGGAGATCATCGCGGTATCGCCAGCAATCGATCCGGCGCTCAGGGAATTTTTGGATCTTTGCATCACCGCCTGCAATAAAAGCGAATGGAAACCTGCAGTCCAGACCGATGTGAAGGTGGTTTCGGATAAGCAGGGGATTGTCGGCATGATTGATCGTGTTGCTGCTGATGGTACATTCTCGATCATTCGCGCAGCAGGAGCAATGCCGTTTGGTACTTATTCGGCAGACAGGCTCCGGATTGCCTGCATAGCGTTTTGCATGGAAGAGGTGACCGGTTCAGACGTGAAGGGGGGATATGTTGAATATATTCCGGATGGGGTATCCCGTTTCCACGAGGTTCAGCCCCGGGACCGTCGGCAGGTGATCTCCACCCTGCATAAGATCAAAGCCATCCGTGACGGTGAAATGCCCCAGCACCCGTTAAACGCCCCGTGCAACCGGTGTAAGTATAGGGAGCGGTGCGAGAGCAGTGTAGGGAAGCGGTTGTCAGAGTTACTCTAGCAACAAGAACCTTTTTGCCTTCCGGCTTCCATCTCACCAACGTGGATATCTATATTCTGAGACATGGGAGAGCGGAGAAACGTGCCCCATCCGTCCGTGGCGATGAAGGAAGGGCGCTTACCGGGGAGGGGCGCACCGAAATCCTTGGGGTAGCTGAGTTCCTCGCATCGCGCGAAGTCGTGGTTGGCTGTATTGCAACAAGCCCGTATGTAAGGGCATCGGAAACCGCACAGATCGTTGCCAAGGCCCTCGGTAAGCGCGGGATTCTCGTCACATGGGAGGAACTGGCACCGGGTTCCAGTATTGAATCTTTGGAATCCCGCATAGCCGCCCGCCCCGAAGAGGAATCAATACTTATCGTTGGACATGAACCCCTTTTAGGAAAGTTCTCCGGATACATGATATCGGGAGGAGGCAATTCGTCAATCGCTTTTGGAAAAGGCGGGCTTGCAAAAGTCCGGAATGCCCGTTTTGATCCGGTGAGCGGTGAACTGCAATGGTTGTTGACCGTGCGACAGATCCTGAGTATGAAATAGGGAAGACCTCTCCCCTTTCGCGGCCCGGGCCGGACTGGTGTGTTGCCCGTTCAGTATGACTCCCGCTCCTTCCCGCAGGAGAAACACTGTCCGTGGTGCACATCGATCGTTCCCCCGCAGGCTGTGCAGGTCCAGCGTTCCCGTTCGGTTTTGACAAATTCGCGGATGCCCTGTTTCTTTATTGCCTCAAGGTTTGCGAGCATGCTCATGCCGTACTTCTTCCGGTAGCGTTCATCCAACTGCTTGAGCCGCCTGCAGGGGAACTCCTCACACGTGTGATCGCACCGGCCTCGTTTTTTCTCGCAGGCAAAGATGGTGCAGTTTATGTGATGCATACGGTCCGGCGCATTGCATCCCCCGCAATGGTTCTTCTCCCGGAGAAACGCCATGCAGATCGCACAGTTCATGCCACAGGGAGCAATGAGGGTTGTTTTGAAGGGTTTTTTCACCGCCATGATTGTGGGTAAGTTCCGGACCTGCAAAAACCTGTTGGATTGTATCGTGGTGGAACAGGTGTATTACAATCCTTTTCGCCAGGCGCATACCCGCGCCACTCAGGAATTCCCTAACTTTGATCTATCAGAATGTTGATGAATAACGCTGAAAAATGCAGGGGGGCATCCATCTGGATACTGCAAAAAAAGAGAATAACGGCTCTGTTGAAATTATATTTTCCAGCGACTCGCTTATTCTTCTTGGCTGTTTGGAGGGTGACCCTCTTCTTTTTTATAGGGTTTCCCATGAAAACAATCATGATGCCGAAGGGCCACAAGCATACAAGATGAAATTGGGGAGCCCATTTCCATATTAAATCTGATTGGTTCAGGTAATTTTGAAAAAATGAACCCCATTTACCATTGTGATGAACGCCGCCGCTCCCGAAGGGACGCCCCCGCGGCGGTTCAGGAGCCTGCCCATCTTTAAACCATTTGCCCAGCGAGGCCCAGACGAGGCGGCCGAGCGACCCCCGAAGGGGGTGGGTTGACTCCTAAAAATTCTAAAAATAAGTTATCCGATTTTCATTGTGAGGGAGTGAACCCGAACGGTTCATGCCTGTTTCAATAGAGCCTGAAAAAAATGAAACCCCCCCTGCTCCTCTGTGCCAGACAAGAATCTCCTAATCGGTGGAACCTCCCAAACAAAACTCCCCAATAATTCGGGTACTTACGCTTCAAGCAGTGTCTTCGACACGATATACTCGCCCCGGGCCTCGCGGGTCGTACCGACAATCAGCCAGCGCTCGCTCCCGTGCTGCTCCAGACCCCGCAGGCTTCGATGGTCTCTCCGGCGAGTGCCTGCCCGCTGTAGGTATGGGTGAACGAGAGGACCCGGCTTACCGACTCATGCTCAACCTCGTAGATTGCCGGGTTGTCAAACGAGAGTGAGGCATCGGTCACTTTTGCCTCGATCGTCTGCTTTCCGATAACGGTGCCTTTGCCGGGAGGGGCACTCTTCATCTCATCGTACGACCGGGTGATAGAGGATATCGAAGTATGTTCCCTCGATCTGGCCCCGGTTCCATTTCCGCTGTTCATGGAGCACGAACTGGTCATACGGGATCTCGGGTTTGCGTTTCTCGTAGACTTTCTTCCACATATCTGATGAGAGCCCTTCGATTATCCCGTCAAGGATTCCCTGACGGACCTGAGTCTGCGCAGTAAACCAGTGCTTCCCGTACACTACCATGTCGATATCGGAGGCCTCGTTTTCAAGCCCGCAGAGAAGTGAGCCGGTACAGCCAATTGTTCCGGACGGAAGAGCGAAGAGATGCAACAAGTTTCTGCACCCGGGGGTGCCGGCGGGCGATATGCGGGAGTTCCACATCCGGTTTCCATACCCGTTTCACATCACTGTAGGGAATACGCTGGAGGAGATCGGCATACTGTGGTTTGTGCCGGGCAATGAACGCATAGGCATCTTCAAAATCATATTTTGTATACCGGGTTCCGGAAGCGTGAACACGCTCGCCGTCTGCATCAGGAACATACCGGAGCACGCACCCGATCTTATCCGCATTGTCATAGGTGGAGACGGCATAGATCCAGCCATCCGTGTCTTCAATAAAATCGCGTAACCGTATGGGTTTCATGCAGGCAGTCTCACAGATTTACAAGGAATTTTGCGATCTTATCGACCTGTGCACCGGCGCGAATGATCTGCCGTGCAGGGAGATCTACAACCGTGCTGGGTGTGCCGGGCAGTCTCCCGCCATCGATAAGGAACTCATAGTGCACCGTGCACTCATCAGGAATCCGGGGGTCTTTTGCCCCGTGGAGGTTTGCGCTCGTTGCGGTGATGGGAGAATCGAACCGCTCGATCAGCTGCTGGGCGAGCGGATGGGCCGGGATACGGATCCCAATCATACCCGTTCCGCCCGTCAGGATATCGGGAACGCAGTTCCGCGCTGCGAGCACAACTGTTACCGGTCCCGGCAGGAATGTCTGGATGAACGTTTCCATCCATGGTTCGACACGGGCCACAGCAGCGAGCATATCAAAATCCGAGACCGCGATCGAGATCGGCATTCCGAGCGGGCGGTGTTTTGCCTCGTAGACCTTAAGAATCGCTTCATCAGAGAATGCATCGGCACCGAGCCCGTACACGGTTTCCGTCGGATAGACAACAATCCCGTCATGCATGAGGATAGAAACCGCCTTTTCTATGATGTCCATTCAGAACTCCCGACCGCGGACACGGTTGATATCAAAGACCGCCTTGCTGCTGATATGCATCACGGCAAAAACCCCTGCCTGGATCGGATCCGTGACCACGAGATCCGCATGTTCCGGGACGGTTCCTACCATCTTTAGCGCAATGACCGGGATCCCGGCTTCCCTGACCCGGTCAACCGCTTTTGAGATGTCGCCGCCCATGATCGATCCGGCGAGCACAAGGATGGATGCACGGGGCAGGCGGGCAACTGCATCCACGGCAAGTGCGAGTGTCCGTTCGCCAACGAGCGGAATGGTATCTACAGAGATCCGTTCGCCCCGGATATTATGCCGGTCCGCCTCGTTCACGGCACCCATTGCAACCTGTGCCACCTGTGCGCCGCCGCCGATAATGATCACACGGGACCCGAAGATATGGCCGAATGGCTTGTAGGCTTTCACGTCCTTGACCGAAGGGATAGTATTGAGATCTTCAAGCAGCCGGTCATGGTCATCAGCATCTGCCGGATCATATTCAAAATAGAGTTCTGCCATACCCGTATAGGGTCCGGATTCGAACACTTCCTGGTTGATCATCACAATGTTTGCCTCATGATCGGCAACGACCGTTGCAATGTCCCGCAGGACACCCCTGCGGTTCTCCGCGATGATCCGCATGGCCAGGCGTTCAGGTTCCGTCTCCATTTTGACCAATGCGATAACCGGGGATCGAACCCGGGCTTAGAAGCTTGGGAAGCTCCTGTCCTACCGCTAGACTATTATCGCGCACTTTGGTGTGCTCTCTAATATTGCGCGAATCGGGAAATAAATATATCCCGTTAGGGAATGTCGAATCAGTTATTTTTAAGAAAAAGAGTGCTGTATACGTACACAGTTAATATCCCATAAGCCTGATAGACTGGTATGCAGGATAAATCTCCTGTATGCTGTTACCGGGATTTAGGCTTCTTACCCGCATTGCGGGATACATAAAATGGAGAACTGTGATGAACACCAGAAAAATCATCTTAATCCTTCTCGTTGCAGCCTGCTGTCTCCTTGTAGTACCAGCCGATCATGGCGCAGAGCAGCGAAGACCAGAAGACGATCTACCAGACCTCCTTTGCTTCCGATCCCCGCTGGGTAACCAACAACCCTTCCACCAATTACTGGGATCCCAACGTTGGGATGTATCATTTCTCCATCGAACCCAGCACCGGGAGTTATGTTTATACCCCGGTCGTGTTTGATTCGGGATCGTTTACGCTGGACTATGATGTCATCCTGACAAGAATTGATGAGGGTGCGACCTTCCGCATGGGGTTATCCGGTTCTGAGATGGATCCCTCCAAGGGGCCCGAATGTCATTTCGATGTTTACCAATGCAAAATATGGCCAGATCATGTGGCTTCACCTCGTAACCCCCGGAAACAAGCTGGTGGAAGTGAACAGCCAGCATGATGCCGTGGAAATGGGGCCGGATGCCTATAAAGGTCCCACGGCCAAATACGATGTCAACAAAACCTACCATGTCACGCGTCAATTATGTTGACAACACCAAAATCCTGTCCATGAACGTCAAAGAAGTCCAGTCCGGAAATACTCTCTGGGGCTATTTCATCCAGGGTGGTGAGAACCTGAGGGGTTTTAACCGGATCTACCTTGGATCAAAGGGCGATTATGGCCAGATGAATATCTATGCGCAGGGGTATATCGATAACGTGCGTCTTACCGTACCATCTGCGGTGTCTGCGATTACTGAGACTCCCCGTGATACCATCGCCGTCACCACAGCGCCCACTCCTGTTACCCCAACAAAGAAACCCACGCAACAGATGACGGTCCCGACCCCCTATCCAACTGCCACGCCCCAGTCCCCGTCTTCAGGAATTCTCCCTCTCGCTGCCCTCGGTATCTGCGGTGTAATCTGTTACTTCAGTGCAATGAAAAAAGATTGAACGAAGAGAAATTCAGATAATAATCCATTTTTTATAGTCACTCACGCCGTGTGATCCATGGCCTGATCATTTATTACCAAAAAGAGTATTGAATGGCTATCAATGTATGATTCCCGAAAGGTGAGGATTCCTTTAGGGATCTCTGTGATGAGAGATAGTTTCAGATTTCTCCCTTCTGATCATTTCAAAGGGAGTGCTGACCATCGTTGTGTAGCACCGCTACAGAGTATGGGGATGTGTGGATGTGCATCTGGCATTCGTCGTTCGTACGGTTGTGTGGCATGGAAAGAGATCCTCTGTGGACACATCATGACAGATTTCCCTGGTTGTGCGGTATAATCCGGGCAAAGATCGGCTGTGTGGTGATCCCAGCATCCAACCGTGCAGGAACTATTACACCCGAAAGCACTGGCGGGATTAATCGCCATTGCATCCGGAACAAGCGATGAGCGCGATCCCCGGAAAAATTCTGCCTGTATCCATTTTGGTCTCCTTAGTTGTTCTGCGTGGGTCGGTGACACGCCGAATTGGTATCGTGTATCACCTGATTGTACTGTCTGGCGTTGAGCTTATATATTTCCCAAATTGTTACGGTTATGGTATCGAACCTGCGGGTTCCTGTAATGAACCTTCGGGATAGGTGCTTGGAGAGAGCATTTAAACCGTCATGCCCTTATCTTTTGGTTACCTAATGGTTATGAGTAAAGAGAGAACCTATGGTGGAGCGCTATGAACCCTGCGGATAAATCCCCCACAATAATTGTTCATGAAGAGTCTGATTCTCTCGAGGAACTATCCGAGTACCTTGATGTTCTGTCGAGCAGTTCACGGCTGCGGATTGTAAAATTTTTAGAGAAAAAACCCCGTGATGCACGTGCAATTTCAAAAGAGATTGAGACCAGCTACGAGAACACCAAAAAGCATCTCGACAAGCTGCTGGGCATCGGTGTGATCAAAAAAGAGGCGGGTCTTGGTGCGCCGACCTCAAAAGGCATCCACCCTGTCTGGCAGTATTCGGTGGTTCCCGGGAGGGCTCGAAGCGATCATCAGAAATCTGGGTTTGTTCTCCAATGCACGGGTGCAGATCGTCGGAGGGGAGATCTTCCGCAGGCTTGAAGAGGTAAAAGGCACCCTTTCAAAAGAGGTACTCGGCAACTCACCTGCTGCCATTGTGCTCGGAGGACCTGACGATGGCAAAGCGTTCATTTTACGAAAAGAGGCCGTAGCGTTCGGCCGTTTCGACCCTGAAAACAAGGCCTCGTTTGATCCCGGAACAGATATCGTGCTGGCAGATAGCTATACTGCTGTTACCCGGGTGTCAAAGCCTCATGGACGATTTCGCCACGAGAATGGTGTCTGGTATCTTGAGGATTGCGGGAGTACCCGGGGGCACCCAGCTGAACCACAAGAAACTCGAGGGTCGCACACGCGTTCCGGTTCGTGATGGGGATCTTGTTGAGCTCGCAAAAGGCATATCCGGTGTAAAACTCGTCCTGATCATCCCAACAAGCGCTTAATTTGGAATGTACCGGTTGTTATTGTCCCTGGAAAATGATGATGATATCTGATAATCTGCAGGAAATCCGTATAAAAAACCTATGACCCGCGCCTTTCTTTTATCCCGGATAATCATTGTCCTTTTTCTCATTCTCTGTACTACCTGTATCCCTACAGCAGCGGCTGCTGAACACACAGTCGCACCATACGGGGCGGAGTTTACGAGCATACAGGCAGCGATCGACTGGGCCTCTTCCCGGTGATACGGTCACGGTGGAGAGCGGTACGTATACAGAAAGTGTCCTCATTGGCAAGAAGATTTTGCTCCTCGGAATAGACAGCGGCAATGGTGCGCCGGTTATTGATCCGGGAAAAATGGGCAATGCGGTGGAGATCCGGGTTGATGAATGCACGGTTGAAGGTTTTGTTCATCCGGAACAGTGACCTGTTAAACGGTATCCGCGTTGCTTCTGACATGAATACCATCAGGAAAAATACGATCCGTAACAATACACAGGGTATCGCGCTGGTATCTGCCCAGAAAAATACCATTTCGGGAAATAATATCACCAACAACCAGCGAACCGGTATAGTCCTTGAGGGTTCGACCGACAACCAGATTGAAGACAATGTGATCAATGCAAATGCCATTGGCATCAGCCTTGACGCCCCCTCGCTCTCCAACAGGATTTTCCGGAACAATTTTTTCAATACCCAGAATGTGCTCTCAAAGAGCGCTACTTCGATCTGGAGCACAACGACCCCCCTGACGTATACCTATCTGGGGAAGAAAGAGCAGAGCCGCATGGGCAACTACTGGAGTGATTATCGCGGCAGGGATAAGAACGGGGACGGGATTGGCGACTCCCCTTACAGTATCATTATTGGAGGAAACCCGAAAGCGATCCAGGAATCAGCCCAGAATATCATCGATGATTACCCGCTCATGGATCCTAAAGAATATTACACGGGAATTCTGCCGGTTCCGGTCAAAGACCTTTCCCTGACTCCGACTCCTTTAATCCCGGTTACCGCGGTTTCGCTGACTACGGCAAGGGTGAATGCGACACCCGTTGTACCTGTAGGATCCCCTGTTGCCCAAACCCCTGTATCCGCGATCAATTTTTGGGACAAACTTCCCGGTGGAACCCCCACATGGGCAGCAGGCCTCCTGATCCTTGCGGTTCTTGCGGGTGCAATCGTTCTGTTCCACCGGAAACAAAATGTTCAGGGACCGGAAGAGTCACCTGATGAACCGGGTGTGCTGTCCCCCGCAAAGACAACCATTATCTCGCGCATGACCCGTTCTCCTGTCACAACCCCGGTCACGAAAATATCATACCAGAAAGACAGTAACAATGAGCTGTATTACCCGGCCACTTCCGACCAGAAGTACTACTTTCCCCGGGAACTGGAGAACAAGTATACCGATATCGCGTTCATCGGGAGGGGAGGAATTGCGTGGGTTTTCTCTGCCATAAGAAAAACTGACGGATTGAAAGTTGCTGTCAAGATCCCGATCAGTTTTGACGAGATGACCGGCAGGTCGTTTTTAAACGAGATCAAAGCGTGGGAAACATTGCAGCATGGAAATATTGTTGAAGTGTTTGGTGTCAACATACTGCCTGTTCCCTATGTGGAAATGGAATTTGTGCCTGCCTCATTAGAGGAACTGAAAAAACCATTGGCGGTCTGGAAAGTCGTGCATATCATCAAAGGTATTGCCGATGGCCTGAGCTACGCGCATGTGCACGGGTTCATTCACCGTGATATCAAACCGCACAACATCCTGTTGGATGAGGATTGTGTACCGAAGATTACGGACTGGGGAATGAGCAAGGTGCTTGCAGCGGACATAAAAAAATCCAGCATTGCCGGATTCTCCCTCTCGTATGCAGCCCCGGAACAGGTTTCTCCTTCGGAGTTTGGCCGCACTGATGAGCGAACCGATATCTACCAGCTTGGAGTGGTTTTCTACGAAATGGTCACCGGTTCAATACCTTTTGGTGGTGAAAGCATTGTCGAAGTGGGAAATGCGATCCTGCGGGAGATGCCAATACCCCCGTCAGAGTACACCCCGGATGCGGGCCCTGTTGAAAAGATAATCCTCAAATGTCTTGAAAAACAACCCGCTGACCGGTACCAGTCGGCGGCTGAACTGCTCGATGCCCTGTCACGATACCTCGATGAGGATGATGAATGAATTCCTGGCCGGTTTGTGACGACTCATGTTCAGGCTGGAGACTTAGGTGGATGTATGACTGATAAGAAAAAATGCTATGAACCTGCGCTGTGTGCGCACTGTGAGGGATTGGGGTGCATGGTCTGCAACAAAACCGGCACCGTACTGGTAACCGCACCCAAGCGGCAATGTCCGCACTGTGAAGGTGCCGGGTGTATTTATTGCGGGTTCACCGGGTGGGCAGAACCCAAGGGCAAGTACGATTGATCCCAATCTTCTGTATCAGGTGAATTTTGCATCGGTCCGTCGCGGTATTACACATTCTTCAAACCGTTTTGCAAAGTAACGATCGGTCATACCTGCGATAAAGTCCCGCACGAGTTCGGCTTCCGTTGCCGTATCCAGGTACCTGCGGACTGGTCCATCCGGTTTCGATGAAATCCGTAACAATTTTTGTATCCCTGCTTCCCGATTCAAGATCGTTGAAATATGTCTCAAACAAGGTGGCATACATGCGTTCAATCTTTGATCGTTCCCGTGTGAGTTTTTCATTGTTGTAGATATTTGTCCTGCTGAAATTTCGGAGCCCAATCAGTGCCTTCTCAACATCGCGGCTGTACGCAATGTATCCTTCATTTTCGCTGTCGCTGTTTTCCAGCAGGTCGTAGATCAGCGTATTGATGATCTCGCGGTTGGTATTCCCCAGAACCTCCGGTACATTCTTCCGGTAAAGGTATTGAATCATCAATCAGCCCAATCTCCTTTGCATCCTGGATATCCCGCCCGATGTAGGCAATGGTGTCTGCAAACTTTACCACGCAGCCTTCGAGGGTCATGGCAGCCCCGCTGCGTATGCCATCGGCATTATCCTGCACCTTCTTGTCAAACGCCGACCAGTTTCGGCAGGGCAATGGGGTGATACGGAGATCATCTGCCTCACCATTGTGACAGAGTATCCCGTCAAGAACCTGCATGGTCAGATCCTGATCCTCGATACGGTCGAGGAACTGCACGCTCTGGACATTGTGGAAAAACCTGCCTATGCAGTACCGCTCGCAGAGTGCAGAGAGACAGGTCTCGCCAAAATGACCATACGGGATATGGCCTATGTCATGCCCGAGCGCGATCGCCTCAATGAGATCCTCGTTCAGCCGCAGGCATCGCCCGATCGTCCGCGCGATTTTCGATACGAGCTGGACATGGATGACCCGGTGGGTGATGTGGTCATTTTCGACAAGGTAAAAGACCTGCGTCTTGTCGATGTATCGCGTGTATGCCCGTGTATGGATGATGCGATCCGCATCGCGGGAGTAAGGAGTGCGGATATCTTCTGCATTCCGGTTGTGACGGCGGGTTGCATCGGCACTGGTCGTGGCAAGGGGAGAAAGAAGAGCTTCGCGTTTATCTGCCATGGTGCGAATGGCGGAATCAAGTCCCTTGTCAAGGGTCCGGATCATATCCCGTTTTCTCATGTTGCACGTCAATTCTGTACCGTGACGTATTAATCCTGACGCATATTGAGGCACGAAATGGGGCAGGGAGTAAAATTTTACAGGATTGACCGTTGAGAGTTTATCGGGTACTTTACCCGGGGAGTTGATGAGGGTATATCGTGCAGGAATCCTCTGGCACAATCGTAGTAAGGATTCTTTCTGATCTAAAAAAGTGAATGTGACAACGGGCTATAAAATATACTGATATTCTATCTCCCATAGGTCACGTAGGTCTCCCCGTACTGGACAACATGCCCTTCCATGGCATTTAACCGCTGCTCTTTTGTTGATCCCGCAGGAAGGGAGAGCTGGCGCAGTCCAGCCCGTACACTTTAAAAAAATAGCGATGTGTCTTGCCTCTCGGTGGGCAGGGACCGTTGTAACCGATATTACCGAAACTGTTCTGTCCCAGTAGTGCAGTGATGGGAAAGGAGTATAATATATTGATAAAGGGGATGGGCTGATTATGAACCGGTCAGGTTTTTTTGGCTATAACGGACTGGTAAAAAAAAACGTTATTCCCCTATTTGAAGGGATGATTTCCACATCTTTATTGTCTAATGGTGACAACTGGTACGAGTAAACGAACAAAAATTATCAAAGGGATACCATGGCAAAGAATAATACCGAATCAAAAAAAGCGGATGAGGAGTGCAAGAGTGAGTGCTCCAGCTGCGCGACTGCATCCTCCTGTTCATCGGCAAAGAAGGAACAGGCAGGCCTGCCGCCAAAAGCAGTAATCGATGTGAAGCACGTCATCATGGTCCTGTCCGGGAAAGGCGGCGTGGGAAAATCAACCGTATCCGTGAACCTTGCCTATGCCCTGTCGGCCCATGGCAAGAAAGTCGGACTCCTCGATCTCGACATGCACGGCCCCAATATCCCCAAGATGCTGGGGATCGAGGATCACAAGCTCGCGATGATGGGCGACCGGATCGAGCCCGTCCATGTTACCGGCATGCTCTCTGTTCATCTCCATGGCGTTCCTGCTCCCTGACACGAGCACACCGATCATCTGGCGCGGGCCGATGAAGATGGCGGCGATCCAGCAGTTCCTTGGCGAAGTGAACTGGGGTTCGCTCGACTACCTTGTCGTCGACCTTCCCCCCGGTACCGGTGACGAAGCGCTCACCATCGCCCAGCTTGCTCCGAATGTCCGCGGTGCAGTCATCGTGACCACCCCGCAGGATGTTGCAACCATGGATGCGAGAAAGTCGGCAAAGTTTATCGAGAAACTCGGCCTCCCGGTCATCGGTGTCATCGAGAACATGAGCGGGATGCTCTGCCCCCACTGCGGCGAGGAGATCGAGCTCTTCGGCAAGGGTGGCGGCAAAAAGATCGCCGAAGAACTCAAGGTGCCGTTCCTTGGGGCAATCCCGCTCGACATCGAGATGCGCAAGGCCGGTGACGAGGGCCGCCCGTTCATCATCCAGCGCGGCAGGCGACAGCCCGACGTGGAAGAGCGTGGACAAGGTCATGGAAGAACTCATCAGAGTTGTCGAGGGATAAGCAATGGACTACCGCGGATTCTCACCGGGAAGGAAAAGCCGCTCCCGATTTATACAGGGTGTCATCGCGGCACTTGAGAACCCGCTTGCCTTTCCCGACCTGCTCGAACCGATCTACCGGGAAGCGATGAACACTGGACGATGAGACGCTCGACCGGTTCCGGTTCTCCTTAATGCGCCTCCAGCTCTGGGCGGATATCCACCGGAACGAGGATCTGGAGAAGGCGATGCACATCAAGTATGTTGCGCAGGTGCTTGAAAAAGTGGTCTTCGGCTCGCTTATCATGGAGCGCGAAGACCTGCCTGCCGAGTGAATTTTCCTCCCGACCACAACCCTTTTATCGGGGTGCATGTGCACTGGTGATACCTTATGTGCACTCCCGCGATCAATACTAGGAACAATACTAATCCAATACCAAAACCGTTTTACCCATTGCGGATATGAATATCAATAATTTTGACAATGCGGAGAATATCAATGACATCACGCATGCAATCCCCGCACACGACCTGTCCGGGGTGCCAGGAAGAGGTTTTTCTCGACGAGCTCGTGGGCGGCAAATGCCCGCTCTGCGGCTGCTCGCTAGAGGACTTCGACGAGGCATTCGGGGAGTATGAAGGCATCCTCGACCGCTCGGACCTCTCGTGGCTGATCTTCAACTACTTTGTCTTCAAGAAATTTGTTGACCTGGGGGTGCCGCCCCACCAGATCATGGAGTTTGTCGCAGTCTACGAGCAGAATGCGGAGAAACCTCCGGAAGAGTGGAACGAAGACCGGGTTCACGCTCGAGATTCCCATGAAATGGTGGGACCAGATACGGCCCAAATATTGTGCAATCTGTAAAAAACTCTTCTTCCGCGGCGGGAAAAAACAGATCAAAGGCGACATGCGCAAGGCGGCAATCGCCGTCGAGTACGTGTGCAGCAAGTGCTAAGCACGAATTGCACTTGTATCATTTTTGATATTTTTATCCCATTGCGCACCAATGGGAAGGTAAGGAATATTCAGGGTGTTTCCTTTCCCTCCATTCTGGTTATACATTAGTGCCGGTACTGGAACTCAAATATCTTACCCATCTGGGTATCCACCCACGCGACGGCAGGTTTTGCAGAACTGTTCGCCCGTATCGTGTCATCATCGAATTCGACTTTCCATGCAAGGGGAATACTGCCAAGCCTGGGGGTTACCCCCACTTTGTGCGGGTCATTCCACCGGATTTCTGCCGAAACGATCCGGAGTCCGCTCACCGATGCAGGGAATGTCTCCTTTGCCTTCTGGAGCACGGCAAAGGTAGCCTCATGTTTCACTACCATAGGTTCAGAAGCCACCGAAAATGCATTATCAGGAGCATTCCATTGCCGCGTATATCTGGTGATCTCTCCGGTCACCGAATCAACTCCAATAACAAATCCATCGTTATCGCATGGAATCTCATTCACGATACGGTTGTACTCAAAAGAATATTGCCCGGCTACAGGATCTGACGGGGAGCCCATCGGATTATACCTGCCTGTGCTCATATTCACTGCAACCGGACCGTTATGTTCTGAGATGTACGTGTCCGCGATTTCCTGTGCAGCAGACATATCAAGTACTGGTCCTGCGGGTCTTCCCGGCATTTTTATAATCCGGGTAAACGATGAGACAATTCCTGTTTCGGAATCCATTGAGCCGGTAAGGACTGGAGCAGTTCCCTTCACAAAAACAAAATTCCAAGTCCTTCCTGATTCAGGGCTCACCTGGTATCGAACCCTGACCTGATCCGGTTGATCAAAAGGAACCGCGCTACGGGCAAAATCCTTTGCCTGCTCCGGGGTAATCCGGGCATTTTCCTGCCCGGTTGTATAGGGTTCGCCACTAACCGGATCTTCGAATACTGAAAATACGGTTCCAGGGGATGAATGATCAACCGGCTGGATTGTAAATTCGTATACTATATGGCCGGAATACCGGTCCGTAAGATTCGCGCTGATAATAGTGTACGTTTCCTTCGGGTAATCCAGCCGGAGGAACATTGTTGCGCTGTCCAGAGTGATCATATCCGGTGTGCGAAGGGTAGAGATACCTGTTCCTTTGGTAAAATCCGGTGCAGCAACCGTTGCAATCACGACAGGAACTGTAGTAGTACCAGTAACTGCAGGTGCAGTTGGTACCTGGGGCGGTGATTGCGGGGAACTGATTAGCATCCCGCTCATCATGAGGTACATCGCTGCACAAAGAATGAACACGATACCCACTATACCAATTTTTTTATACAGTTTGCGCTGCTTCTTTGCTTTTACCTGTTGCCGGTAACGCTCCGGCAGGTAGGGGGTGTCTGGATCTTCTGATGGTGTACTCACAACAGCGGCCTCGTGTAAAATCAGTTAGTATATATTCTGCGAATGGTAAAAAAAGACAACCGATTCGATTATCCGGTATAAACGCGAAAAAGGCCCGGGTTTCCCATGGATTCGCTATTAATCCGGTGGATTAGTGCAAAATGCTGCTTTGAAACCCCCCGGGTCATTGAAACGAACCGGTAAAAATGAAAACTATCAATACGTCCTGCCGACCAGTGTTGCCTTGCCCGGCTTGCCACAGACAATACAGGCACCTTCTGTTGCAGAGACATATTGTGACCGTGCATCAGTACCGAGAATACTTGCATTGGTCTTTTCCTCGATTGCATCGCCGCATGCCTTATGCTGGCACCACGAGACGACTGCCACTTTACCTTCATCGAGTGCTGCGTCAAGTGCATCCATTGAGGCAACCGTGCAGAGATGTGATTTCGTGTGTTCCTCCGCACGGGTGCGGATCGTATCAGTAATCTCCCCCAGCACGCGGGTGACGCCGTCGGTTACCGTTGCGAGTTCGATCTGGGTTTTCTCCCCTGTCCGCTTCACTGCCATGACTTTACCTGCGTCCAGATCTCTCGGTCCGAGTTCAAGCCGGAGCGGGACACCGCGGAGTTCCCACCAGTAATATTTTGCACCGGGGCGCATGTCCCGGGTATCAATTTTCACCCGGAAGCCGGCAGCATTGAGATCGGTTTTCAGTTTCTCTGCTGCTGCGAGCACGTCTTCATGGCGCTTTCCGATCGTGATGGGGACGATGACTGCCTGAACAGGTGCTGCGAGGGGAGGAAGGATGAGCCCTTTGTCGTCACCATGCAAACTGATGAGTGCAGCAATGCACCGCTCCGAGATACCGTAGCAGGTCTGGCTGGCAAATTTCTGTTCCCCGTTTTTGTCCTCAAAGGTGATCGAAAACGTCTTTGAGAAGTGTTCACCGAGGTGATGGACCGTGCCGATCTGGAGTGTCTTGCCGTTGGGCATGATCGCATCGACTGCCATGGTGTAGTCCGCACCGGGAAACTTGTCCCAGTCAGGGCGTTTTGAGATGATGATGGGTATGCAGAGGGCATCGTAGAACTCACGGGTGAGCGCAAGTTCATATTCCACCTGAGCTTCTGCCTCGTCCCATGTCGCATGCACGGTATGTGACTCCATGAATGAGGTGATCTCACGGAGACGGATAAGCGGGCGGGTCTGTTTGGTCTCGTACCGGAACGTGTTGACGATCTGGTAATATTTCATCGGGAGATCGGCATGCGACCGGAGCCAGAGTGCATACATCGGGTAGATTGCAGTCTCACTGGTCGGGCGGAGCGCGAGCTTTACATCAAGGGGCGTTGTCCCGCCATGGGTGACCCAGTAGACCTCGTTTTCAAATCCCTTGATGTGCTCGGCCTCTTTCATGAACTCCTGTTCCGGGATAAGCAGGGGAAAAAGGGTCTCTTCATGATCCCGGTCGAGCAGGTTTCGCAGTTGTCCGTATACATTCTTGCGGATCGCAAAACCGTACGGGTACCACACATACAGTCCCTTTACCGGGTAGCGGACATCCATGATTTCGGCCCGCCACAAGAGATCATTATACCATGCAGAAAAATCCTCTTTTTGTGGCAGGGTGCCGGTGTCGTCGTCCATGATGCTGATCCTGTTTTAAGCTACTAATTGTATGATTACCGGCGTAATAAAAGCCTCGACACCTGCTGCGATTACCACGAGCGGCAGGACATAGAGCACGAATATCCTGGCCAGTTTTCGTGCTTCATCGGCAGTATCCGCCCCGCCGTACCACTCTGCGATGAGTGACTGGGCAAGCATGATGCCGAGAGCCCCGGAGATGATGAATGCCGGGATCTCAAAGATGCCATGCGGGATGAGGGCTGCGGCAATAAACGCCCATGAATGATCCTTGTGTATGATCTCCATAATTGACCCTATGACGATCCCGTTTAAACTCATAATGAATATCGTGAGGATGCCAAAGGATGCCCCGCCCAGAAAGAGCAGGATGCATGCCTCAATATTGTTGAAGAATAACCTGATGCTGATATCAAACTGGTTGTTTCCCATTATCTGACCTGCGATCTCTTTTTCAAAGAGTTTCATGAGATTCTGGCCAACATCCGGGTTCTGCATGGTCCCAACCCAGCCAACCGTGAGTGTGGCACAAAAGAGGAGAAAGGTGATGATGATCGCGTTCGTGAGCGGGGAATTAGACATACAGGACCATCCGTGTCATATCCCGGATGCCCGGTGCAAACCCGACCGTGATCATGGCAAGGAGGACGAGGTGCCAGAATGCGGGATTTGCCTCTTTGCGGGTACTGTTCCATGATATAGATTGCGGGGAAAAGCACGATTAATTTCAGGGGGAACATCACAAATGCTGTGCCCGTCCAGTCAATCAGGAAGGATCCGACAACGTGCTGCTCTATGTATTTGACTGAAGGGTGAAGATCAATGCCGTAACTGGTTGCACTGGCATCGAGCAGCTGGCCAAAGAGAAGCGTGATATAGAGCGGATCTTTTACATACTCCCATTTCAGGACGTATCGCATGCATGCAAAGACCAGTGCCGTTGCCACAATGGCCATGATCGGGATTATGGCGAGCACGAAGAGATCGATGCGGGTATGGGTCATTCCCCACGAGAGAAGGAGCAGTACGACGCAGAATGATGTAAAAAGACCGGCGCCGCCATACAGTTTCAGGTAGTTCCTGCAGAGCCCCTGTCCAGCCAGGTATCGTGATATGAAGAGGATCGTCACCGCGTACAAAAAGAGCAGGACAGTATATGGGGGGTGTCACTATCAGGAACTGGAGATCGGAAGTGATCATGTGGGTGTCCTGGACTACCCGGAGCACCCCGCCGAGAATTACATACGGCAGGGTGGCAATGACAAACGGGCCATCAATGGTAATATCCGATTTTTTAAACCAGTGGTAGATGAAATAGAGAGCGACGATGAGGATGAGGGCGTAGGTTATCGTCTCTACCGCATTATAGGGTTGTTCGTACCGGACTGGATCGATGTAATATTTGTATATGAAATCACTAATCATCCATGATCTAGAATGAGCGCCGATGCAATAAAATTACTCAAACCCAAGGTCTTTGACAAGTCCAAGTGGATGCAGCTTCCCCGGGATGTGGTGATCGGTCATGATGTTCTCGGCCAGATTCCCGCAGTCTGCGAGGATCTCAAACTGGGGTCATCGGCGCTTCTCATATCCGGTAAAAGCACGATGGAGCTTGCCGGTGGCAAAGTGATGGAGATTCTGCATAAGGATTACGATGTTATCCCCTTTCTTGCAGAAGAGATCAATATATCGGTTATCAAAGAGGCGGAGATCGCTGCTGCGGATGTGGATTTCCTTATAGGCGTCGGTGGCGGGCGGGTGATCGATACTGCAAAGATCGCTTCGTACAATCTCGATCGCCCGTTTATCAGCATACCTACGGCAGCATCCCACGATGGTATAGCATCAGCACGCGCATCCGTGCCTACGATCGAGGGGCATGCGTCGCTGGAAGCGCAGCCCCCTATGGCAATTGTTGCCGACACCGGCATTATCGCATTGGCTCCGCACCGGTTGCTTGCTGCCGGGTGTGCAGATGTTATATCGAATTATACGGCGATTCTCGACTGGGAACTTGCCCACCGGGTGAAAGGTGAACCATTGAGCGAATATGCGATTACGCTCTCGAAGATGACCGCTGAGATTCTCGTGAAGGATGCACACCTTATAAAGCCTCACCAGGAGCAGTCCGCGTGGATTGTGATAAAAGCACTCGTATCCAGCGGGGTTGCGATGAGCATTGCCGGTTCGTCCCGCCCGGCGAGCGGAGGTGAACACAAGTTTTCCCATGCACTGGACATACTCGCCCCGGGCAAGGCACTGCATGGTGAGAGCTGCGGGATTGGCACTATCATCTCTATGTACCTGCACGGCGGCGACTGGCGTGGTATCCGTGAATCCTTAAAAATGATCGGGGCTCCAACAACTCCGGCAGATCTCGGGATCGGGGATGCGGTTGCCGTCGAAGCATTACTGATGGCAAAGACTATCCGTCCCGAACGCTTTACAATATTCGATATGGGTCTGACACGTGAATCCGCAGAAAAACTCGTTCAGATGCTCTACAGGGAGTGAGGACATTGTCTGAAACAAAAACGAAAGTGACGCTGGTGGGGACGGTGCTCGCAAAACCGAATGTTGAGTTCATCTATGAAGGTGAAGTGGCTGAATGTGATACCTGCAAGGTCAAAAAGGCGTGCCACAACCTCCAGAAGGGAAGGAAGTACCGTATCGTTACGGTAAGGACCACCCACCACGATTGTGCGGTTCATTTGAACGGTGCAACCGCCGTCGAGGTGATGGAGGCGCCGATTACTGCCCTTATCAATGCGGACATGGCGATCATCAATTCCAGGATCAAGCCCGAACTTTCCTGCAACAAGTCCGATTGCCGGAGTTACCCCCTATGCCGGCCGGATGGTGTGACCGAAGGCGAGAAGTACATTGTCATAGATGTGCTGGGAAATGCCCCCGATATATGCGATAAGGGCAGGGCGCTCAAACTCGTCGAGATACGACCGGCATAATCCCGTATAAATAATTGCTTTTTTCCACCAACGGAATTTATTATCCACGTTAACGCCCCACATGAACATTATATGAAAGAAGATACCCGGTGGAAACTCATCGCAGGGGTTGGACTTGTTACCTTATCCCTTGCATTGTTCACCGCTCACTATTTGATCTTTAATGATTCACATCACCTGTTCATTTTTCTTATTGGTGATATCGCTTTCATCCCGATTGAAGTACTCATCGTTACTCTCATCATTGACCAGATGCTCGAATCCCGCGAAAGAGCGCGACGGATGGAGAAACTGAACATGGTTATTGGCACCTTTTTTTCTACGCTCGGTACTCCCCTGCTCGCGAAGCTTGCGGGAAGTGACGCAACTATCGATCAGGTTAAACAACGTCTTGTTGTTGGCACCGACTGGGACAATGCAAAGTTCAATGATGTGAAAACGTGCCTGAACAGTTACACCTGCAATGTCGATACCCATCGCGTTGACATGGAGGATCTGCGGAGTTTTCTTGTCGGGCATGAGGATTTTTTACTCCGTATTGTTGAAAACCCGATGGTTTTTGAACACGAATCGTTCACGGATCTCATCCTTTCGCTCAATCACCTGACAGAAGAGATGAAGTCGCGGGGAGATCTTTTGACCCTCCCGGCATCAGACAAGAGTCATCTTACCGTAGATATCCAGCGTGTCTATGCAAAGCTGGTCCTTGAATGGATCAGATATATGGAATATCTCAAGGGCCATTACCCCTATCTCTTCAGTCTGGCTATGCGGAAAAATCCGTTCGATGAAAATGCCTCTGTTGTTGTAATGCAGGACCCTTAACACTCCCTTTTATGAGTTTTACCAATCAGGTCGGGGAATGATATTTTTTATTACGGGATAACAGTATATGCAGGAGCGTGCCCTGTGGTTTTCACTTTATTTACTGATATCCTCATTATTTTTGCCATCGCGCTCATTGTTGGCATGCTCTTTAACCGCATCAGGGTGCCGCCGCTTGTTGCTTTCATCCTGACCGGAGTCATTGTCGGTCCCTATGGATTCAGTATTATAAAGGGGCAGGAACAGGTAACCAGCATTGCAGAGATCGGGATCATCCTGCTGCTCTTTACCATCGGGCTTGAGTTTTCGTTTAAGAGCCTCTGGAAGATCCGGCTTATCGCTGTTATCGGAGGGGCACTTCAGGTTGGACTGTCTTTTGCCTTCTTCTGCGGTCTTTACCTGTTGCTGGGTCGTCCTGCCGGTGAAGCTATACTCATGGGTTTTCTCTTCTCCCTGTCCAGTACAGCAATCGGTACTGAAAATTCTTCACCAGAAAGGAGAGATGGATTCCCCGCATGGCAGTATCGCGCTGGCTATCCTCATCTTCCAGGATCTTATGGCAATTCCCATGATCATGGCAATACCCTTCCTTGCGAATCTTTCCATTTTTGATGCCACCCCCCTGCTCTCAATGGATTCACTCGTTATTCTGGTCATCCAGGATATCCTGATCGTTCTTATCCTTATTGCCTGTGCGAAATGGATCATCCCCCGTGTCATGTACGAGATTGCACGGACGCGCAACCAGGAACTGTTCCTGCTCCTGGTTATCCTGATCTGTTTCGGTGTCGCATGGATGGTCTCATTTACCGGAATCTCTGTTGCTATTGGCGCCCTGCTGGCCGGACTTATCATATCGGGATCGGAATACAGTCACCAGGCTACCAGTCTTGTCCTCCCCTTCCGTGACATCTTCACCAGCTTCTTTTTCATCTCTGTTGGCATGCTCGTGGATATCCGGTTTCTGCTTGCAAATGTATGGATCGTTGTATTCCTGATCATCCTTACGATCGTTGTCAAAACCCTGCTTGCTACCGCAGCCCCCCTTGCGCTCGGATACCCGCTGCGGACCGCGGTGATGACGGGTCTTGCGCTGGCACAGGTAGGTGAATTTTCATTTATTATTGCACAGAGCGGGGTTGCTGCCGGGATTCTTCCGTTCGAAACCTATCAGACCTTTTTGATCGTTGCCCTCATCACCATGGCTGCAACACCGTTTGTGATCGGGATTGGTCCTCCCGTTACCAGCAGGCTTTGCACATTGCCCCTTCTCTACCGTGTAGCGCGGGGCTCATGTGGTATGGATGATGAGATCTCACGGGAGATAAAAAAAGATCACCTCATCATCATCGGTTATGGTGTGACCGGCAGGAACCTTGCCCTCACTGCTCACCGGGCAGGTATTGGTTACAATATTATCGAGCTTAACCCTGACCTTGTTACCGAGTTACGCAGGCAGGGAGAATCGGTGATCTTTGGTGATGCAACGAGTGAGGGTGTCCTGAATCATGCAGGAATCCAGACCGCCCGGATCGTTGTTGTAGCGGTTAATGACCCGGTTGCTGTCCGCAAGATCGTCAGTACCAGCCGCAGTCTTAATCTTCAATTATCGATTATCGTTCGGACCCGGTATGTCAGTGAAGTCGAAGCACTGCATGCTGCAGGGTGCCGATGAAGTCATTGCCGAGGAGTTTGAAACATCCGTTGAGATCTTTACCGTTGTGCTGAACAAGTATTTTGTTCCACGAGACCAGATCGAGACGTTCATCACTGATGTCCGTGCTGATGGTTACCAGATGCTCCGCAGCAGGAGTGCATTACCGGGAACGTTACCGGATCTCGCACGAAATATTCCCCATATTACCATCACTGCACTGACCGTTCAACCCGGTTCTCCCCTTGCAGGTTCAACACTGGGGGAAATCAACTTAAGAAAGCGGTACAACCTTCTCGGTACTGGCAATACGGCGGGGTGAAAAGGTAATCACCGGTCTTGGCGGGGAGTCCCGGCTGGAAGAAGGGGATCGTGCGATAATTTATGCAACGCCGGCAGATCTCGCGAAGGGTGCTGAACTGTTTACCCCGCAGAACAGCAACCGGTAATGATTCATTTTTATTACTGCCGATGGACCAGGACAAATCTCAATTTCTTAGCGTATCCTGGCATGTTATTCTCTTATAAAGTGTTGGGATTTTTTTAGAACAGTGTCCCCATAAGGGCACCATTCCCGGTTTTCCTGTATTTCATACTAGTAATGCAGCAGATGGGGTATATCGCCTTTTAAGCCGGAGTGTCGCAAATCAGTCCGGGTGGGTTATCTACCTGTACGAACGTTTTTCATATTTTTGTTTATCGCGTGTATGCACGTCAGGGAATTTGTGCAGGTTCTGCACAATTCCAGAGCTCCTCTGCAAGTCTGATCAGGTCCTCTTTCTTCTCCAGATCCGTCATCCAGCGCTGCGGAATTGCCTCCAGTCCCCAATACGCTCCTGCAAGCGCTCCGCAGCATGCCCCAACGGTATCGGCGTCCCCCCCAAGATTGATCGCAGACAGGATCGCCCCTTCAAGAGTGCGGGCGTTCATGAAACAGGACAGGGCTGCATGGGAACAGAGTACTGCATCGAGCGATGGATTCGCATCATGCGACGGATAATTACCCAGTATAACGTGGACTTCCATGTTTGTACAGAGCGATCGTGCATGCCGGAATGCCCGCTTACGGGAAATTCCCCTGACCATGTCACTGACCATCGTGTTGAGGAATGCCGAACAATGACCGGCAACCGGATCATAATGCGTGAGCCCCGAGCAGGCCACGCTCTTCCCATACACCTCCGGAGCGGAATAGAAGATCCCGAGCGGAAATCCCCGCATCACACTCCCGTTCGTCCGGCTGCCATGATTTCTCCTGTCCACAATCTTTGCTGCATGGTGCGGCAGGGTCCCGGTTTTGACCAGATCAAAGAATAATGATGATGTGGGACCGTACCATTCCGGACGATTTTCGTACCCGGAAAATAACCGTGATATAAGGTCTTTTTGGTCGAATCCCTTGCAGGCAGCGAGCGATTCTGCAACTGCCATGGCCTGCAGCGTGTCGTCGGTGATCGTACCTTTTTTCCGGAAATGACGCCCTCCGGGACGCATTTCAGTCACCCACGCTTCAGATTGAAGAGATCCTTCCAGTGGCGCACCCATTGCGTCCCCAATTGCGAGCGCAATGAGTGATCCAACGTGCCGCAGGTTTCCAGATATAAATGTCATCAAAAAGCTATATGTGTTAATCACAAAATAGTATCTCTCCGGAGAAGGTGATAGTGTGCAAAAAGAAGAGTTGCTACATTTACATATGCTGATGATTCACATCAAGAAGTATTACGAAGGCATCACCAACGAGGAAATCCTTACAGAACGCTACACCTCGCTGGAAATATCTCCTGTTCACATTCATAAAGACAAAAAAGCCCATAAAGACGCTCTCCTCACGCTGGGGGATGAGATTGTTACTCATATCCACGGCAAAGCGCTGCCTGTGGTGAACTATTCTTCAGACGCTGCATCGTCAAAAGTTGCAGCAGAACATTAATCCCTATGGATGAGGCGCCGGCGTTTCGGGAGATGATCTCCCGCATCCTCACCTTACCGCCCGGTGATGATGCGATTGTTGCGGTCAAGATCGATATCTGCAGGAAGTACCGGCTGCATGCGGTACCGAAAAATTCTGCCATTCTTGCCGCTGCCGGACCGGAGGAGAAAAAGATCCTGCGGAAGATCCTGCTGGTAAAACCCACCCGCACCCTTTCGGGAGTTGCACCTGTTGCAGTAATGACCTCCCCGGCCCCCTGCCCGCATGGCAAGTGCCTGCCCTGCCCCGGTGGCCCTGATCACCCCTACCAATCCCCACAGAGTTATACCGGAGAAGAACCTGCTGCGTTACGGGCACGGGAACATAATTATGATCCGTTTGCCCAGGTGCATGCCCGGCTCGAACAGTTTGAAATCCTCGGGCACCGTGTAGACAAAGTGGAACTGATTGTCATGGGCGGGACCATGACTGCCCGCCCTGCTGAATACCAGGAGCAGTTTGTTGCCCGCTGTATCGAGTCGATGAACACGTACCCGGGAGGTGCTCCTGCACCGGAACCCCTCGATGTCGTCTCTGTTGAGAACGACAACGAGCATGCTGCCGTCCGCTGTATTGCGATCACGTTCGAGACCCGGCCTGACTGGTGCCGGAGGGAGCATATCGACCGTATGCTGGAACTGGGCGTTACAAAAGTGGAACTGGGTGTCCAGCACGTGGACGACGCCATCCTTGCGTATAACCGTCGAGGTTGCACTGTTGAGGACACAGTAGCGGCAAATACACTGCTTCGCGATGCGGGGCTTAAAGTCGGGTTCCATATGATGCCCAACCTGCCCGGCTCTACGATTGATTCCGACAAAAAAATGTTCGAGACGATCTTTTCCGATCCACGTTTCATGCCGGATTTCCTTAAGATCTATCCTACCCTTGTAACCCCGGGTTCTGAGATTGAGGACCACTGGGAACGGGGGATCTATGCCCCCTATAAAGAAGACGAGTTGATCGAGCTCATCGCGTATGCAAAAAATCTCATCCCTGAGTTCATCCGGCTCCAGCGGATACAGCGGGATATCCCGGCCAAACTGATTGTTGCAGGCTCCCGGCATTCCAACTTCCGGCAGCTGGCACAGAACCGGTTGAAAGCAACCGGGAGAAAATGCCGGTGTATCCGCTGCCGCGAGATAGGGAGACTTCCTTCCGTTGCGAAATCTGAGATGCATCTGAAAAAATACGAATGCTGTGGTGGGACAGAGCACTTCATTTCCGCAGTGTCTGATGATTCCCTGATTGGATTTACCCGTCTCCGGTTCCCTTCGATGGTCTATCGTCCCGAGCTTGAGAACGCTGCCCTGATGCGGGAACTGCATGTCTATGGAAGTATTGTGCCGGTAGGCAAGGATGCGGATTCGGAAGAGTGGCAGCACCGGAATTATGGGCGGGCACTGCTGGCCCTTGCAGAAGAGACGACGATATCGGCCGGATACTCCCGTCTCGCAATCATGAGCGGTATGGGTGTGCGCCCCTATTACCGGAGGCAGGGCTATGAGCGTGCGGGGCCTTATATGGTAAAGGAGTTGCAATGAACCCGGCGACAACTGCATTTGTGCGGCAGCGGTTTACCGAGTACTACAAGAAAACCGTTCTTGTAGCACCACCAGCCCTCGAGCAGCGCGAATGGGGTTTTGTTCTTTTCAATCCCGGTGCATCCGAGATGCGCATGCGACGACACGTTGGTTTTTCCGGGCGGGACGAACTGTCCGAGTACATCCGGAACCTCGTGCCGCAGCACACCTATTACTCTACGGCGTATTACGAAAAACCGGATGCCGGCACCATGGCGGACAAAGGCTGGTGCGGGGCGGACCTGATCTTCGATCTCGATGCGGATCATATCGTGCGGGGTCCCTATGACCAGATGCTTGCCCGGGTAAAAGAGGAGACGGAGAAGCTTATCTCCATGCTGCTTGATGAGTTCGGCATGGATCCCAAAACCATCGAGCTGGTCTTTTCCGGCGGCAGGGGTTATCATGTCCATGTCAGGGATCTCGCGTTTCGTGGCTGGGGGAGTGCCGAGCGACGGGAACTTATCGATTATATCTGTGGAATCGGGATTGATCCTGCAGTAATGCTTACAGGAAAGAATTCGAATGCGGCGGGCTGGCCGAACAGGTACCGGGCTGCCCTTACCGAATATATCCGATGGGTGGGTGCCCTGCCTGAAACGGAGGCCATGGCGCATCTCACCGGCATGGAAGGTATCGGTAAAGAGTCAGCGATCACCTTTTTGAAAAACCGGGAAGAGATCATTGCCGGGATTGAACAAAGCCCCTCACCCGGTATCTTAAAAACCAGCCGTGTCCTCTCTGTAGTTATCGCACAACAGGAAGGGGAATTCAAAAAACGGGTGCTCGCCCGGGCCGCTCTTGCCGATGAACCGGTTACAACGGACACAAAACGATTAATCCGCCTGCCCACATCACTGCATGGCGGGAGCGGTATGCGGGTACAGCCGCTCGAACTCCGTAACCTGCATGATTTCGACCCGCTCACTGACGCTGTGGTCTTTGGAACGCGGGATGTCCGGGTGGACTGCCGCCTTTCGTTAAAGATGCCGATGCTCGGAAGTACTTATCGAGCTCCAAAAAGGCATCATTACAGTACCGGAAGCAGTTGCCGTATTCCTCTGCTGCCGCGGTATGGCAGAGATTGCCTGAGGTAGAACGATGACGCTTGACGATCTGCGCAGTATCCTGCTATCCGAGCGGGAGACGGGGAGGCTGACAGCCGACATCCCCGGATATTTTTGAGCGCGGGCATGAAGAACTGGCATCACTGATGGCAAAGGTGTACGAGTTCGACGATCCCCTGTCCGACGAAGCCCGTTCCCTGATCGAAGAGACACTGGCGATCAAAGAGACTCTTCATGATCTCTTTGCGATCCGTTCCCGCAAGATCCTTGCCCTCACGATCATGCATGCCGAGGGCAATTATTATGATCGCGACGAAGTGAAACGCACCATTCCTGCCGAGCGGGAGATGTTTGACCAGATCACTGCTGCGATCGAACAGTGCCAGGGCTATTCTCCTGTATAATGTCCCCCCCATGCCCCGTCACTGCGGAAACTGGATGCGGATGAATGCGGTGAGCCGGAATCCGCCATCCGAAGAAGTGAGTAGCCGGTCGTTCCTGTTGCTGCGCAGCACAAGGCGCACCTGCCTCATACGCATCCCTGTGTCCTTGTCCGCGCACTCGAAGACATGGAATCGTTCATGGGAGTGGATGGGAGGATTTATACTCTTTCAAAAGGAGATATAGTGACGCTTCCTGAGCGGAATGCTGCGGTCTTAAGTCGAACGCAACATAGTCTTAAATATCAATCTTTGCAAATAATATTGGTATTCGATATCCAACATTATCGGTGAAAATTTTATGAAAATGCCAGCGAAATTCAACACCTATTGCCCTTTCTGCCGGACTCACCAGATTCACGAGGTTGAGAAGGTAAAGAAAGGCAAAACAACCGGCCTCCACTGGATTGACCGCCAGAAAGCACGCAGGGGTAAAGTAGGCAACATGGGTAAATTCTCCAAGGTGCCCGGCGGCGACAAGCCGACGAAGAAGATCAACGTCCGGTACCGCTGTGTCACCTGCGGAAAGGCGCACCTGCGCAAGGGATACCGTGTCGCGAAGTTTGAGCTGACGGAGTGAGCGATAATGGTAAGCGCAGATTCGGGAAAACCGGAGCAAATTCTACAAGGTAAAGTGTCCAGACTGTGAGAACGAGCAGACCGTCTTTGAGAAGGCGAGCACGGTCGTCAAGTGCGTAGTCTGCGGGCACGATCTTGCAACCCCCACCGGTGGCAAGGCAAGCTTCAAGGCTGAGATCGTCTCAGAGCTCAAGTGATACCACCCATGCAGGACAGAGAGTGGCCACAGGAAGCAGAACTTGTTGTCTGCACAGTCGAGAACGTCAAGGATTTCGTAGCGTTCGTATCGCTGGATGAGTATGGTGGCCGCCAGGGGCTCATCCCCATCTCTGAAATTGCAACGGGCTGGATCAAGTATATCCGTGACCACATCCGCGAGGGCCAGAAGATTGTCTGCAAGGTCCTCAATGTTGACCGGAGCCGTGGTCACATTGATCTTTCCTTAAAGGATGTCAACGAGCACCAGCGCCGCGAGAAGATCCGCGAGTGGAAGAACGAGTCCAAGGCCCAGAAGTGGCTCGGGTTTGTTGCAGAACAGTCCGGTGAACCGATAGCCGGACAATTGAGGATGTCATCTTCAGGAAATACGGGTCATTCTACCCGGTCTTTGAAGATCTTGTCATTGATCCTGAGACGACGCTCAAGAAACTCGGTTTTTCGAAGAAGGTATCCGAGGCTCTCCTGCAAGTAGCGCAGGAGAATGTCAAAGTTCCCCAGTGTCGAAGTGACCGGGCACCTGCATCTCACCGTTCACGGAACCTGACGGCATTTCGGTCATCAAGAACGCGCTTAAAAAGTGCCGAACCAAAGATTTCCGGTGTTGATATCGAACTCCTGTATCTTGGTGCACCGATCTACCGGATCAAAGTAACTGCCCCGGATTACAAGAAGGCAGAAAAAGCGATTGAGAAAGCAGCCAATGCTGCGATTGCCGTTGTTGAGAAAGCCGGTGGCGAAGGCAAGCTCATCAAGAAACCGAAATCCGGGAAGAGTCAATGAGTGGTCGAATCCGGCGCTGCCCGGCAGATCAAATCTATACCCTTTCTTTAACCTGTCCCGACCTGTGGCAAGCCGACGGTTGTGGCCCATCCTGCACGTTATTCTCCTGAAGACAAATACGGCAAGTACCGGAGAATGGCACAGGACATGATTGAGGATATCACGGTTAGTTACCTTGAAAGTTTCAAGGATAAGCATCCCATTGAACCGATCCTTATCGAAGGTCTGCCCGGCATCGGCCAGGTGGGGAAGTTCGTGGCCGAGTACATGATCCACATGCTCGATGCCGAGAAGATTGGCGAGATCCACTCGATCTATTTTCCCCCGCAGGTAATTCTCGACGAAAACGGGCTTGCACGGCTGGCGAGAAACGAGCTCTTCCTGTACCACTGTCAGAAGGCCGGGATATTATCTTTCTTGTAGGCGATCACCAGAGCACCTCGAACGAAGGACACTATATCCTTGCCGACCAGTACTGCGAGATTGCCGAAGAACTCAAGGTGAAACGCATCTACACGCTCGGCGGTTTTGGCGTCGGACATCTCGTGAACGAACCCCGGGTGCTTGGTGCCGTGAACCGTGCGGAACTGCGCCCGGAACTTGAGGAAGCCGGCGTCACGTTCAACCGGGATGAACCCGGTGGCGGAATTATCGGTGCTGCCGGTCTTATGCTCGGACTTTCCGCCCAGCGCGGCATCGATGCAGTCTGCCTGATGGGTGAGACGAGCGGGTATCTCGTTGACCCGATGAGTGCAGCAAACGTGCTGGGAGTGCTCTCGAAACTCATCGATGTGCCGGTTGATTCCACGAAACTCAATGACCGGGCTTCCGAGATGGAGAAGGTTATCGAGGGTCTGGTCGAAGGCGAGAAGCTGCAGAAGGATGAAGAACTCAGTTATATCGGGTGATATTTCCCAACGGGGCAATATTATTGCCTGTTACCTGTTTTTTTCGTAAGGGTCGATTCTCTGTATGCCGGTTTAATCTGCAAATGGGGAAAATTCTGTCAGTATTGATTGTTCTTTGCGACAAGGATCATCCCGCACAAAAAAATATTACCTGCTTCCCCCATTCCTGTACATTCCTGTGGGCACTATTATCTCAAACCGTACTCCTTTCCCCGGTTCGCCAGTCTCATGGATGGAGATACCGGTGATGGACAGGATTTCCCGGATTAAAAACAGCCCGAGCCCGGTATGTTTACCGAATCCCTTCTGGAACAGGTGTGCCCTTATATCGGGGTCAATTCCGACGCCGTCATCGCTGTAGGTGAATATCATGCCATTTTCCTGCTCATCGGATGAAAAGGAGATGGCAGTTACCGTTCCCCCGTGGCGGAGGGTGTTCTCAATAAGATTATAGAAGACTTTCTGGATCAGGGGATCAGCGTATATTTCGACATCAGATGGTGTACATGTCAGCCTGATACTACCCAGCGGCAGTTGGGCCGCGGCAGAAAGGAATGTCTCAGCTGCATTCTGCCATTCCGGTGCATTTACACCAATATGGTCATAGTACCGCGTGAACTCGATCTGCCGCTGGATCACCCCTGCCGCGTTTTCTTCTTTTTCAATAAACCCGAGGAGTTCCGGATCCTTCTCAATCTCTTTCGAGAGTCCAAGGTATCCTTTCAACGCCATAATCTGGTTGAGGATATCATGCCGGGTGATGGACGAGAGCATACCAAGTTTACGGTTTGCAAGTGAAAGGGACATCTCCACCCGCTTGCGATCCGTGATATCCCGGTTGCTGACACGCCTTCCAAGAAATGTATTGCTGGCAGAAAAAACCGGCTGGCAGACATGGTTGATCCACCGTATTGTGCCATCCCGGTGGGTGATGCGAAAATCGAGGGATTCTGGTTCTTCTAACGCATCGAACGTGGACATGTGCCCGGCCATGGCCGGCTGATCATCCGGGTGGATGATCCTGTTCACCAGTTCCGGTGTATTCAAGAATTCCTTATCGGAATAGCCGGTAATTCTCTCGCATGAGGGGGTGGTATAGATGATCGACTGGTCCGGTGCGATCCAGTATTCCCAGTCGAAGGTGTAATCGGCAAGCGTGCGGAATTTTTCCTCGCTATCCTGCAGGGAACGAACGGATTTCAGTCGTTCGGTCACGTCCCGGATAGTTCCCTGGAAACTGGTGATCTCCCCTGCTGTATCCCGTAATGCCACTGAAGTGATCACGACATCGATAACAGCACCGTCTTTTCTCCGCAACCGTGCCGGGTATTCTTTTGTATGCCCGATCTCCCGGATTTTCCGGATATGGGTATCCCTTTCCGATCGATCGGCATAGATATCACGTATGTTCGTCTTCTGCAGTTCATCCCGGCTCGAGTACCCTAACAATTCAACTGCAGCATCATTGAAAGCCAGCCATGTGCCATCAACTGATGTGATAAAGACTGCGTCGCGGGATGTGCTGAAGAATGCACGGTACCGTTCCTCGCTGTTCCGGATCGCGTCACGAAGTTTCTTCTGTTCAGTGATATCGTGAACAATGGTCGAGATTCCGGTGACTTTCCCCTCATGGGATTTGATAGGTGATACCGACTTTATGACGTGGATATGTTCTCCGTTTTTTGTCACCTGTTCGGTTTCATGCGGCCCGGTCTGCCGCCCGTTCAGTATCTGTTTCAGCAGTTCACGTGATTCGGTCGCACGTTCCGGGGGATAGAGAATCTCAACGGGTTTGCCGAGAATTTCTGCTGCAGTATATCCATACAGGCGCATGGCACCGGTGTTCCAGTATGAAATAATACCCTGCGGGGTTTTTCCGATAATTGCATCATTCGAAGATTCAACGATCCGGCCTAGTCGGCTGCTTTTCTCGGCTTCTTTCTGCATCTGGATGGTGAGGTATGAGACCACGAGTGCAATGGCGATAAATACAATGCTGCGTTCGATGCCATCGATCAGTACATCATATTCGGTTGGTTGAAGAATAATGAGCAGGCCGCAATAGAGTAGGGAAAGGCTGATGGCAAAGAATACCCCGCGTCGGGGGTAGTAATAGGCTGCCAGGATAACCGGGATATAGAACAGGTGAGGTAATACACCGGTAATATTTATTGAAATGGCATATGCGTTGATGAGCAGTGTTGCTACAGCTGTGGTGCCAATGAGGAGCGGAAAGACGGAGGACTCCCGGTTATCCGGCTCGTATGTTGTATCACCCATGGCCGATTATCACCGCATATTCCAATGATACCACCTCCTGTTTTGTACCATAAGAATTTATTGTCGGGCAATGATCGGGTGGATTTGATTTTCCGGTATTCTCCGTGTCCCGGTATGGGTGACAGAATCCGGCAAACCGGTCATGTCTGGGATCTGTAACCGGGGGTATCCCTTTAATCCCATCGCTTCAGGGATCAGGATATATCTTTGTATCATTTTCCGGCATTATGGATTACTTTTGTAAGAATGCAAGGATTTCCTGGATATCCGGCACGGAATGCACGGGATAAATTTTGACGAATATCACTTTCTTCTTCTCGTCAACGATCACATTCGCCCGCTCGGAAAATCCGTTTTCGTCCCTGAAGATCCCATACTTCTGCGCAACAACGCCATGTGGCCAGAAATCGCAAAGGAGAGGGGTATTTTTAATCGACAGGCTCTTTGCCCACGCTTTTTTGCAGGGCATGGAATCGACACTGATGCCGACCGGTACGCAGTTGCGGGCAAGGAGCACATCCCGGTTCTCCTCCAGCGACTTCATCTGGGCTGCACAGAACTCTGTCCATGCAAGCGGGTGGAAGGAAAGTAGTACGCGTTTTCCTGCCTGTTCGTAGAGATCGAATGTCTTGTCGTTCTGGTCCTTGAGGGAAAAATTCCGTGCCGCATCGCCAACCTGTACCATATCCGCTTGTGTCAAAAGGATCACCCTGCAATGGTATTCTGGAGTTCAGTGGGGATAAAATGTTACCTGCTTATCCCGGTCACCTGCCATTTCACTACAAAATCCGTAAACTCACCGGTTGCCTCATCCATCGTTACTGCAAGTGAATCCACGCGGATAATGGCATCTCCCTCAGCCTTTACCAACCGCGAAAAATCATCAAGTGCTGCCCGTTCACCTTCTGCTACCATCAGTCACCGAGCCGTCCGGCATATTCTTCACATAGCCGTTTACTCCCGCTGTCCGTGCACAACCTGTGACAAAATACCGGTATCCCACTCCCTGCACTTCCCCGCGTGCAACAGCAGTCATCCGCATCATTATCCAGATGATGGTAATCTCGGGATGTAAATATTGCTCTTCATCTGCGGAATTAGATTTTATCGCCGGTTGTTTCGATATCTACCCCCGGTTCGCGTTCCTTACCGATACTCTCATATCAGCAGGTACAAAATAAGCCTGTAGGACAATGACTGACGAATTTTCAGATATACCGGTTTTTATGGAGCAGATGGCAGAGTCGATAAAAAAGACCGCCGCAATGCTGGATACCGTTGAGACCTCAGCATTCTTTCTCCATATGCTCAAGGCAAAGCGGATTTACGTAGCAGGAGCTGGCCGGTCGGGATTGATCGCCCGGGCGTTTGCCATGCGTCTGCTCCATCTTGGTTATGATGTGTATGTTGTCGGTGAAACCGTCACCCCGGCACTCTCACCGGGTGATACCATGGTAGTCTTTTCCGGGTCCGGTGAAACGGTATCGATGGCAACATTCTGTGCAACGGTAAAAGGACTCGGGGGCACCATCTGCCTCATTACAGCATCACCTGAATCGAGGATAAGCAGGATCGCAGACTGCATGGTAAATCTCGGCGATCTCACCGGTTATTACCATGGGGAGCAGGCCTCGTATGAGATCCGGCAGATGACCGGACAGTACCGGTCAGTTTCATCTGCATTTGCTCCCTTAGGAACGCTTTTTGAAACATTGGCCCTGATATTTTCCGATGCGGTCATATCTGCACTGATGGAAGCAAAAAAAGAGGATGCCGGTGAGCTGAAAGGACGGCTTACCAATATGGAGTAAACCGCGTCTTTTGTTCACCTGCATATCCCGCCGGATATCAGAACCCGTGACCTTATTTTCCGTCTTGTGGAATCTCACAATAATTAATAAGATCCTGCGTGCAGGTATCATCTGATGAATTCAAAGCATGTAGTTCTCATAGCAGTGTGTTTCATCATCATTGTGGCCGGTGCAATTGTTCTTCTCGGCAGCCCGTCATTCCAGCGCAATCCGCAATCCGGTGGACCCACTTCTCTTCCCGCGGTTGAAATCAGGTCCTACGAGGGAAAAGATCTCTCATCGATCAATGCATTCCGCGAGAATTCCATCAAGGGCCCACAGTATATCAAAGAATCCGAGTATCGCCTTACGGTCACCGGGCTGACCAATACGACCGATGTTTATACGTACAATGAAGTGCTGGAACGTTACCCGCACTACACCAAGCTCGTTACCCTCTATTGCGTCGAAGGCTGGGATGTAACGCATCCTCTGGGAAGGCGTACAGGTTCGGGATCTCATCCGGAATGCGGGCCCGGATCCCGTGCAAATACCGTGATCTTCACTTCACACGATGGCTATACCACATCATTCCCGCTCGACTACCTGATGAACCGGGATATCATCATGGCCTACAAAATGAACAATGTTACTCTTCCCGCGGAACGTGGTTATCCATTCCAGCTGGTGGCAGAAGACAAGTGGGGGTATAAGTGGGCGAAGTGGATTGAGAAAATTGAACTGACCGATGATCCCAGCTACCGGGGATACTGGGAACAGCGGGGATATTCCAATACCGGGGATCTGGACAAGAGTTTCTATTCACGGTAATACGCAGTGTGGTCGGTCTCCGGTTTTTAATAACCCCGAAATTTTTTATTTTTTAATATTGATCGTGCCCGTAACCATTTTTCGTGTCATTGACAGGATCCATGCCCGGTTCAGGAACAGGTGGACGGCGACAAGGAAACAGAGGGTAATTCCTGCCCAGTCATGGATGTCGCTCATCATACGCTAATGGCAGGACAATATCTGTAAGACCGAATGTCCGTATGAGCAGCGTGAACTTGAAGAACCCGGTCACAACACTGAACAGGAATATAATCCCCATCATGAGATTAACGCACCACTTCACAACCTGCATGTTCATGTTTATCTCTCTCCCGGAATGCGTTTTTGGTGGTGAAGGTTAAGGATATTTCCCAACATGCGGTATCCCAACATGTGCTCATCACCTCCTTTTCATTCGCGTAGTTTTCACTTTCACTGCGCCCATTCCCTTTCATTATATGCCCATTATCCCAATGTTCAGTTCCCTCAAAGGAATTGATCCACATGACCGCACAGCGAATCGAAACCGGCACACCGGACAGCAATGCACTGGGTTTTTCAGATAGTCTCTTCTCCGGATGGCTGGAACTGTATGAAGACAACCGTCTTTACCTCCATTATATCATCTCGCGAAAACGGGACGAAGGCAATACGCAGGCACTGATCCAGCGGTGGTTATCGGAAGGCTACGATGTAAGGGTGGTGATGCCCCGGCCCATCATGCAGCATATCTTACAAAAATTCCAGTTCATCCCATCCACTGAACGGCTCCCGGACCATTATGACGATGAAATTGAAGTCTGGTGCCGGCCGGGAATACGGCACACCTTCACGGTACCCGTTTATCATCCCGCGCCATTTGGAACGGGTTGATTTCCTACGATGCCATCACATTTTTCTGTCCCGTCTTTGTGAGAGATTATTGTCAGACCTGCACGGATGTGATTCACCTGCACTATCCAGCCCCTTTTTTGAAGTATTGGCTCTGTTGAAACAGGCATGAACCGTTTGGGTTCACTCCAGAATTATGAAAATCATTAAAATTTCATATTTGGGAGGGTTCCCCGCCTCAGGGCCTCTCTTTAGGCACGGCGGGGCATGGAGGTTTTTTGCATTTACCGTCCCTAAAACCGCCGCGGGGGCGTCCCTTTTGGGGCGGCGGCGTTCATCATAATTATACAAAAAATATTTTCAAATACTATCTGAATAATCTGATTTTCATGGGAAACCCTTTAAAAAAAGAGGGGGTTACCCTCCAAGCAGCCGAAAAGAAGAAGCGAATCGCTGGAAAATCGGATTTCCCATGAAAATCCGATTGGTTCAGGTAATATGGAAAAACAATCATCATTTACCATTATGATAAACGCCGCCGCCCCCGAAGGGACGCCCCCGCGGCGGATTAATGACGGAAATTTACTAAAATCTCCTTGCCCTGCCGTGCCTAAAGAGAGGCCCTGAGGCAGGGAATCATCGCAATATCATGGTTTTCATTGTTAGGGTGCGAACTCCCGTTCATGTGCGTTTCAACAGAGCCGAAGTATTAAAAAAAGTGTGTTCGGTGTATTACCATGATCTCTCGCGGTCCGTCATGAACATTATATGCCGTAAAAAGCAACCATACACATACCAATGCTTGTAAATGCCGACCTGCATATCCATTCACCTTACTCGATAGCCGTCTCCCGCTTCATGCAGCCGGAACAACTTCTGGCGGGGTGCGTAACAAAGGGCATTCAGGTGCTCGGCACCGGTGATGCACTTCAGCCTGTGTGGCAGAAAGGGTGGGAACCGCATCTCGAAAACGATGCCGGTATTGTGATCGTTCCCCAGACCGAGATTGAGGACCAGAAACGCGTCCATCACCTGATTCTTGCAGAAGACTTTGCCCAGTTTGTCCAGCTCCGCGACCTGATGGAAGGGAAATGCAAGAGTTTTGAGACGAGCGGCAGGCCTCATGTCTACCTGAGCGGGGAAGAGATTGCAGCACTCGCTCATGATGTAGGCGCCCTCGTCGGCCCTGCCCATGCTTTCACCCCCTGGACCGCAATGTATGCCTACTTCGACAGCGTCCCGGCCTGCTATGGAAATGAGAAGATCGACTTCCTCGAGCTTGGTCTCTCTGCTGACAGCTCCTACGGAGCAGCAATCCCGGACCTGTATGAGGTTCCGTTCCTCACCAATTCCGACGCGCACAGCCCCTACCCGGACAAGCTGGCCGGGAGTTCAACCGGATCCGTCTTAATAACCGGACCGTAAAAGGGGTGCTGGAGTGTGTGAAAAAAGGCGAAATCGAGATGAACGCCGGGTTCTTCCCGGATGAAGGGAAGTACAACCGCACGGCCTGTACCCGGTGCTTCACCCAGTATTCTCTTGAACAGGCCATCGGACACTCATGGCGATGCCCGGCTGATGGAGGGATCATCAAAAAGGGAGTGTCCGACCGGGCAAAAGAATTGGCCGGTGGCGGTGAGTCACGTCCCCGTCCTCCATACGTTCACGTTCTCCCTCTGGGCCAGATCATCCAGACAATGGAGAATGTCTCATCCCCGAACACGAAAAAGTGCAAAGCCATCTATGCGTCACTCATCAGTACGTTCGGCAACGAGATTGCGGTGCTCATCGATGTTCCGGTAGCGGAGATCCGCGCGGTCCACCCGAAGGTTGCGGACGCGATTGCTGCCCTGCGGGTGGGACCGTGACCCTGCACCCGGGGGGAGGCGGGAAGTATGGGACGTTCTCGCTGGAATAATGAAAAGGGAAATAATGTACAGGATCCGGGTGACAAAATCGCCCGGCATGCTCATGATTCAGCAAGAAAAGGGCCTGAGGGGTTCCACGGCGGGTGAAGGAATCTTTGAACCCTCCTAGCGGCATGGGTAAAACCCGATACATTGGCTGATGACAATGCGGGGCCGGGGGAAATGCCGGACCATGCAATATCACGTTATCTTTCAGTTACTGCAGGATAGATATGAATTATTGTATATTTGATCAATATTATTATCTGTCAGGTGGAGACTACTAATTTGAAGGAATGATAATCTGATGGATCCGGTAAAAATCCCCCGCATGGTCAAAGCCGAGTATGATGCTCTGATCGAACGCCAGTATGTATCAAGAATCTCTTTTGGCGCCTGTGAGCATCCCTATATAGCGCCGTTCATGTATGTATTTGACAAAAAGTATCTCTATTTCCTTTCCACCAAATACGGCAGAAAGATGGAGTATTTTGCTCTAAACCCGAAGGTCTCTGTCGAGATAGAGGAGTATGCTCCGGACCTCTCCACCTTTACGTTTGTGAGCCTTCAGGGAGTGCTTGAAGAGGTGAAGGACCCGGCAAAGAAACAGAAGGTACGGAAGCAGTTTGTTGAGATGATCGCGAGAAACCGGCTTTCTCCCCATGTACTCACGGCTCTTGGTCACAGCCCGAATGACAGTCCTGACGTGATCGTCCGCGAGGAGCGTTCTCTTGTATGGAAACTGGTTGGGGTCAAGGATATTGTTGCCCTGAAAAACGGGTAATCCTCCTTATTTTTTTCTGCCCCATCACTGCTCCGGAACAAAAGAATGCCCCCCAAAGGAGTGATCCCAACCTTTCCTGAGGTGAGTTTAACGCGGGATCGGTAACCTCCCGGACAGAGCAGCCGGAGGGAAAAATTTCGGCCAGTCCCTGCGAAACATCCATCATGGTCCTGAGTAATATTCCCCCTACTGGAGATGATGCGGATCATGGCTGACACAATACCCTATGATAGTCACCGGAAATGCAGGAGAGATCGAGTTACGGCACTATCCGGCGCTGATACTTGCAACCACAGATAGTGCCGGAAACGATGCCGGTTTCAACCTGCTCTTTGCCTACATCACTGGCAATAACCACGCCCATGGGTCTATTCCGATGACTTCGCCGGTCATAACCTCGCAGAATATTCCGATGACTTCCCCGGTAATTTCCGATGCGGGATCGATCTCGTTTGTGATGCCCCCGGGAATGACGCGGGAGGAGACTCCTGAACCGCTGGACAGCCGGGTGAGGATTGAGGTCCTCCCCGAACGGGATATGGCCGTTATCCGGTTTTAAGGATATGCCCTCCAGAAGATGAGGTAAATGCGGCAGAGTTGCGGCTTTTGGAAGGGCTGAAAAATGACCGGGATTACGACACCGGGGCCAGCCTTTTCTGATGCGGTATGATTCCCCGTGGACACCCGGGTTTCCTGCGGCGGAACGAAGTGGCAATAGAGATCCGGCGGTAGCGATCCGTCATGACAATGTCTGCCATGATCTCCCTCTCAACATGCGAATGCACGGTCGCCCGGCAGAGTGCATCAGAATACCCGTGCGATGCCCTGTTCACAACCCTTATCATCAATCCCGTCTCACAGATTCAACATACCATACGGAAATCATGATACCATGAAACCCTTCCTGCCCGCTCTTGCCTGCCTTGCCATTGTCCTGCTCCTCTGCATAGTTCCGGTCCATGCCGAGAACCCGACCGTCATCGTTGCCGACTACGTCATCTCGCCATCTGTCCTGCAGCCCGGCGATGTCGGGACCATAACGGCACTATACGGAATACCGCGGGTTCGGCAAACATCAGGGAAAATACCGGCATCCAGTCAGGCGGGAGCTTTGAGAATACCAAAGTCACGGATATCGGCGTCAATATCGAGAGCGTGCAGCTCGGAATCAAAGGATGTGGAAGTCATCTCGGGCAACTACAAGCGGATCGGTGCGATCGGGCCCGGGCAGTCGATCCCCATCACGTTCCTGATCCGTGCCCCGGCACAGGACGGCATCTACTTTCCCGAGATCTGGATCGATGTGACGGGCGGCCAGAGCGTCCGCCAGCCCATCCCGGTCAATGTCAACACCCAGATCGCTCTCTTGAAAAAGCCGGCCCTGACCGCCATCAAGACCGTGCCCGAAGGGGTCAACCCCGGTGATGATATCAGCGCACGGGTGGTCCTGAGAAACGACGGGCTCTCCCGCGCCGACCAGATAACGGTCACGGTCAACAGCAGCAGTCCCGCCATCACCCAGAAGACCCCCAGCACGTTCAATGTCGGGAGCCTCCTGAAGGGAGAGAATGCTACCCTTGACATGGTCTTTTCGACCGACAAGAAAACCCCCATCGGTATCAACCGGGTCTGCCTGACCATCACCTACGCAAATCCGGACGGATCCGTCACCACCCAGAACGAGGTCATCGGGATCCATGTCAAGGGCAAGGCAAAGATCGGCATCGCATCCGTCTCGATGGATCCGGTCCGGATCAAAAAAGGCGATGCAGTCTCGCTCATCATCCGGCTTGAGAACACCGGCACCGACAATGCCAACTCGGTCAAGGCAAGTATCGATCTCCCGATGAGCGGGGGTAAGGATGCCTACGTGGGAAAGATCGAACCCGACAACGATGCCCCGGCAGTCTTTGCCCTGCAGGCCGGAAATCCCGGTACATACCCGTACAACCTGACCGTGCGGTACGAGGATGATTACGGTGTGCAGACCCAGACAGAGACCCTCCAGATGACCGTCATTGATGGCGATTCCACCGGGCTGATCGTGGCGATCCTCCTGATCCTGATCATTGGCGGCGTTGGCGGATACTGGTATTTCGTGCTCCGGAAAAAGGGAAGCAGCGATGCTTGAGGAAGAGCAGGTTGCATTTTTCCTCGCATCGCGCCTAATCACCCGGGAAACAAGGGCACCATCCTGTTAACCATCATGATCATCGCGATGGTCTTTGTCAACCTCATCTTCCTCCCTTCCATCATTGCCGGTATTGTGGTGCTCTTCAACCAGCAGATCAATCGATTACAGTTACGGGAACCTGGTCATCGAGCCCCGGGAGAACCAGCTGGTCATCACCAATGTCGCTGAGCTCCAGCAGAAGATCAACCGGATCCCCGGGGTTGTCGCCACTGCACTCCCGGTATACCGGTGCGGCAACCATTGTCTACAAGGGAAAATCCACGACTCCGCTCCTGATCGCGATCAATCCCGATGATGAAAAACAGGTGCTGAAGATCCATACCGAGATTATCAGCGGGGATTACCTGAACGATGCCGATACCGGCCAGATGCTGATCGGTACAACCCTTGCCGGCAACAAAGACCAGAAAGTGGACCGGACGCCAACGCTCGGGGGAGTGGACGTGGGAAAGACGGTTGAAGTCACCTTCAGTAACGGGGTAACCCGGGAGTACCGGCATCAAGGGAATCATTGCATCCAGATCAGTTCAGTGTCGACTCCAGTGCCTTCATCACGAGAAAAGAACTGGAATCCGTGCTGGGTACAACGGACACGGCAAACCAGATCCTGGTGAAGACGCAGACAACCGGTAATGAAGATGCCATGCGCATCACCCTGATGCAGTACGGGGTCCAGGAAAAGATCTGGACCTGGCAGGACAAATCCGCTGATTTCTTGAATTCCATTGTCGGCAGTTTTGACATCATCAACGTCATCAGCACGATAGTCAGCCTGATCATCGCGGTGGTGGTCATCTTCATTGTCATCTTCATCAATACCGTGTACCGCAGGAAGCAGATCGGGATCCTGCAGGCAATCGGGATTGACCGGTCGATCATCATCAAGTCCTACATCTTCCAGGCGCTGTTCATCTTTGCAAGTGGTACTCTGGCGGGATGTGCCCTGCTCTTTGTGCTGCTTCAGTACCTCACGGCGTCACCGCTGGTGTTTCCCGGAGGACCGGTAGCCCCGGTCCTTGAAACGATGCTGCTGGTCCGGTCAATCGCCAGCCTCTTTATCGTATCGTTGATCGCCGGGTATGTGCCGTCGTGGCTGACCACCCGGGAGGATATCCTCTCGGCAATACGGGGGTAACATGATCGTCGGGCGCAATCTTGCAAAGATCTATGGCAAAGGCAGTGTCGAGGTCCGGGCACTTGATGGTGTAGATATCGATATCCGGAAGGGGGAGTTCATCGGGATCACGGGGGCAAGCGGGAGCGGGAAATCGACCCTGCTCCACCTGCTCGGGCTCCTTGACCGGCCGACCACAGGGACTCTCGTAATCGATGGGGTGGAGGTCGGGTCGCTTAATGAGCGGCAGCGGACGCTCTTCCGCCTAAACCGTCTCGGCTATGTCTTCCAGGACTATGCCCTTGTTCCCGAGCTGACCGCTGAGGAGAATATCTACCTCCCGTCCAAGGTGCGGGGCATGACCGCAAAGGAATGCACCCGGACCTGCCGGGATATTCTTGGTCTTGTCGGGCTCAAGGACCGGGTCAGCTTTTCTGCCCGGTGAGATGTCCGGGGGGGAACAGCAGCGGGTTGCCATTGCACGGGCACTTGTCAATAATCCTGCCATCATCCTTGCCGATGAACCCTGTGCGAACCTTGACACCCGAAACTCCACGATTATCCTCGAACTGATCCAGAAACTCAACAAGGAGCTCAACCAGACCGTCGTGATGGTCTCTCACGAAGAATGGCACCAGAAATATTTCGACCGGGTCATTGTCATGCAGGACGGGAAGATCGTGAGCGGTGGAGATTAGAGGTGGTCATAAGCGGAATCTTGCGGACCGGGCAAAGATGACATTCGCGTACCCGGGTGATTTTTGGGAATGGTGGTGTAAAACTACCGCTCCCCAATTTAAACCCCGTCAGAGAACCATTTGATCAAGGGGTCAGGACCATGAGGGTAAATAAGCCCTGTACGGGTTTATTTCCCCTTTTTCCCGATTGGATCCCTGCCGGAAAACCCCGGATTATCCCCGGTTTCAGTTCCTGTGGAAAATAAGGCTGATTTAAACGTTATTTGCCAAAATAGCGGAGAAAAGCCCCTCTCCCAATGGCCGCCAAAGCCCCGGAAAACGGGACTTTTTTTGCCACTTAGTTTACTCAATACAGTACCGGAAACCCTGCCAGAATGCGAATGTGAGGGTCATTTTTGCAGTGGCATTTTTGTAAATCTGGAGCAGGAAAAGAACCGGTAAAAACGGGTTGCTGTTCCAGAAACCCGATTGTATTAAATAATGCAGTGAAATTTTACCGTTGATATATTATGGCCAAAAAGACCCTGACAATAAATCCAGGTGTTCCGGCTTGTTGACAACCAGAACTCCCTTACCGCAGGACAAAGAGGTCTGGTGCTCTTTCGGTTGATGGTGATTTCCTCACCGAAGATTCCTTCTGTTTATCTGAGAAGAGAGTAATAAGGTCGTAAGCAAAAAAAGACCTATACGTGCTCCCTTTTATCTTCCCTGACCCTGGCAAATAACGTAAAAAGCCCGTAAAACCTTTTTTTATCAGTCAGAATCCTAAAACGGTGAGCATATACAAGAAACCAGCAATCAGAATCGCGACAACGATTACGACAATCCATGGCCGGACACCCAGCAGTTCCGGGATCGTTTCAGCAGGAAATGTCCCGCGGTTGAGGACCGTTCGGCTGAGGTACGGGTAAAGGTGTGCAAAGATCCCCGCTCCAATGGCGATTCCGACCATACCGATTGCAGCATCCAGGGCTCCCGATCCAACAGCACCCGCTGCGGTTCCGGGACAGTAGCCGAGGATAGCAAAGCCTGCCCCGAAGATCAAACCCCCGATGACGGTTGCGCCAACCGATCCCATCCTGCAGTGGAGCCGTGCAAGCCCGGCCCCCTTCATCGCATAAACCCCAATCATACAGACGACGACCGCTGATAGCATCACCTGTATGACGGTAAAATCGGTGAGGAGGAGCTGGCCGATAATCACGCTGAGCATATTTCACAGATTTTGTGCATTTTGGGGATTTGAACATCAATTCCCCTTTCAATTTGTTATGACACCCCAAAACGCGTAATCGTATTATCCTGAATAGCCGACGGTCCGTTTTTGACCAATACGCAAAAGATGAACATTATACGGATTATGATGTGAAGAGATGGCCCGGGACGCAAGCCATTTCCTTATGTATCTTCACTCATGTACCGCGATGTTCGTTCACTATCTTATCCCTGACCTGCTGTCCTGAAAGGAAGACCATCGGCATTCCTCCGCCCGGGTTCACACTGCCCCCGACAAAATAGAGGTTGGAATATTTCTCACTTTTCTGGGGGGCTTTGAATCCCTTGTTTTTCTCCGGTCTGAGACGATACCGTAAATTGCCCCGCGGTTTGAATAATATCTTTTCTGGATGTCTTCTGGTATCCACTCATCCTCAGTCATGATGTGTTTGCGCAAATCGGTGAGGGCCATGCGCTCCAGTTTGTCCAGCACCCTCTCCCTGAACTGTGTGTACTCCTCCCGGGTAAAAGGCTTGTCCTGCACGTAGGGCACATGCGGTAGTATCTTAAGGTTCTCGCACCCTTCAGGTGCCTGGGAGGGATCCGTGCGGCTAGGCGCGACGAGATAAATCGTCGGATCCGTCGGAAGTATCTTCTCATGGAATACCTCATGATGGCTTTTTTTGGGGTCATCTGAAAAGAAGAAATTGTGATGAGCCAGCTGTTCGTATCTTCGGTCCACACCGAGGTGCAGGACATACCCGGAACAGGCAGGCTCGAACCTTTTCTTATAATCCTCCAGCATCGGCCCTTTTTCCCCGAGCAGCCGTTCGTATGCAGGGATGACTTCCATATCTGAGACGAAAAGATCTGCGCTCCGTTCGGTCCCATCAGCCAGTACTGCTGACGTTATCCTGTCTCCTTCCTTTCTTCAGTTCCGTAACTTCAGTATTCAGGTGAATCGTCATATACCGAGTTCCTCCATGAGTTTCTGCAGACCGAGGGCAAGATTGAACAAGCCGCCGTTCACGTACCAGAGTCCAAACCTGAACTGGACATACGATAGTAAATTCAAAACGGCAGGGGCATCGTACGGTGAGGAGCCCACATATTTTATGAAATGATCAAGGGTCTTCCGCAGGTACGGGTTCGTACCCGCTTTTTGACTCCCTGGTGCATGGAGTGGAAAAAGTCAAAGTCAGGACTGGAACTGATGATGCCGTAATACCTGAGCACCTCAGGCAGGGTATCGAGACCCTTTTTGAAGTAGCCCCGTTCAGCGGTCTCGTAAGACTTCTTCGAATAGGCATTGAACCGGTCCAGGTCTTCTTTGTCCTCCTCCTTCAGCCAGGGATTGTTCCGGAGGGTTTCGGCAGGATCTGCATAGAGATCGAACCATCATCCCGTCCTCAAAAAAGCACCGCCACTGGAGGTCAAGCTTCATGGTTGGAACATAGTCCTTCATCTCTTTTCCGGCCCGGGTGAACAGTGCCTCGAACAGGTGAGGCATCGTCAGGATCGAAGGCCCAAGGTCGAAAGAGAAGCCGTCTTTTTTCAGAACATTGAGCTTTCCGCCAACATGGCCGTTCTTTTCGTACACCGCGACATCGTATCCTTCCTCGGCGAGGGATATCGCGGCTGAGACACCCCCAGGCCGGCGCCAATCACGATGACTTTTGTTGTGTTGTTGACATTTCAAACCTCAGGAAAATCAATTTGGCAGCTGATAGAACATTTCTTCAGTAAATTGGTATTTCCGTTGGTTTTATATTAACTCTCTGCGAAAGAATACCCAATGCCCGGGAAAAAAATCATTATCGTTGGCGCCGGTCCTGGTGGGCTGACAAGCGCAATGATCCTTGCCCACCGGGGCTTTTCCGTTACGGTCTACGAGAAGGAAGATCGGGTCGGCGGCAGGAACGCCCCGATAAAACTCGGGCCGTACACGTTTGATACCGGGCCGACGTTCCTGATGATGAAGTTCATCCTGGACGAGATGTTCTCCGAAGCAGGAAAGGACGTGGCCGATTACCTTGAATTGCGCAAGATGGAGCCGATGTACCACCTGGACTACGGGGATATGGATCTGTATCCATCGACGGACGTTGCAAAAACCACAGAGGATGTGAAAAGAATTTTTCCCGGGCAATGAGGACGGTGTTGCACAATTCTACGAGAAGGAGAAACACCGGTTCGAGCTCCTCTTCCCCTGCCTCCAGAAGGACTACGTGCATTTCCGGACCTTCTTCCATCCCGACTTTATCAGGGCAATACCCATGCTTGGCATTGGCCAGTCCCTGTTCCAGAACCTGGGCCGCTACTTCAAGGACGACCGTCTCAAGATGTCGTTCTCGTTCCAGTCCAAGTACCTGGGCATGTCCCCCTGGGAATGTCCTGCTGCCTTCACCCTGATACCGTATGTCGAACGGAAGTACGGGATCTTTCACGTCATCGGCGGGCTGAACGCGATCTCCGCTGCAATGGCAAAGGTTGCGGTGGAGAACGGGGCAACAATCCACCTGGGATCGCCCGTACAGGAGATCATCACGGAAGAAGGCAGGGCGAAGGGTGTCCTGCTCGCATCCGGGGAGAAGGATACCGCAGACGATATCATCATCAACGCTGACTTCGGCTACGCGATGACGCACCTGTTCCGGCCCGGGCTCCTGAAAAAATACACTCCCCAAAGCGTTGCGAAGAAACAGTATTCCTGTTCCACGTTCATGATCTACCTGGGCGTCGACAAAAAGTACGACATGCCGCACCACAACATCTACTTCTCCAAGGACTACGAGGGCAATGTCAAGGACATCTTCAACAATAACGGATCAGCGACGAGCCCTCGTTCTATCTCCAGAATGCATCCGTGACCGATCCGACCCTTGCACCGCCCGGGAAATCCACGATTTATATCCTCGTCCCCATGCCCAACAATTCTTCCGGAATAGACTGGGTAAAAGAAAAGGATGCATTTCAGGAAAAGATCCTCGACCTCGTGGTGGCACGGACGCCGATGAAGGACCTGCGGAACCATATCGAGACGAAAAGGAATCATCACACCGGTGGACTGGGAACAGGAGCACAACATCTACTACGGTGCTACGTTCAACCTTGCCCACAACCTGATGCAGATGTTATACTTCCGGCCGAGGAATGAGTTCGAGGAGGTGAGGAACTGCTACCTTGTCGGCGGCGGAACACATCCCGGGAGCGGCCTGCCCACGATCTACGAATCGGGCCGGATCACGGCAAACCTCCTTTCAAAGAAGCGGGGCGAGCCCTACAACAAGCCATCGAATCTCTACTTTAAGGATGCTATCTAATGAGCACATATCTGCTCATTGACGTTCTGATAATAATCCTGCCCCTGATAGTGTCCTTTTTTCCGTATCTCTCTTATTACAAAAAATTTCCTTATGTAATTTTCTCGATATTCGCAGGTGGACTCTTCTTTGTCACCTGGGATAGTTATTGCGACCATGCGGGGCGACTGGTCGTTCAACCCGGAGTACGTCATGGGAATCACCTTTGCCGGCCTGCCGCTGGAAGAAGTCCTGTTCTTCATATTCGTGCCATACAGCCTCCTGCTCTTGTATGAGCAAGCTGCTTTTATCTTTAAGGATCGGACCATTCCCTGGAAACAAGGGGCAGGATATGCAGCGGGAATAATTTTGATTCTCGTATCCTTCCTGTTCATCGGGAAAAATTATACCTTCATGGCGATTTTTTCCGCGGGTATAGTATTACTGGGAATGTCGCTCTTCTATTCAAGTATAATGGAGCATCTGGCCTTTTGGGCCTATCTTATAACAGGATTCCTGCTGTTCATCCTGTTCAATTATTTTCTGACATCACTCCCGGTGGTGATCTATAGTCCATTGGCAGTCTCCGGGGTCCGTTTCCTGACGATCCCCCTCGAAGACTTTTTCTATAATTTTACTATGATGTCAGTGTATCTGGCGTTTTACCTTTGGGCGAAAGACAATCTCGGGAAACTGAAGAATTTCCGGATATTCAGCGGATAGTTATGTGAAAGGCGATGAATTTTCTTCGGCACCTCTTTTTCCTGGTTCCAGGCTATCGGGTTCACACAATAAAACCTGCCCTTTTAAGGAGGATATTTAATGCATTCTGTCCTATGTTGACTAAAAAACGGGTATCATGGATAAAATCTGTATTATGCCTGATAGTGTCTATCAGGGAGAGGGGATCAGCAAGGGACTGGCACGTGGCCTGCTGGTGTATTATGGAGATTGTAACCTGACGGGTGAAGGGATGGGTATCGGCAGTATTGCTCTGAGGGACCATGAGTGCACATACTTTTCACGGTCCTGGACAGACTCAACAGAGTCAGGAGTTCTCAAACGAACCTTCACCATTGATACCCGCATGATGTGGGGCATACGAGGAAAACCGTCTAACCTTCTCACCCGATGGATCGAATCCGGTATCAGTGCCTATATGCAGCTTCCCTGGTTCCAGAGCATACTCATGCTCCCGGTACTCCCTCTCCGCACCCTGCTCGACATTCACCCGCTCTTCGAAACCATACCCCCCCGCGGGAAGGCCACCTTCACGTATAGCGTAACCGGGCAAAAAGTGGAGATACATGTGGAGAGTACTATGCCGGTCAGACCGAAGGATACCCTTTGCCTGTTAAACGAGCTGAGTGCTGCGTGGTTCACGGCCGGGTGGGAGGGGAAACGAATGGCAACACCGCCTCCCGGATGGGAAAAGGTTGGATCTGAACAAATGCCTGTGTCTCTGGTTGATCCCGTACATGGAATCCGGTTCTTTATGGATCAGCCATCAGTCAGCCATTCCGTGCCGCACACTATCTACCGGGGTCGGGAGCAGAGCGGAGATCTCGGCTGGGCGGGCTTCTGTCTCGAACTGGGTCCTCTTGACGGCGTGCAGGAGTCACTCGAGGCACGGTATTGCATCGGTTTTGCGCATGGGGCGTGCCCATGAACCCTTCGTCCCTCTCGGGTGTTACCCTTGTCTATCCCTATTTCCGGAGTAAAGACCCGGTCGAAAAACTGTTTCCCCCGCTGGGAATTGCCTACCTTGCGAGCCAGACTGAAGGAACGGGGGATCCCGGTAACCGTAGAAGACTGCACCTTTGAGACCTTCGATGAAGTAATTGATCGGATTGCAGCATCCCGGCCCGCCATTATTGGTATTTCTATCATGGTCACGATGAGCAGGAATGCGTTTGACCTGCTCAGGGAACTGAGGGAACGGCTGCCGGGCACGCTCTTTGTCGCCGGAGGGCCACTTCCGACTGTGAATCCTGCGATGTTTGCCGGAAAATTTGATATGGTATTTTGTGGAGAAGGTGATGTGACTTTCCCGCGTTTCTGTCAGGATTACCTTTCATCGGGTAGTACCCCCAACGATCTGAATACGTGGGATCCCACATCCTATCCCGGACTATATATAAATAATAACGGCAAGGTACGGTCATCACCCTCAATTCACCACCCATCAGAAATCCTTGATCTGCTTCCCCTCCCGGACCGCTCGGGATTTGATCACCAGCAGTATCATGCTGCTATGGAAAAAAACGGGGGTCTCAGGCAGACCACCCTGATCGTTACCCGCGGTTGCCCGTTTTCCTGCGATTTCTGTTCAAAACCGGTATGGGGCGATCTGTTCAGGAGACCTCCTCTGGAAAAAGTATTCCGGGAGATTGAAGAGATTATGTCGCTTGGGTATACCTGTCTCTGGATAGCAGACGACTGCTTTACACTCGACAGTGAGTACCTCACAGCCTTCTGCCATGAAATGATCCAAAGGGGGGTCCCGGTTGGCTGGACCTGCCTGTCACGGGTCGACCGGCTCACCCCCGAACTTGTTGACCTCATGAAACGCTCAGGGTGCATTCGGGTTTATCTTGGTCTTGAATCGGGAAGCAACGAAACCCTCAGGCTCATGAACAAGCGGGTAACGGTGGAACAGGGAATCCGGGCAGTACACCTCTTTTCCAAGGCAGGGATTGGCACTGCCGGATTTTTCATGGTCGGGTACCCGGGAGAAACGATAGAGTCAGTTGAAAAGACCTTTTCCCTCGTCCTATCGCTCGCGCTCGACGAAGCCTGGTTCACCATACCGCTCCCCCTCCCCGGAACACCCCTTTTTGCCCGTGTTGCCGATCTCAGGAAATGGGAGGACTGGGAGGTCTCAAACCAGGTGAAATTCGTGTACCCCTCGGAATTTGATGAACGCTGGCTTGAGCGCCGTATCAACGAGACCACGGAAGCCTTCAGGAAGAAAAAGGGTTCCGGAGAAAATCCCGGTACAACCTGAATGCCACACAGGAAAGTACTCCTTTTTTCCGGGATCATTCCAACAGAAATTATCCGGTTCACCCAGATAAACAAGGGCGACGATCACCATTTTTCCAAATTTAAAAAAGTATAAATATATAAACCCCTAAATGAACGGACGGTGAAAACCCATGAAGAAAATCTTTGTTATTCTCGCGATCCTGTTTATCGGGATTCTTGTTGCTGGCTGCACATCCCAGCCACCAGCACCGGTAGTTACCCCAGCACCGACAGCAGTGCCGACAACCGCTGCACCTCCAATGAAAACCATTGTTGAAACAGCTGTGGCAGATGGACGTTTCACGACCCTTGTTGCAGCGCTTCAGGCAGCAAAACTTGATGGAGCACTCAGCGGAACCGGTCCGTTCACGGTATTTGCACCCACGGATGATGCATTCAAAAATTTACCGCCCGGTACTGTTGAATCCCTGTTAAAGGAACCAGAGGGACAGTTAAAGCAGATTCTCCTGTACCACGTTGTTGACGGGAAAGTAATGGCTGCTGATGTAGTCAAGCTGACTTCCGCAAAAACACTTCAGGGATCGAACGTGAATATCACTGTGACCAATGGCGTTGTAAAAATCAATGATGCCACGGTAAAAATAACTGACATTCAGACTAATAACGGTGTAATCCACGTTATCGATAAAGTGCTTATACCCCCAAAGTAACTCGTTCCAGATAGGTGACCAGAGACCCGGTATATAATTCCTGGTCCTTATTTTTCACTTCTTCAATGACATTACGTTACACTTTGCACCTCCTCGTTGTCGATATCCGTTTACCATGGGCCTGACAGGTTCAGTTTTGAGAGCGGATCTCCATGGTGATCACCCATTCCCCCCGATGAGGGAACAGAATCCCTGGTTTGATCGTTATGTCATATCGATAAAAAATTCACGATAGATTATTTCAAGGGATGGGATGAATCTGAAAGATGGCAAAATATCAGCTATAGTCAGGTAAAAAAGTGAAATTTCTCCCAGGAATAATCCCGTTAATCATGTTATCCAGGAATGTTCGTCATAGTATTAGGGATGTATAAAAATATATAAATATATGATCGCTCATATAGCCCGCTGGTGAAATACCATGGTATCGTTTAAGTGCAAGGACATCGGTATGGACTGCAAGTTCGAGGCAACTGCAGCCAATGTACAGGATTTGGATGATAAAGTTGCCCAGCATGCCCGTGAGGCTCACAAAATTCCCTCGCTGGACAAAGAGATGTGGATGAAGATCCACAAAGCAGAAAAGTAATCTCTCCTATTTTTAACATATATCGCACATCTGCTGTCATTTTTCAATCTGCAATTTATAAGAATTGTTAAATATATTGTGAGATATTCTTTCACACCCCATAAAGGGTAAGTGGTGTATGATATGAAAACGATTGTTGATGTTGCTGTTGCGGACGGGAGATTTAAAACTCTTGTAGCCGCCGTCAAGGCAGCTAAACTCGATGGTGCACTGAGCCGAAACGGCCCCTTCACGGTATTTGCACCCACAGACGATGCATTCAAAAAATTACCCGCCGGTACTGTTGAAACTCTGTTAATAGATCCTGAAGGAAAGTTAAAGCAGATCCTCCTCTACCATGTCGTTTCGGGCAGGCATATGGCAGCAGACGTGGTAAAAATGACGAGCCTGAAAACGCTCCAGGGCGGAAACCTGACGGTTAACGCGACCAAGGACGGGGTGTATATAAACAAAGCAAAGGTCATCATCCCCGATATCAAGCCTGACAATGGTGTCTGTCATGCTATTGATTCTGTCTTACTGCCGCCATAAGTAATCCGGTTCAGGAATGTAACTAAGATACCCGGTATCTTGACCGGTCCTCCTTTTTTGAGGTAATTTTTTGATAACTTTCATAAAAAAGACCGTTCCTTGGATATTTGTTCTGCACATATGATGAGTGACAAGAGAGAAATATGATAATGAATGACCCGTAAAAATTCAAAGTATGATACCGTTTTGGATCTAAAATCCTTCACCGGGATTTGTTCGTCAGAAAATGACTATGGATCGGGTGGCTTTACCGATCAACGATAAACCGTTTGAGGAACAAAGGCCGTATCCCGGCCATATTCAGGACAATTGCAAACACATACACCGCGGTCAGTTTCACTCTGCCGATACGCTGGAACCGGCGAGGAGAACTCCTGATGACCCGGTTGACCTGTTTCATCCTGCCGTATCTCCTAACGGAGCGGCAGAATTCCAGGTCCTCACAGAACGGGATGAGCTCAAACCCGCCTGCCTGAAAAAAAACATCCCGCTGTACAAAAATGCAAAAATCCCCAAAAAAAGTGCGGCTATATTTTGTACACGTATTAACAAGAAGTCCGATGACCGCGTGGAAGAGACCCGGTTCCCCGAAACTGTGAGTGAACGCTCCCCCACAAACACCCTGCTCTGTACACGCCCGAGTAATAACCTGCAGGGAATCAGCAGGGATCCTGCAGTCAACGTGAAGAAAGAGCAGGATCTCTCCCTGTGCCGCTGCCGCACCGGTGTTCATCTGGCCGCTCCGGCCTGCCGGCGCAGAAAGAAGGTGCAGCGGTGCGGGGAAGTGTGAGGCATACTGCTGAATACGGGCACGGGTTGCATCAGAACTTTCCCCGTCTACGATGAGGAGTTCAAATGGTCCCTGCAGCAGCGCAAGGTGATCGAGGAAGGGAATGATCATGTCCTCCTCGTTCAACACCGGGGTGATAATGGAGATAAGTGGCATACACGGTTCCGTCACGGGGCTAAATCCAAATATTTATCCGTCATGATGAGGATTTCCCTTCCATGAAATTCGAACCCGGGCCGTGGATGACAACGGGGACCGGTATTTTCCTGCTGGGTGTGGCGTGGCTTTTATTCTGGCTCGGCCCTGCCTTCAACCTGTATGAGGCAGATGCCCGCTGGGCCCACAATTTTGCGTTTGCGATTATCCTTATCTTGGTCGGGATTGCGTATTACCGGCCATCGGTATCCACATGGATCATCTCAATGATCGCCTCCTTTATTACCATTCCGACTGAACTTGCGTACTGGTCAGGGATGACCGCCACGCTCATCGAACTGGCATTGCTGGGGCTCCTTCTCATCGTGGTGGCAGGGGAATGGCGGTTGAAGCGGCCACTTATCACTCCAGGTCCAAAGTCTGGATTCTGGTTGAAGATCCACCTCCCGGTCCTGACGTATCTCGGCATTGCCCATATGCCCTTGATTTTTTTCATGATACGGTGGACCCATTCCGCCCCCTACCTCACCTACCTTCCGGTAGAGCACGAATACTCGACTACGATCTTCAATGCGATGATCCTTGTGCTCATGGTAATCGCCATAGCCGAGCGCTATGTGAAAGACTTCCGGGGATTCAGTGTCACACGGGCAGGATTTTACTGGGCAGTCCTGATGCTGATCATCCCCCTGGCATCGATCGGCATCTTCGGGCAGTGAGAGGTGATGGAAGTTCAGTCCCCGTCACCTGCAAAAGAACGACCGGAACCGGCATTCGTGAGCGGTACACCGATCCAGGGAGATCCCGGTGCAGTCTTCACCCACGGGTGTTTTCATCCTGACCATGCAGAAGTCATCAGGTTTTTTGAAAAAAACCAGGTCTACGCAGTACAACTCGAATCCTGCCTTTCCTGTGAGGGAGGCTGCCGGGTACTGTTATGCATCAGCCCAGAATCCCCTCTCTGCTGAACTTCCCGCTGCCAGCATTCACCGTATCCTTCGCGAGGTAAAGGAAGCGGGAGTCCGGGCAATCGACTGGCTCGGGGGAGATCCGCTCATGCGGAAGGACTGGTATGAGCTTGCGCATGCTGCACAGGAGCTGGGGCTCATCAACAACATCTGGACGAGCGGAATCCCTCTGGCTGATCCCCGAATTGCACAACAGGTTGCAGAGGTAACTTCCGGGGGTTTTGTCAGTGTCCACCTCGACAGCCTGGATGAAGAGATCTACCAGGTACTTCATACCGGAGACCCCGGGACAAAAATCCGGTCCGTGCTCCACGGCGTGGAAAATCTTCTCGATGCCGGAAAACAATCCCGACACATCATCAACTGTATCACGTTCACCCGCCCGCTCGCGGGTAAGGATGTGGAACGCACCATCCGGTACTTCTCCGATAAAGGAATCAGGACCTGCCTGACCCAGATCTGTATGGCTGGCCTTGGCAAAGAGCACCCGGAATGGGTACCGTCAGGACCCCAGATCCGGCATGCCATCCGTGTCCGGGACCGGGTTAACTATCCGGGATCGGATCTCTCGATGAGCTCGATGGACGTGAACAAGTATTACTGCGGCGGGACTGTCTGCATCACGGTTGATGGGGATGTAACCCCGTGTTCTGTCATCCGGCAGGGATTCGGGAACATCAACCACCTGCCCTTTGCAGAGATTATCAGCCAGCACCGGAGCGAGTTGCTCTTTCTACCGCTCCGGGCTGAGGTAAGCGGATACGGGTGCAGCAGCTGTGATAACCATTCGGTCTGCTGGGGGTGCAGGGCTACGGCATTCTATACAACGGGGGACCTTATGGCAAATGATCCCAACTGCAGGGTCAGGGAGAGATACGATCATGAAAAAACCGATTGATATCAGCATAGCAGAAGTCAGCGAAGCCTACGCGGGGCCCGTCGGCACCCTGTGGGAACTGGTGATGGGAGAGGAGATCCACATAGGGGGTACCATAGCTACCCGGGAACTGGCGGTTCTGGCAGGAATAAAAAAAGATGACGGGGTGCTGGACATCTGCAGCGCTCTGGGGGGACCCGCCCGCCATCTCGCTGCAGAGTTCGGGTGCCAGGTCACGGGAATCGATGCAACACCGGCAATGGTGGAGGAGGCCACACGGAGGACGGCGACTGCCGGTCTCGATGGCCAGGTAACGTTCCGGCTCGGAAACGCACTTGACCTGCCGTTCAGGAGATCCTCCTTTGATACGGTCTGGGGTCAGGATGCCTGGTGCTATGTTACCGATAAGGCACGGTTGTTCTATGAAGCAGCAAGGGTGACAAGACCCGGGGGCACCATTGCATTCACGGACTGGATCCAGCTGCGGGATGTTCCAGACCAAAAGCTCGATCCACTCCTGAGCTTCATGCTCTTCCCCTACCTGGAAACACCTGAAGGCTATCTGAAGGTTACTTGAAGAGAACGGCTGGGAGGTGACTGCTGCTGATGATCTGAGCAGGGATTTCGCAGAACAGTTCACGATGTACCGTACAATGATCCAGGGAGAACTCCGGCCGGAAATCATCCGGCAATTCGGCGACAGTTTTTTTTCTGCGGTTGAAAATGGGATAGCCCTCTGGGAGAATGCAGCCCACGAGGGTATTGTCGGGCGCGGACGATGGATTGCGAGGAAAACCGGTATCTGAACCAGCTGGCATGTGCCATTGCCATCATGGCAAAACAGCCGGAGCCCGGAAAGGTCAAAACCCGGCTCTGTCCACCGCTGAGCCCGGGACAGGCTGCGGATCTCTATGAAGCATTTTTCCTTGACACGGTCTCCCTCGTTTCCGGAATTGAACACACCGATCTTTTCGTAGCGTACGATCCTGACACTGCCGTGGACTTTTTCACTCGAACATGTTCTCCTTCCATGAAATGCATTCCGCAGGGAAGGGGGGACCTGGGTGACCGGCTCGTTAGGATATCCCACAGAATGTTTGTCCTTGGATACCGGAAACTCATTATCCTTGCAAGTGATACACCCCTTCTCCCGCGGGATTTTATCAGGAGTGCAATTGCACGGTTGGATGAGATTGATGTAGTGCTCGGGCCATGCGATGACGGAGGGTATTATCTGATAGGATTACGTTTCTGTGCACCGACGCTATTTGCGGGAATTCCCTGGAGCACATCACGGGTACTGGACCGGACAATACGGCGTGCTCAGGAAGCGGGAATGACCTGGGAGCTGCTGCCACCTGGTTATGATATTGATACTTGGGAAGATGCAGAGAGGCTTAGTAAGGATCTCAAAGGCAACGCTGCCAATGATTCAGACAGGTGTTTGAGGACAAAAAAAGCGCTCAGATACCTGGTTCCCGAACATGCTGCACAGACGATAGTTTCCTGCCATGGTGAAATTCACCCAAAGCACCATTTATAACAAAATAATTTATATTAGAGTGCGGGTGTTTTCTTTGAATTGCAGTAATCCCCCAATAGTGCTGACCGCGGGCCTTTACTACACCGATAGGGTACCGCTCACCAGAAAATGGGGATATTCCTGTGCCGTGGTGGGGTGGTACCGGTGATTACCCGCGTTGCAGAGGAACGTGTCCGGATCCTCAATGATGCCATAGTTCGAGTTGGTGACTATGTCCTTTACTGGATGCAGTCCTCGCATCGCACGGAAGAGAACCCGGCACTACGGTATGCAATCGAACGGGCGGATCAGGCACATGTCCCGCTCATCGTCTATTTCGGGCTCTGGCAGTCCTATCCGGAAGCCAACCTCCGTCACTTCCGGTTCATGCTGGAAGGGCTTGCTGAAGTTGCCCGATCACTTGAGTCCCTGGGAATCCGGTTCGTGCTCAGGACTGAATCACCGGACAACGGAGTCTGTGCACTTGCGAAGAATGCGGCAGTCGTGATTGCTGACAGGGGATACCTCAGGCAGCAGCAATCATGGTACCGTACCGTTGCTGAACAGTGCCGCTGCCCGCTGGTGCAGGTCGAAGGAAATGTGGTTGTCCCGGTTGAAGTGGCATCGCAGAAAGAGGAATATTCGGCAGCCACCTTTCGCCCGAAGATTACCCGCCTGCTGGACAGGTTTCTGCACCCGGCTCGAAACGGGCAGTCCGCAGCGTTCTTCTCTCTCCCTTGACATTCCCACACTTGCCGATGAATCAACAGAGACCCTCCTTTTACCACTCACCATTGACCGCACGGTTCCTGCATCGGGATTGTTCGCCGGAGGGGACCGCAGAAGCGAACCGGCGGTTTGAACAGTTCCTGAAAAACCGGCTTGACGGGTTTGCCGAAAACCGCAATGATCCCGGTGGCGATGGTGGTTCCGACATGAGCCCCTACCTTCATTTTGGCCAGGTATCGCCAGTCACGCTCGCTCTCCATGCGCAGGAACAGGGTGGGAGCGGAACTCCGGCATTTCTCGAAGAACTGATCGTGCGCCGTGAACTTGCCGTGAATTTTGTCCGGTATAATGATCACTACGATACCTTCGGATCACTGCCTGCATGGGCACAGAAAACGCTGGCACTGCACCAGGCTGATCAGCGGGAGTACGGGTATTCACTCGCTGAACTCGGGCGGGCTGCAACCCATGATCCGTACTGGAATGCTGCCCAGCAGGAGATGATGAAGACCGGTAAGATGCAGGGCTATATGCGGATGTACTGGGGCAAGAAGATCCTTGAATGGAGCAAAACACCGCAGGACGCCTACTCAGCAGCCCTCCATCTCAATAATAAATACGAGATTGACGGACGGGATCCCAACGGGTATCGCCGGAGTTGCATGGTGCTTTGGCAAACACGATCGCCCGTGGGGGGAGCGTGAGATATTCGGCATGGTACGGTACATGAATGTGCAGGGACTCAAGCGAAAGTTTGCCATGGACCACGTACATCGAAAAGGTCCGGCATATCCGGTAAAGACCGGTGATACTATAATCAGGGCAGCACTCTGGTAAAATCCGGTTCTGACCCCACATAGATGTCAACGGTTCGTGCGGTTAACGGCGCTTCTTTGGTTTCCTTTCGCCAGAGGGAGACTGCGGTACCCCGGCACAAGCCCCAATGGAGGTGAGGTATTGCTCAGCCTTTGCGATCAACTGATCCCGTTTCCCGCTCTCCATACGGGTGATATAGGTGATGAAGGGAGCCATCCGCACATTATGCTCAAATTTATCCCGGTGGACATACAGGAAACGCCAGTAGAGAGCATCCCAGAGATCACACCACGGACCTTCCGGGTAATTACTCATCTTCAGCACATACCGGGAACCTGAGATATAAGGTTTCGAACTCATCAGCCCGCCATCAGAAAACTGGCTCATGCCATAGACGTTGGGGACCATCACCCAGTCATATGCATCAATAAAGAGCTCCGAAAACCAGTCATAGACCCGGTCCGGGTGGAATTCGGCAAGGAGCATGATGTTGCCCAGCACCATCAGGCGCTCGATATGGTGAGAGTAGGCATCAGTGAGCACCCGCTGTATCGTTCTGTCGACTGGCTCGATACCTGTTGAAGCGGTCCAGAAGCAGGGCGGTACCGGGCGGGTTAAACCCAGTACATTTGACGTCTGTTCTTTTTTTCCGGCAATCAGATAAACCGCCCTGATAAACTCGCGCCAGCCGATCATCTGGCGGATGAAACCTTCCAGGGAAGTGATCGGGATCTCATGCTCCTGTGCATGGTGCAGTGCAGCATCCACCACGTTTCTTGGAGTGAGGAGCCCGGTATTCAGCAGGGGACTGATCGCGGAATGGAAAAGAACCGTTTCATCCCGTTGAATCGCGTCTTCGTACCGCCCGAAGAGTACCAGCCGGTTCATGAGGAAATCGTCAAACCAGCGGTTCGCATCCTCAAACGTGACCGGCCAGGAAAAAGCGTTCACATCCCCATAGGCCCGAGGAAAATGTTCCTGCACGTAGGCTGATAGCTTCGGTTACATACTCGTTCTGAACGGGGTGCCAGACCGGGGGTATCGGGAAATCCTTTGGCAGCGGTTCGCGGTTGAGGGTATCAAACGTCCAGCGTTTCTCAACCGGTTTGCCATCGTTTTCCAGCAGGATGTTATGGCGTTTTCTCTGCTCGATATAAAATTCCGTGAGATAGAATCTCCTGCCCTCAGTGTAAAAATCCCTGAGGTATTCCCGTGAGCAGAGGAACATGGGACTCTCGTACGTGACCAGCCGGATTTCCGTGCTGGTGCAGGCATTCTCAATCTCATCAGCCAGGCCGTTTTCCAGCGGATCGCACATATGGACTTCTGAAACCCCGTTTCGGGCAAGGTGCACAAACAGGTCCGTGCTTTTTTCCAGTGCTGCTGTCTCAAGGTATTCTACTGTGAATCCTTCAGCAACAAGGTAATTTCGGTACCGCCGCATGGATGCCCGGTGAAGCACGAGTTTCTGGGCATGGAACCGGTGCCTCCGGAAGAACCACGGGTCTTCAGCAAGGATAACCGGTCGCTCCCTGGACAACGCCGGACTTTGCTGGAAGATCTGGTGAGGATAAATCACCGTAACTCCCGAACGGACCGGATCAGCTGCTCGTTTTTTTGCGGGCATTTTTTCTCATCCTTACTTTTGCCGGGATTCCTGCGGATCAGCTGGTCCCTTTCTCCCCTTCCACATATCCCTCCCGCGATCGGTAATCTCTTCCGGCATATCGGTGAGTTCAGCCGGATACGGTGCAAAGAATGTCTGGTTCAGCAGGGCTGGTTCCCCGAACCGGATCGCCCATGAGCGGAGCAGATCCCGGGGTTCAGCCAGTGTGGCATGCCCCTCTGTATAGCGACCGATTAATCGGAGGCAGTAGGCTTTTTCCTCACCCGAAACCCGACTGCTGAAATAACCGAGTGCATGCTGCAGTACATTGATGTTGTTGGTATACCGGGGAACCTGTGCGAGGGCCGCACAGAGCAGGTGGCGGTAGTGGAAAAAGAGTCTTGCCGGCTCCTTCTTTGCCCGGGATGCAACAAGCCGCCCCATCTCATGCATGAGCTGCTGGTGACAGGCCATAAGGACCAACTTGTTGGCTGCATGGAACGTTACGAGATCTTCCCGTTCACCTTTCCCTTCCACATCCCGGAATGCCGCAAGGGTAAAGATGGCGGTCAGAAAATGGTGGCGGATCCGCGCATTATTCAGGCGCAGTTCATCTTCTATGGGCAGCTCGGAAAACCGTTCCAGCACCTCGCGCGCAAAAAAGCCCGCTGTTTTTTCTATAGCCATGGATTTTTCGGCTGACGGATATACCCTCACACCACTGGTTCCGGAGGTGGGAGAACCGCCTTTTAAGATAAAACCATCAACAGGGGGCAGCGAATCAAGAAAGCGATTGGCAAAGACGGTCATCTCTCCGGTAACATCACGCCCGGTAGCGGGCTGTATTAAGTGATCTATTCCCTCCTGGCGTACAATCCTGAGGGTCGCACGGGGGATTCCCAGGCCAATCTCAACTTCCGGGCAGACCGGGATACAGTCAACGTGGGATTTTAATTGTGCTACAACAGGAGAAGGGATCTTCGAACCGTCATAACGGCAGGGATCAAACTCGATGCAGCGGCTAATGACAATGCAGGGTCGCGGGTATTCTCGTACCATGGGGTATCACGATACTGTTCAGTTCCTTAAGAAGGCATATGAATCCTTGGGTCTTCAATCACTCTTATCAATTTTCTGAAATATCCTACTCAAAAGAGGAATGATGATCTTAGGGGTCCTGTAAAAATTCCAAAAATGCCAAAAGCAGAGTACGACGCCCTGATCAAACGCCAGTATGTATCACGGATTGCTTTTGGCGCATGTGAGAATCCCTATATTGCCCCATTTATGTATGTCTTCGATGGAAAATATCTCTATTTCCTTTCGACAAAATATGGCAGGAAGATCGAGTATTTTAATAGCAACCCAAAGGTCTCGGTAGAGATCGAGGAGTATGCTCCCGACCTTTCCGCTTTTACGTTTGTGAGCCTTCAGGGATTTTAGCAAGAGGTGAAGGATCCCTTGCAGAAAAAGAAGGTGCGGGAACCGTTTGTTGGCATGATTGCGAAAAACCGGCTTTCGCATCATGTCATCACGGCTCTTGGTCACAACCCGAATGACAACCCGGACGTGTTGGTCCGCAAAGAGCGTTCTGCTGTCTGGAAACTGGTCGGTGTAAAAGATATTGTGGCACTGAAAAACGGGTAAACCCCCCTCATGTATACTCCCCACGGGGAACGGTTACACAAGGACTCCTGCGGAGCAAGGAGATCCGCTCAACCCCCCGTGCATGAGCATACTTCTCCTGGTGAGATTCGGGATGGTGGTTTCTCCCAATCCTTTTCATGGTAAAAGGGAATCGTGCAAACACCCCTCTTTTAATACCAGCACCGTCCCATGGGGCAGTATGCGTAAAATTGTTCTGGTGGCGTCTGCCATTGCAATTATCCTGCTGCTGGCCCTGTTACTCTCCCAGTCCTCTGCTGAAACCATCCCCTATGCTATCAAGGGGACGACAGGAGAGATTGAGTTCCGGGCAGTACCCTGCGCTGGTGCTTGCAACGGCTGATAATTCACAAAACGATGCCGGTTTCAACCTGCTCTTTGCCTACATCTCCGGCAGCAATAAAGCCCGGGATACCATCCCGATGACCGCTCCCGTTATAACCTCACAAAAGATTCCGATGACCTCGCCGGTGGTTTCCGATGCTACATCGATGTCGTTTGTGATGCCCACAGGAAAAACACGGGAGGAGACCCCTGATCCGCTGGACAGCCGGGTGCGGATCGTCACGATTCCGGAACGGGAGGTAGCCGTTATCCACTTCACGGGATATGCCTCCCCGCAAGAGGTGGATGCGGTAACGTTACGGTTGCAGGAAGGGCTGAAAAAGGCCGGTATTGAGACCGTGGGCCAGCCGTTTCTGATGCGGTATGATACCCCGTGGATGCCCGGTTTCCTTCGGCGCAATGAGGTGGGGATAGAGATAAAACGTTAGTATACCTACTTCCACACTCGACTGCCTAATAGCATAAGTCCGGTTGGTCACTAAAAGTACAAAGCCCCACTCTCTCCTATCCCCTCCGTATGAGCAAGAGAGGCACCTCTCCCCCAATATAATATTAACCAGACTCGGGGGAAGGGGCCTGAAGATACCTTTATACCCGGACACCTGAAAAGAATTCCCCATGAAACCGGTGTACGTGAAGGGGCTACCACCAGATCCTGACCCGGCGGGGATCTCATCCGCTATCAGGGATGTCATCCTGAAAGCGACAGATAATCTCTCGTGGCTCTCTTCGGGAGATACAGTTCTCCTCAAACCAGCGCTGAATTCACCCGACCCCTACCCGGCTACCACTCACCCGCTCGCTGTCAAAGTCACCGCTGAGCTCCTCACTGATCGGGGGGCAGAAGTCGTAATAGGGGACCAGTGTGGAATAGAACACGTCCTCCACCACCCCGGTGGCGTGATCCGTGGCAGAACTATCGATAACTTTGTCCGGTTCCGGCATGAGTGACTACAACGATACCCGGTTCCTGGGCTTCGAGGACGGGGGGTGGGACTCGGGTTTCTTCCACCACCGTTCAGCGTATACGGCTTCATGGAAGGACGGTTTTTTTATCACCTCGTGGGTGAAGAAAGCCGATCATATCATCAGCCTCCCCCGGGTGAGCACTCACAGCCTAGCAGGGGCAACACTGGGCCTCAAAAGCATGGTGGGGATGTTGAGGGAGGACAGCAGGATGGAGTTCCATACAAACGGGCCCATGAACAGGTCGATCATCAGTGCTGCTAAGGGCAGCACACTTACATCGTCCGATGACCAGAGCGGAAAATTTTTCGAGAAGATCGTGGAGATCAGCGATGCGATCCGCAACAAACTCAGGCTCGCCCTCTTTCTTGCGACAGAGGTGCAGGCCACGTTTGGGCCGGACCGGTATTGCGGACACATCGGTCATATTTCCTATGGTCAGGCCTGCGCGGTGCGTCCCGGCCCCGGGCTCATCTTCGGCAGCGCAGACCCTATAGCAGCAGAGGCGGTGGCCCTTGGAGTGCTGAAGGATGCAAGGAGATCGATACCATTTCTCATGGATACTATCCAGCGCTTTACGCTCTTTTACAACCCGTATGTTCAGGGCTTTGACCGCACTGATGTCATCGACCACCCGTACATCCGGCACGGGATGAAGATCGGGCTGGGGGAGATGCCCGGTGAGATGGTGTTCGAGAATGTGCCTGGTACGGTCCAGAAACGGTTGTCTGGATTTTTACGGGAGACGGGTAACCTGCGATGATATTGTTTCACTCCGACATTTTCATCCTAAAAAAACGGGCTCTGTAATATTCCTTTTTTTGTATTGCAAATCATTATTTTATTGGGAGAATATTACCCTTAAAAATTGGAAAAGACGTCAAAGAGCAGATTACCTGAATAGACAAGCCGGTCGCAGAGCAGGTGCGGGCGCAGCGAAGTTATGCCAAGCGTGTTACGCTCTCGGTGATGAGCAGTCAGGCACAACAGACATTCACCAAGGTCCTTTTATTGTTGTGAAGATCGGTCGGGACTGTTCATAATTGCTGCACTCCGGTTCGCTGGCGCTTTCCTCCGGTCTTGAGCCCCGCTCACAGACTCTCCCCTGTAAGGGAGGTCAGAAGGTGGCAAACATCCAAACGTCCAGAGACAATGAGAAGAGAGGTGTTCTCGATCTTCGTACCAGGTAAAAAAATGACAAGGAATTGGATCGCTCATCCTGAGGTATCCAGTCACTCGTGAATTAATCCAGTCAGAATCCTAAAACGGTGAGCATATACAAGAAACCAGCGATCAGAAGCGCCACAACGATCACGACACTCCATGGCCGGACACCCAGCAGTTCCGGGATCGTTTCAGCAGGAAATGTCCCGCGGTTGAGGACCGTTCGGCTGAGGTACGGGTAAAGGTGTGCAAAGATCCCCGCTCCAATGGCGATTCCGACCATACCGATTGCAGCATCCAGGGCTCCCGATCCAACAGCACCCGCTGCGGTTCCGGGACAGTAGCCGAGGATAGCAAAGCCTGCCCCGAAAATCAAACCACCGATGACGGTTGCGCCAACCGATCCCATCCTGCAGTGGAGCCGTGCAAGCCCGGCCCCCTTCATCGCATAAACACCAATCATACCGACGACGACCGCTGATAGCATCACCTGTATGACCGTAAAATCGGTGAGGAGGAGCTGGCCGATAATCACGCTATACTCTGTCACCCCGCTTTTCTGGAGGAGGAACCCGAAGACGATGCCGGTAAGAAGCCCGAGAACGATCTGGGCCCGGCCATTTGATCTGAGTTGTTCAAATACCATTGTTACACCCCTCAAATGAACGAGAAACCATAGATCAGTCCTGCGATCAGAATTCCTCCAACAAAGAAGCAGATCGCCGCAACCCAGCTCGCCACTGAAAGCTGAAGTGTTCCGGATATACCGTGCCCTGACGTACATCCACCAGCCCAGCGGGCTCCAATCCCCATCAGAATGCCCCCGAGGAGTGCAACAGCGGAACGGATGATCGGATCTGTCCCAAACGAGGCAGCAAAGAGCGGTGGCACTATCAGCACCGTGAATGTGCCGGAGAGGTATGCAGAGAGAAACGCCCCAATCACCACTCCGATGATGAGCATCCACTGCCAGTCAACCTTTGGCGTGAACTTCTGGTAATACGGCATCTTTTCGCTCTTCTTCTGTGAGATTGCAGACTCAACCATACCCGCCGTTTTGGCATATGCTGTCGAACAACCAAGCGGGCGGTCAGATAAAAGGAAGGACGTCCAGATGAGGACCCCAATCCCTGCACCTACGATATAAGGTGACCAGGACGCCATCATGAACCATTCTGTCATCAATATCCTCCAGGATTATGCGATAAGAAGCATTCGCAGGATAAAATCCCTTGTATCATCATACGGGCCCTGCCCGTTTGTATGCAGTATACCCGCCACCGAGATTATAGATGCGGTCAATACCGTGTCTCTTCAGAATGCTTGCAGCAATACTCGCCCGCTGACCCCCCCGGCACATCACAATATACTGCTTTGCAGGATCAAGTTCGGTATACCGGGTTCTGAGATCGTGCCAGGGAATGTGGATCGACCCATCGACATGGGCATCCTCCCACTCCTCCCGCGACCGGACATCGATGAGGACCGCCTCATTTGACCGGATCAGGGCATGCGCCTCTTCAGGAGAAATTACCGGGACACGGCTGATCGGCAGGGCAGTTGTACCCCAGACGAGCATCCCTCCTTCAATATACCCCGTGACGCGATCAAACCCGACCCGGTGGAGCTGGAGTGCCGCCTCATCTGACTGCTCTCGATCCTCAACAACAAGGATGATATCCTTATCGGGAGGCAGGACCCAGCCAGCCTGGGTGGCAAAGCTTCCCGAGAGATCGATATGCCAGGCTCCGGGGATGTGCATACCGGAGAACGCCAGGTAACTTCTGACATCAAGGAATATTGCATCATCTGCCTTGATCCGGTCGACCAGGGATCTCGGCTCGACCGGTACTGGCTGGATAAGATCCCGCATCAGTGCAGGGCCCGCCCTGTTGATCTCTGAACAGCGGCTGAAATGATCCGGAACGGCAGGCATATCGGAAGTGAGTGCCCTGATGAACTCTTCGCGGCTCGTGATCCGGAGGGCGTAGTTGTACTTCTTCTCATACCCGATGGTGCTTGTCCTCTTTGCTGCCATCGCCCGTCCGCAGAGCGATCCCATACCGTGGGCAGGATAGAGCTCACACTCGTCCGGGAGGGTCATGATCTTGGTATGCAGGTTGTCAAAGAGTGATGATGCAAGCTCATCCGCTCTCCCCGGGAAGAGGTCTGGCCGTCCGACATCGCCGACAAAGAGGGTGTCACCGGAAAAGAGGGCCACCGGCGTTGGACCACGGGAGGTATCAGTTGCAATATAACAGATATGCTCGGGAGTATGTCCGGCAGTCTCGATGACGGAAAAACGGATGTCTTCAAGATTCAGCTCATCCCCTTCTGCTGAGCGGAGTATGTCGGAATGCGCAGTTCGCGGATCGGGGTGCATAGATTTCTGGCACCGGTGGCTTCGGCAAGATCGAGGTGCCCTGATACGAAGTCTGCATGCAGGTGTGTCTCAAGGACATGGGTGATCCGAAGTCCCATCTCCTGTGCGGCAGCGATATACCGTCCGGCATCGCGTTCCGGATCGATGACCGCACAGGTCCGGTTCCCAGCGACGATATAAGAGCTGTGAGCAAGACCCGGTATGAAAAACTGGTGGATGATCATATGTTTTCATCCTTCTATCTGATGAGGAGATAGATGAGCATTACGGCTATTCCGATAAAGATTACCGTCATGATGGTTCCCGCTTTCAGATAGTCTTTCGGGGTATATCCACCGGGCCCCATAAGGAGGGCGTTTACCTGGTGGGTTGGAAGGATGAAAGAGTTTGAGGCGCAGACCGCGACAAGGAGAGCGAGGGCACGGGGATCGGTGCCGGTCGCGGCACCGGTGAGCATCACGAGAGGGACAAGGAGAACCGTTGCGGCGATGTTGGAGATGAGGAGGGAGAGGACAGTTGCGAGTATGGCAACGGCACACATGACGATAAGAGGGTGGGATCCGGCAAGAACTTCGGTCAGGGAAAAAGCGAGAGCAGCGGCCGCCCCGCTCTTTTCTATGGCGATTCCAAGGGGGATAAGGCCGCCAATGAGGATTATCGTCTTCCACTCGACTGCCTGGTATGCCTCGTCGATCTTGAGGACCCCGGCAACGACCATACCTGCTGCACCCGTGAGAAGGGCAAGGGAGAGTGGGACGCCCGTGATAGTGAGACCGAGAGATGCAGCGAAGATCAGAAGAGCCAGAAGGCCCTTACCGTGTCGCACACCATACACTTCAGGAGGGGTCAGCAGGAAAAAATCCCGGTGTTCGGCAAAGATCCTCAACGTGTCCCATGACCCGAACGCAACGATAGTGTCACCTGCGGCAAGCGGCGTGCTGGATACATTTGCACGATTTTGTGTCTCCCCGCGCTGGTGGACGATCGGCTCGATCGAGAACGTTTTCCGGAACATAATCTCCCGTGGAGTCTTTCCGATGATCGATGCTTTCGGCCGGACAATCAGTTCAGCAAATCCATACTCTTCGCCATCAAGGATCTCTTTTAATCTGCTCGTTTCTTCTGATGGTATACAGCCGGATTCCCCGATGAACCTCAGGAATCCCTCCCTGGATCCAAGGAATGCAAGCTCGATACCCGGTTCGAGGCGGGTAAACCGTGAGGGTGCAACCGTGATATCATTGTTGGAATATATGGCGAGGAGATCGAGGCCGTAGCGCAACTTGAAGGATACCTCCTCACGGGTCTTTCCTGCAAACGGAGAGGAGGGGGGAAGGGTACAGGTCCTGACCGGGTGTTCAATCCCCCAGATATCAGCGATTGTTGGTCCGTAGGGCGTCTCATCTTTCTTCGGCAGGATGTGTTCTCCAGCCAGCGCAAAGAGAGCAACCCCGGAGATGAGCAGGGGGAACCCTATGGGGGTGACCGCAAAGAGGGAGAAGGGCTCTGCCTGTGCCTGACGGAGGAGGTCATTTAATATGATCAGAGGACCGGATGCAATCATCGTCATACTCCCACCAAGAATGGCTGCAAACCCCATCGGCATCATCAGACGGGAGATGGGAATACGGGTCTTCTTTCCAATCCTCCTCACTGCTGGAAGGAACAGGGCGGCAACCCCGATAGTCTGCATTACCGATGAGAGGAGACCTACCGTTATCGAGATGGTGGCGTTGACCCGTTTCTCACCGGTTCCGGCATATCTCACGATAGCGTTGGAGAGGCGTAATGTTACACCGGTTCTTTCGATCCCATACGCAAGGATCATCACTGACGCCATCGCGATTACAGCGTTTGACGCAAACCCTGAAACCGCCTCGATTGGGGTGATGAGGCCAAGCCAGGCAAGAGCGAGGCTTGCAAGGATCGCTACAAGATCGATCCGTATCCGGGAACTCACAAAGAGGATGATTGTTCCTGCGAGTATGATACCAACAAGAAGAATACTGGTGTCCATGGGGGTAATAGGCAGATGTGGTTGGTAAGAACAAAAATATTGTCTTACGAGAAGCTGGTCTGCCCGGACCCCTATCTTATAAATAATCCAGTGGTGATTTTACCTTTGATATATTATGGCCAAAAAGATTCTCACAACAAACCCGGGTGTTCCGGTCACTGACAACCAGAATTCCTTAATGGCCTGGCCAGCATGGCCCGGCGCTCCTCGAGGACATCCACCTGATAAAAAAACAGGAGATGGTGGTATGACTGACGAAAGCAAGTGTCCGGTAACGGGCGGTGCAGGTAAACACGCTCCCGGCAGGGGCACAACAAACCGGGACTGGTGGCCGAACCAGCTGAACCTGATGGTTCTTCACCAGCACTCGCCCCTGTCCAATCCGATGGGCGGGGAGTTCAACTATGCTGAGGAATTCAAAAAACTCGACCTGGCGGCCGTAAAGAAGGATCTGCAGGCGCTGATGACCAGCTCGCAGGACTGGTGGCCGGCGGACTTCGGCCACTACGGCCCCTTTTTTATTCGCATGGCATGGCACAGCGCCGGCACGTACCGCACCGGTGACGGTCGCGGCGGCGCCGGTGCCGCCCAGCAGCGCTTCCCGCCCCTCAACAGCTGGCCCGACAACGTGAACCTCGACAAGGCGCGCCGGTTGCTCTGGCCGATCAAGCAGAAGTATGGCAGGAAAATCTCATGGGCCGACCTCATGATTCTTGCCGGCAACGTCTGCCCTGGAGTCGATGGGATTCAAGACATTCGGCTTTGCCGGCGGTCGTGAGGATGCCTGGGAGCCGGAAGATGACGTGTACTGGGGTTCTGAGAACCTGTGGCTGGAAGACAAACGCTACTCCGGCGACCGGAACCTCGAAAATCCGCTCGCTGCCGTGCAGATGGGGCTGATCTATGTCAATCCGGAAGGTCCGAACGGCAACCCGGATCCGGTTGCGGCGGCAAAGGATATCCGCGAGACATTCGCCCGCATGGCCATGAATGATGAGGAGACAGTTGCGCTCATTGCCGGTGGTCACTCATTCGGCAAAACCCATGGCGCCGGCCCTGCGTCCCATGTGGGGCCTGAGCCTGAAGCAGCGGGCATCGAGGAGCAGGGCCTCGGCTGGAAGAGCAGTTTCGGCACTGGCAAAGGCGGTGACACGATCAGCAGCGGCCTGGAGGTTACCTGGACCAACACGCCAACGAAGTGGAGCAACAACTTCTTTAGAATCCTGTTCGGTTCCGAATGGGAACTGACGAAGAGCCCGGCCGGTGCGCACCAGTGGACGCCTAAGGGAGGCGTGGGCGCCGGCACGGTGCCCCATGCCCATGACCCGTCGAAGCGTATTGCGCCAGCCATGCTGACCACAGATCTATCCCTGCGGTTCGACCCGGTCTACGAGAAGATTTCCCGGCGCTTCTTTGAGCACCCGGACCAGCTCGCGGACGCGTTTGCCCGGGCATGGTTCAAGCTGACCCACCGTGACATGGGTCCGCGCTCACGCTATCTCGGCCCGGAGGTCCCGGCCGAAGAACTCATCTGGCAGGATCCCATCCCTGCAGCCAATCACAAACTGGTTGATGCACAGGACATCGCCTCCCTTAAGGGCAAAATCCTGGCTTCCGGCCTGTCAGTGTCAGAGCTTGTCTCGACTGCCTGGGCGTCGGCGTCCACTTTCCGTGGCTCCGACAAACGCGGCGGTGCCAACGGTGCACGCATTCGTCTGGCACCGCAGAAGGACTGGGAAGTTAACCAGCCTGCCCGGCTCTCTAAGGTGATGAAGGTTCTGGAGGGCATCCAGAGCGCGTTCAACAGCACCGCCTCTGGCGGCAAAAAGGTATCACTTGCTGACCTGATCGTTCTGGCCGGCTGTGCAGGTGTCGAGCAGGCGGCAAAGAATGCCGGTCACGACGTCGCGGTCCCCTTCACGCCGGGACGCATGGACGCCTCGCAGGAGCAGACCGATCTGGTCTCCTTTGCTGTGCTCGAGCCGAAAGCGGACGGCTTCCGCAACTACTTAAAGACCCGCTATACCGTATCGGCCGAGGAGCTGCTGGTCGACAAGGCGCAATTGCTGACCCTGACCGCACCCGAAATGACGGTGCTCGTTGGCGGCATGCGTGTGCTGAACACCAACTTCGGACAGACAAAGGCCGGCGTTTTTACCAGGAAGCCGGAAGCGCTCACCAACGACTTCTTCACAAACCTGCTCGACATGGAGACGGAGTGGAAGCCGGTATCAGACGCTAAGGACCTGTTTGAAGGGCGCAATCGCAAGACTGGCGAAGTTAAATGGACCGGTACGCGTGTCGATCTCATCTTCGGTTCGAACTCCCAGCTTCGGGCTCTGGCCGAGGTCTATGGAAGTGCGGACTCCCAGGAGAAGTTCCTGCACGACTTCGTGGCGGCCTGGACCAAAGTGATGAACCTTGATCGCTTCGATCTGGCAAAGGGACTGAAACATTGAACGGTGCAGTGAACGCGCCGCGTATCATCTCGTGGAACATCACGCTCAGATGTCCCCTGAAGTGTTCCCATTGTTACGTGGATGCTGGCGAAACGGAAGCAGCCGGAGTGCTCTCCACGCAGGAGGCATTTTCTGTCATCGACCAGATCCGTGCAACCGGCACACCGGTTGTTGTCCTGAGCGGCGGCGAACCTCTCCTCCGGAAGGACATCTATGCTATCGCACGGTACGGCACTGAGCAGGGACTCCGGATGGTCATGGGCACGAGCGGGTACCTCATTGATCATAACACTGCAGTAAAACTCAAAGATGCAGGAATCCGGGCTGTGGCCATCAGCCTGGATTCCGGTGACCCGGCAATCCATGATTCATTCCGTGGTCTTGACGGGGTATGGGAGAAAGCCGTGCAGGCAATCGGGCACTGCCGTGATGCGGGGATTACCGTTCAGATCAATATGTCCGTGATGCGGTCTGCCATCAGCGATGTGGAAGAGGTAATAGAACTCGGGACTTCGCTTGGTGTCCGCGATTACCAGCTCTTCTTTCCCATTCCGACCGGAAGGGCACGGCAGATCGAGCCCCGCAGCCCGGAGGAATACGAGGACCTGATCCGACAGATTCTCATTCGTTACCGGAATTCCGATCTCAATATCCGCCCGACCTGTGCCCCGCAGTTCCGGAGGATTGCAGATGAGCTTGGGATCATCAACCCCGCATGGGGACGCGGCTGCCTTGCCGGCATCACCTATTGCCGGATCTTTGCCAACGGTGATGTGACCCCCTGCCCGTACCTGCCGGTAAGTGCCGGCAACGTGCGGACGACCCCGTTTTCGGATATATGGTATCATTCCGAGCTCTTTCAACGCACTCCGCGATCCGGACCTCCTCACGGGAAAGTGCGGGCGGTGCAGCTATAAGACAACCTGCGGCGGGTGCAGGGCCCGGGCATACAGGCGGGAGGATGCGGCATCTCCCCTCTGGTGCGATGGTCTTGCAACCCCGGATGCGCTCAAGGGGGAGTGCTGCGGTGAAGACCCGTGGTGTCCCTATCAACCCGATGAGGTGGTATAATTCACCCGAAGATACCAATTACCGTTAACTACGACAGGATCGACCTCGAGCTGCTCGATGCACTCCAGGATGATATCCCCCTTATTACCTGCCCATGGCAGGCGATTGCGGACCGGCTGGGTATTTCCGAACCTGAAATGCTCAAACGAATGAGGCGTCTGCAGGATGCCGGTATCCTGCGGGGAGTTACTCCGGTGCTGGAATCCCGGCGTCTGGGTATCACCGCTGCAACGCTCGTTGCCCTCCGCGTACCGGAATCCCGAATTCATGAGGTAGCCCGGATTATTAACGCATATCCGGAAGTATCGCACAATTACCGGCGGGACCATGAATATTCGGTCTGGTTTACCCTTGCCGCTGCAACCGAAGAACGAATTGTTGAGGTGCTGGATGAAATTCTTAAAAAGACTGGTATTCCAGAGTCTGACATGCTCAACCTGCCCACACGGGAACAATATAAGATTGATGTGAGATTTTCCTGCTGCCCTGATGACAGGGAGGTGACTTCCCGTGGATCAAATTGACCGTTCCCTGCTCAAAGAACTGGAGAACGGGACTCCCGCTTGTCAGTGAACCATTCGACGAACTGGGACAGCGGCTCCAGATCAGCGGGGCTGAAGTCCTCGAACGGCTCCGGAATCTCAAAAAGACTGGGATAATCAGGAAATTACGGGCGCGGATCAACCAGCGGCAGATAGGAATCACGGCAAATGCTGTTGTTGCATGGCAGATCCCTGATACGTCGAGCCCGGAGTGTACTCACAATTTGCATCCTTTCCCGGTGTCTCCCACTGTTATCAGCGGCGGGCAGTCCCGGGACGGTGGGACTATACGCTCTACACGGTCCATCACGGACGCAGCCGCAACGGTGTTCTTGCCCGGATTGAAATGCTGGCAGAGAAATCAGCGGTAAGAGACTATGTCGTGCTCTTCAGTACCGGAAGAATTCAAGCGTATCCCTGCGGTGCGAATTAGTGAAACAGAGGGCGAACTCCCATGAACCGCATTACCCAGTGCATGCACGGACGGGGAACCGTCAGTGGTGTGATGCGGCACCGGCATAAACCGCAGGTCGATGTGCCCAGTACCTATCTTGCATTCACGGGAATGTACCGGCCGGTGGTCTTCTGGAATATCACGGACCGCTGCAACCTGAGCTGTACCCACTGCTACAACAAATCTGGACCGGGACGAAGCTCGGCAGGCGAACTAACGACAGAAGAGGCGATGGCGGTTATTGATGACCTCGCGGGTATGGGCGTCCCGCTCATCCTTTTCACCGGAGGAGAACCTCTCATGCGCGAGGATATCTGGGAGCTGGCCCGTCATGCCCGGACCCGCGGCCTCAAAATGGCACTCAGTACCTAACGGGACACTGATCACTCCTGACATTGCTTTCAGGATCCGGGAATGCGGGATAGACTACGCCGGGATCTCCCTTGATGGTGCCCGGGCAGAGACTCATGACCGTTTCCGGAATAAACCCGGTGCGTTTGAGCAGACCCTCGCCGCATTTGCTGCGTGTAAGGAAGCCGGGCTCCGGTGCGGGGTCCGTGTCACGCTCACGAAGGAGAACTGCCAGGAGCTCGAAGTACTTGTAGATCTCGCCCTGTCGCTTGGCGCTTCCCGTTTCTGCCTGTACTGGCTCGTACCAACAGGCCGCGGCATCGATTCCTATAACCGGTTGCAGCTGGACCCTGACGAGGTGGATGAAGCCCTGTCCTGCCTTTACCGGAAAGCAAAGGAGACCGATCCCGCATCCATGGAGTTCCTCACCGTCGATGCGCCGCAGGACTGCATTCACCTGCTCGCGTCTATGGAACAGGACGGGTCTGCGGATCTTGCGGATGCCCGGGAACTGCTGGTATCTTTAAAGGGCGGGTGCAGTGCCGGCACCCGTGTGGCAAATATTGATGCACAGGGAAATGTGTATCCCTGCCAGTTCGCCCGCTCACCGGAATTTCTCGCGGGAAACATCCGGGACAAGCCGTTCAGCGGGATCTGGGCGGATAGTGAAAATCCCGTTCTCGCCCGTTTCCGGGAAAAACAGATACGTTTTGAGGGCCGTTGCGGTGTATGCAGTCATCGTGAACTCTGTGGCGGCGGGTGCCGTGTACGGGCGCATGCAGTTGACGGTAATTTCCTTGCAGAAGATCCCTTCTGTTTTGTGAAGCAGCCCTGACGAAAACCGGTGAATGAATCCATATCCGGTGTTTGGCAGTACAACCCCGGAAATCATGCCGGTTTCCCTTTTTTCAATCGTAACTATTAATGAAGGAAAAAGCCAACATGATCACTCAATGCTCAAAGTACATCGGGATATTTGTGGATACTGCGGATGCTGCGTGTCAGTCTGCCCCGAAGGCGCCCTGGAACTGATCGATGCATACCTCTCGGTAGAGAATAACTGCACGAGTTGTGGAATCTGTGCGAAAGTCTGCCCCCTGGGTGCCCTGGAGGTAGTGAATGAAAAATAAGTATGATGTCCTCATCATCGGTGGCGGGCCGGCAGGCGCTCTTGCCGGAAAGACAGCTGCCGAGAAGGGCCTGTCTGCCTGTATCGTCGAGAAGCGCCCGGCAATCGGCGCTCCGGTACGCTGTGCGGAAGGTATCGGGCAGGAAGCCCTGCTTGAGTTTATTGAGGCAGACCCGCGCTGGATCTCTGCCGAGATGCACGGTGCCGGTATAGTCGCGCCTGATGGGTTTTTCATGAAACTTGAGTCGGATATGGCCGGCAGCAAGGTTGGCTATGTCCTTGACCGCAAGTTCTTTGACCGTGAGCTGGTCTGGAAGGCAGCAGAGGCAGGTGCGGATGTAGCCGTAAAGTCCCGCGCAGCCGCCCCGATTATGGAAAACGGTGTACTCAAGGGAGCAAAGATCGAGTACTGCGGGAAAGTCACTGATGTGAGAGCCGACGTAGTGATTGCAGCCGATGGTGTTGAATCCAAGTTCTCGAAATGGTGCGGTATCGATACCACAGTTCCCGTCCGGGAGATTATGAGCTCGGTCCAGTATGTGATGGCTGACATCGATATTGATGAGCACTCCACGATCTTTTATCTTGGCAATGATGTGGCACCCGAGGGATATCTCTGGATATTCCCGAAAGGTCACCGCACGGCAAATGTCGGTATCGGGATCTCCGGCAAGAAGAGCGGTGAAGGACACCGGGCAAAGGATTACCTCGACAAGTTCGTAAAAAAGACCTTCCCGAATGGAAAGACCATCGAGTATATTCCCGGTGGCGTATCCGTCTGTCGTCCGCTTGACTGCACGGTAGCAGATAATTTCCTGATTGTTGGTGATGCAGCCCGCGTTGTTGATCCCCTGACCGGCGGTGGCATATACAATGCAATGTATACAGGCAGGCTTGCCGCAGAGGTTGCTGCTGACTGTATCAGCAAAGGAGACACTTCGAAAAAGGCGCTCATGACCTATGACACTACATGGCGTGCATCCAGGATGGGTAAAGCGATTGAGCGCAATTACCACATCAAGGAATATTTAATCAAACAACCCGATGCAAAACTCAACGAGATCATCCACTCGGTCTCGAAGATGAACTTAAAGGAATTCTCCACCATCAGCCTGATAAAAGAAATTATTAAAGTGAACCCGAAACTGGTGCTCGAGCTGGGCGCGCTCGCGGCATCACTCCGTTGATTTTTTCAGTTGTTTGTTGAGCAGGCGCAGGCAATCGTCCTCTGCCTCTTTTTTGGTAAAAACCGTAAAGATATCACCGGGCTGGATCTTCACGTTTCCGCTGGGGATGATCAGCACGCCGCCTGCCCTGCGGATCGCAATAAAGACAAAGTCCTTGACCTTAAGCTCGCGGATCTCATGATCCACGATAGGTGCACCCTGTTCTGCTACAATCTCGAAAATGGTACCGCCCGGAATTGAGGCGAGCTGCTGCAACTGGGGATTCTGTGTCCAGTAATACAGGCGCGAGGCAACGAGTTCGTCCGGGTTCTCACTGATCCGTACACCCACTTCCTTGAAAAAATCTGAATGGGAGGACTGGTTTACAATCGCAACTACATTGGGCACCCGGAATTTTTTTGCAAGCCAGCAGGTCATCAGGTTGACAGAATCATCGCTTGTTGTGGCGATCATCGCATCTGCCCGGTCTATCCCTGCTTCTTCCAGAATGGTTTTATCGGTGGCATTTCCGGTTACTGCAAGTACATCGTAATGCTCGAGAATTTCACTGCACCGGGATTCATCCTGATCGATCACGACAACATTATGGGCGTGTTCGATCGCCTGTTTTGCGAGATTTCTCCCGATTCCTCCGAGCCCAACGATGATGATGTACATGAGTACCGATTACCATCATCGGCATTGAAATATTTTGCGCATCCAACCATTTGATGTGATCTGCGGGGTAGATGAGGCGGGAAAGGGTTCGGTACTCGGTCCTATGGTGGTTGCGGCGGTGGGAATACCGTCTGAAGATATCCTTTTGGATCTTGGACTAAAAGACTCAAAACTGCTTTTGCCAAAAGAGCGCGAACGCTTGTACAAAATTATTAAAAAAAAATGCCGGGTTGCGATTGTTAAACTTGAAGCGCAGGATATTGATGCAGTCCGCAAAGAGATGACCCTTAATGCGGCCGTTGCCCGGGCACATGCACAGGTGATCATAAAACTCTCCCCTGCCTGTGCCTATGTTGATGCCTGCGATGTGAACACGTTCCGTTACGCTGATATGGTGAAAAACCACCTTGACTTCCCGTGTGAGATAGTGTCCGAGCATCATGCCGATGAGAAATTCCCCGTTGTTTCGGCGGCAAGCATCATCGCAAAGGTGACCCGTGACCGGGCAATAAGTACGCTTGCAAAAAAATATGGTGCTATTGGTAGTGGTTATCCTTCTGACACGGTTACTATACAGTGGCTGAATTCCTATATCGATGATCACCGGGTCCCCCCTCCCATCGCACGGAAGAGCTGGAAGACCGTCAGTGCAATCCTTGCAAAAAAGTCCCAGAGTTCACTGGGTGATTTTTAACCATTTTTAAAAAAAGCATCGCATTTGCCCCGTGTGAATACTTTATCAGTCCTGCATTTCAATAGTACTGGAATGGACTGGCTCCTCATTCTCATTCTTCTGGTCGCCATTTATGCAGCGATCGCCTTTGTAATCCGCCGGAATAATCTCTGGGAGGAGCATATCGTCTTCTACGGCCCGATCATGGCCATACGGACAAATCGTGTCGGTTTCTTTGACAGATTTGCCTCTTTCCGGACCTTTTTCAGGATATACGGGACAGCGGGTGTCATTGCGGTTATCATCGTCTCTGTTTTTATTACGGTGATGCTCTTTATTTCGGTACGTTACACGCTGATGGTCCAGCCGGAGCCTACCGGGATTTATAAGCCGCAGAATATCCTGCTGTTACCGGGCATTAATGAGTACGTGCCATCGACATTTGCAGTCTGGCTGGCATTTATCATTACCATCGCAGTCCATGAGTTCGGGCATGCGATTCTCTGCCGGGTCGAGAAGATCAAAGTGCGGAGCATGGGGGCACTCATCGCCGTCATTCCGATCGGTTTCTTTGTTGAGCCCGATGAAGAAGAACTGGAAAAGATGCAGGGCATGCCAAAGATTCGGATGTTTGGCGCCGGAATCACCAATAACCTTGTTGTCGGTTTTTCCTGTTTCGTGCTGCTGATACTCTGCATGGGTTTGGTAACCCCGCTTGCCACACCCGTTATTGAAGGAATTTACCAGGATTACCCTGCAGAAAAGGCTGGCATACCCTCAGGTTCACTGGTGACGGCAATCAATGGGATTCCTGTCTCAAACCGTGGCGATATCTCTAATTTCCTAAATGCCACAAAGCCCGGAGAAACAATCACCCTTACTGCTGAGAAAGACGCCATTGTCAAAGAATACCCTCTCACCCTTGCTTCATGGCCCCCGGAGTATGCCAGCACAACAAGTGGATTCATGGGTGTCCAGTATTATGACGGGGAAAGGGTCAAGACCACCATTGGGGATATGCTCTCTCCCATCGGGTTCTTCCAGTTCCTTGTCGTTCCTTTCGCAAACGATAGTGGTATCCAGTTCCTCCGTATTCTTGCATTCGAGACCCCCGACACCTCCTACTATAAGGTGCCGTTCGAAGGTTTCTGGGGTGTCATTCACCTGCTCTTCTGGTGCGGCTGGATCAACATCAATGTGGGGATATTCAATGCAATTCCGATGGTGCCGCTGGATGGGGGCTATATCTTCAAAGAAGGTGTTGACCGGCTTCTTGATCGCCGCGGGCTCTTAAAATATTCATCGTATATCACTGGTGCAGTGTCCTACCTGATGCTGGTAGTACTGGTATCGTTGATTGCGCTGCCCTATATTCTTCATATGTAGAGAATAATTGTGGAAAAACGTGTATGCAGTCCCGATGGACTTGCATATCAATTCTTATTTTACGATTATGTAAGATAAAATCCGGGTTCGACCCTTATATCCGGTGCGAACCATTCATGACCTGTCCACAGGGTTTTATATGATTTTTGTTTTTTTGCGTGTCCCGATGTATTGAGTGAACCATTAAGATGATGGCCGATGCCCCATACTTTCAATTATGACAGAATCCGTTGCTCTGGAACGGTGTCCTCTCTTTATTATCAGTGACAAAAATGCCAGTAAATCTCCTGCCCTGTCATTCCAATGAGTGGTCCCGGGACGGGGGATTCTCGTATCGGTGCGACTTTCATTGTTCCGGAATGAACGCTACAGGTTCATGCCCGGTTCTCTAAACGAAAATTTTAATGATCCGAAATTACGATTCGCTTTTAGGTAATATCCGGAATATAACAATCGTTTTTGACATGACGCTGTTGGTGTTAATGAAAAAAGGATAATTTGGTTATGTTAGGGTGTGAATGGTTAATTTTCTTTGTCAGCTTCGACAGAAAGTTTACGTTTACTGGTATCCTTGAGTTCATCTACCGAGACGGTCGGCACGGCATCCTTGATCTCTTTTAAGATCGCATTAACTTCTTCCCGCTGTGGCAAATCGCCGAGAATGCTCGCGTCCATAACCGGGCGTCCCGCCACCTCCTCCATCGTCTCATCAGATGCCCCGAGGAATTTTGCACCCTGCCGTATCAATTGCGAGAGCTCGAATGGGAAGATAATCTTGGTTGCCTGTCCATCGGCCATGTTCTTGAGTGCATTTAACGTGAGCACCGTCATTGACCGGTTGTCAAGCGGTGCAGCACCGACTGAAAGGATACGGAGTCCCTGAGCCTCTCCCTGTGCCTGGAGAATTCGTGAGAGGCGCTCTCCTTCAGCCCTCAGCACCTTGCTCTGCCGTTCCCCCTCTGCTTCAAGGATCATGGATTGCCGGAGACCTTCTGCCTTGAGGATGGCAGAACGTTTCTCCCCGTCAGCCCTCAGGATTGCCGCACGACGGGCACGTTCTGCTGCCGTCTGCTCGGTCATGGCATTCTTCACCGCAGCAACCGGATCGACTTCTTTTATCTCGACTCTTTCAACTTTGACACCCCACTGGTCGGTCTCACGATCGAGTATGTCGCGGAGTTTCATGTTGATCACATCGCGGTTGTAGAGCACTTCATCGAGTTCCATATCGCCGATGATGCCTCTCAGGCTTGTCTGTGCGAGCATTACCGTTGCCAGACGATAATTCGTAACTTCGAAGAATGCTTTCTCCGGATCGATCACCCGTACGTATACGATCGCATCCACATTGGTAGGTGAGTTATCTTTGGTGATCACTTCCTGGCTGGGAACATCCATCACCTGTGTACGGAGATCGAGCTTGATCACTTCGCTGACAAACGGTACAATCCAGCGGAAACCCGGATTCATCCGCCCGACATACTGCCCGAGCCGGATCTGGAGTCCCTGTTCGTATGGCTGGACAATCACAACGCCTCTTGCAAAAATGATGACGATGACGAGGATTAAGAATATGATAATGAGTGTTTCAAATAATGCCATGTTATACCACCTCTTCAACTACGATATGTACTCCTTGTGAAGCTACTACCTTTACTTTCTTTCCGGCCGGGATTATGGCACCGGTTGAGCGCGCACTCCATTCCGTACTGCCGATCACAACTTTACCGGAGATGGTGGTTGCATCAACGGATTTCTGCACCTGACCTTCCATGCCAACTAACGTGTCCCGGCTGATGGTTGTCGGTTTGTCGTTTGGGGTAATCTTCCCGTACATCCATACGGTGAAACCGGCTGCACAGAGGGCCGTAATTATACCGATGATGCCCCCCATCCACGGGTTGGATATATCCACGCCCATGAGTTGCAATATCCCCAGAAAGATCAGTACAGTAGCAGGTACCGTTGCAAAAAAACCCGGGCTGTATACTTCAATGAGAAGCAGAAGCGCCCCGCCAATAATAAGAAGCCATCCAAAGGATAAGCCGGGATCAGGAAGTACCATGATTAGTGATCAAAGTTTGCAGATAAAATGGTATGGGGGATGTCTGGCCGGGTAGGAAAAATTCACCGGGAATGTTGATGCAATTCGTTGGTGGGCGCAGACTAATTATCTGATGTACTGGTGGGAATTATCATGAAATTTCTGTGCGGTCAGATGGAATTCAGCCTATCCGGAATAGTGCCCGTTTGCCAGCGGAGTGTAATGAAACAGGGGAATTCGGATAAATAGTGAAAAATTATTTGCGCAGCATGGCGATTTTTGAGCCAACCGGAATACCACCCGCTTCTTTTGCAACAGGTCCGCATTTTGCCGCCATCAGGTAGGCAACGGGTGGGAGTTTGTCCATTTCCGAGAGAGATTCAAAGTTGGCCATACCCTTTGCGATGATAATCGTACAGCGTTTTATTGCGCTCCGTAAATCATCGGGAATTTTTTCCATATCGATACCTATCTCCGCCCCTCCCCCGGTTGTTGTAAGGCAGTCGACAATGAAATCGAGATTTAAATCCCACGCATCCTGCAGGGTGGCATCGTTGAGGGCAGGTTCATCTTTTACTGCGAGAGTCACATGAGCGCCATGCGATTTTAAGTACTTGATGAGCAGCCGGTCGAGTACAATCTCACCACAGTTATCGCTTAAGTATACGACACGGGTACAGAGGGGGAGTATTGCATCCGTATCATCAATGGTTAAGCCTTTTTCAAACTCATGCCCGAAAAAGACTGAAAAATCCTCGGCAACGGTATGCCCCTTCACTCCATAATCAAAAGTGTTGCCAATGACTGCGGCAAGCACATGATCCCGGAATGTTACCAGATCTCCCTGCACTTTTTTGCAGACTTCAATTGCCTGATTGTTCCCCTGTCTTTTGAGCCTGGCAAACGGATCCTTGTTGCCCAGAATCTGATATGCCATGCGGTGAATACGGCTTGCAATCTGCGGATGGCTTAACGGTGCATTGCGGATTTCTTCTAAAAGAGCAGTGCATTGAGCAACTGTTTCAGCGGTCTTTGAATCTGTTGCATTGCACAATTCACACTCCATCTGCACGCGTGAGATGAGACAATCCATGCAGGTTTCAGTAATCTTCATGGCAACGCCTTAAAAACAACAATTTAATGGGGCCACTGAGATTTGAACTCAGGTCAGAAGACCCCCAGTCTCCTAGGATGGCCAGGCTACCCTATGGCCCCGCTCTCTTATTGTATGACGATATTCCTTATGTATTTTGTTATAATGAACGTGAAAAATGCTGTGTTTCACTTTCAGAAATTTCCTCTCTTGAACTCTTCAACTCTCGATATGAGGTTCTCGAGTTCTGTGTCAGTGATCTTGATTTTGCCTTCAATCGAGTCAATCTCGTTCAACAGCTGCCGGATCCGCACATACATCAGATAAATGATGAACTGCTGGATAACGATCACCCCGCCAAACAATACCAGCATATATCCTTCGTAAGCCATTATGCCTCTCAGAATGGGATCACCGGAATACTGACCGGGCGAGCCTGTCGACGAAGCTCTCCGTTTTTTGTTCTGCACCGGTATCCTTGTACTCAACCCCCGAAATCTGTGCGGCAATTCTCCTGAATGCCCGCGAAGCATCTGTCTGGGGATATTTTAATACGCAGGGATTTTTATAAGCCGCTGCCCGTCGGACATTTGCATCCTCTGGCACAACATCAATTACGCGGACTCCCAGGACCTCCTCAACGCTCTGTGATCGGAGCTCGGTATGTTCAAGCCCGGCCCTGTTCAGAATCGCACCGTACACCCGGCCTCCCATCACCTCGCAGAGTATTTTGGTCTTTAAGGCATCTGCCATTGATGCAAGTTCGGGGTTGACGACAAGTATGACTTCATCAGCAACGGAGAGTGGTACCACCCCTTCTTTGGATATGCCGCTTGGTGCATCAATCAGGAGATACTCACACTTGTCGACAAGCCGGTGCATCACTTCCCGGAGGTTATCGGGATCGGCTTGCTGGAATCCCTGGAGTGAGATGCCGCTCGGCACAACTTTTACGCCACCGGGGCCTTCATAGATTGCTTCTTCAATATCTGCTTTTCCGGCAAGCACTTCATGCAGGGTGACCGGTACATCATCCATGCCAAGAATCAGCGCCATGTTTGCCATGCCGATATCGGCATCGAGAATATATGTCTCACGGCCAAGAAGGGCAAGTGATATCCCGAGATTGACCGTAAGGGTGGTCTTTCCCACACCGCCTTTTCCAGAAGTAATGGTATATGCACGGATCATCGGGATTCTTCGTTGCACCGGTTGGGGGAAATTGTATTTATATATTGTTGATTGCAGTGCGAGCGGGATAATGATCGAATGGTATAATGAACCCTTTCTGAATCGGCAGGGCACGTCCCGGTAAATTCCATTTACTTAATGGGGGCTTCTGCATCAAAGCAAAAAAGCAATATGTATATATGCTTCCATCAGGTATTATCAATAATATAGGGTAGTGCAACAGGAGCCGGTCCATGTTGAAAGAGAAGATCTCTGCATTTATCGACAAGATTCAGGCGATTGAAGGGGTTTCAGCATGTGCCCTCGTATCTCGTGATGGGATCATCGCAGGAAAATTTTTTGATCAGGATATGAATGAACCGTGGTTTGGTGCGCTTTCAGCAACCATTCTCGCATCTGCCGAGTCAGTGGGAAGCCTGATAAAGATGAAGGCCATGGAGTCGGTGACAATTCGGGCTCAGAACAGTTCCGTCATTGTGATGGGCGCCGGGGATAATTTCCTTATCACTGCAATAGTCAGAGATAAAACTGATGCTGACAAAGTGCATACGGAAATGCATGCAGTCGCCAAAAAGATTGGGGAGGTTTTGTGATGTATACAATACTTGTAGTCGATGACAGCCCTTTTATTGTCGATGTCTTCGTCACTATGCTGGAGCGCGGCGGTTACCGCACCGTTGCTGCATACGGGGGTGAGGAGTGCTTAGAGATTTTAAAGACCGTAACTCCGGATCTCATCCTGCTCGATATCATGATGGAGCCAATGGATGGGTGGGAGACGCTTGAAAAGGTCAAGGAAAATCCTTTGACAAAAGAGATCCCGGTGCTTATGCTCACAGCAAAACAGCTGACTCCCACAGAAGCTCAGGAATATGGAATTTATATAGAAGATTACGTCTTAAAGCCCATCACTCACCGCGAACTCTATGATGCCATCGAACATGTGCTTAACCGCCGGCAGTCTATAAAATCCGATATGGACGTGGCTAAAGAGTCCGGTTTCGATGCAGAGATCATCACTGAATATGCCCGCCTGAGCAAGAGTATTGACGTGAACAAGCGCCTGATGACGATTCTTGAAACCACCTATAATTTCAATGATTCAAAAGTCCGGGTCAGTGACGAGATATCCCGTGCGATCAAGAGCATGGAAATGAATATAAAATTCCAGGAGAACCGGCTCCAGCAGATAAAAAGCGAATTATCGGGGACCTCTTCGGAAAAATAATCCGTCTGGTGAAGCATTCACCAGCGTCTATGAATATTATAGGGGGTATATAACTCTGCATTCGTATTGTAGTAATATCAGGTTATTGATATCCGACCCGCTGTTTTGCGGGAGTGCATGAGGGACCATTATCGTGGATGAATCAATTCTGATTGTAGATGACAGCCCCTATATTGTTGACGGCCTTGTAGCTCTTTTAAAAAGAAAAGGCTTTACCCCAATTGCATCCCACGGCGGGGGCGAAGCGATATCCATTCTCGCTACTACCAAACCCGATCTTATCCTGCTTGATATTATGATGGAGCCGATGGATGGCTGGGAAACGTTAGAGCATATCAAGGCCAATCCTGATACCCGTGATCTTCCGGTTCTCATGTTCTCGGCTAAAAAGATCAGTTCGGGGGAGGCACAGGAGCACAGCCTTAATATTGAGGATTTTGTCTCAAAACCGGTCAACCCGGCTCAACTTCTTGAATCGATAAAACGCGTCCTTGAACGCCGCAGCAGTGTAAAACTTGAGGCAACCGTGGCACAGGATGCCGGACTGGATGCAACAATCATAGCTGAATACTCTGCTCTCCGGAAGAGTATTGAGGTAGACAAAAACATTCTTGCGGTTTTGAAGAATTCAAGTGGGATGAATATTCCCGGGCGTATTGTTCCTGAAGAGAACCTGCAGGCTATCAACAAACTCGATGAGAAGATCCGTGCAGATGAACTCCGCCTGAAGGAGATAAATGATACCTTTACAAAAGGGATTTAATTCGCCGTTGGACGAATTTGGTGCTGGAGAACATTTATATAGTTTTCTGACATTGTTATAATGCTTTATATCTCATTACAACGTGGGTTCGTAGCTCAGTTCGGTAGAGCGCCTGGCTTTTAACCAGGTGGTCAAGGGTTCAAATCCCTTCGGGCCCGTTGCCACGAGCAATCGTGGGTTTTTTGCGGTGATGCATCTGAGAGGAAATCTGTTTATCTGGGAGGGGGTTTTTCATTGAGCACCAAACTTAATGTGTTGGACCACGATATGGTGCCAGACCATCAAATCATGAGTGAAGAAGATGTATCTGCGCTCTTCACTAAATACAACATCACTACCGACCATTTACCAAAAATATACCATGACGATCCAGCAGTTAAAACGATCGGCGCAGAAGCCGATGATGTGATTCGAATTATCCGGGAGAGCCATACAGCCGGTAGGGCCGAATCGTACCGTCTCGTGGTGAAGAGACCCAAGAAATAATTCCGGGGGGGATTAAGTCTGATTGACAGAAGTATTTTATCGAGGGCGTATTTTTCACGGGAGCATGTTGCGCGCCACCAGCTTGACTCCTATAACTATTTCCTAAAGCATAATCTTCAGAAAGTGGTAAACGAACAGCGGATAATCGAAACAGACATTGAAAACCGCGGCAAGAATAACGAGGCAGTCTGGGTCGAACTCGGCGAAATAACGGTAAAAAAGCCGCTCGTCCGGGAAGCGGATGGTTCGCAGAGCGAATTATACCCCTGTGAGGCACGGCTGCGCAACCTGACGTACGCCGCCCCCATACAATTGGGATTAACCCTCGTTCATGGAGAAGACCGGCAGGAAGCAATCGTCACGACGATCGGGCAGCTTCCCGTTATGATCGGTTCAACATCCTGCAATCTCTATGGTATGGATGATGCCCAGCGGGTTTCCCATGGTGAGGATGCATTTGATCCCGGCGGATATTTCATTGTAAACGGCACCGAGCGCGTGCTCATGACCCTGGAAGACCTTGCGTCCAACAAGATCATGACTGAATTTACCGAGAGGTACAGTGAGCGCATTTACGTAGCAAAGGTGTTCTCGCAGTTCAGGGGATACCGCGCACTCGTGGTTGTCGAGCGTAATAAAAAGAACCTGCTCGAAGTTTCATTCCCCTCAGTTGCCGGTCATCTCAAATTTGTTGACCTGATGCGTGCACTCGGCATGACCAATGATCAGGAAGTTGTCAACGCGGTTTCTACTGATGAGGATATCCTGACTTTCATGATGCAGAACCTTGAAGAGAGCGAATGTGACTCTGTTGAGGGTGGCGTGATGTATGTTGGTAAGAAACTGGCGCCCAACCAGACCCGTGACTACCAGCGCAAGAGGTCAGAATTCGTTCTCGACAACTACCTTCTTCCACACCTGAACTACTCGATGCCCGCTAACTTAAAGGAAGGCGACGAGGGTTACCAGGAAGCAGTCCTCTCTGTGCGGCTTGCAAAAGCGCACTTCCTTGGACGGATGGCAGAGGCCTGTTTCGATCTTGTACTGAACAAGCGCAGGATCGATGACAAGGATCACTACTCCAACAAGCGGCTGAAACTTGCCGGAGATTTAATGGAAGATCTCTTCCGTATCTCCTTAAACCGGCTTACCCGCGATATCAAATACCAGCTTGAGCGCGCAAGCATGCGGCACCGTGATCTCTCGATTGGAACGGCCGTTCGTGCAGATGTGCTGACGGAACGCCTGCTCCACCCGCTCGCAACCGGTAACTGGGTTGGCGGAAGGACCGGCGTATCACAACTCCTTGACCGGATAGACCACATGGCCGTGCTCTCGCACCTTCGCCGTGTGATTTCACCGCTCTCGCGTTCACAGCCTCACTTCGAAGCCCGTGACCTGCACCCGACCCAGTGGGGTCGGATCTGCCCGAGCGAAACACCTGAAGGCCCGAATTGTGGGCTTGTCAAGAACTTTGCCCAGATGGTCGAGATCAGCAAAGGTGTGGACAACGAAGAAGAGATTATGCAGATCCTGCACAACCTTGGCGTGGAACAGATTAAGGGTGAGTCACGATGAAGAAATCACGCGTATTTGTTGACGGTGCACTTGTCGGACTTGTCGATGACCCAAAAGCACTGGTCACCGGTATCCGTGGAATGCGCCGCCAGGGCGCGATCGCCTCCGAGGTCAATGTTTCGCATAAGGAATACAACGGGGATGTCGTCATCCTCACCGACCGTGGCCGTGCCCGCCGTCCGCTCATCGTTTTAAAGAACGGTGAACCGCTCATCGCTGACGCTGATCTCCAGAAACTGGCAAAGAAAGAGATCGATATGTCCTGGTTTGTCCAGCGCGGGATGATTGAGTTTGTCGATGCCGAGGAGGAAGAAGACCTTCTCATCGCGATGAATTTCGAGAAGATCACACCTGCTCACACCCATCTTGAGATCGACCCCTCCCTGATCCTTGGTATCGGTGCAGCGCATGTCCCGTTCCCGGAGCACAATGCCAGTCCGCGTGTTACCATGGGCGCAGGAATGGTTAAGCAGGCTCTCGGGTTTGGCTGCGCCAATATGAAGCTCCGCCCCGACACCCGTGGTCACCAGCTTCACTATGTGCAAAAACCGCTTACCCACACCCAGACATCAGAGCTGATTGGCTCGGATGACCGGCCTGCAGGACAGAACTTTGTGGTTGCCATCCTCTCCTATGAAGGCTACAATATTGAAGATGCGCTCATTTTCAACAAGGCGTCCATCGAGCGTGGGCTCGGACGCTCCCACTTCTTCAGGACCTATGAAGGAGAAGAACGCCGGTATCCTGGCGGACAGATCGATCGCATTGAAGTTCCTGAAGAGGAAGTCAGCGGTGCTCATGGTGCCGACTCCTACAAGAATCTCGACGAAGATGGTGTTATCAACCCCGAGACCGTTGTTGCAGAAAAGGACGTTATCATCGGGAAAACATCACCACCCCGTTTCCTTGAAGAACCGACCGGTGAATTGATCTCGGTAGAAAAACGCCGTGATACATCAGTTACGATGCGCAGCAACGAGCACGGTATTGTCGATACTGTGATCATCACTGAAGGAGAGAACAGTTCCCGCCTGGTTAAGGTGCGCACCAGGGATCTTCGTATACCGGAAGTCGGCGACAAGTTCGCTTCCCGTCACGGACAGAAAGGAGTTATTGGTCTTATCACCCCGCAGGAAGATATGCCGTTTACCGAGAGCGGACTTTGCCCTGACCTTGTAATCAACCCCCATGCAATCCCGAGTCGTATGACCGTCGGTCACATGCTTGAGATGATTGGAGGAAAAGTCGGGTCCCTCGAAGGACGGCGCATCAACGGCACCGCGTTCGGTGGCGAGAGTGAGGCAAATATCCGTGCCTCACTCAAAGCGCTCGGTTTCTCCCACAATGGCCGTGAGGTCATGTATGACGGTATTACCGGCAAGATGTTCAAGGCCGATGTCTATATCGGTGTGATCTACTACCAGAAACTCTACCACATGGTATCGTCGAAGATGCACGCCCGTTCCCGTGGACCTGTGCAGGTGCTTACCCGCCAGCCTACTGAAGGACGTGCCCGTGAGGGTGGTCTCCGGTTTGGTGAGATGGAACGCGATGTCATGATCGGACATGGAGCAGCAATGGCCCTGAAAGAGCGTCTGCTCGATGAATCTGATAAAGTGCAGGAATATGTCTGTGCACACTGCGGTATGGTAGCGATGCTTGACCGTAAGCGCAACATGACCCGGTGTCTTGCATGTGGCAATGAGACTGATATCTACTCGGTCGAGATGAGTTATGCATTCAAGCTCCTGTTGGATGAGATGAAGAGTATGGGAATTGCACCCAGATTGAAATTACAGGACGTGGTGTAAGATGCCATCCCCAAAACGAATCGGACAGATTGAGTTCGGTCTGTTATCCCCCAAAGAGATCCGCGAGATGAGCGTGCGGAAGATCATCTGGGCAGATACCTATGATGATGACGGGTTCCCCTATCCCCAGGGACTGATGGACCTGAACCTCGGTGTAATTGACCCCGGTCTCAGGTGTAAGACCTGCGACCAGAAGGCCAGTGAATGCCCCGGGCATTTCGGGCACATCGAGCTCGCAAAGCCTGTCATCCATGTCGGGTATACGCGGTTGATAAGAAAACTCCTGCGTGTTACCTGCCGCTCCTGCGGACGAGTGCTGTTAAGCCCCGAGGAGATCGAGAAGGTTGTCGGCACTGAAGATGACCAGACAGGAGAGTTGCTCTCAGAAAAGGACGTGAAAAAGGAGCGCATATGCCCGCACTGCGGCGACCAGCAGCTCAAGATCAACTTCGAGAAACCGACAACGTTTTCTGAAGTGGTTGTTGAGGATGGCAAGAAGGTAGAGCACAAGCTCACTCCTGCTGATATCCGCTCCCGCATGGAAAAGATCCCCAACGAGGACTTAATCCCGCTGGGTATCAACCCGGATGTGGCCCGTCCCGAATGGACGATCTTAACCGTGCTTCCGGTCCCGCCGGTTACCATGCGACCATCAATTATCCTTGAGAACGGACAGCGTTCTGAGGATGACCTGACGCATAAGCTTGTGGATATCATCCGCATCAACCAGCGGTTCAAGGAGAACCAGGACGCTGGCGCACCCCAGTTGATCATTGAAGATCTCTGGGAACTCCTGCAATACCATGTCACAACATACATGGACAATGAAGTGGCCGGTTGTCCCCCCGCACGCCACCGCAGCGGCAGGCCGTTAAAGACGCTCTCACAGCGCCTCAAAGGAAAAGACGGTCGTTTCCGTGGTTCACTCTCCGGTAAGCGTGTGAACTTCTCATCCCGTACAGTTATCTCTCCGGACCCGAACCTTTCGGTACGGCAGGTTGGTGTTCCCCGGGCAGTCGCAAACGAGATGACTATCCCCGTCCGTGTCACCATCCATAATATTGAGGAACTCAAACAGGTTGCGAGAACCGGCCCTCTCCGACCGGATGTCAATTCGCCCTGTGGTGCCAATTATGCTATCCGGCCGGACGCCCGAAGGCTTCGTCTCGCGGAAGGCAATCTTGATACGATTGCTGACATGATCGAGCCCGGCTGGACGGTTGAACGACAGCTCAGGGACGGCGACGTTGTGCTTTTCAACCGTCAGCCCTCACTGCACCGCATGAGTATCATGGCTCACCGTGTCAAGGTCATGGAAGGCAAGACATTCCGGCTTAACCCGGCAGTATGCCCTCCGTATAACGCCGACTTTGACGGGGATGAAATGAACATGCACGTACCGCAGACTGAAGAGGCACGTGCTGAAGCAACCATCCTCATCTCCGTGCAGGAGAATATCCTGTCACCGCGTTTCGGTGGCCCCATCATCGGCGGTATCCACGACCACGTCTCGGGTATCTTCATGCTCACGCATGATCTTCGGTGGTTCACGAAAGAAGAAGCCCTCTACCTGCTCCGGTATTCCCGCATTGAACGCATGCCGGCACCGGGCAAAGTAGAGAACGGGGTAGAATACTGGAGCAACAAGCAGGTATTCTCCTCAATCCTTCCCAAGCACCTCAACATGGTCTTCCAGGCAAGTTCCTGCCAGAACTGTGACACGTGCAAGAAAGCGGATTGTGAACGGGATGCGTATGTGCGTATCTTTGACGGAATACTCGAGTCAGGTACGATCGACAAGAAAGCAGTCGGTGCATTTGATGGTCAGATCGTCAACCGTATCATCCGCCAGGAAGGCATGAGCCGGGCAACGGACTTTATCGATGACATGACCAAGCTCTCGATCCGTTCGATCATGTTCGATGGTTTCTCGTTCGGTATCGATGATGAAGATCTCTCCAAGACCGAGTACAGCCAGATCGATGAAGTGCTCAAGAATGCAGCATTCGATGTAGACCGCCGTATCAAGGTCTACGAAGACGGTCAACTCGAACCCATGCCCGGGCGTACCATTGAAGAGACACTTGAGATGCAGATCATGCAGGTGCTTGGAAAAGCCCGTGACCTGACCGGTCAGATTGCCGGTCGTCACCTTGGTCTGGGCAACAGCGCGGTGCTGATGGCAGTATCCGGTGCCCGTGGTTCGATGCTCAACCTGACCCAGATGGCCGGTTGTATCGGTCAGCAGTCCGTTCGTGGTGAGCGTATCGTTCGTGGTTACGATGACCGGACGCTGCCGCACTTCAGGAAAGGAGAGCGGGGATCGGATGCTCATGGTTTTATCCAGCACAGCTACAAGGGCGGGCTAAATCCGACCGAGTTCTTCTTCCACGCAATCGGTGGCCGTGAAGGTCTCGTCGACACGGCAGTTCGTACGTCCCAGAGCGGGTACCTCCAGCGCAGGCTTATTAATGCACTGCAGGACCTCAAGGTCGCGTATGATGCCTCTGTCCGGACAACGGGTGGCAGGATCATCCAGTTCGAGTATGGTGAAGACGGCACTGACCCGACCAAGAGCGCTTTTGGCGACCCGGTCGATGTCAAGGGAATTGTTGAGAGTATCTTAAAGGAGGAAGTCTGATGGCGCTCGCAGAGAAGTTCGACAAAAAAGTTGAGGCTGCAGACCTCCCGGTCAAGACAAAAGACCAGCTCCGCAAGTTCCTTGCAGAAAAAGAGATCACTGACACCCAGTTCAAGCAGATCATTGAACGTGTCATCAAGGAGTACCAGTCAACCCGGATTGAGCCCTGTGAGGCCGTTGGTGTGATAGCCGCCCAGTCCATTGGTGAGCCCGGTACGCAGATGACGATGCGTACGTTCCACTATGCGGGTGTCGCTGAGATCAACGTTACGCTGGGTCTGCCGCGTCTTATCGAGATCATGGATGCACGGAAAGAGCCGATACTCCGACCATGACGGTTTATCTCGAGGATGATTACCGCAATGACCGTGACAAAGCCCGTGAAGTCAGCTGGCAGATCGAGGCAGCACCCCTCCATGAGTTTGGCGATATCACGACGGACATGGAGAACATGAATGTTCTCGTGCACCTGAATACCAAGGTCTGCGATAAGCGTAAGATCTCCCCACTGGAGATTATGGAAGTCGGGCCAAAGAAGATCCGTGACCGCAGGCATTACCGTGACTTCGAGCACGAGATCGATGAAAACAAAGCCATCATCACCTTCTCTCCAAAAAACAAGGAGAGTTACCAGAATCTCTTCCAGCTTGCAGAACACGTCAGGAATGTGATTGTGCAGGGCATTGATGACATCCTGCGTGTCGTCGTAAGAAAGGAGGGCGGGGAGTATATACTTTATACTGAAGGCTCCAACCTTAAAGACGTATTTGATGTTGCTGGCGTGGACACCTCGCGGACCCGTACCAATAACATCAGTGAATGCGCGAACGTGCTCGGCATCGAGGCAGCAAGGAATGCGATCATCTTTGAAGCGGTATCCACGCTCAATGAGCAGGGTATCTTAGTCGATGTTCGTCACCTGATGCTTGTTGCAGACATGATGTGCATGGAAGGCGAAGTCAAACAGATCGGACGGCACGGTATTGCTGGCGAAAAAGAGAGTGTTCTCTCGCGTGCAGCATTCGAAGTGACGGTCAATCACCTGCTTGATGCTGCCGTTGCAAATGAAGTAGATGAACTGAGCGGCGTTACCGAAAATGTCATTGTCGGTCAGCCGATACAGCTCGGTACCGGCGATGTCAAACTCATCGCAGTCAGACAACACAACAATTAGAATTTAACAAAACGAGGAATTGTATATGGATTTTAATGCTTCACTCAGAAGAGCCATCAAAACCGGAAATGTAATTCTTGGCCAGAACAACACAGAAAAGTGCGTCAAAGACGGCAAAGCCCAGATGATCGTTATTGCAGGCAACTGCCCGGCAGCTTTCAAGTCAAAAATTACTGCCACGGAGAATCTCTTCATCCACACCTTTGAAGGTTCCAGCGTGGCGCTTGGAAAAGCCTGTGGAAAACCGTTCATGGTCAGCACCCTTGCAATCATCAGCCCGGGTGAATCAGATATCCTGTCCCTGAAGAGGGCATGATATGGTCGAAGTCAAACTTACTGAAGACTGTATGCGTCTGATCTCTCAGTTCGAGAGCCTGACCGGTGCTGGCAGCCGCGACTGTGTAATGGATGAGCGCAATGCCCGCCTCATCTTTGTGATCAACCCCGGTGATATGGGGCTTGCGATCGGCAAGAAGGGAGCGTCTATCAAGAAGGCTTCCGAAGTAATGGGCAAGAAGATTGAAGTCGTTGAGTACAACAGCGATGTTGAACAGTTCATCAAGAACTGTTTCCTGCCCGCGCAGGTCACCTCCCTTATCTTTGAGGGCGAAGCGGGTGAGCAGACGGTTCAGGTCGAAGTCCGTGATGAAGACCGCGGCATTGCAATCGGAAAAGACGGCAAGAACATCTTCAAGGCAAAGAAACTCGCCCAGCGCCAGCATGATATCGCTGATGTGCAGATTCTTCAGAAAGACCTGGATGATCAGCCGGCTGATGACGATTCACAGCAATAATTCTTTTTTTGTGCTTTTTTCTAAAGCAAATATGATATTTGCGTGCTGCATGCATACCTGCTGAAAATCGCTCAGGAATTTCCCGGGAAATTCGTAATGTTGATGATATCCGGTATACAAAATCGTAACCGGCTCAAAAGTCTGAATCTTATTGGTCCAAGTCAGACACACCTGTGAACCAGATATTTTATGTTTATGGGGCTCTATTGAGACCCTCTAAAAAAGAGGGGAGTCAAGGGGATTCTCCCCTTAGGCTGCCTCCCCCTCTGGATGAGAGAGTGTGTCACCCTCCAGGTAGCCGAGAAAAAGGAGCGAATCGCTGGAAAACAGGATTTCCCATGAAAATCCGATTGGTTCAGGTAATATTGAAAAACAAACATCATTTACCATTATGATAAATTCCGCCGCCCCCGATGGGGTTTCCTGTGCGGCGGATCAATGACGGAAATTTACTGAAACTCCTTGCCCTGCCGTTCCTAAAGAGAGGCCCTGAGGCAGGGAACCATCGCACTATTATGGATTTTCATTGTTAGGGAGTGAACGCCCGTTCATGTGCGTTTCAACAGAGCCGTTTATGGCATTTTCCAATACGGTAAAGTATAGGGGTAAAACAGAAACGGGCTTGGAGGGATTTGAACCCCCGACATCCGGGTTAGAAGCCCGGCGCTATGTCCAAGCTAAGCCACAAGCCCACTTGATGCCTGATAACTACGCTCTCTTGGATGATTAATCTGTTTCATGAAGCGCCTGAATTGGAATTAAAAAAAGATTATTCCCGCTCAATTTTTTCGATGATTTTATCCAGCCGCTGGGTTATCCTCTCGAGTTTCTCCTCGGTAGAAACAATCTCTACGTGGCTTATCCCAAACCAGATGGCTGTGCATCCCACGCCGAACATGGCAATCGCGAACATGAACATGGTAGATTCATTGTACACGGTCATCATGTAGACGCTGTAGATAATCAGGTAACCTCCGGCGCACAGGATCAGGATCATAAAGACGATCTGTGCCCATTCCTTCGGTCCATAGTTTTTACATTGTTCAAACATGCATATGCCCTGTTCTTTCACCGTGTAATGACATTTAATCCGGGTGTATTTATAACCTGATCTCCTGACAAAGCAGGGAATTGATGCCAACCAGCGGGATCATTTAAAATCCTTTTTGTGTGTGTGCTGATGCGGGTTAATGTGTGGAGAAAAGCAGCCGCACAACTTCCGATCATCTGTGTCTGCCCGACAAAACCGATTTAATAAATTTTATCAGATGCCGGGATGAAAATATCATTAATCGATTATACGATCGGGAAGTATCTTACATGAAAAAAATCTCTCTGGTTCTTTTAGTCCTGATGCTGCTGTTGCTGCCATGTCTCGTATCAGCCCTTGGCAATATTTCCGTTAGTTCCTCTCCTGCCGGGGCCACTATTTACGTGGATAATGAAAATAAAGGGACAACAACAGCATCCCCGTTCACTGTCACTAATGTAGCAGCCGGAAGTCGTATTGTTGTTCTGCAGCTCAGTGGATATCAGAATTTTACTACAAATGCTGCGGTTACCGATGGTGGCACCTATCCGGTTTCTGCCACTCTCATTCCCATTACCTCCGCTCCCACTATTACCGGCATCTCTCCTGTAAGCGCTGCAAACAGTGGTTCGCAAACCATTGAGATTGTCGGGACGGGTTTTAGTGGATCAACGGTTACCCTGACAAAAACTGATCAGTTAACAATCACTAGTACAATTACCGGTACTGACTCAGCAACAACTATCCGGAGGAATCTCAACCTGATTGGAATCGCTCCCGGTACATGGAATCTCGTAATCCTGAATTCCGATGGGGGGACGGTGACCGGCACATTTACTGTAAATAGTGCAACGGAGGCAACTGTTACGTCAATATACCCCACGAGTGGGGTTGTCGACACCTCGGTTTCAACTACTCTCTCAGGAACCGGTTTTATACCCACTTCAGCTGAAAATACGCCTGTACCGGAGTGGAAATTATATCGGGGGTACCGTAAATTCCGGAGGTGCAGACAACTCAGCTGACGGGCACGTTTAACCTTAACCTCGCTGCACCCGGAACCTATGATGTATGTGTATTGCCCGATGGGACTGAAATAAGCAGGATCTGCAACCCGACATTTACGATCCTCTCAACTGCATCTGCAGCAAACGGCAGTATCAATATCCTATCCTCCCCCACCAGCTCAAAGATTTTCCTCGGGAATGTGTATCAGGGATATACCCCTCTGACGCTCGACGACATCACTCCCGGTTACTATACAATCCTCATACAGAGAGCCGGGTATAATGACTATTCGGAGTACGTTAAGGTGGCAGCCGGGAATATCTCGTATGTAACCGCATCGCTCGTTCTTTCACCGGATGTGACAACTACTTCGACAACGGTTCCCCAGACAACCCTGACTGCGGTAAAAACCACCGTAAGGTCTACGGTAAAAGTACCTACGCCATGGCCGAGTGATACCCCGACACCTGAATCCCCGGTTGGAATAGGGGTAATACTGGGTGCCGTTGGAGCAGGCATGGTCCTCCTCCGGAAACAATAAATAAAAAATCTGAACTAAAAAATAGTATTTTCTTTTTATCCTGCATGATAGCAGGATGACTTGAGTACTTCGACTTCGGTCGGCTGGCAGAAGCCTTCGTGGAATACCTCCTTGATCAACGATGCCGCACCGTACTTTACCTGAACACGGGCAGACATGCGTTCCCGTTCTTCAAAATGTGATCCATGTGAAAATTCCACGATTCGCTTCATCGTGATGTTGGTTGACAGCACGTAGACACAGATCCCTGCATCGCCCGGGCTGAGATCCGCAAGATCGATGGAGGTGATGAATATGTGAGTATCCGGGCCCGGTTCGACTGTGGCTATGGTGACGATATTGTGGGTGCTTTGCAGTTCGATAGTACGAGGTCTTCCTGCCTTGAGATCCTTGATAACTTCAGGAGATATTCCGGTTAATGCAGCACATCTCATCATAATCACCCGTACATGATCAGATCTTTTTTCGGTGATTGTTCTGCGGACTGCTGTACTTCTTCGGCGAGTTTGCCCATGCTCTGCTCGATTTCAACAGCCTGGTCGATCAGTGGTTGCACCTCCAGACCAAGATTGTATATCTTGTTGAGCACTTCGATAGTGGCAGCTGCTGATCGCGGATCGGGGGCATTCACTGTCTCGCCCAGGAGACCATATGCAGGAATGTCACGGGCTTTACATTCCGTCAGGAGGCTGGATGCGATTCCTGATATACTCCCGATCGGCAGTGACAAGGTGTGTTCTTCAATCCGTTTGAGTGCTTCAGCTGTTGTCGCAACACCAAATACCCGTTTCTCCGGTTCATTCGTGATAATACCGGCAATCGTAAGTACCTCTTTTGGCTTGAACTGTTCAAGCCAGTCAATAATATCCCGCGACGTCTCGTAACAGATCATGGGGTGGATAGGAATATCGGCAACAATGGCGGCGATATCGTTTTTGATATAGATCCTGACCGGGTCATTGATCACCCCTTTGTTCATCATCGCCAGCGGGGGGAAAAACTTCGAAGTCATGGTGCCGATCTGTTCAAACTCCAGCTGATCGACCATATACTGCAACGCGATGGTACCGACAAGCCCACTCCCCGGAAAGCCGATCAACACCGAAGCACCATTCATGGGAAGGGGTTTTGAGATGACATTGATGTCTTTTTTTGGTTTTATTTCGACAAGATCGTTGTGAACCGTATCGAGACGTGAAAGCATCTCAGTATTCAGACTCAGGAGCATCATCCGTCATTAGATTAACATATACGCACTACCTAAAAAATAGTATGCAGGAGTATCCAATCAAACGCGGGTTAACAAAAGATCTTGAAACCCGGATCGTTGCTGAAATTAAGACCTGTTTCGGCGGAGAGCCGGAAAAGACTGCCAAAGGGTACCGGATAATGTTCGGTGCGCTCAAGCGACTTGATGTAAATCCGGCTGCGGATGGAAAGTCGGTCATTATCGATACTGATTCGGACATGAGCGTGAGTGATGACGTGATCATTGACACGAACAAACGCTTCCGGAAATATCTCGATGCAGTTACCGGTTTCTCGACAAAAGAACGGGTAAAACGGGCAAAGGGCTCATCATAGTAATACAATTACTATGGTAACCTGTGAAGCGTGCGGGAAGGATGTACCTGCAGGTAACCGGTTCTGTATATACTGAGTTGAAGTTATCAATCCTTCATCCGGTTTTTCGGTCTCCCGATAACGGAAGAACCTGATGATAATCATGCGAATCTCGTTACCTGGAACCTGGTTAAAACACTTTATCAGCACCGTTGTTCTGCTTTGTACAGAAGAAAATTCCCCATCAATTCTTTCAATGGTGAAGAAATCTGTACCTCCCATAGCAACTTCCCGTACCTGATTTTCTCTCAGTACGAGTCCATCCGGATTTTTGCACTGATACAATGAAATGCTCTTAATGTTCCGCGTTCAACCATTCTGTGCTGATCATTATGACTTTCTGTCCTGAATGTGGAAAACCCGTAGCCCCGCACGCAAAATTCTGCCGGAACTGTGGCGCGTCCCAGTTGGATGATGCCCCGACTATCCCGGTGCCCGCATCAGTCCAGACTGCTATTCCTGCCCCCGCTGCGGCTGTAATTCCGCCGCAGCCCCCTCAGGCCCCCACATCGCCCCCTCCGGTTATGGCTCAGCCGGCTGCTCAACTGCTTTGCAGTTCGTGCGGCAGCCCTCTCGCCGCTTCAGAGAAGTTCTGTGGTACCTGTGGGGCACGCGCAGGCGTGTCTGCCCCGGCAACACCCGTCCCCTCACCCGTAATTCCGGTGTATGTCCCGGAACCCGTTCGCGCAGCAATACCGCCGCCTCCCCCCGTCCCATCACCAGCGCCGGTTATGGGGCAACCCTCCGGTGTCCGGACCTGCAACAGTTGCGGCAACATCATCAGGCCCGGTGATAAGTATTGCAGTAAATGTCTTGCCATTGTCCGGGATAATACGCCACAGGCAACAATACCAGTCCCACCTCCCATGCAACCTTCTCCCGCAGCGGCTCCCGGCTCCTGATGTTTGTGCATCCTGCGGCAGTCCGGTATCCGGTGCAGAAAAATTCTGCGGCATCTGCGGTGCACCCGTTGTCGGGGCCTGTGTTCCTGCACCTTCACAATCACAACCTGTTCAGAAGACCTGCAGTGGATGCGGAGCTCCCGTCAGTGACTCGACAAAATTCTGCGGGGGGTGTGGAGCGCCTGTTGGCGCATCCTTTCGCCCCGCTGAAGTAGTTCCGCCTTTCCCGGTCCCTGCAGCACCGGCGGTTCCTGCGCCCGGAATGCCCGGCACTGAGGAAGTGCTTGGGGTGATCGCCAATGCCCGGAAGATGAAAATGTTTGGGGCTTCGTGGGATTCCTATAATATTATTGTCACCCGTCGGCGGATGATCCTGGTCCAGATGACCACGGCAATGGTGAATGCGGCTATCATGGAAGCCCAGCAGCAGGCAAAAGCTGAAGGGAAGGGATTTTTTGCCATTGCCAAAGACCAGATGGCGGCCTCTTTCCAGTTCCCCCTGCGGTATGAGACAATGCCTCCCGAACAGGCCCTTTCAGAGACCCCGGGCAATTTTGCGATAGAAAATGCCCGGATAACGGCTATCCGCCTCAAGCTTCAGGGTGGCGATTCTGACGATGCAAGCAGCCGGGAATTTAAGATATACATTGAGTCCCTTGACGGGAAATTCGAGTACGTTATCGCCGAGAATGAACGCTTCATCAATATTCTTAAGGAAGCATACACTGACCGGGTGCACATGCCGTTTGGGTACTTCAACATAGGTGGCGCACGCCTTAAATTCTTTTAATTTTTATATCCTTTTTTTTTAAATCGGCTCTATTGAAACCCTCTGAATAAGAGGGGGTCAAGGGGATACTCCCCTTGGGTTGCTTCCCCCTCTGGGGGAGAGAGGGGGTCACCCTCAAAGCAGTCGAGAAAAAGAAGAGAAGAACGGGAAAATAGGATTCCAACAGAGCCTTTTAATCCTGAAAATCCTCGAAAAAATCAGGATTTTTTCTTAACCAGCATCAACAATATTCCGGCAACCGTTGCGATCATTGCAGCAGCCGGACTTAACGGGGACTGAGTGGGTGTTGGAATGGTAGTTACCGGTTCTGTGATGACCGGTGTAACAATTACGGTAGTTTCGGGCAAAGGTGTCTGTGTGTAGGTGTAGGTGTATTGGGTGGAAGTCGGAATCACGGTAATCAGGTCAATGACTCCGGTATCGGGAATAAATGTAAACCCGTTGAGATTATTTTCATCGGCAACCGCAATGCGCCTTCCGTCAGGGCTTACGGCAATAGAACCCGTATGTATGATGGAATCCATCTGTTTTCTTGTCAGGAGTTTTCCCCCATGGTCCAGTACGTACAGGTACCGATCGATACCTGCTGCAACGATAACAGTTGCATCCCGTGAAACCGCAACCGAATTGACCCATAGTCCCACCGGATACGTCCAGTGAACCATTCCGTACCGGTCCATTGCCTGGACCGTGCCATCCTGGCTGCACACCACAATAACGGAACAGTCATAGGAGCTGGCTATGCCGTTGATTGCATTTTTCGTAACATCATTCATCCAGTTGAGTTTACCGGTGTTCGTGTGCGACGAGACTCGTTTTCCGCCGGAAGTGATGATCGTGGAACCATCGCTTGAGAAGATAATATCGTTATCTACACTCCCGTTTTTGGTATCCGACCAGACGGGAAGAAGCGCCGGAGTAAAAAACTGGAGCCCCCTTTCTGTTGTGGCAACCACCAGCGTATTCAGCGGTGAGATGGCGATCTGTTTTACCATGTCCGTCGTGTTCCGTGCGTACAAATCGCCGTTTATATCCCATGTATTGATATTTCCCTTGTTGTCAGTGGAAATGAAATAGGTCGCATCTCCGGAAACAGCCACCGCGGTGACATCACCATCCATGTTTCGTGTCCAGTTCTCGGTGCCATCTTTGTAGAGCACTACCATAGACTTACCCTGTCCGAAAACCACATAATTGCCGTCAGCGCTCATGGTGGTGATAAAACCGGGACGTCCTCCCCAGTGCAGCTCCCCGTCCCAGCTCCCGGACATACATCCGGCTGCCCCCGGCAAAAACCTTTGAACCGTCCGAAGAGAACATCAAACCATTGTAAGACGATCCGTCAAAAGGTACACGTTCTTTCCATTCGGTGCCGATACTTGCGGCGGTAACCACTCCCGCCATACAACTGATCATCAGCAGTGCTGTGATCGCTAAGGAAACCCGGAATCCTGCTGGCATGTTCGTATCTCCAACAATGATGTTCGGTGAAAGGTTATCTGGTTTGTGGATAGCAGACAAGGATGATTCACATACTTTTACGAGATCCAGCGGTTAAAAAGGGACATTATTTATGAGGAGATGCAATGCACCGGTGCCTTGCACACATTCATTACAGAACCCGGTATATTCACTGGCAGGGAAGGAAAAACCATGCCATCATTTACCTGTAAAGATATCGGAATGGAATGTTCCCATGTTTCGAGCGGAACAACAAATCAGGAACTTATGCGGAATTTTATTGCACATGCAGGCTCAACCCACAAAATCCATGTATTGCCTGCCGAAGTAATATACCGCGTTCAGAAAGCGATCAAAAAATAAGTTCACTTTTTTACTATTAAAATGGCTATGCCATGTTCATATACTCGTTTTGTGCCCATTGGAACAGGGTGTTTTTGTTACTTTTCCGTACAGGTAATCTTCCTTCCGCGACAGCCTGATGCTGAGTGTAAACGGTAATTGTCCAAATTAAAAAAGAGAGATTATTCAATGATGATTGCAGGCTTGAATGGCAATGCGGTTGCTGCTTTTAAATGCACACCATCTTCAGCATCGGTGATATGCACCGTCACGCCGAATTCGTGTTCGAGGAATGCCTTTGCATCATTCAAAGACTGCCTGCTCATTGATCGGATCCTGAGCCAGCGGGGCGACAACCTGCGGGGGCAGGCGGTGGATGAGTGTTGTGCACTGCTTGGCGGCATCGGTTGCATCCTTGCCCCGCTTCTTCATGGAGTCGTCCTTCATGATCTCCTTGATCACCGTGGTGCGATCCGATGATTTGGCAATCGTCCTGAAGATTTCGTGCTTCCATTCAGGTGCAAGGGCGATCGTGATCGCCTTGGGCGTGATCTGGATCAGTTTCATGATCGACTCGATATCCTCAACGGTGCGGGAGAGCAGTTCTTCAGACAGTTCGATTCGGGGACTGACGAGTTTCTTATCCGCAACCGGCCACGGGGCGAAGGAGACGAGTCCTTCTCCGGCCAGTTCTTTCCAGAGGTGCTCGCCCGTGAACGGGATGAACGGTGAAAGGAGCCGCACCCAGACGGAAGCAGAGCGTGTGCAGTTCCCGGCTGCCGTCGCAGTCCTCGGGCAGTCTGCGGCGGTACCACTTCAGGTCGGTCTCGATACCGAAGTAGGCCTCCTGGAGTGCCTGGCGGGTCTGGAAGTTGTTGAGCGCTTCAGTGGTCCGCTCGATATGCGACTGGAGCCGGCTTGCAAGCCAGCTTGTCGATATCATGTGGTTCGCCACCAGCGTCCTTGAGTCTCCATAATCGTGGTGTAGAACCGCTCGATCTGCTTCTTTGTCGAGAGAACGAGCTCGTTTCTCCAGTCAAAGTCCTGCCACGGCTCGGCACTGCCCATCAGGAACATACGGACCGTGTCTGCACCGAATTCCGTGACAGCGTCTTCGAGCAGGAAGACGTTGCCTTTCGAAGAGGACATCTTGGCCCCGTTTAAGAGACCCATGCCAAAGACGACCATGCCCTGCCGGGAGTTTCTCCTTCGGGAAGATCGTGACGTGGTGGAAGAGCTGGAAGGTGAGATGGTTGGAGATGAGATCCTTTGCCGAGAACCGGTAATCGTACGGGTACCAGTAGAGGAACTCTTCCCGCATGGCATCGAGTTTCTTCTTCTCGGGCAGGTCATCGGATTTCTTCCCGAGGAAGATGTAGTCGAAGACCTCGGGAGTGAGCAGCTTGGAATCGATCTCACGGATCTTGTGGGCGATCGTGTAATACGCCATGTAGATCGTCGAATCCGAGAGCGGCTCGATCGAGCTGCGTCGTATCCCACGGGAAGCGGGTGCCGAGTCCGACACGACGGGTGCAGGCCCAGTCCTTGAGCCAGTCGACCGTGCGGTCGAACTCGGCCCGGACTTCGGGGGGCACGAGTGCCATGTCCTCGAGGTGATCGGTGACCTGCTGTTTCCATGCAGGGTCGCTGTACTTCAGGAACCACTGGTCGTGCAGGATCTTGACCTTGACCCGGTTGCCGCACCGGCAGATGACCGGCCGGATGGTCGAACTCGTACATGATCGTTCGAGTCGTACTTCTCGATCATGAGGGCGGCGACATCGTCGCGGGCAACCCGGACGGGTTTTCCGCCGTACTTCTCGAAGAGTTTGCCTTTCGAGAACTCTGCGGAATAGATCTCCTGCGTGAGGGCATCCATCCGGCTGTCCATCTGGTCTTGCATTCCGGCCTTCTCGACCGCATACTGGGCCGGGATCTCGCCGTAGCCTTCGACTTTGATGAGCGGGATGGGTTTGATCTCCGTGTATTTTCCTGCCTGCTGGAGGTCGCGGAGGGCGATGTAGTCGAACGGTGCATGGGCGGGAACGCTCATGACCATGACCGCTTGCCATGTCGGGGTCCACAAATTCAGCGGGGAGGATGGTGACCTCGCCGCAGAGCGGGTGGCTGACTTTCTTGTCGATGAGGTCTTTGCCCGGGATCTCTTCCTGATCTCGACCGTGTGGTCCTGCAGGGCGAGTTTCTCGGCTGCTTCCTTGGATACGATCCAGGCCTTCCCGTCAACGAGCGCTTTTACGTAGGTGACGGTCGGGTTAGCCCAGAGGTTGGTGACCCCGTGGATGGTCTCGGGCCGGAGGGTTGCGGTCGGGATGAACGCGTCGCCGAACCGGAACATGACCATCGTGAACTTGATCACTTCGGCCTTGTCGCCTTCGAGCAGGTCGTGGTCGCCGACCGGGTTGTCATCCACCGTACAGTACCGGACCGGGTGAGCGCCTTTGATGACGTGGCCTGCCTCGTAGAGGTGCTTCCACTGCCACTCGATGAACTTGCTGTAGGTCGGGTCGACCGTGATGAACCGCCGGCGCCAGTCAATCGAGAGACCGCAGGCGGTCATCACCCGCTGGTATTCGGCGGCAAAGTGCCGGACGATGGTCAGCGGATCGATAAACTCGTCGAGCACGTTCTGCGGGACCTGGTAGAGATCGCGGTAGAGCCGGATGGTCTTCTCGTCCTTGTTTGCGATCCGCTTTCGAGATACCGACCACCGGTGCTCCGGTGACGTGGAATGCCATCGGGAAGAGCACCTGTTTTCCCCGCATCCGCCAGTACCGGGCGATTACGTCCGGTACGATGTATGTCCTCCCGTGGCCGACGTGCATGGCACCGCTCGGGTACGGGAACGCTACGGTTAAGTAGAACTTTTCCAGATTCGAGGGATTGGATTCAAATGCATGGATCCACCGCTCGTGCGCTTCTTCTTCAAATTTGCCCAGATCAAATTCGCTCACATCATTCACCTTTTAAAAAAAGTATTATACCGGTCGCAGCTTGATGATCTCGTTATTCTGTGTAACGTCGGATCATCTCCTGCGCAATGCTCGAGTTCTTGGCAAGGTGGATCTCGCCCTGTCTCGTTCACGGTTGCCGTGAAGAGATATTCCTTACCGGCAAAGACGTCAACGATCTTGCCGCTCTGTTCGGGCGCAATGATCGTCGAGCTGCTTCTTGTCGGTCTGGATCTTCATCCCGCCGCCGAGGTTCATCTCCTCTTCAGTTCTCTGCGGCTGGCTCTGCATCTGCTGCCGGTCGAATTCGGAGCGGGGCTTGATGTCGATCCCGATGCCGATCTTGTTGACGATCGCCGAGATGTTCTTGCCGCCCTTGCCGATTGCTGCAGGGACATCCTTGTCATCGATATACACGATGGCCTTGGTGTCGCTGACCATCTGGACATCGACAAAGCCCTCGGTGTAGCGCCCGATCTCCCGCTGGATCTCCTTTTCCGTGAGTTTCCAGCCGGGGCGTTCGTCACTCTCCTTCCGGCCGGCTCGGTTGTGGTGCAACCGGTGCGCGGGTGGGCTGGGCGCGGTGCCATGACCGGCTGGCCGACATGCTGGACCTGCGGGGTTTTTGCTGCCATTTGCGGGGCTGCAACGGGTGCTGGTGTACCGTCCATGACCGGGATGACGATGGTCTCGCCATCGTACCGGAAGACATCGAGGACGAGTTCGCCGGTCTCGTGGTCGGTGACGGTGGTGACCGGGCGGATGTGCATCTCGCCGGCCATGCCGTCGGGCACCTTGATGGTGAAACCGACATCGTAGATCTTGCGTGATGATGCCCTGTTTGACAAAGATGATGGTGTTGACGATCTGCGGGAGGACCGAGAAGTCCACGCGGTCGGAGAAGCGCTGGATTGCGTCCTGGACGCCGTTTGCGTGGATGACGCCGACCATGCCGAGTGCCCGCGAGGCGCATGTCGGCAAAGACATTGAAGTCCTCGTTCTTCCGGAGTTCATCGAAGATGACGAAGTCGGGCCGGACGAGCAGGAGCACGTCAGCGGTGTTGGTCATGCTGCCGTCGAGCGTGGTGTACTGGGTGATCTTGTCCGGTACCTGGAGTTCGCGGGGGGCTTCCATGGTCTTGACCACAAAGCCGCTGTCGGAGAGGAAGGTGGCGACGCTCTGGGCGAGCGTGGTCTTTCCGGAGCCGGGTGAACCGACGATGATCATGCCCCGCTTCTCGCTCGTGATCCGCTTGGTGATGATATCGGACTTTGGAGTAGTCCTTCAGGGTGACGTCCACGATCGGGCGGACTGCGGTGATCTCCATGCCGTCCGAGAACGGGCGGCGGGCAATCGCGATCCGCATGGAACCGATCTGGACGACCGTGATGCCCCGCTTCTCGACTTCGATGAATCCGTCGGGGTCACGCTTGGCCCGCTCGAGGATCTCCTGCGCCATGCACCGGAGCTCGTACTCGCTCGTCGGCGCATCGCGGATCTTCACGAGTTTCATGTCGTTGATGGTGCCTTTCTTGGCGGATGGGGCGACCCGTTCCTTGAGGTACACGGCGATCGTGTGCTCGTCAAAGAACTGGTCGATCCCGAGCGGGACAAAATCGGTTACCTGCGGTTTTAAGTAGATGACATCGAGCCCTTTTGCCCGTGCCACTTCGGCCTGCACGGAGTCGCTGGTGATGAACCGTGCAGAGTTCTCGATCGCGATACCCCGTATCATCGCGTCGATCTCGCCGCCGCTGGCGAGTTTTACCTGTTCGAGCGTTGGGCGGATACCGGAGAACTTGAGTTCAATGGTTTTTTCTTCGGCCATTTTGCACAGTTGCTGCAGTTCGTTCAAGCCCGAGAACCCGATTTCGCGTCCGTTATTTGCCTGGGCCTCGAGTTCTGCAATCACTGCTTCCGGGACGATTATTGTTGCACCCTTGTATTCACCGGCTTTTATCATTGAGGTTATGCGCCCGTCGATGAGGACGCTCGTATCTGGTACTAGAATCATAAATGATATTCCTCGTATGGTCTTCTATGGTATGGTGTTCGTATGCTATTCTCTTGGATTTTAACGGGAACCCCTGCGAGCGCTCGCCGTTTCCCGTTACCTGCACGGACGCTTTTGGAATCCGCCTGTGCTGGTTATTCTGGTCCAACGACCGAAAAGATCGTTGATACGATAGATATATAACGGACAGGTTTATAAGGGGTTCGGGGGGTGGGGCGGGGATTAAAAGCATAACCCTTTTTTTGAATTGATATGATAATTCTAATCTTCAATTTCGTGATTTTTGTTTTGTGAAAACGAAGATCCCGGAACCCCCCTTTAAAATCCCTGACCGTCCAGCCCATCACGAGCACCTGAGATCGGCTGTCCAAACGCGAATACGTGCGGTTTTTTGCCGGGTGAATTTCTTTGGAAACTGTGCGGAAAAGCGGGGGTTCTTTTTGAGCGTTTTTCTAACAGAATGCGGCTAAATTGGCCGGTGTTCCGGGTTTAGATATTGCCCTGATTTTGGAAAGGTGGCTGTATAGGAGTATTCCAAAAATAAATGGCCGGTTTTCTTATGAACAAGGTTTGCCGGCCCGGCTGGTGACGGGAAACGGGGGTTGAAATGGGGTCGGATTAGGGTGTGTATTCATGACCCGGTCGCCCCCATTCTTCCGCTTGCCGTGCCTGAACGCCCGTGTATCTTATACTGGGAAGCCCAGGGGCTGCAGGCTGCACGCCTCGACCGTATCGGTCATGGTATTGTAGGACAAATTCCTGCTGTATGCGTCCCGTATCAGCGGAATTCTCTTGTTCTGTCTTGAATATCCCGCACTGGTATCGTCATCTTTTGTGGCCTTGAGGATGTTATACTTGTAGTTCACCGCACACACACCCTTCGGATCCGGGGTATTCTGCATGCAGGTGGTAAACGCCAGCCGGGTGGTTACATCGGAGATGACTGGAGTAGCGGCGGTACATGCCTCTGCCGCATCGACAAATGCCTTATCCGCAATTGCCGCCGTGTCGGGCTCCGGGGCTGGTGCGGACGTTGGCATGGTGGTAAGTGCGGGAGTCGGCACCGGAGTATACGTTACTGTCGGGGTGCTTTCAACCTGAGCAACCGGCGGGTTATTCGTAACTGGTACAACCACTCAGCGCAACCATCACGACGACGACTGCCATAATTACCATGAAAACCGATGAGCCTTTCATATATCTTTAAATCCGCTGAGGGATGATAAAATCTCGGGTTGGATTCTCTTCCTCTATTTTCATTCTCCCCGTCTCCTTTCCACTATGCGAGTTGCCCGCATCACCAAGTCCGAGAGTGGAATAGGGTCTGACCCCATTTTGCTATCTTATGGTGAGCACTCTGGTCAGCAGTTCTGACAGTGCTATGTCGGGATGCATTGCTTGAAGGGGGATTCCACGTATCAATGTATTCGCTTTCTGGATCCGGCACTTCCGGCACATTGTACCCATTTTCCAGAATCTCTTACGAGAAAAACGTACAGAAAAAAGATCCCGGAAATCTATCACAATGTCCCGGATGTGCCGGGGTCTGGTCTGTGAATGCGATATTCTCATCATAACCGCTCTTCGCCCCCTTTTCACCAACTGCCCCTCCAGGTAGTCCCTTGATCCCGGAGCCCCATACCCTTTTTCACCCCGATGTGTATGTCGTCACGACAGGATTAAGTGGAAATGAGGACAAGCGATGCTGTATGGTATCGAATATTTCAACGGTCCTGAGTTTCATCGTCGCGCTGATCATTTCGACGGTAATAATTTACTATATTGCAAAGTTCTTTGGTGCAAAGGATAGTTTAACCACAGCAGTTCTCGCAGCACTTATCGGCACAGCCGTTTACACGATCTTTTATTACGTGCTGGGCCAGGGACTGCTGCCTGCATTCATTGCCGGAATCGTGTGGCTGCTGGCATTGCAGAAACTGTACACGATCGGTTGGCTCAGGGCCCTGGTCATTGCGGTTGTCATCTGGATCGTGACCTCCATTGCCGGGTGGTTCCTGCCGGTGCTGTGAAAAAGACCCGAGAAATTTTTATTCGGGAGGGAGGTCTGGGAAGAAAATTCCCCAATTTACGATTTTTCTGATAACATACATCCCAAATTATAAGACCTGAAACAGACAGAGGAATCGTATATGCCGGGTGAGAAAACCCTTCTCTTTATTTACAATAGTACCCGCGGGGTATTACCGTCACTCAAGGATTTTTCCGCCGGTAAGGCAGGCTCCTTCCGGCACCGATGTCTGCAACCTCAGCGCGATCACCCATAGCCCGGTGGGGATCAAGAAGGCGTGGAAACGTTTTCTTAAAGACCTGGAGATTCCCTCGCAATCCCTTGACCGGGATGAATTCCTATCAGAGTTCGGTTTTGCGCACCCACAACTTACTTTTCCGGTTGTGCTTGTCCGGAAAGGAACCGAAATGTTCGTATTCCTCGACACCGAAGAGCTCAACCGGTGCAGGGATCTCGATGATCTCATCCTCCTAGTGCAATCACGGCTTAAGCAGGTTTAGGTGTCGAAATTTTCCGGGATCGTATATTCCAGTCTCCACACCTCACGGAATCCTGGAGCGGGCAAATCCAATGACCTGCATAGTCAGTTATGAATAAAAAGTATCAGCGTTTCCAGACCTCCATACCTGACAAATTTTTATCGTGGTACGCGATCTCGTCAGCGGTGAACACGAGAACGACAAAATCGGGATTTTCGGGTGTATTGAAATACTGCCCGTACATCGGGTTCCAGTAATTCTTCTTCGTCGAGACATCCTCATGGATCTTCCCCTTTGCCTTGATCTCGACATACGGATCGGAAAATTCCTTTCCCGACCAGACTGAAGAGAGCTGCATCTGGGTTTTTACTGAGTTGCCCCATTTTCTTTGATGCCTTCATTTTCCCCGACAAGAGTCATATCGGGAAAGATTGCCAGCACCATAAACCGGACCGCGGAAGTTTCCCGTAGACTGTAGCGACAGCAGAACCGGGGGGGCTCTCCAATCACATCCATAACCTGCACTTTGAGTGCCATGCGGGATGTTTTATTCTGTTTTCCTGATAAAATCCCGGTAAGGGAGGAATGGACGTTTCCCCCATCAGAAAGTCTCACGATCTGCAGGATACTTTTATTGGATGAACAGTATATGAGTTAGACTATACCCCTCCGGTGCTCGTGTATGTATTCCGTTCTCTATGTTGATGACGAAACCGCTCTTCTCGAGATCTCCAAGATGTACATGGAAAAGGATCCCCATTTCCATGTCGATACTGCCGAGTCTGCCCGTGACGGACTAAAACTGCTCTCTTCGCGAACATACGATGCTGTCGTTTCTGATTACCAGATGCCGGATATGGATGGCATCGAATTCTTAAAACAGGTCCGCAAAAAGAGCACGATCCCCTTTATCCTGTTTACCGGTAAGGGCCGGGAAGAAGTCGTCATTGATGCTATCAATAACGGTGCAGATTTCTATCTCCAGAAAGGCGGTGCCCCCAAACCCCAGTTTGCAGACGCTCCAGTCAAAAATCCAGCAGGCAACGCGGCGGAAAAAAGCCGAGGATAAGATAATTGAGGACGAATCCCGACTCCGCTCCCTCTTCGAGCATATGATAGAAGGTCTCGCCCTGCACGAACTGGTGGTTGATGAACAAGGCACTGCAACTGAATATCGTATCATTTCTGCCAATGCAGCCTTCGAAAAGCAACTTGGGTTAAAGCGGGAAGATGCAATCGGAAAACTGAGCCGTGATGCGTACCGTGTAGATGAACCCCCATATCTGGATATCTATTCCCGGGTTACACAATCCGGCACCGCGGAAATATTCGAGACGTCCTTCCAACCCCTCGGGAAATATTTTTTGATCTCGGTCTATTCACCACAAACCGGCCAGTTTGCCACCCTGTTCCAGGATATCACCCGTATCCGGAAGGCAGAGGCCGAATTAAAGGAACGTGAGAAATCCTTCCGCACCATTGCAGAAAACCTGCCCGATATCGTGGTCCGGTTCGACCGTTCGCTCCGTACGGTTTTTATTAACGAATCCGTTGAACTGGTTACCGGCCTGCCCCGTGACTCCTATATCGGAAAGACTCTCAGTGAGGCAGGAATGCCCCCGGAACTGGTCGAGTACCTGGGATGACCAGCTCAACGCGGTGTTTGAGTACGGAAAACCAACCAGTTTTTCGTTTTCTCACCCGTGTCCTGCTGGTGTGTGCCAGTTTGAATCCCGGATTATCCCGGAGTTCTCTGAAGATGAGAGAGTCCGGACGCTCCTTGTGCTGGTCCGTGACATTACCAACCAGCCGCTTGCCATCCCCTCACAGGATTCGCACGGGAATATTTCACGGGAAATCATAATCCCTGTTTTCCTCTGAGCACGCCATAAAAATAATCCTGCCTGTCTCTATGAACGCAGTCCCGGTACTCTAGGTCCGGGAAAACAGGTAATCCTCATTACCGGTTAACCGGTGCTGGTTCAGCCACAATCCCCAACAAAACTATTGATGATACGATTTTCAAACCAACCTGCAATCCCCGGATAAATAAATGTGGTTCTCCTGGCTTTCTCCTGATCCTTCCTGACTTTTTATCACTCCGCTGGCATCCGGTTCACTTTGCAAATGATGAATATGGGCGTTTTCGCTGTGGTGATTTCCCACAGTTTGCCATTAGTCATATAAAGGCAGTTTTCAGGATTTTCCATAAACCGCTAAAGTCTGTTCTCACACTTTTTCGGGTTCAATCCAATCAAATCTTTTATTGTTTCGGAGGCTCTTTTGAAACCCTCTAAAAAAAACAGGGGGGTTACCCTCAAAGCAGCCGAGAAGACGGAGGGAATCGCTGGAAAATAGGATTTCCCATGAAAATCAGCATATTCAGATAGTATTTGAAAATGTTTTTTGTATAATTATGATGAACGCCGCCCCCCCTGATGGGACGCCCCCGCGGCGTTTTAATGACCAAAAATTTCAAACCGCCTTGCCCCGCCGTTTCTCGGAGTGGCCCTGAGGCGGGGGAACATCGTAAATACGATTTTCTTGCTTTGGGTATGAACTCCCGTTCATGACTGTTTCAACAGAGCCGTTTCGTATGAGAATTACAGGAATACAGAAAAAATACAACCTCTTTTTATTGGATAATGCAAATGAAAATTTTCATAGGGGGAAAATTGCGGGTGGGACCTCCGAAAATCAGGAAGTTTTATGGCGTGTCTGGAGTGAAATAATCCAAAAATTTAAAACCAAATATTAATGAGATTGCATGTTTCATGATTCTATTATGGGGCGTATTTGGTAATGGATAAAGTACTCATTGTTGAAGATGATGCAATTATTCAGAAATTGATCGAATATCGCCTGAAGGCACTTGGATATCCTGTTTGTGGAAAAGTTGATACCGGTGAAGATGCCATTTTCTGTGCCATGAATACGTACCCGGATGTCATCCTCATGGACATTAAACTGAAAGGTACGATTGATGGGATTGAAGCAGCAAAAATTATCAGGAAGTCGTCAAATCCCCGCATAATATTCCTGACCTCTTTTACGGATGATGCGATAATCCAGCGGGTAAAAGATGTGCATCCTGATGGTTTTATAGAAAAACCCTTTACTGACACGGATCTCCGGGTAGCCCTTACCCTCGCTCAAAAAGATCCTGTGACATCCCCTTCAGCGTCTCCTGTCACAGAGTGACCTGCCTGATTTAAAAAAACCAACTTTCCCGAACAAGGATGGTTCACTTTTTTTCATGATTTAACCCGGCAATAGCCGTTCTCACATCACTTTCACCCCCCGCCAACCATGCTCTCATCACCCTGCATCAGCCAACAGGGATCCGGTGAATGTATGCGAAGGATGCAGCTGGACGAAGTTATCCTGCGATGGAAGAAGACGACGCGGGCGCTGAAAATCTATGAACAGGAATACGGAAAAGCGCTTACGGATTGTCTGGAGATGCGGACAGATGCTGAACTTGCCCACTTCAAAGATCCTGTCGAAGCTGCAGCATTCTTTTGTCTTGTTGAAGTGATGAAAACAAAAAATCTGAAATAATGTTCCACAAATTTCCCGCTTGGTGGAGAGAATGAATGAAAAAAATTTGAACCTTTATTAGCAGGATTATTGTACTTTATGGTCTGGGGAGTATCAGACCGGGAAGAAATTCCCTGCCACCTGCCAGTCCCATAGTGGCATTGCATTTTTCTCCCGTAAACCAGACCCTGATACAAGGAATTCCCATGACCTTCTGCTCATTTTTTGTTATTGGTGTTTCACTGCGATTGTGACAACAGGGCTGTATCTGGAAATAAGCGATACTATGACGCTCCTGATGAAAATGAATAATATTTGCTATGATTTTTTAGATCATTATTATGTACACGTTTTTGAGAGACTCTGCAGGTTGGATAGAGTAAAAAATCCAGAAAATCAGAAGGATTTTTTATCGGAATGTTTTACCTTAATACCATAATTAAGTTCCATACATGGGTGTTCTCATGAAAAATATTCTGATTCTTGCTATTGCTGTTTGTGTGCTGCTTGTCGCCGGGTGTACAACCAGTCCGTCATCTGTTGCCATATCGCCGACTCCGATTGATTCCGGGAAAGTATCGGCAGAACCTGTATTGCCTATGAACGGACAGGTAACCCTCGGCAGTGGGAACAAAACATTCAATGTATCCTTAGACAGTTTCGAAATTGATCCATCCACAGAACCGGGAGAACATACCATTACGATCTATGTTCTTGCACAAAATACCGGGACAGAACCAATCCAACTGGTCTGGTTCAGTAAACTTACCAACACGTACGGGAATCCCTTTGGGGGAATTGGCATATCCCACCAGGGTAACGGTGCCCGGAGCGCCAGGATTTTACCGGGCCGTGGAGAACTTCCACGGGATTACATTGTCATTCATTCCGATGAGTCATTTGCCACCTTAGCCAAAGGTGCAGTATTGGACGTGTACTTCATGGAAAAGACCTCCGATGAGATCAGCATGGTACCGGATTATCATGTTGCCTGGACTGTCGATCCGGATGTGATCAGATAACCCCTTTTTTGCAGATCCCTCAATTCATGGCACGAAATCTCTTTTCACTGTCCGCTCTGTCAAAAATAATATGGTTAATCAAAAAAGAAAGAAATAGCCAAAACACCTCATATTCCTGAGCTGAGATCATGCGACTTGCATATGTTGGTCTTTCGATGGCACTGGCACTTTTTATTATAGCACAGGCTGTCAATCGGCCGGTTCTTTTCTATACCCTGGTTATCCCGGTAATCGTCTTAATCTATGGAATACTGGCAGAAGAGACACTGCCCATAATAAAAGTGGAGGACACCGGGGAATCTGATGATGAGGATGATGACTGAAAAGAATCCTGCCGGCAACAGGTTCCCCGCCAAAAGAGTGCTATAAAAAAACCGGCATAGTACCCGCTGGTTTTTCACTTATTTTCCGCTGGTTCGTCATCCCACGGGTGCAGCAGTTTTCCTGTGCGAATCACGATATCGGGTGCTTTTGACCCCATACCCCATGAAGGTTCATCCAGCGAGGGATCCGGCTCTGCATCAAGAGTAAACACTGCCGAATCCGGGTATTCGTCCGGACGCAGCGGGGGCAGGACAACCGGAAGGGATGCATAACCGATCTCATCACGGGTCATTTTTTCTTCAGGCAAAGCAAATGCATCGGGTTCCGGTTCAACGTCCAGTACTGTTGCCGGAAAATCCGGCATTTCATATGGCCGCAGGGGGGGCATTGCGATTACCCAGATATCATCCACTCTGAAACACTCCCTTTGGGAAAAATGTGGTCGGGAGAGAAATTAATAGTTCTGTATTCTTTAAAATCGTTATCACGTTTTTACGCCGGTTCCCGTTCCCTCCCACATTTCTCAAATCTATGCGCCACCCAATACAGAATTCGCCCGTTCTGAACGAATTAAAGGGATTTTATCAGTATTACTGAAATGCCCGGACAGGATTAGATCCGTCCATGGTGTCTGTTCAGGAATGTCACGGTGTATGCCTTTGAACAAAAATGCGATGATTACCTATTATATTTAATAAACAAACTGCGAATCGGTTATCTGAAACTATTAAACTCTTGATTATGGTGATTTGAATGGATTTTGGAAACATGCTTGGTGACTCTTTTGCCTATGCAAAGGATGCGATTGTAGGAAAGTGGATGCAGTGGTTATTACTCGTAATTGCAACAATTCTTCTCTGCATCCCGCTGCTCGGGTATTCGTTGAAAGTCTTCCGTGGTGAAAAACCCGCACCCGAAGTTGATGACTGGGGCACACTCTTTATTGACGGGATTAAATACCTGATTATTTCCCTTATCTGGGCGATTCCCTCACTCATTGTCCTCTTCGTGACTATTGGTGCAGGAATTCTCACAATGGCCGGCCAGGACCCGGCAGTAGTACTTGCCGCGATCGGCGGGATGCTTTTTGGCCTGATTATCTTTCTCATTGTTGCCATTATCACCGGTCTCTTTGCGACCATTGGTATCATCCGGTTTGCACGTACCGGCAGCATGGGTGAAGCATTCAACTTCGGCGAAATTCTTGCAACGATTGGCAGGATTGGATGGGGCGCGTATATCCTTGCGCTGGTCATCGTTATCATCGTTCAGGTCATCATATCCATCGTTATATCAATATTTGCGCTGATCCCCGTTATTGGATTTATCATCCAGATCGCATTCATCGCACCCATTATGCTCTTTGAGGCACGCTACCTCTGTCAGGTCTACGACGCTGCCCGGCTTATAATCCCTGAAATCTTTTTTTCTGCTGATTCCTGGTATCCTTATCTCTGCAGGGGTCCCCCTCCAAACGGTTATTGAAAATATGCAAATAACAAAAACAGGGTTCCAACAGAACCGTGGAAATTTGTAAAAACCGTGATCAATTACACATTATTTTATTTCATCATCACAATAAGTGGAGAACCCGGATCTATCGATAATTTCATTGGTGGGGACTGATGCCCCCATACCTGTGGATACGATAAATGCTGTCGTCCCGGAATTGGACGCCCCCGTGACGGTCAAGTCAGTTTATTACGTGGGGTAACTAACCGTTCCATTCGCTCTTTATCAGTCCCTGATGAACGAAAAAAGCAGGAAAACCTGACCGGAAAAACAGGGATTATTTCTTCCCGTACACTGTTTCGGGATCAAAGACTTTCGTCCCGATAACCGTCCCGTCAAGCGTCCGGTAAAAACAGGAGGCATACCCGGTGTGGCATGCAGCACCGGTCTGTATCACTTCGTAGATCAGGCAGTCCTCATCGCAATCGGTTAAGATTCGCTCAACTTTCTGGAAATGACCGCTCTCTTCTCCTTTCTTCCAGAGTTTCTTCCGGCTCCTGCTGTAATAATGTGCATACCCGGTCTCCTGCGTGAGCCGGACTGCCTCATCATTGGCATACGCCATCATCAGTACTTCCCGGTTCTTTGTGTCCTGCACGATGACCGGTATCAGTCCGTCAGCAAATTTCAGGTTCAGCATAGTTAAGCTCCCAATACAAATAATTTCATGATTGCGAGAAGGAAATCCCCAAAGATAATTGCCGTGACAAATCCGGCAGTGATCGGGATGATGAAGGGAACAGCATAGGAGATCCAGACCGTGCCGGCTTTTTTATAGATTGCCAGTTCCGCGGTGAACTCTTCGGGGTGTTCCCGGAGATCCTTGGTATAGACCCGGCCTTCGCCGGCATACATTCTCCGGATAGAATCCCAAAAGCCGATGAATTTCCGGCTGACTGTTCCGTTCTTCTCCTCGAAATCTTCCATCACAAATCCCCATTCCTTCTGGATCTTTTCGCCCTCTACCGGGAACCCGAAGAACATGTACATCAGCGGAGCACGGTTGCCCCGGACAATATTGATGACAAAGATGCCCAGCGGTGCAACGAGGTTGAGCAGCAGGGCATTGATCAGGACCGAAAACGCCAGGAATCCCAGGGGGGTCGTTCCCAGCAGCGGCGTGAACGGGAAGGTAGGGACGCAGAATGAGATGAAGATGAGTGCCCAGGCATCGGCTCCCCCAAAGAGGTGCATCCTGCCAAAGAGATAGAACACCCCGCAGAACACCGCCGGGAGCAGGACAAAGAGGGCAGGATACCCCAACTGCCCGGTAAAGAGCAGCAGTACGGACGTGATTGCAAAGATAATGATGATCAGGATGAAGTACCAGCGGTTGAGTGCTTCTTCAACATTGGATTCCTGCACCTTGCGTTTCGGCCTGACCTTTCCTACCGGTTTCGGTTTCCAGGTAATGTAGGATATATAGGCAAAAATTCCGGCAAACATTGCGTACCAGGGCACAAGGGTCAACGTGAATGATGCGGGCAGTACCAGCCATGCCAGTGCCGGCAGGGCAAGGGTGACTGCAAGGTATTCAAACCTGAACGGTTCACCGGGTTCATGATTGTCGAGATAATTGGCGTAAAAGAAACTTACGATCAGGGCAAAGTATCCTGCAATAAGACTGAGATTTCCTGTTTTACTATACAGGAGCCAGACCGATGCGGGAATCCCGACAATCAGCATGGGGTACCATGTCTTAAATGGCACCCGCCGGTCCTTGATATCGAGATATGAGGCATAGATCAGGGTTGCAAGAACGGCAACTGCTGAGATAACCATCGGATATAATAGTTCCATAAATCCCGTACATGCTTTTTTTTCAGAGCACTTATGTATGGCGCTGGTGGCAGAAAGCAATTGCGCAACTATATAATATCATGCTTGCGAATAATTGCCATACGAAGAGAGCGGCAGTTCCGTAACTACCGTCTCTAAAAAACGCATGCATTCCACGGGATAGTGTTTTTTATGAAAATCCAGGAAATGATTGATACAATCCTCAAGGAATCTCAATCCTTAGGGACTTTCTCTCTCCCCGAGCTTTTCAGGTTCGCAGCCAAGGGCAACGTCAATGGCATCGCAGTATCCAGAAAAGATGAGACGCAGCAATATCTTGCAATCCTTGCCGGTGAGGCGGAGGGTGCAATCTTCATCGATGAGAAGGGAACACTCTACGGTGACAAGGCCGTAATGCTGATTACCGGTGTCGGGTCGTTTACCCTGTATGATGTAAATCCGGAACTGGTAGAGGCGGTGGTTGCCGGATGCCGTATTTTTGAAAAGGCTCACTTAAAAAAGGCAGATTCCTATGATATTCCTGAGTTTGGCAGGAAAAGTGCCGGTGTTGGCGTGTTCACCCTTATTATCCAGCGGAATAATGAACCCCAGAACGGGGTCCGGGTATCCCTCAGGAAGGAAGGCAAAGTTGTCGGCAGTGACATAACTACCCGGGATGGCAGCGTGGGTTTTAAGCTGGTGCATGGCAAGTATGATGTTATTGTTCAGGACCGCAACCAGCAGACTCACTACCTTCCACGTACGATTTGAAGAGTCAGGTCCGGTGAAGACCCTGCAACTGTAACAGCAAAAATCCTTATTTTCCTCTCTTTTTTAGATTTAAAGTCTTTTTTGGGATATGCTGGCTAAAATGTAAGACGAAACGCTTTAATTGGAGAATAACAGAACACTTCTTTATGAAGATAGGACGTGAGGACTTCGAGGCGCTCATAAAGGGGGACAAAACGATAGTCCCGTATATAGAATTAGACCCGCAGGCCGGTTCATACTCGGTTTTTGGAGTAAAGACTGCCAGCAATCCGAATTATCTGATAAAAGCTATCTATGAGATGTATGAGGCGAGTCTCAATAAGAAACTTGCAGTAAAAGCAGTGCGCAAGCTCTTCCGATCGGTAGGGAAGGGTTCGGTTGGTCTTAATAACCTGTTAAAAAAGCAGGGACTGGAATTAACCCCGGCAGAATTTCTCATGCTGGTCTTTAAAATGCAGCACCAGCAGGGGTGGGGTGCGCCCTTTGAGCTGGTTGAAGCAAGTGAAAAGCGGATCATCCTCCGAACAAAACAGACTTTTGAATCCCAGGTGATGAAAGACTGGAACATGGCTGTCTGTGGTGTTCACCAGGGATGGATCGAAGGCGTGCTGATGGCCGTTACCGGGAAGAGCTGGTTCTGTCTGGAGAAGACTTGCCATGCAAAAGGCGATGAGTACTGTGAGTTTGTTGCAGACCAGGTCTCTCCGAGCTGGAAGTTCAAGGCTGAGGCAATTGTAAAGGGTGAGTCTGCGATCACTGAGTTTATCGAGCACAAACCCCTTGAGGGTAAGATCTCCTTAATGGATGAACCGGTTGTCATGATGCCCCGTTTCATTTTCACGTCCATGACCCAGTCGCTGAAAAAGACCATGGGAGAGGCGCCGGCAAGCGGTGTCAATTATCGTGCATACATGGACATGGGCAAGGAAAACGTCGAGCACTACAAGAAGATGAGTATCTCGTATGACCTCTCCAGGACCAAACTTGACGGGGATCTCAAACTGCTGCACAACCGTTTCGCAGCATACGGGACTCCTTCAGTTTCCGGGGGCCAGATTGCTTATGGCGGCCATATCGTCAACAATAACTTCGAGGTTGTCGATTCCATTGAAAAGGACATGGGCAGCAAGGCCACCGTCTTCCAGAAAGTCGGTGATAAGGCAATCCGTGTATCTACCAACGTTGTTGGCGCTGACGGCAACCGGGCTGTTGGAACCGAGATTTCAAGCCTTGTCTATGATGCCGTGATCAACAAAGGGCAGACCTATTACGGCACTGCAGATGTGGTTGGTAAAAAGTTTGTCGTGGCGTATGAGCCGATCAAGAATTCCGCAGGAGAGATCATCGGTATCCTTTTTGTCGGAACTCCTGAAGACGATATCTTCGGCTCGTTAAAGGAAGAGATCAAGCGAAAGACCAATCCCAAGATCCTCTCTGACATGGCATTTGCCTTCTACTCCCAGATGGGCTGGTTTAACTTCGTCAAGGAAGAATGGGACGAGAAGACCAAGACGAAGACCATTACGCTCTCCCACACCGTCGAGTCCGAGTCCTTCGGGAACATCGGCAAGAACGTCTGTTACTGCACGGCCGGCCTGCTTGCTGGTATCATTGAGGGATCGTTTGGTATCAGGGTACAGGCAAAAGAGATCAAGTGCAAGTCCAAAGGTGACGAGTACTGTGTCTTTACCATCACCAATAAACCCGGGTAACTTTTTTATTACGCTGGATTGAATAATCCACACTTAAATTCCATATTTTTACAATCATGACAAAAATACCTCGGATACTCATTGTAGAGGATGACGATATCATCGCCAATCTTATTACCCTGATGCTGGAAAAGAAAGGTTACACCGTTGCCGGAAAGACCGGTTCTGGTGAAGATTCAATACGGAAAGCTGCTGAACTCGATCCGGATCTCATCCTCATGGATATAAACCTTAACGGGCGGATGGATGGAGTTACTGCAGCCAGTTACCTGTTTCAGCTCTTTCACTTTCCCATCATATTTCTTACCGGCCTGTGCGATGACAATCTTCTTGAACGGGCCAAGAATGCGCAACCGTACGGGTATCTTTTAAAACCTTTTTCGGATCGCGAATTAAACTCGAATGTCGAACTTGCCCTCTATAATCACAGTATAAAAAAGAAATATCTGGATAATTATCCCATCGGTCCGCCACAAAAGATTATGGAAGTACCTGAAGTCATCATTGTAACGGATACTGCCGGCCGGATCATATTTTTCAATCCCTATGCCGGACGCTTTTTAGATCTGCCCGACAATCAGATCCTGATGGCCCATTGGCGGGATGTGATGATGTTCATCAACGACCAGACGGATGAGCAGCTCGCGGATCCCATCCCGGATGTGGTAAAACAGATGCTGGCGGTCATGCATGATTTGAACACAGCAGTTGTCACCCGGTCCGGCAGAGCACCGGAATGTTAGTATTGTTGCCCGGCCCGTTAAGGACGATAATAATAATCTGCTGGGTGTCTTTTTACATATCCGGGAAAAAACTCCCGACCCGAAAAAAATGGCAAAATAATGAAGCAACCTGCAAAGATATCAAAGGTTTACCGCCATTTTTTTTATCAGCACTGGGCAGATATATTTTCTATCGCTGTCATGGATAATTGAAAACCGGGGATTAATCCCTCCATTTATGAATTTACAGATTACAGGAATACCTGCCGTGAACGGTTAAAGACCGGGTATATCCGTCGTTAAATCCCAAGCCGCCTAAAAAACTATAACAAAAAATGATTTTTACTTTTCTGATTTCTTTTTAAAGAGAGCTTTTGAGAACCGGTCAATAAAACCTTCTTTCTTTACGGCAACTACTTCTTCTTTGTAGGCAACACCGACGAGATCGGATGCGATGCGTTTGATCGCTTTCGATGCCGGTGATGTGGGGAACTTGATAACAATCGGAACCTTGAGTGAAGATGCCCTCCGTACATTGGGATCTTCGGGAATGACCCCAAGCACTTTGACGCCGAGGACCTTTTCCATCTTTTTGGTGATAATATCGGACTTCTCCTGATCGACCCGGTTGATGATCGAACCGAGCACATGCCCCCCAACGACCTCGGTTAAAATTTTGGTCTTGAGCGCGTCGACAATTGAGGAAAGTTCAGGGTTGACGACAAGAATCACTTCATCGGCAACTGCAAGCGGAACAACGCCGTCCTTGCTGATCCCGGCAGGAGCATCAATCAACAGGAACTCGCAGCGTTTGACAATCTCTCCCATCACATCGCGCATCTTGTCCGGGTCTGCCTGCTGGAATCCCTGGAGCGAGATACCGCTCGGGATTACCTTGAGTCCTGCAGGGCCTTCGTAAATCGCATCGTTGATATTGCTTTTTCCCGCGAGAACCTCATGCAGGGTGACCGGGGCATCCTGCAGGCCGAGGATAAGGCCGACGTTTGCCATGCCGATATCTGCGTCCATCAGGTAGGTCTCTTTGCCCAGTTGGGCGAGCATTGTTCCGAGGTTGACAGAAACGGTTGTCTTTCCCGTACCCCCTTTTCCGGAAGCGATTGTGTAAACCTTGACCATTGAACACCCTGTGATGATAAGTATTTCTGTTGTATTTATATAAGATTACCCAATTAATCCCATTTTCGTGTTATATCCACCGGTTTAAAATACTTTTGTATCTGTAATGATTTGATTAAGGATATCTTCCGGGATGGAAGTCCCTGTCCTGATGATCCCGATCAGCTCCGATCCTTTATGCATCAGGCCAAACAGTTCAACGCCCGGAGTTTCAATAAGCGGATCGTTTTTGAAGATCCCGCTGTATATTGCAGCATCCGTCTGGGAAGTATCCCCCCCGGATGACCCGAAGACAAGGCCATCTGCAGTTGTGAGTGTAAAACTGTCAAGAGAATATTTTTCTGAAAGTGCCACGAGACTTTCTGTCAGATCCTTGCGGGTATCTGACAAGATCGATATCATCTGGTTGAACTGCAGCAGCTGCCTGTGCTGAAGGTGTTGGTTTTACGGGGGATGGGATTACCGGTTTGGGTTTTGCTTCCGGCTGGTAATCGATGACTGCCTCTGTGTTCAGCCTTATCTGTGCAAACCCTTTATCACACTTACAAATAATTATACCGATGATAATTCCGATGATTACAACCGGCAGCAGCGAGCGGATCCATTCAATGAAAAATCCATACTATACATTCTCCCTGTAACGTTACCGTTCCATCAGGTGTTCGAGATGCAGACTGTTTGATCATGGTCTTGCAGTCATTGCGGATCTTATCCGTAACGCTGTCAAGGTCAAGTGCATCAAAGGTATCAATATCATTTTCAAAATTACTTGGACCCTGTGCCGGTTCTTCAGTTTCAACCGGCTTTTCCGGCTTATGTGCCGGTGAGGGATGAAGGACCGGTATCTGCGAGGAAGGCAAAATCTTTGCTTCAGGCGGAGGTGTTGGCAGAGCCCGTGCCTGTGGCGGGGGAATAATCTTTTTTATGCGGTGCCGGTGGTGAGGTAAATGAAGATGAAGGTCGAAGGGTTGGCGATGCCGCCGTGGCTGGTTTTTGGAAAACTGCATTCGGTTTTACCGGAGTTTCGTGATTAATGCCATGTGCCGGTTTATGCTGAAGGTTTTTTGCCACAGGTGCAGTTTTACCCGCTTTTATTATCCGGCAGGCCTTGTTGAATTCGAGTGCCAGCTGGATTTGTGCTTCATCCAGGCTTGAGAGCGCAGCATCGATTTCATGATCGCTCATTTTCAGGAGCTCTTCTAATGCCCCGTCACCGGATTTACTCTGGATTTTTGCAAGTATGCAAGTACCGGATTTAAAGACAAGTGTCCCGTTCACCGTGACTGATGATATGTTACAGATCCCGGAAAATTTTGTACGCTCAAACTCTTCGAGGATGGAACTGACCAGTTCATTCTTTTTGATTTCACGGAATGTACCCCTCGGGAGTTGCATTATGTTCTAATCTGATTGCACTCGTGTATATAGTTTCTTTTCGTTCACTATCCGGCTCAGCTTAAGGATTATATCAAATACTTTTTCACCCCCTCACGACCGGGTGACTTCCGCTTATCCGGAAAAATAATCCGGAAAAACCCCGAAAAAAACGTTTTTTGCATTTACGCGGTTTTTTTCGGAGTACACGAGAGATAAAAGACCAACCTTTTAATAGAACAAGAACAAGAGAATTTAATTATTATCTGGTGACGTATGCTAAAACCATTATTAGAGGAATTCTTAAAAGTCGAAGGAGTCTCCGCTGCAGTGGTAATTGGAAGGGATGGTTTTGTTATTGAGAGTGCTGTATCGGGAAAAGTCGATATAGAGGCACTGGGTGCAATGGCTTCAACCGGACTGGGCACTTCTGAAGCAATGGGCAGTACGCTGGGAAAAGGCGAATTATTACAGATGCTTGTTGAGCTGGAAAAAGGACCCATCATTCTTTCCCCCTTTCTGCCGATGAATTGATTGCAATTGTTGCAGATACGACATCCAATGTCGGCAGGATACGGTACGAGTTAAAGAAAAACAAAGAACGTATCGTTGCCGCTCTCTGATCACCTCCCCCCCTTTTCCTTGTATGAAATTACCCGCAGGAACCAACGGAGGTACCATCACTAACCCTCAGGAAGAGGGTCTGATACAGTATCTGATGGCCTTTCGTGGAGCAATAGAGATCGAGACCGGCGCAGGTCGTGGATTCATAATTACCGAGAATGGTAAACTTATTGCCGCATATTTCAAGAGCGGTGAAATTGTATCCCGCGGAAAAGAAGCCCTCTCATACATGACGATGGATTCTCCGGAAAACCAGTCAGGGCAGACGTTCAACCTGCGAAGATACAGTGATGAAGAGTTTACCCATGCATTAAAAATAGCAGATGAAGAGGACCTGCTTCTCTCATTTACCTCTCAGAATCCTGAGACAAAAAATACTGAAGTAAAGAATGCTGCTGTTCCTTCAATGCCGGCGCTTCTGGATGAAAAAACCCTCAATAAAATTGTCAGCCAGCCCGGAGTTATCGCAGTTTCCGCATTTTTCGAAGGGTTTCCCGTTCAGTCAGTTGGCGATGCAGACTTTGAGCATGTTGCAGCGCTGGCAGAAGATCTCATGCGGGCTGGTGCAAAAATCGCACAGGAAATGAAGGTTGGGGATCTTGAGCAGATGATCCTCGAAACTGCCGAAAATAAATTTATCATTGCACCCTGTGGCGATCTCTTCCTGTGCGTTTTTACCACCTCGGATGCCCAGCTTGGACTTATCCGGGTTGTATTAAAAAGCATCCAGTCTGAGATTAACGGTGATTACGACCGATAAAAAAACGTAAGGCGCTGCTTATTCGTCTATTTCGCCCAAATCCATTCATATCCCTGATCGAAATGTTAATATATTTACAGGCAAAATTATCTTTTATCCAAATGAATATAATCATATTTTAAGGACCTGTCAATTAAGGGGATGTCTGAATTGGACAAGGATACTGACGAAGCCCTCGAAGATACAAACTCGCTTTTAAAGATGATCGGCGGTATCAGGAAAAAGGAGGAACCGCTGAATCATGAAGAGCCTGCACCTCCTCCAGCACCGGAGAAGGATATGGCAGAAGCGGGTGATTTTTCGGCACTGTTAAAAAAACTGGGGATGGCTAAAAAAGAGCAAACCCCGGAAATCGTTCTCCCACCTGAACAACCCGCCCGGAAAACCCCGTCGGGTCCCTATTCATCCGATGAGTTATCCTTTTCCGATTTGGATGATCTGCTTGAGGATGTCCCGGAAACCCGCACGGAAACGATCCCTCCTGCTCCTGAACCGCAGAAGCCGGATCTGCAGGGAAAAGACATACGCGCATCGTTAGGAAAACTGCTGAATACCATAGCGACAAAAAAAACCGTTGCCCAACCTGCACCGGAATCATCCCAATCCCCTTCACCCATAGTCCCCGAAATGGACCGGGAAGAAGAGCCGGTAACCGGGATTACTGAAGAGGATTATAAGGCACCCGTAAGAAAAAGCCCTGTCCGGCAGGTAGCACCCGAAGCTCCGCCAGCTTTCGAAGAAGAGCCCATAATCGAGATTTATGAAGACGATCCCAAAGCAGCCCTCAGAAAAACCCTTGCCAAAAAAGGTGTGCCTGTTGCACCTCCGGTTACTGAAAAGGTGACAGACTATGAGGAAAAGATCATTTCTGTGGATCAGATAACTGATTTTTCAGGTCTTATCCTCCCCAAAGGTGCCACGTTTAAGATTGATGAGATCAATCTCCACGGGAGAATCAATGCATTCGAGAGCACCGGCTACCGGTACACTCCCCAAGGAATTTGCCGAGATCTGGAAAAGGGAATTTTCAACAGCCGGTTTTAAGGACCTTGATATTGATGGTGAAATCGAGACGGGAAAGGAAAAACTCAAGGCAGAACCCCGGAAAATTCGGTATCGGTTCCATTTTCAAAGCAATCATGTCCGAGCAGGAGGAGTACGATCCCAAGAAACATGGCCCGCTTGTCGATCTGGTCCTTCCAGCCAAAACCCGGTATTGAAGAGATGGAGATGTATCCGGTCAATGAACCCTATGCCTATATCCGGATCACCTACGATCACTCCACCCATGAGTATACCTATCATGTGCTCGAACCGGTCCTCACCGATCCTGAAAAAGATTTGTTGATCGGAACTCAAAGAGCGCCTGTTCGATACGCTCGATATCAATACCAAGGACATCTCCAAAGAAGATGCCCGGCAGAAACTCCGGATTGCTGCCAACGATATTATTTCAGATTTCGGGATTAAACTCTGCGCCTGAACAGCGTGAAAAGATCCATTACAACATGTACAAGGATTTCCTTGGTGACGGGTCTGATCGATCCGATTATGCACGACAAATATATCGAGGATATCTCGTGCGATGGTGTCCATATCCCGCTGTTTGCATTCCACTGCCAGCTATGAATCGATGAAGACAACGCTTTCCTATCACGACTGCCGACGAACTCGATTCGTTTGTAACCAAACTCGCACAGCGGGCTGGCAAGTACATCTCGATCGCAGAACCTATTCTCGATGCAACCATGCAGGATGGTTCCCGTATCCAGATGACGCTTGGCCAGGAAGTCACCGCTCACGGTTCGACCTTCACCATCCGTAAGTTCAAGGACGAACCGATCACACCCACCGATCTTATCGAATGGCACACCTTTGCCCCGCTCTCGATCGCATACATCTGGCTGTGTGTCGAGAATGGCAAATCCGCCATCTTTGCCGGCGGAACTGCATCCGGTAAGACAACGGCCCTCAACGCCATCTCCCTGTTCATCCCGCCCATGGCAAAGATCGTCATCGCTTGAAGATACCCGTGAAGTGAAGCTCCCGCACCCGAACTGGATCCCGAGTGTTACCCGGGACTCGTTCGATACTGCAGGCCGGGGTGAGATCAACATGTACGAACTGTTGCGGGCTGCGATGCGACAACGTCCTGAATACATCATCGTGGGTGAGGTCCGTGGCAAGGAATGCCAGACCCTCTTCCAGGCAATGAGTACCGGCCATATCACCTATTCCACAACGCACGCGGATTCGGTAGCCAGTGTCGTGCACCGTATCGAAAACCCGCCCGATGGATGTGCCGCGGAACATGCTTTCGGCACTGGACTTTATCTGCTATCCAGGTACAGGCGCGTGTCGGTGGGAAACGTATCCGGCGGAACAAGCAGATCGTTGAGATTCTTGATATCGATCCGAGAACCAACGAACTGATCACCAACGAGGTCTTCAAGTGGCGGTCGGCAACCGATGAGCACACCTACTCCGGGAAATCCTATCTCCTCGAAGAGATCATGGAGGCCAAAGGCTGGAGCGAGAACCGCATGCGCGAAGAGCTCAAGCGCCGGCAGGAAGTGCTCGAATGGATGAGGATCAAGAAGATCCGGCACTACAAGGATGTGGCAAAGATCCTCATCTCCTACCACCGTGATCCCGAAGCGGTCATCGAGAAAGTGAGGAAGGATCTCTATGAATAGTTATGAGCGGTTCTGCTTCAACCTGCTCGGCAAACGGATGAAGGGCAAGCGGGATGATTATGCCCAGCTGAGAAATGATCTCATATCTGCGCGGTTCAAGACCTCGTTTGAGGTCTATCTCTCCACTGCTTTTGTCAGCTCCATCATCGTTGGTTTCTGTGCAGCAGCAGTCATTGGATTTTTTACCTGGATCTTCAGAACTGCCCAGCCTGATCAAGTACAAGGGTGCTGTTCCCGGCCCGCTGGTTGCCCTGTCCGCCCACAGCCTGTTAATCGGGACTATCGTAATCACGATCTTCTCCCTGCTGGTGTTCGGGGGACTTACCTATGTAGCGTTCATCCTGTATCCCGGCCTTGAGGCAGGCAACCGGCAGCAGGAATATTGATGCAAGCCTGCCCTATGCCATCAACTATGTTACCTCGATGTCGACTGCAGGAATCACGCCGGCAGAAGTATTCCGGCTGCTCGGTGACAGTCCGATCTATGGCGAGAGTTCAGTCGAGGCGCGGTACATCGCCCGGGAGATTGATATCTTCGGCCGTGATCTGATCGATGCACTCCGGCTGGTATCGTCAAGCACACCCAGCAAACGGATGAAGGAGTTCCTGCAGGGTGCGATGGCGAGCATTTCGAGCGGTGGCAACCTGACGGATTATTTCCGGACAAAAGCTGACCAGTATGCACTCGAGAACCGCCAGACGCAGAAACTGTTTCTGGATACCCTCGGGCTGATTTCAGAATCGTATGTTACGGCAATGGTTGCCGGCACACTGTTTCTTGATCATCCTGCAGTCGATCATGTCGGTGCTTTCCGGGGACAACAATCCGATGTTCCTGTATGCAATCATCTATATTATGATCCCTCTGGGAAGTATTGCATTTGTGATTATGATCAGTTCCATGACACCGGAGTCCTGATATGGGTATCAAAGATCGCATCAATACTATCGTGAATCGTAGTGGAGACGTCTCCCCATCCAATACACCCGCTGATGTAAATGCTGATACGGATGTCAAGAATCGTCTTAAAAATCTCCTGAACCGTGGTACCGATACCTCCCCTTCAGCAAAATCCTCGGGTTCAAATCCCGCGGATGCAGAATTCCCGGAGATCACCCGGAAACTGGAGCATGAACGACAGACCCGTGAAGGTATTGGCAAGTTTCTCAAGCACCCGCTCCAGGTACTCACCGAGAAACCCGATCAATATTCTGATCGTCTGTATTCCGTTCGGCTTTGATAGTCTTCGTCGGCGGATTTATTTTTAGTGTGAGTTCCTACGGTATTAAGGTACTTTTCAACTTCCACGATGGTGGATGATTTTGCCGTCCTTGCCGTACTCATCGCTATCGTTCCCCTTGCGATTCTCGATCTCAAGGAACAGTGGCGGGTATCGTAACCTTGAAAATGCCCTCCCTAATTTCTTCCGGGATCTTGCCGGTATGAACGATTCCGGGTATGACCCTGCCCAATGCAGTGCACCTTGTGGCTGCTGCAGAATACGGGGCACTCACTCCCCATATCCAAAAACTTGACAACGAGATGTCCTGGGGTGTCGGTTTTGTCGAAGCCCTCTACCATTTCGGCAAAGGCCTGGGAACGCCTGTTGCAGACCGGAGTGTTGACCTGATCGCAAAGGCAAGCAAGGCCGGTGGTGATGTGAGCGAAGTGCTGCGGGCTGCAGCAAAAGATACCTATGAAGTGGTCAACCTCCAGCAGGAACGCAGCAACAATATGCTGATCTACGTTATTATCGTGCTCGTCTCGTTTGCCGTGTTCCTCTTCGTTATCGCTATCCTTGTTTCATCTTTTCTTACAACGATGGCAACCGCCGGTTCCGCTGCGGTTGCTATCCGGTGCGAAGGGCTTTGGCGGGATCATTGATATCTTCGTCTACAAGCGACTCTTCTCCCACGCGGCGATGCTGCAGGGATTCTTCTCCGGGCTTGTCGCAGGGCAGATGGGTGAAGGACGGTTTATTGCCGGTCTGAAATACTCTGCGATCATGCTCCTGATTGCCTGGGTTACGTTCCGGTTCTTTATCTGAACCTATTTTTATTGCGAAAATATCTCTGCGATATCCATATAACAACGTACGTGCAGTCAAGGGAAATTAAGGGATATTTCAGGGATTTTTCCGGGACGACTGATTGCATGCGATCCGCTCCGCCCGTTATTTTAGGTAATGTGGCAGGAAAAATCGCATCTGAAAAGATTTTCCAGGGCAATTGCTCACAGGGCAAATGAATGGTATTGAAAAAAAATTAAAAAAAATCAGGAAATATTTTCTATTTTGTACCCTTTTAACGAGAGCAGTTCTTTGACCCGGTCACGGTGATTTCCCTGCAGTTCGATAGAATTTCCCTTGACTGTCCCACCACAGGCCAGTTTTCCTTTCATGAATTTTTGAAGATCTTCAAGATCGATATCAGTTGGATCAAGTCCTTCGATAACGGTCACTTCTTTTCCGTAGCGCCGTTTGTTCACTTTGACATTGATCCTTTGCTGTTCCTTTGCTACCTCCTCACAGATGCATAGTTCATTAGGTAGTCCACACGTCGGGCAAATCCCACCAATCATTACATGTATTTTTACGTTTCTCTTTATTTATTACTTGGCATTGCCGGAAGAATGCCAAGCCAGAAATCAGTATATTTTCTAGCAAATCTGAGCATTTTGACTTGTTATGATCTTCATTAGCCCGGAATAGTACTGTATTTTATGACCTGCGTATGCACAGTACTAATAAGGAAATGTCGTTGTTTGTAATGGGATCCGCGTCCCATGTAGGAAAAAGTGTAACGGTTGCCGCCATCTGCCGCTGTCTTGTGAGGCGCGGGTTCACTGTTGCCCCGTTCAAGTCCCAGAACATGAGCCTGAACTCGTATGTGACTCCGGATGGCGGTGAGATCGGTATGGCACAGGCAATGCAGGCAATTGCCGCCCGGCAGGCACCTCATACGGATATGAACCCGGTACTGCTCAAGCCAAAAGGTGACTGCGTATCACAGGTAGTGCTCAACGGGCGCCCGTACAAAGATGTTCTGATCACGGAGTACTATAAAGAGACCCCTTCGCTTCTCAAAAAAGCGCTTGAATCCTATCATCGGCTGAAATCAACCTATGGGGAGGTTGTGATTGAAGGTGCGGGGGGTGCGGCGGAACTCAATCTCTATGATCGCGATATCGCAAATACCCTGCTGGCCAAAAACCTCAGGATCCCAATCATTCTTGTTGCAGATATCGAGCGGGGCGGAGTATTTGCCCAGATCTATGGGACGTTAACCCTCCTGCCCGAAGAACTCAAACCGCTGGTAAAAGGCATTATCATTAACAAGTTCCGGGGAGATCCCACCATTTTCGAACCCGGGATTAAAAAGATTGAAGAGTTAACCGGCGTCCCGGTGCTTGGTGTTGTCCCGTACTTCAACCTGCCCCTGCCAAGCGAGGATTCCCTGTCGATTGGCGATAAAAAAGCCGGGAGAAATGGCGTGCGGATTGCGGTGATCCGGTTACCCCGTATTTCAAATTTCACTGATTTCGAACTGCTCGAAGGTCATGCAGCAGTTGACTATGTGGCGCCCGGCACATCCCTTGACGGGTATGACTGTATCATCATCCCCGGCACCAAGAATACGATAGAAGATCTCGCAGATATTGTCCGGAACGGCACGGACCATGAGATCAAAAATGCCCGGAAGCGGGGCGTGCCCGTGATTGGAATCTGCGGGGGATACCAGATGCTGGGCAGGAAGATTATTGATGCCGGGTTTGAGTCTGTTGCGGGGACGTATGAGGGTCTTGGGCTGCTGGACGGCGTGACTACCTTTGCTTCCTATAATAAGACCACGACACAGGTTACCCGCATGGCGTGTTCAGTGCCGCCGATCCTTTCAGCGATGGGTGAAATCACCGGTTACGAGATCCATATGGGATTGACCGAGCCCGGCTCCGATGCGGAAGCATTGCACGGGGATGGCCGGGTAAGTGAGGATGGCCTGGTCTTTGGCACCTACCTTCACGGACTCTTCCAGAACCCGTCTGCGGCAAATGCTCTGCTAGCATTTCTCTATGCTAAAAAGGGGATGCCATTTGAGCCGATACCGTTGTGCTCTGATGATCCCTATGAGGTGCTGGCTGACCTGTTCGAAAAGCATGTCGATATGGATGCAGTTCAGGCAATGCTCACGTTGTAAATAAAGTCAAAAAATCAGCTGATGATATTGGTAATGCTGTGAAATCCGCCACCCTGCCGGTCAGCGCATTTCACTGCTTCAGCTTTGGCAAAATCTACTTTTTCTGTGACCCTGCATTTTGTGCAGTACGCAAGTGACGGGGATGTAACAAACCTGTCCTTTACTTTAAATTCCCGGCAATGCACGCAGAACCCGCAGTTTTCCACGGGTTCTTTCTTATCTGCCAGGCACTGCACTCTGCCTTTAATAACGGGCAGGATACGATATTCGGTATCGGTCATGGTATGATCATTCCGTTGTCACGCATTGTGTCTGCTGGGAATATAAAATATTAGACGGGAGATTTCTGGCACTTCTTCAAAATGGGGAGATGATTTGGTCCTATTCACCATTTTATTGTGGGTACCGATGGCTATTGATATCTTCGAATCCGGTAAACGCCGCCTCCCTTAAAGGGCGTTCATGAAACGGTTCAGCCGGTGTAAGTTTTTTGGGCAATTCAGTATTAAATATTCTTCTTCCCAACTTTCGGTTCTGTAGAAACGCATATGAACGGGATTTCACTCCAGAAGAATGAAAATTCATAATATTGCGAGGATCCCCTGCCTCAGGGCCTCTCCGAGGCACGGCAGGGCAAGGAAGTTTTAGTATATTCCGGTCATTGATCCGCCGCGGGGGCGCCCCTTCGGGGGCGGCGGCATTCATCACAAAGGTAAATGAAGTTAATTTTTCACTATTACATGAACCTAATCTGATTTTCATGGAAACCCCTCAAAAAAGCGGGGGGTTCCCCTTCTGGCATCTAAAGAAGAGGAAGTGAATCGCTGGAACTTCGGGTTTCAACAGAGCCGTAAATCCAATTTTTCCATTCTTCGCTTGTTATCTCACGGCTGCCCGGGGGGCACTATCAGGGGAATCATCAAAAATGGATTTTTAATGTGTATCATACTTCCATGAAAAATAATGAATCCTTTTTTTCAGCACAAAATATGGGTGGTTGCCCTCTCAAAATGCCGCCTTCAACACTATCTTTAAAATGCTCCAGCGCTAAAAATTGCGCTATGAAGGTGTGTATTATGTGCGGAGGCGAAGGTACCCGTCTCCGCCCGCTCACGTTTGAACGGCCAAAACCCTGTATTCCGATTGTTAACCGCCCGTCCATCCAGCACCTCGTGTCACACCTTTCGAACATGGGCTTTCGGGAGGTTGTCCTCACCCTTGGGTATATGGGCAACGCGATCGAAGAAGCGCTGGGGGACGGCTCGCTCTTTGGTGTCGAGATCACCTATGTTCACGAAGAGACCAAGCTGGGAACTGCCGGGAAGTGTAAAAAATGCCCAGAAGTATCTCGACGGGCAGGATTTCCTAGTTGTCGGTGGCGACCATGTCACTGACCTGAATGTGCTTGAATTTTATCGTACGCACCAGAAACAGAAGGCGACGGCAACCATCGGTCTCATTTCGATTGACGATCCGGGTGAATATGGTATCGCTGAGATAGATGTGAACTATGAGATAAAACGGTTCAAGGAAAAACCTGCACCCGGTGAAATTTTCTCGAACCTCGCCAGTACCGGTATGTATGTATGCAGCCCGGAAATTTTCGATCATATCCCGTCCGGCACCCGGTATGATTTTGCCCGTGACCTGTTTCCCGAGCCTGATGGATGAAGGGCATATGATCAAGGGCTGGCTTGCGCGCGGGAACTGGACCGATGTAGGAAGCCCGCACTCACTCCGGCAGGCCGAGCGCTGGAAACTGCAGGATATCACATTCACCGATATCATAGGCAATCTCTCCATGCATGGAGCCCAGATACAGGGGCCGGTACAGCTTGGGGATTCGATCACGCTGGGCAAGAATACCAAGGTGATCGGGCCGGTTTCCATCGGCCCGGGATCGACCATTGGCGATAATGTGCTGATCGGCCCGTATACGAGCATCGGGGACAAGTGCATTGTCCGGAATAATTCAAAGATCTTCTCATCCTCTCTCTACAACCGGGTTATTGTCGGGGGGAACACCACCATTTCAGGCAGTATCATTGATAATGATACCCAAATCGGGGAACACTGCAGTATAGAAAATGACACCGTTATCGGACCCCGTGTCGTGCTCAGGGACCGTGTAGTTGTCCATTCCAAGACGCGTCTCTGGCCCGAGGTTGTTGTACCGGACGGGACCATTGTCAAAGAGCACGTGCTCAATGAGAAATTTGACCTCCGGTATGATGGGTCGTAACGAATATCCCCTCTTTATTCTGGGCTATTGGCATCAGTAAAGATGAACCGCTTTTTTATATGATATATTTGCAAAAAAAATGCGTTCCTGGTCTTCTATATGGATCCAGGAACCTGAAACCGGCTACGATACATTCCCGGCACTTCAGCCCCTCTTGACCAGCCGGTGGGTGATTGCAACCAGCGGGTGGCGGGCGTAATCGAGTATCTGCACATCGTCCAGCGTCTTTAAATTCATTGCCTGGGCTGTCCGTTCCATACCGAGTTCGATATCCTCTTTGATCTCGATGATATAAGCATCAAGGGCTACAATTCCCAGCCGTTTTGCCGCAATCGCCCGGTGATGACCGTCTACAAGGATGATCTTCCCCGGGCGTCTTACTACGATAATCGGCTCGGCAAGACCTTTTTTGATCTCATACATCCTCCCTTCCAGTTCATCCTCATAGATCTTTGACTGGGTTGGCAGGAGATCCTTGACCGGTACCGTTCCCCGGTCCAGCGATGGATCGACACCGTAAAGTTTCTTTAGTGTTGTGATAAAATTGAAAACTTTTTCCGGTGATACATGCTCGATCTGTGAGCGTATCACATCAGAGTTGGAGATGATACCCAGCAGGTGGTTTTTCTCGTCAACCACCGGCAGTTTCTGGATGCCGGACCGGAAGATCACCCGGGCTGCATCATTGATGTCCATATCCGGATCAGCAACAATGAGGTTGTCGGACATCACCTGTTCGACCGGTGCCCCGGAAGAATAAACAGGAGATCGCGGGCAGAAATATACCCCACAACCGCATCACCGTCAACTACGGGAAACCCGTCATGGTTTGTTTTCTGGATCTTCTCGATGACGTCTTTTGCTGTGCTGTGAAGATCAATGCTGACGACGTCATAGGTCATATAATCCTTGACCTTCTTCTTGTCCATCACTACTGGTTCTGATAAGAGAATACTAAAAGACATCGGTAAAAAAGGGGAGAGATTGGGTGATTTATTTCTATCCGGGATCTCCCGGTATAATGTGCCTTTTTTTGTGAGAGTTCGGGATGCCAGTCCGAGCGTGGTTTTTAAGGTATCCCGGTTCAGTTGAAACAGGCATGAATCGTTCAGGTCCACTCCAGAATTTTGTAAATCATTAGAATTTCATATTTGGGAGGGCTCCCCGCTTCAGGGCCTCTCCGAGGCACGGCGGGGCAAGAAGGTTTTTGTATTTACAGTCCCTAAAACCGCCGCGGGGGCGTCCCTTTTAGGTGCGGCGGCGTTCATCATAATTATACAAAAAAATTCAAATACTATCTGAATATTATGATTTTCATGGGAAATCCAATTTTCTCGCGATTCACTTCTTCTTACAGGCTGCCTGGAATGTGATCCCCTCTTTTTTAGCAGGTTTCAACAGAGCCGTTATCCCGGGAAACACCCGCAGGCAAAGATGGGATAATTTATGTTGTGGTTTTTTGCCCGTTCCTTTTTAAGCATTCATGGAAACTGCGGAATAGTTTATGACGGTTGGATTATGATTTAATAAGGAGGATCAAGAACAATGGGCGAAAAGAAGCAGAAAGAAAAAACGGTAGCACAATGGAAAAAGATTGTCGTTGTCATTGCCTGTGTATTTTTTGCTGGAGTTATGATTGTATCGGGCACGGGTTATGGATGGATCAGTGCATTTGCGATTGTCAAACCCGGTGATGTGGCAGTGATCGATTACACCTTTTACGATGCCGGGGGAAATCCCATTCTTACGACAGACCAGACTGTCTACACACAGTTAGCATCCCAGGGAAAACCGGTTCTGCTTTCCCGGCAGATCTCCTTAACCTCCAACCAGTCGCTGGCACACCCGCTCTATCCGGTGGCGGTATACTCCAGCAGTTCCGGCTGGGCTACCCAGTTTGCCCTGTTCAGGACCGAATATGATGCGATGAGTTCCGGCATTGTTGGCATGAAAGTGAACGAACAGAAACGGGTTGCCATTCCCGCTACTGAGTCCAATGACCCAGCTCTGGTCACCTGAACAGCTCCAGCGCAATGGTGTGAACTTAACCGATATCAATGTCGGCGATGTCCTTGCAATGGGCGTTTCGGATAATCCCGAGGAAATGGCAACCAACCAGTCCGCCAATACCTATGTGCGGGTTGGAGAAGTGTCAAGGAAATCGAATGAGGGTGTTGTCGTGGAATTCGGGTATCCTGCGGTTGATATCCGTGTCGTATCGATCAACGGCAATAACTGATTTATACCCATACTCTTTTTTATCACTACTGTGCATTCCTGATTATGGCAGTGCGTGTTATCTGTTTTTACCAGGCTGGGTGCATGGGCTGTATGGAGCAGACCCCTTTCAACCGTGAAGTGGAAAAAAACCTTTCTTTGAAAATCGAAGAGATTGATGCCGTGAAACACCCGCAACTGATCCGGCAATACGGATTAAAAGTCACCCCGACAATCGTGATCCTGAAAAACGATGTGGTGGTAGAGCAGCTTGAAGGTGTTATCCATACAGAGCCGCTCGAAACAACCCTGAAAAAATATCTGTAATAAAAAAATTACGTCCGGATTCCGTAGATACGCTTCACGCGGTGGGCAACGGTCTTCCAGCCTTCTTTTCGCATGAGCGGGCCGTCGCGGAGTTTGAGGTGCGAGATCTTGAACCGTTTTCCGGAAACGATATACATTTCACCGACAACAAATGCCTGTTCGCCATCGCATTCCATGTACACCGGGATGGTCTTCCTGCCGTCATGGATGGAGATCTTGACGACGACATTCTCGATAGCCCGGGTCCAGAGGGTCATGATATCGGTTGCCTTTGCCCGTTTCACCCGCTTTTCGCCGCCATTCGATGGAGGTGATCTCAACGCCGAATGCATCATCCCCGCATTCGGCAACAAGGTGGTCTTCTACGCTACATTCGTCGTCTTCGGCAAGTTCGATGCTGCCGACCCGGATGTTCCTTCGCGGGAAACGATCGTCTTGATCGAGAGGGCCTGCGGTTCGCGTTCCTTTGGGATCCGCTGGTGGTGACCGCAGGTCGTGCACCGGACGAGCAGGTCGCGGGATTCGGCGACCACTTCGTGCTCGGTCTCGTCTTTGCACTCCGGGCAATGGGCGGTGATAAACATTGAATATGAATGGCAACCCTCACATGATAAAGCATGGAGGCGCAGGAGATTATCCGGTGCCGGGGACACCCGCTCGTCCTTGGCACTCACCCGACAACGTTTGAAGTGACCATCGAGGAGCACCTCACGGAGAATGGCAACTGTATCATCGGGATTGCAGCGGACAAAGGATGTGCCGGGCTCTCACCTGCATTCAAACACGTGCTCTGCACATGATGATGCGCGTCCTCCTCACCCGTCTTGCGTGCGGGGGGATTGTTGTGGAGATCCGGTCACGCGGGTCATCGCAGTTCACGCTGGACCATCCGACCGATATGGTCTGGCGGAAGAGCACGTTTGTCTGTGGCCGCACGATTGGCATCCTGTCGGATCAGGGTGGCCCTGACCCTGCCCGAGACCTGATGAAAAACCTTGTCGCGGAAAAGAGATGGTCGTAACCCTGACTCGCTACGCGTCCCGGCTGAGGGTCGTGATCTTCAGTTCTGCTTCGGCAAGCAGGGTCTCGCACTGTTTTACGAGCGCTGCACCCTGTTCGTAGAGCCGCATGCTCTCGTCAAGGCTCGTGTTCCCGTCCTCGATCTTTTCAATGATCTGTCTCAGTTGTTCCATTTTTTTCTCATACGTTTCCGTCATGGTCTACACGCTCCACGATCACTTCGCTGCTCCCATCGTAAAACCGGAGTTTCAGCCGGTCGTCCTTTGTAATATCCCGTCGACACTTTCACGATCCGGCCATTCTTTCTCTGCAACACAATAGCCCCGGGCGAGCACGGCACGGGGGCTCCTGCCGTCGAGTGCGGTCTGTTAATTCTGCGAGGAGCAGGCGTTCGCGCTCGAGCCGGGTTGTACATGCCCCGTTCGAGCCGGTCGGCGAGATCGGCATGTTGTCGTTTTCCGCTCATCCAGCCGCCGGAGAAACCGCTGGGGGCGGAGCCGGTCGCGGATGCCGGTCAGTTCCTCTCGTGCCCATGCCACCCTCCCGAGCAGGATGGCGTTCAACGGGATCCGCAGTTCCTGCAGCCTGCAGGAGAAGCACGTTCCGATCCGGGACCACCAGTTCGGCTGCAGCCGAGGGGGTGGGTGCCCGCAGGTCCGCGGCGAGATCGGCAAGCGTCACATCCACCTCATGGCCGATAGCACTGACCACCGGTACCGGGCAGGCAGCGATCGCCCTAACCACATCCGGGATGGTTGAATGGAAAGAGATCTTCGAAACTCCCGCCACCCCGGGCAACGATGATGACGTCCACAAGACCTGCTAGTCGCCGGATTGCCTGCTGCAATCTCCCGATGCGCACCTTCTCCCTGTACCGCAGTTGGCGAGATGATGATCTCTACCGGGTACCGCCGCTCCACCACGTTCCTGATATCATGGATGACCGCACCGGTCTCGGAAGTGACCACACCGACTCTTTCGGGAAATTCGGAAGTTCCCGCTTCGTTCTCAGCTGCAAACAGCCCCTGTGCGGCCAGTTCCTTCTTCCACTGCTCGACCAGCAGGTACTTCTCCCCGAGACCGGCCTTCTCCATCTTCTTTACCTGCAACTGGTACGCCCCGTGCGGTGCATACAGCCGTGACCGACCCGGAAACGATCACTTCCATGCCCTCTTCCGGGGTGAACGATAGCCGGTCGGCATCCGAGCGCCACATCACGCACTTGATGACTGCAGCGGTGCTTCCCCCGCCTTTTTCCGAGAGGGAAAAATAGCGGTGGCCCCGGGCATGATGGTTGTAGTTGGTCACTTCGCCCCGGACCCGATATCCTGCAGACGGGTATCGTCGAGGAGTTCCTCGATGATGGCCGAGAGTTCGGAGACCTGAAGCGGTGCAGTTTTTCCACCGGGAGGTTCATCCGGGCTTGTTGAACCAGTCCATCAACAACTATTAGGACAAAACCGCATATCAAATTAGTACTGTTATGGTTCCGTTCGCCGTATCCAGCATGTTCTTCCACGAGTACACCAGCTCCGGAAATCTTCTCGTTTGTCTCGCGGACAGGCCTCGACGGGATCGAGTTCTGGCTCGAGACCCCGCACTTCTGGCTCCGCGATCTTCCTGTGGAAGAAGTAATTGCCTGCCGGAAGAATCATCCGGAACTCGCCACGCTGACCGTGCATGCCCCGATCCTTGACCTGAATCCCTGCTCGATCAACCCGGAAGTGGCGGAAGTATCGATACGGTATGCGGTCCGGTCCGTTGCCATTGCAGAACAACTGGGGGCCCGTGTGCTCACGGTCCATCCCGGCAGGCGCACGGCAAAACGCCCGCCGGGTGCAGCGGATTTTGCCCGGTTTGAGCATTACCTCTCGGCACTCCGTGAGGCGGCAGTTCGCGAGTCCCTGAAAATCAGCATGGAGAACATGGAACCGGTAGTCAACTCGTTCCTCTGCACGCCGGAACGATGTCCGCGAGCTGCTGGATGATGAACCATGGCTGTTTCTTTACGCTCGATGTCTCCCATGCACTGGCGAAATCCGATGAAGAACCGCTCCGGTATATCGAACTCTGCCACGACCGGCTGTGCGAATGTGCACCTCAGCCGGCAAGCAAGGCAAAGGCCCTGCATTTCCCGCTCGATCGCAAGCCGCTCATGGCAACGGTCATGCACGCCTTGAAAGATTCCGGGTATGACCGGTACCGCTGACGCTTGAGATCGATGACCTGAACTTCCCGCATCCCTGTCCGCGGAAGAGAAAATTGCGGTCCTCTCCCGCGACTGGGCAGTTCATGCACGAATGTATGGGATAAGCGCTGGTTTTATTAAATCCGTTCCCGAATATAGTGGTGAAATTTCATTTAGCCGAAGTCATAATTGCGTGCACCCGCACGTTGTGAAATACAATGATTGAATACGCTTTTGAAATCTTTCTTTTCATAATCTGTATCATCTTCTCTGCGTTTTTCTCGAGTTCTGAAGTTGCCCTCATCTCGATGACCCGTGCAAAAGTGAGGACGCTCGATCAATGAAGAACCGGGTGGGATCGCATGCCATCGTGGCACTAAAAGAATCGCCCGAACACCTCCTCACAACGATCCTCATCGGGAACAATATTGTCAATATCGCAGCAGCATGCCATCGCAACCGCGATAGCGATCAAGATGTTCGGGGATGTCGGGGTCGGGATTGCAACCGGTTTTGTGGTGATCATCCTCCTTGATCTTTGGGGAGATCTGGCCCAAGATCTATGCCAGCCGGGCATCGGACTCGTTTGCCCTTACGGTTGCCCCGATTATCCTTTTCCTCTCAAAACTCTTTACGCCGGTCATCTGGCTCGTGGAACGGGTCAGCCCGACACTCGGTATCGGCAAGGATACTGCTGAACCGGCCGTGACGGAAGACGAGATCAAGGAATGGATCGATGTGGGTAAGGAGGACGGGACCATCGAGCAGGACGAGCAGGACATGCTCTACTCGGTGCTGGAGTTCGGCGATACAACCGCCCGCGAGATCATGACGCCCCGGGTCAATGTGATCCTGATGGAAGACACGATCTCGTTTGAAGAAGCGATCCGTATCTTCAACGAGACCGGTTTTTCCCGTATACCCGTCTACCACGACCAGATCGATAACATCACCGGTATCCTGAATGTCAAGGATGTCTTCTCCGCCATGGTCTCGCACCGGAAGGACTCCGACCGTCCGGGAGATCATGTATGACCCGATGTTCGTCCCCGAGACCAAGAAGATCGATGACCTGTTAAAGGAACTCCAGGTCCACCGGGTGCAGATGGCAGATCGTGATCGATGAGTACAGCAGTTTTGTCGGGATCGTCACGGTCGAGGACATTCTCGAGGAACTGGTCGGGGATATCCTGGATGAGTTCGACAAGGAGGAGCCTGATGTGCAGGAACTTGCACCGGGTGTCTATGTCGTGGATGCCCAGATGTGGGTTGAAGATATCAATGACCGTATGGATCTTGCGCTGCCGATCGATGAGTCCTACGAGACCATCGGGGGGCTCATCATCGACCGGCTCGGGCACCTCCCGCAGCACCCGGGCGAGAAGGTGGAGATTGACAATCGGTAAGGTGTCACCCTCGTGGTCATGCAGATGCACGGGCGCAGGATCGTGAAGGTGAAGATCGTGATCCATGCTGACCCACGGGAACGGCTGGTAATGAGTAATCCGGGCGAAAGGATCACCGCAGGAGAAAAAATGATGAAACGTATTGCAGTGCTGGCATCGGGCACGGGGTTCAAATTTCCAGGCAATCATTGAGGCGATCAGGAACGGGAACGGATCCCGGCAGAATGTGTCGCGCTGATCACCGACAACCCGAAGGCCTATGCCATTGAACGGGCACAGAAAGCAGGTATCCCGGTTACCGGATCTTGATTATACCTCCTTTCCCTCGCAGTGAGTATACGAACACGCACTCCTCTGCCGCCATGCAGGAGCAGAAGGCTGATCTCTTTGTGCTGGCCGGTTACATGCGTATTCTTGGTGCATGCAATTGTCAGGCATTTCCGGGAAAGATTGATCAATATCCATCCGGCTCTGCTCCCCAGTTTTACCGGCCTTCATGCCCAGCGACAGGCTGTGCAGTATGGCGTGAAAGTTGCCGGCTGTACCGTCCATTTCGTGGATGAGAAGCCTTGACTGCGGTCCCATCATCCTCCAGAAATGTGTACCCGTTCTGGATTCAGATGATGAAGACTCGCTTGCAGAGCGGATCCTGGATACGAGCACCAGTGCCTGCCGGAAGCGATCCGCCTCTTCTGCGAAGACCGGCTTGTGATTGAAGGCCGGAAAGTCCGGGTTCGTTGAATATCTTACGTGAGTGATTTCACTCATTGCTTTTATGTTTGAAGGACTCGCTATGTTCACCGCGAGTATTTCATCTGGCACGCTGATAATATGCACAACCGGGAGCCGGTGACGAGTCAATGAAAGAGCGATCCAAAAATCCGGTAACAAAGCAGATTGCACGGGAACGTATTGAAGTTCTGTTTGAACAGGCACGACTCGCATTTGCAGAGTTTCCGGATTTAAGCAACCGTTATGTAGAACTCGCGCGCAGGATTGCCATGCGCCAGCGGATCAGGATCCCGCGGGAATTGCGCCGCCAGTACTGCCATCACTGCTATGCCTACCTCGTACCGGGAAGCAATATGCGGGTGCGGGTGCACCGCGGCAATGTCGTCGTCACCTGTCGCACCTGCAAGAAGAATACACGATATCGTGTGGTGAAACCTCATGTCGGATGAAGCGAATCGATTGATGCAGGACTTGAAGCCAACCGTATGGATTGGCAAACAGGGCTGTACCGAAACGATGATCGAAGAGATCGTCTCCCAACTCAAGAACCGAAAGATGATCAAAGTAAAATGGCTTCAGTCAGTCGAAGTCGATCCGGAAGCAATTGCCCTGCAGGCACGTGCGAAACTGGTAGAAACGCGGGGACGGACGATGGTGCTTGCAGACAGAAAGCACAACCTGAAAAAATAAATCCGTTTTTCTTCGATCAAAGCGGCATTCCGCTTCTCGAAATATATAAAAACCTTATTCACAAATAAGTAAAGACTGTTATTTAAAAATTCAACAGTGAGGTCTTAAGATGACAACAGTATACGATGTCCCCGCCGACCATATTATCCGCAGGGTCGCTGAGGAGCTCAAGAAGCGGAAGGAAATAGTGCCGCCGGAATGGGCTGCCTTTGCAAAGACCGGCGTACACAAAGAAATGCCGCCTGAAGATCCCGACTGGTGGTTCACCCGGGCAGCAGCAGTGTTGAGACGCGTCTATGTCGACGGCCCCCTGGGTGTCGAGAGGATGCGAAGCTTTTACGGTGGTAAGAAGAACCGTGGATCACGCCCGAATGCGTTCCGCAAGGGCAGTGGATCAATCCTGAGAAAATCTCTCCAGCAGCTTGAAGCCGCAGGGTTGATCATCCACGACAAGACCGGCCGTAAAGTATCACCCGCAGGCATGTCGTTTATGGACAACCTGTCGCAGGAAGTAAAGATTACCCCGCCGGCACCTGTACCAAAGCGTGTGGTCCCTGTAGCCGAAGAGGCCAAGAAGGCTGATACCAAGAAGGGAAGGGTAAGGCAGCAGCCGAAGGCGCAGACGGTGCAAAGACCGAGAAGAAAGCGCCGAAAGGCAAGAAAGCAGATAAAGCAGAAGCCCCCAAGTGAGGTTTGATCATGGGAGACGACGAACTGAGTGAACTTCGCAAACGGCGAATGGCGCAAATGCAGCAGCAGGCTGGCGATCAGCAGGCATGCAGGAAGACTTGAACGCCAGCAGAAGCAGAAGACTCAGATACAGATGCTCCTCATGCAGGTTCTCGAGCCGGATGCACGGGAACGATTAAACACCATCAAGCTGACCAAGCCGGAGTTTGCCGCTTCGGTTGAACAACAGCTGGTATCTCTCGCACAGAGCGGGCGAGCTCAAGAACAAGATCACGGATGCGCAGCTCAAAGAACTGCTCAGGCAGATTGCGCCAGCGAGACGTGACTACTCGATCACACGACGATGAAAGCCGGCGTGCTATACAGCGGCGGAAAGGACAGTTCCCTTGCAGCAATAATGCTGGGTACGTATTATGAGGTCGAACTCAATACGTTCGTGCTCGACCCGAACCGCCAGATCCCATCGTTGGAGGCTGCGGCACAGGCACTGGGGTTTCCCCTGATAAAACGTGTGTTTCGTGAAGGACTGAAAGACGAGATGGTGGACCAGGTAACGTCATGCGGGTACCCGAATGACGCGATCAACCTGATTCACCGTCTCGCGGTCGAAACCCTCAGCAGGGAGTATAAAGTCGTCGGTGACGGTACACGGTTCAATGACCGTGTTCCGATGCTGACCCGTGCTGAGGTACAAAGCCTTGGAAACCGGACCGGGTGTTCGTATGTGCGACCCCTGTTGGGCTTTGTCAAGGCGGAAGTCGATCGTCTGGTGGACCGGCTCCTCATCGTTGAATATGGGGAGACCGGGACAATCCGGAACGGTGATTACGAAGCCGAGATCAGGGAGGCGTTCCGCACCCGCGGACTTGACCCCGCCCCTCTCTTTCCGGCACACCATGACCAGTCGCTGGTCATTGGGAGAAAAGCATAATATCAGGTGAGTAAAATGAGCAAAGTAAGCAAAGGCAGGAAGATTCGGCTGGCCAAGGCATGCGACCAGAATCGCCGTGTGCCCCAGTGGGTAATGGTAAGGACCAAGCGCTCCGTTGTTGCGCACCCGAAACGAAGAAACTGGCGCAAGAGCCAACTGAAGGTGTGAGCTATGGCAGAAGTGATGAAGGAACACGTATATATCATCCCGCTGCGCGATGCAAAGCGGATGCCACGCTGGAAACGGTGCAACGGTGCAATCAAGGATATCAAGAAATATCTCGCCAAGCACATGAAGAGCGAGGATGTCAAGATTGATCAGGGCATCAATGAGAAGGTGTGGAGCCGGGGCGCAGAGAAGCCACCGTCAAAGATCCGTATCCGCGCCATGAAGATGGAGGACGGGCAGGTTCAGGCTGAACTTGCACCGGAATCGTAGATGGAAAGGACGATCACGTTTGCAGGCGATCCGAACATCGGGGTTTTTGCCCGGGTAGTCGGAAATATCGCAATAATCCCGCCGGATTCCACACCGGAATTCAGGCATGCAGTAAAGGAAGCGCTCCAGGTCGAGGTTATTGAGACCACGATCCAGGGAAGCGCAATCATCGGTTCACTGGTTGCCGGTAACAGCCGGGGCGTTGTCGTCTCGGGACTGGCAACTGATGAAGAGATTGAGAAACTGGCAAAACACCGCGAGGTGTACCTGCTCAATGAAACAATGAATGCCGCGGGCAACGTGATCATGGCAAACGATACCTTTGCTGCAGTCCACCCGGACATGCCGGAAAGTATGGCAAAAGCGATCGGCGAGTTCCTCGGTGTAGAAGTGATCCACCTGGTTCTTGGCGGGGTAAAGACCGTCGGTATGGCGGGCGTTGCCACGAACAAGGGCGTCATTGTGCACCCGAGAGCTACCGATGCCCAGATTAAACAGATCGAAGCAGTTGCAAAGGTCCCGGTTGGTACCGGGTCGATCAATATGGGCAGCGGTCTTGTCGGAACCGGTCTGATGGCCAACGATACTGGCTTTCTTACCGGGAATGCGACGAGCGGTTTTGAGCTTGGCAGGATTGAAGACGTATTTGGATTTCTGGAGTGATAACCATGGAGAATCAGAAGTTTGAGGTTAAAGGAACCTTTTTAAATGGTCAGGAATGGTCGCCGTACACGAAAGTGATCGCGGCACCCAATGCAAAGCAGGCAACTGAACGCACCTTTGCGGTGATCGGCAGCAAGCACAACCTGAAACGCAGGTACATCAAGGTTGATGCTGTCAAGCTCGTCACGGCTGAGTAATTTTTTTCTTTTCTTTTCCAGATAATTTACGCTGTTGAATTCAGTTCAATATCGAAATTAAGATGGAAAAATAATCCGGCCATAGTGCTGGTGAAGCGATAAAAACAAAAAGTGGCCGATTGGTGAATCGGGCATTTCGACTCGTACCGGTCAGCACCTGTATTCAATCCCTGGTATTACGAGGTTTCCCTGCCTCAGGGCCTTTCTTTAGGCTCGGCAGGGCAATGTGGTTTCAGCACATTTCTGTCATTGATCCTCCCCAGGGGAGTTGCGTTTGGGGCGGCGGATTTTATTGTTGTTGGTGTAGTGACATCGCTCCCAAAACAGCCCTTCTTTTCCCCCTGACCGTGCTACCCCCCCAAGCCCCCCGACTTTTGCCTCCCAATAGCGTCTATTAGCGTTTGTACATCCGAATTAAAACTCTCCGTTTGCCTTAAATCCCTCTAAAAACGATTATTTTGAAAATTTGTGCCGGAAAGCGTCACTTTTTGCAAGTCATGCATCCGGAAGGTATTTCCGGAGGGCAAACGGAGCATGTATCGAGCCCAAATCAGAGTGTTGGAGATTCTGTTCCCAAGTGTCAGAAATGTTACCTTGTATAATGCCGGGTAAAAACTCTCATCAGGAATTCAGACCTATCCCAAAACAGCCCTTCTTTTCCCCCTGACCGTGCTACCCCCCCAAGCCCCCCGACTTTTGCCTCCCAATAGCATCTGTTAGCGTTTGTACATCCGAATTAAAACGCTCCGTTTGCCTGAAACTCCTCTAAAAAAGCCTATCTGAAAAAAATGTGCCGGAATTCACCATTTTTTGCAGGTGAATGACAAAAAAAAGGGAAACGGGGCCTGCAAATGGCCCGGATTACCCTTTCCGGGATACTCTCCCGGAGGTGCAAAAAAAGTGTTTTACTCCCCTTCCTATGGAGAGATGGGATTGGAAATTTCCACCGTCGTAAAGAAAAAAGATTTTCACCACACCCTTCCGGATGGCCGAAAACTAAAATAACGGGCTTACCCACAGGCCAGAAATAGAGGAGGTAAAGCCGCTAAATAGCAGGATTAAAATCTCATATAATCGATTATTTTACCAAAATATCTCTAATTTACGCGATTTTAAATGTGCATGGACACCGGTTTCCCCTCTCCAAAAATGAGCTTCGTCCTATTGGTAAAAAGAGCCTTAAACGGTCTTTTCATCCCCACCGGCATTCCTAATTCCGCACATCCCCATGACAAACCCTTATATTCAATACTCAACAACCTGATCAATAGTACGGAAGCGGACTATTGTTATGGCCAGCCTGTTCAGATTTTCTCCCCACAGCGGAAAAGAGAGGAGCCTGCTTGCGCTCTATATTCTCCACACATTGCAGGAGCGCCCGAAATCCGGCTACGATCTCTTAAAAGAGATCGCAGAGACAACCGGCGGGGCGTGGGCGCCGAGCAAAGGTACCATCTACCCCCTGCTCAAACAGCTCGAAATAGAAGAGCTCATCGAAGGTGCACCCACAGAGGCACGGGGAAAGACCCTTTTTACCGTAACGAAGAAAGGGCTCACCACGCTCGCCACTTTCCGGGAGATGGGCCGGGAACACCACCGGAAGATGACGCAATACAAGAACCTCATCCTTGCCATCATGGGCGGGAGTGAGCATTCCGTAAAAGGGTTGCTTTTCGACATACGGGCGATCGTTGATGAGATGCACCCGGGAACCGAAAAACAGGTTATAACCGTGCTCGAACAATGCCGCGAAGACTTACTGGGGATCACGTAATCATGACAGTCGCAATCCACGTAGAAAATTTAACCCGGCGATTTGGCGATCTTGTCGCTGTGGACCATATCAGTTTTGAGATCGGGCAGGGCGAGATCTTCGGCCTCCTGGGACCGAACGGAGCCGGCAAGACCACGACCCTCTCCATGCTTGCCACCATGCTTAAGCCAACCGAAGGATCTGCCACCATCAATGGCATCGATGTCGAACATGATGAGGATGGCGTCAGGAGATCAATTGGGATCGTCTTCCAGGACCAGAGCCTTGATGAAGAACTCACGGCATGGGAGAACATGGATTTCCACGGCCGGCTCTACCGCATTCCATCAGAAATCCGGAATCCGCGAATCGATGAACTCCTGAAACTTGTCGAGCTCTCTGATCGGAAAAACGACATTGTCAAGACGTTCTCCGGCGGCATGCGCCGGCGCCTCGAGATTGCCCGGGGACTGCTCCACCACCCCTCGGTCCTTTTCCTCGACGAACCGACACTCGGTCTCGACCCCCAGACCCGCAACCACCTCTGGCAGTATATTGCTACCCTCGAGCCGGGAGAAGGGTATCACTATCATCCTCACCACGCACTACATGGAAGAGGCCGACCGGCTCTGCAACCGGATCGCCATCATCGACAACGGGAAGATCATTGCGCTTGATACTCCCGAAAATCTCAAGGACGGGATTGGCGGCGATGTTGTTACGATCAAGTCACCGGACACGGCTGCAATCGTTGAAACGCTCAAAGAACCGTGGATCAACCGCATGGACACGCATGACGGTGAAGTTGTCATCAGCCTGAGGAACGCAGAGCAGCACCTCAGCACTATAGTTACGCTCCTTGTCGGCCGGCAGATACCGATAAGTTCGATCTCCGTCCACAAGCCGACGCTGGAGGATGTCTTCCTCTCCTTTACAGGAAAGACCATACGGGAACAGGAAGCAAGTACCACGGAGATCATGCGGCAGCAGATGAAGAAGATGGGGAGGCACTAGATCATGGATATTATCTACACGATCTGGCTCCGCAGCATGAAGCGGTTCATCCGGTCAAAGAGCCGGATCATCGGGAGCATTGCGATGCCGCTCTTCTTCCTGCTCTTCCTTGGCTTTGGGTTAAACTCTGTTGTCAACATACCGGGACTCGGTGATAACTACATCCAGTTCCTCATCCCGGGCATGGTTGCGATGAGTGTGCTCTTCACCTCGGTCTTCTCGGGCATCCAGATCATCTGGGACAAGCAGTTCGGGTTTTTAAAAGAGACCCTTGTTGCACCGGTCACCCGGCTGGAGATCATGCTCGGCCAGACGGCCGGTGGGGCAACGACCGCAGTCGTGCAGGGCCTGACGATCCTGATCCTGTCACTCCTGATTGGCCTCTCGATCCAGTCGATACCCGGGTTCCTTATCGCGATTGGGTTCATGGTCCTTATCGGGATCGGTTTCACCGCGTTTGGCATCGCCATTGCGTCAACGATGGAGGACATGAACGGCTTCCAGCTCATCATGAACTTCGTCATCTTCCCGATCTTCGGGCTCTCGGGAGCACTCTTCCCCATCAGCACGCTGCCCGGGTGGCTTGGTGCGATTACGATGTTCGACCCCCTCACCTATGGCGTGGAAGGAATCCGCTACGGCCTGACCGGAGTCTCGCAGATAAATCCCGTCATCTGCTTTGCAGTAATCGGTGGTTTTACTATTGCAATGACCGGAATAGGGGCATACCTGTTCCGGAAGATATCCATCTGAAAAGACCGCGTGTCCTGAATTTTATCTCTTTTTTCAGGATTTATCGCATTTTACCAGAAGGAATCATCAACCCTTCGGATTTTAAACCCCTCGCGTGCCTTGGTGCAGATAGCGGGATTGCTGAAAAAGATAAAAGTTGAGATCGGGATAGTGGTGCAAAAACGGTAGGGAGAAGGAATAATTTATGCAGAAATTCCACGAATTTCCCGGTTACACCATGATGTATTTATGATGCCTGAGGACAAACATATCAGAAGTCAGAATTATTTTTTCTATTAAACTATACGAGGTGGCAGATTTTGGCAAAAAATATTCAACAGGCAGACCAGCGTGAACTGATGATGCTCCAGCAATACCTCAAAGACTACGGTCAGCAGGCCGAGATCTTTGTCGAACAGTTAAACCTCCTGGAAAATGGCCGGATGGAAGCATCAGCCGCCATTGAAGCACTCGAAGCAATGGTTGCAGCAGAAGACAATACGGTTCTTCTCCAGATCGGTGGCGGTGCAAGCGTCCGGGCAAAGGTGCTTGATCCTGAAAAGATTCTTGTCGCTATTGGTTCTGAAGTCGTCATAGAACGCTCCAATAAAGACGCAGTGGAATTCTTAAAAGAACGGATCATGGAGATGGAAGCTTCGCAGAAGAAAGTATCCGAAACGCTCGATAAACTGCGTGCCCAGATGAACGAGATCACAAAACGGCTTGAGGACGGTTACCAGCAGTCCATGGCCGGATCACAGGCTGAGGAATAACGGGGTTTTTTCTCATGTTCGGGGGGCTCAAGGAGCGGCTGCAGGCCGCGAGAAACCGTCTCAGGCAGCAGCATAGGAGACTGTTGTTACATCTCCTGCGGCTGAGCCTGCCGTAATGCCTCCCGTTCCCGCTACTATTTCTACAGAACCGGTAAAAACGGCAGTTCCCTCTTTTGTTGACAAAGTCAAGGTGCTTGTTCTCGAACGGGAACTGATTGTATCGGAAAAGAATATCGCCGATGCTCTTTCTGAACTGGAAATGACACTGCTCGAAAGCGATGTGGCCCTGCCCGTCACTGATGCAATCATTCTCCATGTCCGGAACAGTCTTGTCGGAAAACACCGGAAGATTGGTGAATCCGTTGACGCATTGGTAGTCAGTGCCTTAAAATCAGCTCTTCTTGACGTACTTGGCAAAGGTTTCGATCTCCGGGAATACATTACTACCCACCCCCGCCCGGTCAAGATCCTTTTTACCGGGGTGAACGGGACGGGCAAGACAACAACTGTTGCAAAGATCGGCTCATATCTCCATAAAACAGGGTTTTTCTGTCGTGATCGGGGCCGGCGACACGTACCGGGCCGGTGCCATCGAACAGATTGCGGTACATGCTGAACGGATAGGAATCAAGATCATCCAGCACCAGGAAGGGGCGGATCCGTCTGCGGTCCTCTTTGATACCGTGCAGTACGCACGATCTCGCACAAAATTGATGTGGTGCTTGCGGATACTGCCGGAAGGTTCCATAACAAGTCAAACCTGATGAACCAGCTCGACAAGATCAAGCGCGTGATGAAACCCGATCTTGTGGTGTATGTTGATGAAGCGGTTGCCGGTAACGATGCGGTTATCCGGGCTGTCGAATTCGACAGGACGGTAGGAGCCGATGCCGTTGTCCTCACCAAGGCGGACATGGACTCGCGGGGCGGTGCGGCGATCTCGATCGCCCACACGATCGGAAAGCCGCTCATGTTCCTTGGGGTTGGCCAGTCTTATGATGATATTATCCCGTTCGAACCTGCAGGTGTTGTCGATGAACTGCTGGATGGTGATGCCTGATGCTCGACAGTCTCTCATACTCCCTCAAAGATGCGCTCAAGAAACTTGCCGGAAAGACGGTAGTTGACCGGGCAGCGGTTGACGAGCTGGTAAAAGATCTCCAGCGGGCGCTCATTTCTTCTGATGTCAATGTCAAACTCGTCATGGAACTGTCCAAGGCGATCCGCACCCGTTCCCTTGACGAGCAGATGCCTCAAGGGTATGAACGTCCGCGAGCATGTGCTCCGGATCGTGTACCAGGAATTAGTCCGGCTTGTCTGGGCATCAACGGAAGTCAGGCTTGAACCCCAGACGATCCTCATGGCGGGCCTGCAGGGCAGCGGTAAGACCACGACAACGGCAAAACTTGCCCGCTACTTCCAGAAAAAAGGCATGAAAGTCGGGGTGATCTGTGCCGATACGTTCCGGCCGGGTGCCTTTGACCAGATCTCCACGCTCTGTACCAAGATCCATGTGCCCTGTTATGGCAACCCGCAGGAAAAGGATGCCATCAAGATCACCCGAGAAGGGCTGGCGGCATTAAAGGATCAGGAACTGATCATTGTCGATACCCAGGGGCGGCATGCTCTTGAAGCAGACCTGATCCAGGAGATCATTGATCTCAACAATCTCACAAAAGCCACGCACCGCTGGCTCGTGATCGATGCGGCACTCGGCCAGCAGGCAAGCGAGCAGGCAAAGCGGTTCCACGAAGCAATCAGGGATCGATGGTGTCATCATCACCAAGATGGACGGTACCGCAAAAGGTGGTGGTGCCATGTCTGCGGTTGCCGAGACCAAGAGCGGGATCGCGTTCATCGGCAGCGGTGAGACCATCGAGGATCTTGAACGGTTCGATCCTGACGGGTTCATCTCCCGGCTTCTCGGCATGGGTGACCTCAAGGCGCTGATGGAGAAGGCAACCGAGGCGATCAATGCCGGAAGATGTCGATGTCAACGCGATGATGAAGGGCAAGTTCACCCTCCGCGACATGTACAAGCAGCTCGAAGCGCTCAACAAGATGGGGCCCTTAAAACAGATCATGGGCATGCTCCCGCTCGGGAACATGGAGCTTCCCGAAGGTGTGTACGATGTGACCAGCACCAAGATGGTGCGGTACCGGATCATCATGGACTCGATGACCCCCAAAGAACTTGATGACCCTCACGCTCATCAACAGTTCCCGCATGCAGCGGATCGCCCATGGTGCCGGGGCAACACCGGACGAAGTGCGGGAACTGCTCAAATACTACAAGATGATGCAGCGGACCCTCAAGGGTCTGCGGGGTGCAGGAAGCGGTGGCGGGAAGTTCAATATGCAGCGCCTGATGAAACGCTTCTCCGGAAAGCAGTAAGGAATAATATGACCTCGTTTGCGATTATCGGGCACCTTGCCCGGACGGACGGGGGCTTCTCGCTCAATGACCTACCGGGCAGCGGCGGGCGGATGGACGTGCTCTGCCGGTGCGTGAATGCGTCGCTCTTCCTCTCGCACGATCTGCGCAGGGATGTGGACTGTTATCTCGTCCTCTGCGGTGAACCGGCCGGGCCAAAGACCGTGAAGTTCTCCGGAGAAACTGGTCCGTTCGCTCTCCCCGGATGAGACGGAGTGCCGGCAGCCCTGATCAAAAAGGTCATCGAACACGCTCTGCGGGAGCGAGTTCCGTGAGGCTGCACAGGGAGTCTTCATGCGCGGAAAGGCGGTCTTGAACGGCTCATAACCGAACATACGTTTGCCGTTCTGGATGAGAAGGGGACGGATGTGCGGAAGGCTGGAGCCCTTCCGGATGCATTCCTGCTCTCGGATCACCTGAACTTCACGGAAGCCGAAGAAACCCTGATCCGAAGACTGCCCACGGTATTCCGTTGGGCCGAAGTGCCTGCATGCCGATCACACGATAACGGTGCTGCAGAATGAACTGGACCGGAGAAAGAGCGAATGGACATAAACGAACAGGTAACAAGCGATCCTTGCCTATGGCGAGACTGCTGCGACCACTGTCTCGGGCGGTTCTTCGGGAAACGCTCGCACGGGCTCTCCAATGATGAACGCGGGCGGGGACTGAAGATTGCCCTTGCACTTGCCGCAAACCAGCCCTACAAGAAATTCACCGGCACCTGCTGGGTCTGCGGGAATTTCTTTGACAATGTCCCGCTCTGGGCAGACCGGGTTGTTGAAGCAACTACAGGGCTTGAGTTTTCGACATTTCTTAGTCGGCTGCCGCGTTCCTCCGCTGATTGCCGAGAACGAGGAGATGGTCTGGAGCGATCTGTCGCTTGTCGGACCCGAAGCCCTTCAAGTCAGAAGTGAACCGGGAAGTCGGAAAAGCAGTCTCGGTGCGGACGGGCAAGGTGGTGGATTTCAAGAAACCCGAAGTCGTCATGATCCTCGATCCCTCGACCGGGACAGTCGAAGTGCAGGTCAACTCGGTCTTCTTCTATGGGCGGTACCAGAAGTTCGAGCGGGGCATTCCCCAGACGCACTGGGACTGCCGGGCCTGCCGGGGCAAGGGGTGCGAGAAGTGCAACTTCACCGGTGCCCAGTACCTTGATTCTGTGGAAGAACTGATCGGGAGGCCGGTCATTGAGATGTTCGATGCCGAAAACGCCGTGCTGCACGGCGCGGGCAGGGAGGATATCGATGCCCGGATGGTCGGCACCGGGCGGCCGTTCATCCTTGAAGTTGTTGCCCCGAAGAGACGCTCCATCGACCTTGCGGAACTCGAAGCGGAGATCAACCGGACCGCGGACGGGCGTGTTTCCGTTGCAATAAAGCGCTGGGCGGACCGTGCGGAGGTGGAAACCCTTAAATCAAACAAAGCGCATAAAAAATACAGGATCCTGGTCGAGGTTGACGGCGAATTATCTGCGGATGAGTTCGCAAATGCCTGTAAAAACCTTGGAGGGCGTCACAATACAGCAGCGCACGCCCGAGAGGGTTGCTCACCGGAGAGCAGACAAAATCCGTGAGCGAAAAGTCCTCGGATATCGAGTATGTGGGGGAACAGGACGGCAAATTTGTTGTCGAAGTCCTGGGCGAAGCCGGCCTCTACATCAAAGAACTCGTATCCGGGGACTCAGGCAGAACCATCCGAGTCTTGCCGAGATCCTGAAAAGAAACGGCTCACGTCACCAGCCTCGACGTCACGCAGGTGGAAGGAGCAAAGGAGGGAGAATAACATGGCACATCACAATGGTCCACGAAAGAAAACACGGTATAAGTTCAAGAAAGATTTGACGAGAACGCGGGCTGCCACCGTGCACCTGCGTCATCCAGAGATTTGAGATCGGTGACAGGGTACACATTGTCTGTAATCCCAGCATCCAGAAGGGTATGCCCCACCGCCGCTTCCACGGCCTGACCGGAACCGTTCTCGGTCAGCGCGGGCGTGCATGGATGCTCACCATCCGCGACGGCAACGCCGACAAGATCGTCATTGCCAGACCACAACATCTAAAAGCACAAAAGTAAATTCACTGTCAGGTGATTGGCATGAAAGTCAAGGGTATAATTAGCGAAGAGAAGGTTACGCTCCCGGAGATGCGCGCCGTCCTGTTACGGTGTTGAATCCGAACGGATTGCCGCCGAGAAGGAGATGTCATATGAGTTCCGGCGCAGTATCGAGCATGCCAATCAGCTTGCAAAGACAACCCCGGAAAAATCCCAGGAACTTGTTGCCGAACTCCTGCAGATGGAAAAGATGAAGCCGGAGATTGCCTACCGTATTGCCAATATCATGCCAAAGACCCGCGATGAAGTCAGGGCGATCTTTGCCAAAGAGCGATTCACGCTTACTCCTGAAGAAATCGATAAGATCATCGAACTGGTAACGACACACTTCTGAGGTGTGCTGCATGAAAGCCGAGAAAAAAGAGGTCAACGCGATCGTACTGGATGTGCTCATGAAGGGGCATGCTGACGATCCCCGCCCCACGTTTAAGCGAGAGCCGGTCGTGCAGGCCATGGGTATCGAACAGTTCAAGCTTCTCGAGCTTGTCCCGAAACCTACGGCAGTAATCGATCTCCACGAGAAAGTCTATATCGGCGATGCCGAACGCGACAAGGTCGAACGCGTCAAGCGCCGGATCGGCTACGCAGGAGCTGACGCACTACTGCCCAGGGAGAACTCCCCTTTGTCATCGAGGAAGTGATAAAAGAGCCGCGAAGCAGGACTTTGTCACGTTCTTCAACAAGGCAATCTCGATCACGCCCAAACTCCACATGCTTCACCTGCTCCCGGGTATCGGGAAGAAACTGATGTGGGAGATCCTCGAAGCAGCGCAACAAGAAACCGTTTGTCAGTTTTGCCGACATATCCGCCCGCATCAAATCGATCCCCCACCCGGAGAAGATGATCCAGGCACGGATCCTCGAAGAACTCCAGGACAAGGATGTAAAATACCACGTCTTCACCACGCGATGAAAGCGCACCACGACCAGCACTTCCTCATTGATCCGCATGCGATACAAGCGGATTGCGGATCTTGAGGAAGTGAAGGGAAAACGGGTGCTGGAGATCGGGCCGGGCAACGGGGCACTCACCCGTGCCCTGCTCGAACGGGGTGCAATTGTCCATGCCATCGAACTCGACAGCATCCTGTGCGAACAGCTTGCTGATACTTTTTCTGATGAAATTGCCGAGCGGTCAGCTCACGGTGCAGCACGGTGATGCGACCCGGTGCGAGATTCCCCCGTTTGAGATCTGCGGTTTCCAACCTGCCCTATTCTGCGTCGTTCCAAGATCACGTTCCGGCTGCTCGATACGCGGGTTTGCAGTTGCGGTCCTGATGTACCAGAGCGAGTTTGCCGAGCGGATGGTTGCACCGGCCGGGACCAAGGACTGCGGCCGCCTCTCGATCATGGTCCAGACGTATGCGGCGGTACAGACCTGTTTCGGCCTGCCCCCCCAGTGCTTCTCGCCCCGCCCGCAGGTTCATTCCACGGTTGTGAAGATATTCCCCCGCGAACCGATCTTCCTTATTGAAGACCGGAAACGCTATGCCGATGTTGTCCGGGCACTCTTTTCGCACCGGAGAAAGACCGTCCGTAACTGCCTGAAAGGATCGGTGGGATGCTGGATCCTGAATGGGTGGAGCGGGTGATTGCAGCTCTGCCTGCCGAGATTCTCCAGAGTCGTCCCGAAGCGCTGTATCTTGAGGATTTTGCTACTATCAGTAATATTGCGTGATACAGCGTGATAAGGGTCGCATTTTCTCTAAAAAAAACCTGAAAGTATAATCTGCCAAATATTACATCCTCTTTTTGGATCATTAATTCTGCAGAAAAGATGCAGTATTTTTTAAAGGCTCTATTGAAACGCACATGAACGGGAGTTCACTCCTGAAGCATGAAAATCCATAATAGTGCGATGGTCCCCTGCCTCAGGGCCTCTCTGAGGCACGGCAGGGCAAGGAGGTCTCAGTACATTTCCGTTATTGATCCGCCGCGGGGGCGCCCTTTCAGGTGCGGCGGGGTTTATCATAATGGTAAATGATGTTTTTCTTCAATATTACCTGAACCAATTGGATTTTCATAGGAAACCCTTAAAAAACAGGGGGTCAAGGGGGGGCTCCTCTTGGGGTGCCTTCACCACTGGTGGAGAGAGGGGATCACCCTCCAAACGATTATTGAAATCTGTAAATAACAAAAAATAGGATATCAACAAAGATTTTTAAATCATAAATTTAAGTTCCCTTACTTTCTCAAATGCGGATCATATGCAAGGCAATTCACATCGAAGACTTAAGAAATTATTCTATAAAAAATAATGTGTTGCCTTGCACCGGTGCCTTGCACATTTTTATAATATCTGTGGAATGAATAAAAGTCATCTGGGATCTACTCGCAAAATTGATTCACGGTATCCGACTATTGGGTAGTTATCCCAGTTTTCAGGAGGTAGACATGAAGAAACTCAATTTATTGTTAGTTATGATGGTGGCGATTCTTCTTACGTTTGTAGGATCTGCTGCTGCCTGGGGAACCAGTGCGAATGTTGCTGCGGTTAGTGATGAAGGTTTTTATGCAAATAACGTTTATTCCGGAAATATGGGGTATGTCTATTATAGTGACTATCCTGACCAGACATTTACGTCGTTTGCTCCGGCTGATGTCAATGCCGCGAATCTCGCAAGTTATGACACCTTGTTCCTGTTTGCCAGCGATCCCAGTTTATTCAATGCTCAACAGAAGGCTGACATCGTTGCATTCGTTCAGAATGGTGGAAAACTGATCATCTGGGATTCCGAGGATCCATATTATGATGGATCTTGGGATTACACATGGTTACCAACACCGTTTGCGACTGCTGTACCGGGTGCAATGGGTGCATCAGGAACCCTTGTTATTGTAGAAGAGAACATGCTCTCCAGCAATAATGTTGCAAGTCAGTTCTATATTGATGCTGCTACTCTGGGATCTTCAACTGATGCTGTCGGCGATGCGAATGTCTTCACGTCATTCGTCCCGTCCCAGTGGTGCGTTGATATGACCGCAACCAATTACCTTCAGATCACCGGCCCAACCCATGTCTACTCGAAGAGTCTTGGCTCCGGCCTGATCATCTATTGCGGTCTTGACTGGGACTATGCAGGTTATTACACTGGCTTTGGCGGTGGATATGGTGACGAACTCAAAAAGATGTTAATGTTTGAACTGGATGCTAACAACCTGCCCTGTGGTTCGGTCCCCCCGACCAGCCTAACTGTCACGAAAGTTGCTGACAAAACCAAATATCAGGTTGGTGACCCGGTTACCTTTACCATATCCGTGACAAACCCGTCAGGTCAGTACACAGCCAGCAATGTCGGTCTTGTCGAATATCCGCCGGCAGAAGTAACCCTGAGCACAATGACTGCCAATCTGGGTGATCTTGCCCCCGGCCAGTCTGCGAGCTGCACGTTCACCGGCACAGCGGATGAGGATGGCTGTGACCTCGAGAACAGTGTTGTAGCAACCGGTTATTATAGTGGGTTACCCGTCTTCAGCGGTGGAGATACTGCCGTTTTCGACATAGGTGATTCCTGTAATGGTATTCCGTCACCCGAGTTCCCGTCCCTTGCACTGCCCGTTGCAATGGTAATGGGTATGGTATTCATTGTTTACAGCATGAAACGCAAAGAGGAATAACCAATCACCAGATTATTTTCTTTTTTTATCAACTGTAATTTCAGCAAACACGGCATTTTTCCATGACTGTACAGTTTACGTGGTATATCAAAAAAAATTCACTCATAACTCCCGCATGATCTTAATTGCGCAGAACTCGCCACACATCGTACACTCTGCATCGCCATCTGACAGTTCCCTCGCCCTGTTGGGGTCCATGGAACAGCGGATCTGGCCTTCGCGATCGAGAGCTGCTCTCATCTGACTGATTTTTGTATCCTCCGCTTCTCTGCCATATTTCACGGTATCTCCGATGTGCGCTGCAATCCTGAAGGCAATCAGGCCCTCTTTCACCGCGGCCGGACCGGGAAGGCCGAGATGTTCGGCCGGGGTTATATAACAGAGATAGTCTGCCCCTGCAGCACTCGCAATACTGGCACCGGCAGCTCCTGCGATATGATCGTAGCCAATTGCGACATCTGTGGGCAGCGGCCCGGCAACAAAGAGCGGGTATGCGGACTGTTTCTTGTAATATTTCACCATCGGAGCAATGCGATCACTCCGGATGTGTCCGCCAGCCCCTTCGATGATAACCTGAACTCCGGCTGAACGGGCTGCATCTGCGAGCCGGACATTCTGCCGGATCTCGGCGAGTGCATACGATCCTTCTTATCGTGGATGCACCCGCTACGGGCGGTATTTCCAAGAGAGAGTACGATATCACGCTTCCTGCAAACGGAAAGAATCTCATCGAAATGCTCGATAAACGGATTCTCGCACTGGTTTAAGAGCATGAAGGCACTGGTGATGGAACCGCCTTTTGAGACCATGCCGAGAAGCCGTTTTTTCCGGCGGAGTTCCCCCAGCATCTCGCGGCTGACGCCATGGATGACTACCGAGCTGATGCCCTGTTCGGCCTGCTTCCGGAAAGTAGCCATGATGTCATCAGCGGTCATCTGTCTTGAGACCGTTTTCAACTACTGCCTGGTACACGGGGACGGTTGTGAGAGGGAGTTTTGAGTGGGAGAAGATCTCTTTTCGTATGGTATCGATCGGACCTCCCATGGACAGATCGCTGATGGTGTCAGCACCGAATGTTTCAGCAATGATAACTTTTTGTATCTCGTCATCGAGACAGACTTTCGTTGATGAAGTGCCGAGATTTACATTGACTTTGGTTGACAGGCCTTTTCCAATCCCGGTATACCTCTTCCCGCGCTGCATGATCACTGCACTCCCTTCAGCGATCCGCTCGCGTAGTGTTTCAGGATCTATTCCTTCGTTCCGGGCCACTTTCCGGATCTGCGGCGTGATTTTTCCATCCTGTGCCTGTTCTGCCTGTGTGCGCATTTTTCCTCCCTGCGGTGACGGTTCCCATATAGATTGGCGTTTTCAGGTTAAGATTCATGACTTTTTTTGCTTTAAACTACCGGTGAGTTCATAGAAAAGACCTGTTGTCAGTTCAGCCCGATTATATGATTTGCAGGCGAAGCTCATACTTTACTACGAGTGTTATCATGCCCCACGATCCATCGCAGGTGTACCAGCCCGAAGCCGATACGTACCTTCTGCTCGATGCAGCCAAAAAAGAAGTGAAGCCGGGTGATCGTGTCCTGGAAATCGGAACCGGTTCCGGACTCATCGCCCGCGAGCTTGCGAAGGTATCCGATGTTGTGGCAACGGACATCAATCCCCATGCAGCGCTCTGCGCACGTTGTCCCGGTGTACATGTTGTGCGGAGCAATCTTTTTGCCGGTATCAGGGGCACATTTGACCTGATCCTTTTCAATCCGCCCTACCTGCCTACACAGCCTGAAGAGCGGATCGATGACTGGCTGGAGTATGCCCTGGATGGCGGTGAAAATGGCAGGGTGGTGATTGAGCGGTTCGCTGCTGAAGCGGGGCGGGCACTTGCTCCGGATGGAAGGATCCTGTTGTTGATCTCGTCGCTTACCGGGCTGGATGAGGTGAGTGCCCTTTTTTTACGGCACGGGTTTGCGGTTGATGTGGCGATCCGAGCAGATCGTGGAAGATGAAGTGCTGTATGTGCTGAAAATCGTCAGAATGCCCTGAAAATTCCGAATTGTGCTTTTTTTATCAGTGGTGCGCCTGCATTGCAATCACCAGGATATTCGTGATAAGAATTACCCCCACAATGGTCATGCCTTCATAGAACAGGGTAGCATCACCTAAAAGGAAAATGGATATGATAAGGCCGGCAGTGGATAAAAAATAGAGAAGAAACAACTGCCCATAGCGTATCATTTCAAGGTTTCTTGGTATCCTTGTGTTATAAAATGTACGATTGTCAACCTGAACACGATTAACCGGGAGATACGGGAAAGGGCATACGGGCAGATCTGCTCACATTCGTATCATGAAAATATATTCATCCTTTAGCGAACACTTTTCCCATTCCGTTATTTTCGTCTTCAGACAATCAGGCGTTTCTTCATCAGGTTGATCGATATTACACAGAAAATTATGGTCACTGCCGCTATCCATGCAAGGTGAAGGAAAATCGCCCATGAAAGGGCGGGCAGGGTGAACATCCGCATAATGGCAACAATGTGCGTCAGGGGAAGCAGGGCAAGAGCAATGTACTGGAATGCAGCGGGAAGCAAAGAGAGCGGGAAGAAAGTCCCCGAGAAGAGCATCATCGGGGTGATGAAGAGGAACGAGGGATAGTTCAGGGTATCGATGCCCGGTGTGATTGCGGTAAAACACATTGCGATAGCGGCAAACATGAGTCCGCCAAGAAATGCGAGCGGGAGGGCGAGTAGCGATAAGGGAAGTGAGATCACCCCGAATGCAGCGAGCACAGGGAGCATGACTGCCACATACAAGACGCTGCGGGTTGCCCCCCAGAGCAGTTCACCGGCGATCACATCTTCGATCGAGAGCGGGGTTGCGATCATGGCATCGAAGCTTTTCTGGTAATACATGCGGACGTACGAACCGTACGTGCACTCAAAGAATGCAGAGTTCATCACGGATATGGCAAGGATGGCAGGCGCGATGAAGTTAATGTACGGGACTCCATCGACCTCTTTGACATAGGAACCGATGCCCATGCCGATGGCAAAAAGGTAGAGCAGTGCATCGACAAACGGCGGAAAGAAGTTCACTTTCCATGTCCGTACAAAGACCACAAGATTACGGTGCCAGACCCGGCCTGCACGCCGTGAAACTCGCGGGGAATGAAAAGAGGTGTGGCATGATTTTAGTCCCGCAGGGTCCTTCCGGTCAGTTTCAGGAACACGTCTTCAAGCGTTGCCGGGCGGGTGAGCATCTTTTTTGGCTGGCAGGAGTCGAACAGGATTTTTGCGATTTCCCGGGACGAATCGGTGGCGATCTGCACGCTATCACCGGTCACTTCGTAGGGGATGTTGTGTTCTGCAAGGCATGAGAGCACTTCCGCACTCTTCTCCACTTCGACGATCTCATCCCCAACATGCTCCTTCACCAGATCAGCGGGAGTCCCCTCAACAAGGATCTTCCCGTTGTCCATGATCACGAGCCGGTCGCAGAGCCGGGCCGCTTCGTCAAGATAGTGCGTGGTAAGCACGATCGTATTTCCCTGTGCCTGCAGGGTTTTGAGTTTTTCCCAGATCAGGTGCCGGGCCTGCGGGTCGAGACCGATAGTTGGCTCGTCGAGGATGAGCAGGTCGGGGTTATTGACAAGTGCCCGGGCAAGGATCAGGCTCCGTTTCATCCCGCCGGAGAGTTTTTCAACTTCAATATTTCGTTTCTCCTGCAGCTGGACAAACTCCAGCAGTTCGTCGGACCTTTTCTGTGCAGTACCTGTAAGGGATATCGAAGTATCCTGAATAGGTAAAGAGGTTCCCAAAACAGGTGAAGTCGGGGTCAAGATTGGTTTCCTGCGGGACAACGCCAAGACGCTGCTTGATCTCTGCCGGTTGGATGTCCGGGTCCATGCCAAACACCTGAAGAGTGCCGGATGTCCGGGGAGAGACACAGGCGATCATCTTCATGGTCGTGGTCTTGCCTGCACCGTTAGGGCCGAGAAATCCGAAGATTTCACCTTTTCTTACGGAAAATGAGATGCCATCGACAGCGACAAGATCCGCCAAAATTTTTCCTGAGTCCCTGAGCCTCAATGATCCCATTCAATGGTTTTCCCCCATAAACCAGTGATTTGTGCGGGAGTGAATAAATACCCTCATATAACGTGGGAGGTGTCGGGTCTCATATAACCGGGAAAGAAAAAAGGGTGATGTTCAGGGTTCGGGTTTTACCAGCACCACGCCGGCGATCAGCACAGCAAGGAGTGCAACGGTAGCAAACATCTGCATTGCATCGGCAGTCGAGACATTGAAGATAAGGATATGCCGCACCATACCGGTGATCCCGGCAATGAGCAATGCACGCACTTCGACATGTTTTGTCCTGAAGTAAACAGTGACGGTCTCGAAAAGCACGATGATAGTGATCGTCAGGAGCAGGGATTGGATCACCTGAATAAGGCCGTTTGCGAGATCCTTTGAAAAGATCATGTTTGCAATGAGCAGCACCGAATCAAAGAGGGAAAATGCGGCTATGATGGTGAGCAGGACGGCAACGATCATGTACATGATCATCGGAACAAAGGAAAAAAATGCAATCATCATGTCCATTACGGAATGTTTGTCGGTCATGAATACACCTTATTTATGATTATCTTATATTACCCGACTGTTCGCGCTTAAACTGTTGGGTGATTCCACCGGAGCCTGAGAGAATCCGGGATCATTTTATTTCGAGCTTACGGACAGCAGCCCTCGCTGAATCGCGGACATCAGAAAAGGGATCGTTGAGCAGTGAAGTGAGTGACTGAACTGCCACCGGATCGCCCAGTTTTCCCAGCACTTCCGCTGCACCGATCCTGACTGTCATATCTGTATCCTTAAGGCAGCGGATGAGTGGACTGACTGCTGCCCGGTCCTTGATCTTTCCGAGTGCTGCGATCGCTGCACAACGGATGCCGGGTTCGGGATCATCAAGTGCAGTTATCAGGGCAGGTACCGCATCAGAATCACCCAATCGCCCGAGAGCCTGCACAATCTCAGAACGAACTGCCGGGTGAGGATCAGAAAGAGCCGCGGACAGAGGTCCAATCGCAGAAATACTGCCTGACTTTCCAAGTTCTGCTGCAGCATCCTTACGTTTTTTTATAACGGACGCATGGAGATCGGAAACGAGAGAGGTAATATCTTTCATACGTTGTGGATATTTACGGTCAATGCTCGCATTCGTAGCCGGATTCGTGTGCTGATATGACCTTCTGCGCAGCTTCTTCTGACAACCGGTCATGCACGAGACGTACAAATGCCTCGACATCTTCTACGGGAAGACACCCCAGACTTTCCTCACCTGTCTGAATTATTTCGGTAAGGTAGGTCAATTCCTCATCCGTAAGGCGGTTAATTCGCTCGGATAAAATCGTTATTGTCCTCGGCAAAGTGGTTGGAGACCGGGGGTAGTATCGAGTGGAACATATGCCCCGACCCTGAGCAGGTAAGATCGCCGCATTCCGGTGCAAGTTTTTTTAAGATTTCAATATCTTTTTCTGAGAGTTCCCGTGGCATGGTATCATAATCCTGATCAATCATTTCTTTGGCATGGGAATAAACGTGCGTGACATGCATCACCCGTTCTCATGAGGCTGTATGGTTTTCCCCTTTTATTCCCTCAATTGCCTTTGTCATAGGTAATTACTGTATTACTGGTACAGTCCACGCAGGATCCCATATATTTCCCGTTCATGGTAAAATGCACATTATCTGATGTGCCGGTAATGATTCGTTTAAAAAAAAGAGATGTGGGTTAGAAATATTTTCCCAGCCAGTTTTTTATGCCGGAAAGAATCCCGCCGGAGATTGCCTGAGCGGATGATTTCTTTGTCGCCGTACGGGGTTGTACGGGGTAGGGCGGGAGATCGTGCGTTTTGGTGCCGGTGGCTCTCGTTCCGGGATATCTCTGCAGGCTTCCCTGTTGTGCTTCACCTTCAGGTTCAAAACCCCATGCAAATCCGATCTTGTAGGCACTTTCGTTCTGGCGGATCCAGTTTGCTGCGTTCATGTATCCACGATCATCGGCTTTTTTAATTGTATCCTGATGATCCTGGGTGAAATGGATCTCACGCTGAAGGGCGATTAACTCTTCATATGCCTTTCCCGGGACTTTGATCTTCTCCCTGCTCATAACTCCTCATATACGCATATGCTGGGATACGATATTTAATGTTTCCTTCAAAAAACGCTAAAATACGGGGCAATTGGTATCCGGGTGATAAGAATCGGTTAAAACAGACCCTCACAGAAGATTGATACGTGTCATGGACAATTGAAACACACAGCGGGGTGTGACAAAATGGTTAAAGTAATCTATGACGGGGACGATTTCAAACGAATGTTAAGGTCGGACATGCAGAAACTTGAACATCTGGTCGAAGCAAAAAAATTCGGTATCTTTGAAGTGGATTATAAAGAAGGAAAGATCAAGGTTGAAATTAAAAAGAAGGGAAATGATATTGTTGTAAAACGCTGCCGGGTGATGTGATCTCAAAATAGTTGAGAGAATCTTTCGCAACTGCCCGGCAAGTGGGGTAAAATGCACCTGTTTTTCTGCTAAAAACTGGTGATGAGAGATTTTTACTATCATTAAAAAAAGATCAGATCTCTTTCTTGTAATCAGAGTGCACTTTTGGCATCTTCAATTTCTGTGCTTTCTGGATCTTTTTTATTGTTTCTTCGCGGGTCCGGGTAACTTTTTCTTCTGCTGATAACGCACTTCCCGGTTCCCGCTTATCCGGCATTTCTGCCAGGAAATTCCGGTAATCCTCTGCAGAAATACCGATCTTTTTCAGTTCCGCACCCGTGAAAAAGCCCTGCATATATTTTGCATGGTGTTCCGGGCAGACAGGAAATGTCTGGTCTCCTTCTGGTGTCTTTCCCCTCACCGGTAAATGCGTACCGGTGACTTTCTCGGGCTGCCGGCAGATGCAGCAGCGGTAATGGTGCCTGCGCCTGATGGCGTCAAATTCTGCGCTGTCAGTCATATTGGGCCTCTTTTTTTAAAATAACCTGAAGTTATCAGGATTTCAGAATCAGTCAAAATCAGGATGCTGCTATGGGGATTCGAACCCCAGTCGCGAGCGTGAGAGGCTCGCATGATTGGCCGGACTACACTATAGCAGCTAATTGCTCAATAACTTGGGCGATATTTTTACTTAAAGATGTCTGTGTTCCTGTTTTTTTATTGATCCGTTTTTAGTCAATCCTTAAAGTGACATCACTTGGAAATCTTCTCCAGTGTTTCGACGGCTCCGACAATCTGCCCTGCTGGACTTCAGACTGGGGCTAAGGTGAAATACCGCCCGGTTCCTGATGTTCCCATGCGGGAAACCCACGTGGTCAGATCTATCCCCGAATTTTAATCATACCTGATGGGCATTTCATTGCGTAAAAAAAAATATAATATCCGGAAAAAACCAATAATTTTTAAGGAGGTACTCTGTCGTAAACGTGCAGGGTGACCCGGTCAGCGTGACTGTTATTGTCAGGGATCAGGAGAACCCGTGAATTATGCCGGTGAATCGTGCACTATAACGGTTCCCTGGTGGGGTATCCCGGTTATCTAACTGATATCCTGGCATAACCGTCAGCCGTTATTTGCCCTGTCATAAACAACTATATCTCGCACATGCGGCGATTAATATAGGAATGAGTAGTCTTGAAGAACAGATCAAGGAGCTTGAGGACGAGTTAGTCAAGACGCCGTATAACAAGGCTACTTCCAAGCATATCGGACGCATAAAGGCAAAGATCGCACGTCTGAGGGACGAAGCGGTAAGCCGCGCCATGAAAGCCGGCGGGGGCGGTGAAGGGTATTCGGTCAAAAAATCCGGAGATGCTACCGCAGTCCTTGTCGGGTTCCCTTCAACCGGTAAAAGCACGCTTTTAAACAAACTCACCGGTACTGAGAGTGCGGTTGCGGCGTACGCGTTCACCACCCTCACGGTAGTGCCCGGTGCGCTTGAACACAAAGGGGCAAAGATCCAGCTCCTCGATATCCCGGGACTTATTGCCGGTGCAGCGATGGGCAAAGGCCGGGGCAAGGAAGTGATTGCCGTTGTCCGTGGCGCCGACATCATCATCATCCTCGTGGATGTCTTCAACGAGCGGCACTTCGATGTGCTCATCAAGGAACTCTACGATGCCGGTATCCGGATCAATGTCCCGAAACCGGATATCACCATCAAGAAATCCTCGCATGGCGGTATCCGGCTCAATGCGGTCGGCACGCTCGACCTCGATATCGAAGAAGTCCGTTCCATCCTTGCCGAGAGCAAGATGATGAACGCCGATATCCTGATCCGCGGGAACGCAACACAGGACGATCTCATCGATGCGATACAGGGCAACCGGGTATATATCCCGGCATTCATCGCGGTCAACAAGGTCGATCTCGTGGACAAGGAACGGTACCTTGAGATCGAACATGATATTGCAGAACGGTTCGGCAGCCCGCCGCTCATGATATCAGCCCATGTCGGGTATCACCTTGAAGAGACTAAAGATGCGATCTACGACTGTCTCGGGTTCATCCGGGTCTATCTCAAACCCCATGGCGGTGAAGCGGATCTTGAAGAGCCCCTCATTGTCAGGAATGGCAGCACCGTTGAGGATGTCTGTAACAAGCTCCACCGCGAATTTGTCCAGAAGTTCCGCTACTCAAGAGTCTGGGGCAAATCGGTCAAACACCCGGGGCAGAGGGTCGGGCTTTCCCACAGACTGATCGACAGCGATCTGATTACCATCATTGTAGAGCACTGATCCCGGAAAAACCCGGCTGGGATTCATCTTTTTTAACCGGTCGATTTGGAAAAATATAATGGTCCCGCAATCCTTCTCTTCCATACGATCCTATGGTTAAAAAACCCGGGATGCCCTTTGATTTGTTTATAAAATATTTCCCGCGTGATGGAATGGTTCCCGATGACAAACCCTTCATATGAGAATTCGTGTCGTACATTGGTCGAATCTCTCAATCATATCCTTTTCACCCTTGATGATTCGGGAAAAATTACCTGCATCAGTGACGGTTGTTCAGATCACCTGGGTTTTTTTCCGGAAGAGATGACTGGCAGGCTGATGTCTGGTTTTGTCCCCTCCGAACATAAAGATGGTATCGGAGAAATGTGTGGACCCGCAGAACAGGGAAACACTCATTCATTCAGTTTCCCTGTGATTGGGAAGGATGGGGTTTTTCATCAGGCAATTGCCATTTCCCGGTCAATTATTGATGGTCCGGAACAGACCGGTATGATCGGCATAATTGACGGGATCAGTACCTTAAAACCGGATGAAAAGATAATCCGGCAGGCAAATACGAGAATCCATTTTTTGAACAGTATCATGCGCCACGATATCAACAACCAGCTTACTATCCTGCATGGTTACCTCTCGTTAATGGAGCAGGATGACAACCCGGTTACATCTTCTGATATTGTCAAGATCCTCCTGGATGCAACAGAAAAAATTCATACCATGGTCACATTCATGGCCGAATACAAAGATATCGGTACCCATTTACCGGTATGGATGAATCTTTATGACACATTCGAGTCTGCAAGGTCTGCCTTTGATGTTCCCGGGGTTCAGATCATATCAGAACCCGCATGCCGGGATCTTGAACTCTTTACCGTTCCACAGATCACTAAAGTCTTTCATCAGTTGATCGACAATTCGCTTCGTCACGGAAAAACCGTATCTGAAATATCTCTCCATTGCAGGCTGGAGAACAGGGATACAATAATTGAGTATGGGGATAACGGTGATGGAATTGCAGATACGCTCAAGTCCCGGCTTTTTCAGCAAGGTAACCGGCAAATGGCCGGTTATGGGCTGCTCTTTGTCCAGGAAGTCCTTGCGATCCATGGTTTTACCATCACCGTTACCGGTACTCCGGGAAATGGTGTCCGGTTTGAGATCGTTGTGCCTGAAGGTTCATTCCGGGTAGTTAAAAAGAAACTTTAGTAACGATGAGAATATAATCCACGTTCGCTGTGTTTTTCTCATTTAATGCCAGATTTTCATAACCTGTTTTATGCGGGTTTTTTCATGGAACCCGGTTGAATGGCCTCTTTGATGATCTCAAGCGGCGCTTCTGTCTTGATCCCGTACCCGGAGAAATGCGTCCGCGTGGCTGCATACCCTGCAGCATGGATACGTCCGAGGACGGTGTTGATATCCGGGGGCGACACTTTTAACCTTTTTGCGATATGGTGGTAATCATAGAACGATGATGTAGGCAGTTCATCGATACAAAGATCGATAAGTTTCTTCAAGTCCTTTTTTGTGCCGAGTTCCATGGTATCCAGTTGTTCCTTCATCTGGAGGAGCACTTCGGTGTTCCTTATGCTGCCAAGCCACAGCGGGCCAATGAATCCGAGTGGCACATTGCAGTGCGGGCATGATACGGTGGGAGGGACCATCCCCGGATGCTCCTCACGGTAGGCGCATTTCGGGCACTGGAGGATAAACCCGATCTGCTTAAGGGTATTGTCCGCTGCACCCGCACCCCGGATTAACCGGACGTGAAGCCGTACGAAATGCTCGCGGGCATAACAGAACGTTGGCTCAATTCCCCGGTCATACTTGACCGTCTCGCGGACAACAAACCCGAGCAGGATACGGAGACCCACTTCACTATGGTACTCGGTGTTCTTTGGTTGTGCGAAATATCTCCGGATTCCCGCTTTCAGGTGGGCTCCGCAGAGAGGGGCAGTATCAGTGGCAGTTACAAAGAGAAACCTGCGGGTTCCCCGCACGGCTGCATCCACAACCATGGCCGGTGTCCCGAATGGATCGAGATCTACGGCATCAAACGATCGCTCCGAGAGCAATGCACAGGCATCCCGCTGCACAATTTCCGCCGGGAGGTTCGCATGGCTTGTATTGTGGGTGATAAGCTCGATTGCTTCCGGCTCACGGTCGTTGATTGTGACGGGAATTCCACATTCATTCAATACACGCATCCCCCGAATGCCGGTTGCCCCCATGGCATCGAGATATTCGGATGGTTTGAGAATTGTGAGCAGAAGCACCGTGGCATCCCGGTTCAGTTCCATCCGCCGGTTGAAAAATATCGGGGCAGAACCGGGCGGAAATTGTGTCGTATTGTCTTGTACAGGGATAAAAAAATGAGTTTTCCCTTCCGTTGCCTCGATTAATTCCATTGCGAGACAATTGTTGCAGCGCGGAAACCTTATACATATTCCTCCACAATTGGTATGAGCAGGGCGAGTGGCTTAGCCCGGACATAGCGTCAGCCTCCTAAGCTGAATGCCGGGGGTTCAAATCCCCCCTCGCCCGTTTAATCATTCTTTTCGTGCAATTTATTATCCCAACGACGAGATATCTGGTATCTGATGAGTGCTGCAGGTTTTTTTTCGATTATCCGTCCGGCAAATGCGGTGATGTCCGGCGTAACGGCAATCATTGCGTACCTGATAGCAACCGGATCGGTAATCCCGTCGGTAATTCTTCTCTTGGTCGTTGTCACCCTGATCACGGCTGCCGGGAACGTGATTAATGATTATTTCGATGCAGACATCGACCGGATTAACCGCCCTGAACGCCCAATCCCTTCCGGTAAGATAAGTCCCGTATCAGCGCGGGGATATGCTGTTACCCTGTTTCTTGCCGGTATCATTGCAGCCCTTTTCACACCTCCCCTGTGTCTGGCTATTGCAGTAATCAATTGCATAATCCTTGTCCTGTATGCCGCCCGGCTCAAGAGCATGCCGGTGATTGGCAATGCAGTCTGTCGCATACCTTGCAGCAAGTATATTCCTGTTCGGGGGAGCCTTTGCGGGCGGGTATGCACTTGTGCTGATGGTCCCGCTTGCCGCAATTACATTCCTCGCGACGATGGTCCGGGAAATCCTAAAAGATGCGGAGGATGTGGAGGGTGATGCTGCGGGAGGCGCCGATACCCTTCCTATCCGTGTGGGGATCCGTTTGACTACCCGTATAGCGCTGGTATTTGCATTTGTTTCTGCCATTGCAAGCGTTGTTCCATATTTCTGGTGGGGGATATGGTATCTCGCCGGCATTTTTATTGTAGATATCATCATTCTTGTTGCAGTATTCAGGACGTTGTCCTGTGAAACCCCTGCATGTATCAGGGCAACCCGATCAACAACGCTGATTAAAACGAGCATGTTTGCCGCGCTTTTAGTATTTGCATTATCGGCAGTTTTCCTGTAATCAGTCAGACCCCAAAAGGGCATTCGTTTTTGCCAATCAACAAGTTTATCCCCTGATCGTGCCTCAACTACCTTGAGGGAGCAATGCCGACACTTATCCAGAAAGGCAATACTTTTTTTGCAGAAAAAGGGGCGTATTTTGAAGGGAACGTAAAGATTGATGGTGATTTCATTGTCCCTGCCCGTACTCATTTCTGGGGCAGGCTCATTGTCTCAGGAACCCTTGAACTTGGTCCCCGCTCCAGTGTAGCTCTCGATGTCAGCTGCTGGAATGCCATCATTGGAAGCCAGTCGCGGATCAAAGGGCCGATTGTTGCTCACGGGGATGTTACCCTTCTCGATCATGCGGCAGTCCATTCCGTACAAGCGGGAGGAAAAGTAATCCTGCGAACCGGTGTCATTGTCGGTGATGTAACCAGTGATGACACCATTATTGTGCATGGCAAAATAAAGAGCGGGAACCTAATTGGCAAGAATATGAAGGTCATCGGGGATTAATGAAGGATCGATCCCGAGTGCTGCAACTTCATAGACATCCTGCCAGTTCACAATAGTTTCCACGCACCCTTCTTTCAGGGTAACAACGCCCATTACGATAAGACCCATCTTGTCGGCCATGTCGATGCCCTCTTTGACTTCCGACAGGCATCCGATACCGATTATTGCCTTCGGCGGTATTTTTTTACCATGCGCTTGATAAATGACGAGCCCGGCACAATGAAGATCCGGTAGCCCATTCTCTCAAGTATGCTCCGTGCTTCACCCACAGAACACTGCCCGCATGACCGGCATTTGAGACCTTCCGGCGTGAGATGGGCGGGGCACCGGGATGAACGCAGGCACTGCGGCATGAAGATTGCCCGTTCTGTAACGGGGATGCGTGTGAACTCGGCCTTGTTCATGGTATTGCCGACCTTGATCAAAAACGTGAGCATCTCACGGTCTTCCAGGCCGAGAAACCGGAAGAATGCTTTCATCAGTCCCTCAAAAAAAACAAGACCTGCTTTTATAAGCCGGGGAAAATAGAGGTGCCCCCTCTTGATGGAATAGATCGAGAGCAGGGCAAGAATGAATGCGATGACCAGCGCTCCAAGTATGATGATGACCGTGAGTTCCCCGATAAGAAACATGAGGTGATTGTAAACCGTGAAATCAAAATCCATAGGAGACGGAGCCTTTTTTTAATATTATGTGGTGCCGATATGCGATAAGAGTTTATGTATGTCTATTGGTGGGCGCAGTACACCTGTTTCTGTTATGATGGCGGTGATCAGTTCCATGGGAGTTGCATCGAATGCATAGTTTCTCACGTGTGCCCCATCCGGAACAAAGATGCGGTTGCCCATGACGGCCACTTCATCGCGCTCTCGTTCTTCGACAATAACGTCCTGACCGGTATTTTTCGCATCAAATGTGGAATGGGGTGCGGCTACATAGAACGGGATGGCATGATGACGGGCACAGACTGCATGCATGTAGGTCCCGATTTTATTGAAGACTGCATCACGGGTGATACGATCTGCGCCGACAACGACTGCATCTATTGCACCTTTCTGCATAAGATATGCGGCTGTGGAATCCGTGATCACCGTGACATCGATCCCGTCGCGTGCAAGTTCCCATGCCGTGAGCCGGGCACCCTGCAGGAGCGGACGTGTCTCGCAGGCAATTACCTTAACCTCTTTTCCGGTATTTACCGCTGAGCGTATCACCCCGAGTGCCGTTCCCCACGATGAACATGCAAGTGCCCCGGCATTGCAATGCGTGAGCACGGTGCACCGGTCGGGCAGGAGTTCAGCACCATGCCTGCCAATCGCGTGGCAGCATGCCGTATCCTCACGGGCAATTGTATCTGCTTCAGTAATTGCCCGGATACAGGCGTCATCTCCGTCATGTGAATGGTCCATCGCGCCAAGCACACGGTCAATTCCCCATGCGAGGTTGATTGCAGTCGGACGGGTTGAGCGAAGGGTGTCAGCATCCCGGTGCACATTTGCCATGAATGATTTCAGATCTGTTTTCTCTGCAAGCACAGCGGAGAGTGCAACTCCATATGCCCCGGCAACACCCAGTGCGGGAGCACCCGGATCTCCAGCCGTTTGATCGCGGTTGCCAGTCTTTCAATACTCCGGCATTCGACAACGGTATATTCTCCGGGAAGAAGCGTCTGTTCAATGTAACGGATGCTCTGGTTTCCCGCATCCCACCAGAGTGTGGCAGTCTCGTTCACGCGGATCGTGTCCTTACTGCATCCATATAGGCCCGCATTGCTGCAGATCCACCGGATGCCACACTGTCCGGGATATCACGCGGAGCACTTGCAGTACCCGGCGATATAAATCCCGGGACGCAGCGTTGCCACCGTGTCCATGGCATCGTGCAGCGGTTTGAAAAAACCGGTAGTTTCAAGTGGTATACCACACTTCTCAGCTATGCCGGCAGCATTGTCTGACGGGCCGATACCAATCGAAAGAACCACAAGATCCGGGTGGAGCAGGTGGACTTCTGAGGTTTCGGTGTTTTCAACCTGCAGGATTAAACCAGTGCGATCAGCAAGGATTTCAGCTGGCATGCCCCGCAGGAAACGAATCCCCAGTGCTTTTGCCCGTTCATAATATTCCTCGTATCCTTTGCCATATGCCCTGATGTCCATGTAACAGAGGGTGATCTCGGTCTCCGGCTGTTTCTCCTTGATCAGTATCGCGTTTTTCATTGCCTGCATACAGCAGATGCACGAGCAGTAAGGACGGTCAATGGACATGTCGCGTGAGCCTACGCACTGGATGAACACAATGCTCTTTGGTTTCTCCCCGTTACTCATTCGTTTGACCATCCCACCGGTTGGACCGCTGGCATTGATCATTCGTTCCAGTTCGAGGCTGGTAATGACATCCGGCAGGATAAGGTGGCCGAACTGTTCTTTGTTACGGGCATCAAAGACGGTATAACCGGTCGTGATTACAATACTTGCTGCATCGATGGTCACTGTCTTCACATCATCATTTTTGAGTATTGCATCCGGACCACAGGAATCATAGCAGAGCCCGCATTCTATGCAGTGTTCGGCATCCTTAACCACGATATTTGGAACCGCCTGTGCATGAGGCCTGTAGATAGCCTTCCTTACCCCGACACCGGCATCGAACCGGTTATACACTTCAACAGGACAGATCTCGATACAGTCCCCGCAACCTGTGCAGCGTTCTGCATCTACGTATCGTGGTTCCTTACGGACTGTCACCGTGAAGTGTCCGATTTCACCTTCAATTTTTTCAACTTCTGCGCACGTGTGGATGGTAATGAGCGGGTGACGGGCTACGTCGACCATTTTGGGGGAGAGGATGCACATCGAGCAGTCATTTGTCGGGAACGTCTTGTCGAGCTGGGCCATATGGCCGCCAATACTCGGTTCGCGTTCGATAAGGTGTACATGAATTCCATGTCCTGCGATATCGAGCGCAGCCTGGATGCCTGCGATACCGGCACCGATGACCACGACATTACTCATGGTGGGCATACTCCCCGGCCAGTTCTATATATGACGCAGCATTTTTGAGAATCTGCTCCTGCTGCACGGAGTCTGCCTCTTTGACAATCTTTCCTGGTACACCCACTACGACAGATCCCGGGGGGATCAGTTTCCCTTCGGTAACAACAGCCCCCGCGCCTATCACCGATCCATCGCCAACTGTTGCACCATTGAGGATGATCGATCCCATGCCGACAAGCACGCGGTTTCCTATTGTGCAGCCATGCAGGATCGCCCCGTGCCCAACCGATACATCGGTTCCCATGATGACCGGATATCCTTTGCTGGTATGTACCACACAGTTGTCCTGAATATTGGATCGGTCTCCGATGACGATACGGTCCTTGTCGGCACGGATTACCGCACCAAACCAGATCCCCACCTGTTTTCCGATCGTGACATCGCCGATGATCGTTGCGTTTTCCGCAGCAAAGAGCGGCACGCCGGAAACCTTTCCATCAATACGCATAATAACATAAGAAATTAAGAATCAAAGAGCATGAAGGTTATGGTCGGGGGAACATTTGATCCCCTTCACGATGGGCATAAAGTCCTTCTTTCCCGATCGTTTGAACTTGCCGGATCGACCGGCCATGTAGTGATCGGGCTTACCACTGACAGTTTTGCAAGCCGGAAAACTCACCCTATCCGCCCATTTTCCGTACGCAGAGCGGATCTTGAAGCATACCTCTCGGAAAAACAATTTCCGTGCGGGTGGATGATTGAACCCCTCAGTGACCGGTACGGGTCTGCGATAACCACAGATTTTGACGCGATTATTGTGTCTGAAGAAACACTTCCGGTTGCCGTGGAGATCAATAAACTCCGCCGGGAACAGGGCAGGAAAAAAGTGGATATTCACCAGATCAGCTGTGTTCTTGCCGATGATGGCCGCTGGATCTCAAGTACCCGTATTTATCGTCGTGAAATTGATGTTCACGGCCACATGTTGCGCTGACCTGCACAACCGTCAATTATTGTCCCTGTATGGTTTACCGCAGGCAATAACGACAGCATCGTACCGTTTTTCTCTTGTGTTTTGTGTTCATGCTAAACGGTTATCCGGTGCTATGGATCGATCAGTGTGACTGAATACCTGTAACCTGTCATAAGTTGACCGGTGTTTAATCTGTATCTCATCTATTCCCGGGTGGCATTCGTCCAATCGTTCTGCTGCAGTGTTTCCCAAATAACGCTCTAACGCAAAAAAAAGGGTGGTTCCCCTAAAAAAAGATTATTTTCGTTTTGACACAACAATTGCCAATAACCCAATCACGGATGCTGCTACTGGTACAAGAGTTGATACCGGTGCTTGTGTGGTGGCTGGGACTATGGTTTTCAGTGTTGTCGGTACGGTTACCGCCTGGGTTGGAACCTGTGTTACAGGGGCGGTTGTTACCGGTATAGTAATTGTCTGAATCGGGTAAGGTTCAGCATTACCCCGCTGGGCTGTGGTCCCGGTCTTGAACATGGTATCTGAACCATACTGGTTCGATACGGTCAGCCGGACATCATAGGATCCTTCGAACGGGTACAGGTGGGTCGGGTGCTGCTCGGTTGAGGTTGCCCCGTCGCCAAACTCCCATGCCCATTTTGTCGGGTTGCCAGCACTCATATCGTGGAATTTCACGATGAAAGGTGCCTTCCCCTGCCTGCTGTCAACACCAAACTCTGCGATAGGTGTCTGGGTTACCGTGATGTAATCCACTTTCGTTTCCGTATCATCCCCGTTGACATTTATTGCCGTAAGGGTCACGGTATATTTGTTGGTGGTTGCGGTTCCAAACGTGGTATATACGTGCGAGGGATTCTGTACGGTTGAAGTTGTCCCGTCACCGAAATCCCATTTCCATCCCGTTGGGTTGCCTGTTGACTTGTCAGAGAAATACACGGAGAATGGTGTGACCCCTCTGGTCTTGTCTGCCACAAAGTCGGCGTTCGGTACATTTACGACCGTGATGTAGTCTCTCTTTGTCAGGCTGTTTGTGGTATATGCATCCGATGCGATCAGCGTAACGCTGTAAACGCCCGGCATACGATATACATGGTCCGGGTTCTGTCCGGTGCCTGAAACTCCGTCACCGAAATCCCACTTCCAGTCCGTGGGTGCGTTTGTGGAAAGGTCGGTGAAGTGAACAAACTGACCCACGCTTACCCGGGTCCTGTCTGCCTTGAAGTCAATCCGCGGTCCTTCCCTGACTACGATCAGGTTGCTCTTTACCATGGTGTCCTGACCGAAGGTATTTTTCACGGTCAGCGATACGGTATACGATCCGTCTCTGTTGTAGAGGTGGAGCGGAGGGAACTGGCCGTCAAAAGTTGAGCCATCGCCAAAGTCCCATGCCCAGGAAACGGGGTTACCGATCGATGTATCGACGAATCTGACGTACTGCGTCCGGCTCCCTTCCTGGTAGGACGGTACTACCGAATAAAAGTCTGCAGTGGGGGGGATGCCAACCGTGATATAGTTCACTTTCTTCTCGGTATCCACGCCATTACTGTTTCTTGCTGTCAGGGTGACGGTGTACACACCTTTAGCTGAATAAATTCTGGTCGGGTTTTGCTCGGTGGATGTTGCTCCGTCACCGAAATCCCAGTCCCAGGCAGTAGGTGAATTGATTGTTTTATCCGTGAAGTGAACTGCGGTCTTGACAGGAACAGTGGTACTGTCCGCAACAAAATCCACTGAAGGTACGCCCCCGACAACGATAGTCTGGGTTGTACTGTCTTCAATCATCCCGCGGGTTACCTTAAGCGTGACGTGGAATGCACCCACTGTCGTGAATGCATGGATTGGATTCGGGTTTCCGGTTGAGGTGCTGCCATCGCCGAAATCCCATGACCATGATTCCGGGCTACCGGTTGACATGTCAGTGAATTTTACGACAAGCGGGGCTAATCCGGATTTTGGATCAGCGGCGAATTTTGCCGTAAGGTGAGGCATCACGTGAATGTAGGACCGCTTTGTTTCAGTGGATGTGCCATACTCATTGGATGCAGTCAGGGTCACTGAATAATCTCCGCCAGCCCAGTACGTGTGTATCGGGTTCTGCTGCACGGATTCCTGTCCATCCCCGAAGTTCCATTTCCATGAGGTCGGGTAACCGCTTGTGTGATCGGTGAAAGCCACGCTCAAGGGAGCATTGCCCGTGGTTGGTTCACCGGTAAATGCTGCGTTCGGGGCCAGACCTATTGAGATATAATTAACTTTTGTTTCAGTGCTGGTTCCGTAAAAATTCGTTACCGTGAGTTTGACCGTGTATAATCCTTTCCGGATATACGTGTGTTTGGGATTTTGCTCCGTTGACGTTGCCCCGTCGCCAAATTCCCATGCATAGGTCAGAGGAGTAGTACCGGTTGAGTGATCACGGAACGTGACCACAGCAGGAACCGTGTTATACGCATAGAGTGCGTCAAAATTGGCAACAGGTGCCAGTCCGACTGTGATGTAGCCCGGCTGCGAAAGGCTGTCTTCTGCAGTTGCTACAGGAATCATCAAGGTAAGCATCAGGATGAGCATACCTGCCGATATAATGCAAGTGTTGCGTGTCATAGTGATCACAAAGCAATGTTATGGCAATTCAAAATATATAATCTGATATTATTTAATCGACCGGACTCTGACCGATCAACCGGATTATATTCGCTTCCCCTGATGAAAACATTTCTTCTTTTTATCGTTATTCTGCTTCTTAATAATTAAAAAATGGATTTGTACATTCTTCTTTTTTGAAAATCGAATTTTACGCAATCATATAGGTAAAGAAGTAGAGTGCAATCAGCGGAATGAACAGCACAAGGTATACTGCACGGTTCCATCTCCAGATTGCAAGACCGTCCATGGTCTCGATCGGCATCAGGCTGTAGACGGTGGTAATAAGATTGATGGTAAAACCTACTCCTCCGGCAATTGCCCATAGATCACCCAATGGGATTATGGCAAGGAACAGGAGCATCAGGATAATACTGACACAGGGTCCTGATACCATTTCAATCCCCATTTCCTGGATATCATCATTTCCCGGGCGGTTGACAATATTCCGGTAGGACTGGGCAAATGCATTGCCAAAGAGCCATGCCGTGAGGAACATGACAATGGTACCCAATCCCCAGAACTGGATGTCGGCATCGCATCCATGTTTTGTAGCGAAATACCGGTGTGCAAAATCATGGAGTATTACGGATATGGCACCAACGGCGATGTAAATGAGCACGTTCGTTAAGGATAGTTCAATACGATCGGCAAGAATGAATGCAAGTGCTATAATGATAATTGCAACTTCTGCTATGATCATTTCACTTGCAGATAATCCAAAATACCGGCTTTCAAAGGTCCGTGCTGCTATTCCGCGTCTTTTAATTTCAGCTTCGTTTATTTTTTCTACTGCATGTTCCCCTGCAAGTTCCGAAAAGAATGATACCAGTTTTGTTCCCAGATGGGAGATCATGCCGATGTTGCTGATAAGAATATTCAGAAGGACAATTCCCATGCTGGTGAGGACTGCTGCAAGGGCCATGTATTGTGGTGGGATTATACCGCTTGTGGGGAGATTTTTTTCCGTGGTGCCACGTGCCTCACGGATCAACCCGATGATGCCTTCATTCTTTTGCTCTTGTGGAATTTCCGGTAGTATTTCCGGTTGTTGCCCTTGTGATGACGGGATTTCCGGGATGCCGACAAGGATGTGATGGGTGCGGGTGAGGGTATCGCTGCCGAATGCATTTTCAGCAGTCAGGGTCGTGTTGTAATATCCTGCACTACGGTACGTATGGACTGGATTTTTATCGGTACTGATTGCGCCATCCCCAAACTGCCATAGCCATGCCGTTGGATTCCCATCGGAATTATCGTGAAATTTTACTGTCAGCGGCGGATCTCCGGTACGGGTGTCAGCGAAAAATTCCGTGACCGGAATCATGCCGGTATTGATGAGACCGGGTCCTGTACTGTGCCCCTCACCATAACGATTCACGGTAGAAAGGGATACGCTGTAGGTCCCGGTTTTTGTATAGGTATGGGACGGGTTCTGGACGTTTGAGGTACCGCCATCCCCAAAATTCCAGTTCCATGATGTAACGCCGGAGCCCGAGGTATCCGTGAAATCTACTGTCAGGGGAATTGTTCCCTGTGTGGGAGTGGCATAAAATGATGCAGCCGGTATGCTTCCGACTGACACAAATTCAGGGATGGTTTTTTTATCCGAGCCGAACCTGTTGGTGACCGTCAGGCTGACCGTATACCTGCCATTGGCGGTATATGCATGAGTGGGGTTCCGTTCAGTTGAAGTACTTCCATCTCCAAATTCCCAGAAATAGTTTAACGGTAAGCCACCCTGCGATCGATCTGAAAAGCTTACCCTTAATGGTGCGGTACCGGATTGTGTATTGGTGAAAAAATCGGCAACCGGTGGATTTGTAACAACAATAAACCCTGTTCCGGCAGTATCGGCAGGAGCAGCAGATGCACAGCCCGGAGGGACCCGCAGAGAATAATTGCAAAGAGCAATACGAGATGCGTCAGGTGTTTCATGATTTTCCTTAAATGAAATATGTTGTGAATCCCGGTATATTCTGAAGATTTCTGTTAATGTCTTTTTCTGATTCTCCCTTCGGGCTCATAAATAAGTTGGTTGAAAGTGTGGTTGAACGGGAGGCAGGAAGATGGGGTTTTTAGTAAAAAACAATCCCTGTTTTTGCCGGACTTTTCAAAAATGCGGGTATTAAAAAAGTCCGTGATACTATGATTGTGTTTACCTTCACGCGCATATACTGTCACTACAAAGGTTATGGTCTTTTTTGTTTTCTCTGAGGTTGAACCTCGGATTTATACCCTTTAATCAATAGGATATCTCCGTTCAGTTAACTGCTCAATCCATCGCATCTGTTCAGATCCTGTTAAAAAATGTTTGAAAAATCTGTTGAAACTCTTTAAAATAGGGGGGGCACCCTCCAAGCCTCCCAGATGAAAAAGTGAATCGCTGGAAAATAGGATTTCCATGAAAATCCAATTGGTTCAGGTAATATTGAAAAACAAACATCATTTATCATTATGATAACCCCGCCGCACCTGAAGGGGCGCCCCCGCGGCGTATCAATAACGGAAATGAGACCCTTGCCCTGCCGTGCCTCGAGATGCCCTGAGGCAGGGGACCATCGCAATATCATAGATTCCATTGTTAGGGTGTGAACGCCCGTTCGTATGTTCAACAGAGCCTGAAAAAAAGGAAAAGGTATTTCAGATGATATAACTGGTCAGATCTTTGGTAATTACCCAGTCGCAGTAGTAACAGTGTAGTCCTGTGGGCAGAACGTGAAATTTGCTCTGGATCGGCTCATGGGTATTCGAGATACAACCCGGGTTGGGGCATCGGACAAGTCCCTTGATCAGGCTCGGGATCTCGACACCTTTTTTCTCGCAGACTTTAAAATTCCTGATAATATTGATAGTGGCATGGGGTGAGATAAGGGCAATACGGTCAACTTCTTCTTTTGAGAGTTCCCGGTTAGTGAGCTTGACAATGTCTTTCCTCCCCATATCCCTGCTCGGGACATTAGTGGCAATCGAGAGCGCTTCCTGTGTTGTTCCCGTTATCCCGAGGATCTTTACGACATTGAGCGCTTCACCGCCCTCGATGTGATCGATCACGGTACCGTTTCTGATCCTTCTTACGAGAAGTCCTTCATTCTCCCCATTATCGCTTTGGGTCATTGCATCACATCCATGAGCATTGCCATCCGGACCGGAACCCCGTTCCTGGATTGTTCAAAGTACCGGGCATGCGGCGACTCATCCACACGCGGATCGATCTCATCCACTCTCGGGAGGGGGTGGAGTACAATGAGATGTTCCTTTGCCTCGCTCAGCAGTTCAGGAGTTATCCGGTAACTTGATGCAACATTGAAGTAAGAGGCTGAATCGGGAAACCGTTCGCGTTGGATCCGGGTTACATACAGCACATCGATTTCCCCGATCATCTCCTCAATGGAATTGTGGTTCACGATCTCCATGCCCTTATCGGCCAGTTCGGTGGCAAGGGTGTCGGGAAGTTCGAGTCCTGTGGGGGAGAGGGTGTGCAACCGGGCGTTATAGAGTGAAAGGGCCGACGCGAGTGAGTGTGCGGTGCGCCCGTACCGGAGATCCCCGACAAGCGCAACATCGATCTTGTCGATGGGCATTGACTGGCGGATAGTGTAAAGGTCGAGAAGCGTCTGGGAAGGGTGCTGACCTGCACCATCTCCCGCATTGATCACCGGTACCGTTGCAAACTCTGCTGCAAGGCGCGCAGCCCCTTCCTTGGGATGCCTGATGACTATCGCGTCGGCGTACCCGCTCACCACCCGGATGGTATCGGCGAGCGTCTCACCTTTTGCCATGGAGCAGGCATCCACACTCCCCACGGAAAGTGATATACCCCCCAGTCGTGTAATGGCAGATTCAAAAGACATCCGTGTTCTGGTGCTGGGTTCGAAAAAGAGTACGGCAAGAATCTTGCCGTTAAGTGCATTCCTGTCGTAATTTTTGCTGTCGATCTGCCGTGCATGATCCAGCAGGCGGTCAATTTCACTTCTGTCAAAGTCCCCGATCGAAATGATATGTCGCGTTGCCACCCCTCCACTAACGTTCCTACGATTATATGATCGTCTCCTACTAATTAGCTATCTTCTTCGTTGGTCCGGTCGAGTTTTTTTCAATGGTAGTTTAGCTCTGTTGAAACGCACATGAACGGGAATTCACATCCGAAGTATGAAAATCGGATACCCTCTTCTTATGGTTTTTAAGAGTCAACCCACCCCCTTCGGGGTCGCTCGGCCGCCTCATCGGGGGCTCGCTGGGCAAATAGTTTAAAGAGGGGGAGGCTCCTGAACCGCCGCGGGGGCGCCCCGTCAGGGGCGGTGTCGTTTATCATAATTATTCCTGAAAATATTTTCAAATACTATCTGAATATGCTGATTTTTATGGGAAACCTTCTTCTCCCGTTCTTCATGAGTTCTCTTAATGCTGGTAGGGGTGTCTCCTCTCTCCCTTGGGTGGGAGGCCGTTCAGGGGGTGCATTCCCTTTATCCCCTGCAGGTTTTTCATTTTCCATCTGAGGACTATCGCACTAGCGGGGATGCCCGGGCGGCAAAGACGGAATCATGATATGCAAAGAGACCCCGGGAGCACCTCCTTATTTTTCATCAGGGTCTCAAAAAAGACGGTATTTTAAGAAATCTGTGCAAGTGGACCAAAATCACACAGGAATGATATTATTGGATGGTTACGCATTTTTTTATCAATATATTCAGTATTTGCGAGGTAGTAACGTGGATCATATACCTGTTGCGCGACCGGCTATTGGTCAGGATGAAATTTCAGCAGTCACCGCTGTGCTTGAATCCGGAATGATTGCATCCGGTGACCGTGTTATTGAATTTGAGAAAAAATTTGCTGATTATTGCGGTACAACGCATGCTGTTGCTATTAATAACGGGACTGCGGCACTCCATGCTGCGCTTCTTGCCGCTGATATCGGGCACGGGGATGAAGTTCTCGTCCCGGCTTTTTCATTTGTTGCCACTGCCAGTGCCGTCCTGATGTGTGGCGCAAAGCCGGTTTTTGTTGATGTGGATGAACAGAGTTTTAATATTGATCCAAAGCAGGCTGCTGATCGGGTCACTCCAAGGACAAGGGGGATTATTGGCGTGCACCTGTACGGCCAGCCCTTTGATGTCCGGGGAATCCAGGATGTCTGTACCTCGCATAACCTGAAACTGATTGAGGATGCGGCACAGGCCCATGGCGCTCTTTATAACGGTGAAAAGGTCGGGAGTTTCGGGCACTTTGGCTGTTTTTCCTTTTACGCAACAAAAAATATGATCACCGGAGAGGGAGGCATGGTTACTACAGGCGAGAAGGCGTATGCAGAGCGCCTGCGTCTCATCATAAGCCATGGGCAGAGTGAAAAATACCTCCATACACGACTCGGTTACAATTACCGTATGACGGATATCGGTGCTGCTCTCGGCATTGTCCAGTTGAAGAAGCTTGATAAATTTAACCTGCGGCGCCGGAAAAATGCTGATTATTATAATGACCACCTATCAGTCAAAGGACTGTTAACCCCGGTTGCATCTTCAGGAGTCCAGCATGTTTACCACCAGTACGTAATCCGTCTTACTGAAGATTTCCCCATGAGCCGCGCAGATTTTATCGATTATCTCAAGGTAAAAGGCATTGGTTCTGCCATTCATTATCCGATCCCTATCCATCGCCAGCCGATGTTCGGGCTGACGAACTATCCGGATCCCTGTCCTGTATCGACCAGACTCTCCTCCGAGGTGCTGAGCCTGCCCGTTCATCCGCTCCTTGATCAGAAAGAGATTGCCTATATCTGCGATACAATCAATAAGGTGAAGTGATGGACGTTGGCGTAATCGGTGTCGGGGCGATGGGAAGGAACCACGTCAGGATATATTCCGAACTTAAAAGCGTGGATTCTCTTGGAGTCTATGACCTGAATACTACAGGTGCCCGTGAGATGGGTGAGAAGCACGGGGCAACCGTGTACAATTCAGTTACTGAAATGCTGGAAAATGTTGACGCTGTCAGTGTCTGTGTACCGACACCGTACCACAGGAACGTTGTGGAACAGGTTTTTTCTGCACGCAAATCCGTGCTGATTGAAAAACCGATTTGTGCAACAGCGGACGAGGCAACCCGGCTTATGCAGGCAGCCCCGGAAGGAATCACGATTGGGGTCGGTCATATCGAACGATTCAACCCGGTTGTCGAAGAGATACGAAAGATCGTGAAAAAACCGCTGTATGTCGAGATGAAACGCCATAATCCTGCATCAGCACGCGTGACCGGTAGTACTGTTGTGGAGGACCTGATGATCCATGACATCGACATCCTGCTCAATCTCTTTTTTTCCTGCCCCTGTGAGATTTTCAGTGCCGGTACCGCGGATGTATGCAGCGTGCTGATGAAGTGCGGAGATGTCCCGGTTTCACTCTCTGCGAGCCGGAAATCGTCTAAAAAGATCCGTATGATCTATGTCGAGGAAGAAGAGTTCACCATTGAAGGCAACTTCATGTCGCAGGAGGTGACCATCTACCGCAAACCCGGGCAGTACCAGTTCGAAGCGGAACGATACGTGCAGGAGAATATTATTGAAAAGGTGATGGTCAACAAGCTCGAACCGCTCAAACGTGAACTTGCCATGTTCGTTGACTGCGTGAAGCATCACCGCCCTTTCCCTATCACTCCGGAGCAGGCGATCCAGAACCTGCGTGTCTGTGAAAAAATTACTGCCGGACTTGCACTGTAATACAAGTACCGGACTGATCGCTATGACGTTAGAAGCACTCTTACAAAAAAAAGGTCCGATAAAAACGATCGGAGTCATTGGCATGGGGTATGTCGGCATCCCCGCTGCAGCGCTGTTTGCTGATTCGCCGCAGTACGATCGGGTATACGGGTTCCAGCGCGATTCGCCGTCATCCGGGTACAAAATCGCGATGCTCAACCGGGGCGAGAGCCCGCTCAAAGGAGAAGAACCCGGGCTTGAAGAACTGTTAGCGAAAGTGACGGCGGCAAAAAAATTCATTTGCACATCCGATTTTTCAAAGATCGGGGAATGTGATGCAGTCACCCTCTCTATCCAGACGCCTTTTCTGAACAAGGAAGATCTGCTGCCGGATTTCTCTGCGCTGATGGAAGGAGTCAGGAATGTGGGTCGTTACCTGAAACCCGGGATGCTTGTCGTGCTGGAATCCACAATCACGCCCGGCACTACCAACGGGATTGCCCGCGAACTTCTCGAACAGGAGTCCGGTCTAAAGGCAGGTGTTGATTTTGCCCTTGCCCATGCACCGGAGCGGGTGATGGTTGGCAGGCTGCTGCGCAATATCCGTGAACATGACCGGATTGTTGGCGGGATTGATGAGGCGAGTACGAAGAGGGCAACCGAACTGTATTCCCGTGTACTGACCCTGGGAAAAGTAATCCCGATGTCAGCAACTGCTGCTGAAGTGACCAAGACTGCGGAGAATACCTTCCGGGATCTCCAGATCGCGGCCGTCAACGAACTGGCACTCTACTGCGAGGCGATGGGGATCAATGTCTATGATGTACCGGACCGGTATCGACAGTCTCAAGGGCGAAGGGATCACCCGAGCCATGCTCTGGCCGGGTGCCGGTGTCGGCGGGCACTGCCTGACGAAGGACACCTATCACCTTGAACGCGGTGTCCAGCATGCTCGGCAAAGGGATGCTTGATTACCCGGCAAACGAGCCGTCGCTCTACGTTCTTGCCCGGCACATCAATGATTTCATGCCAACCCATATGTTCCGGCTTACCAGGGATGCCCTGCAGCGTGCGAGGAGTGCCGTTAAAAGGTGCCAAGGTTGCTCTTCTTGGGTGGGCTTTTTTGGCAAACTCGGATGATACGCGGAATACGCCATCAGAGCCATATCACGAGATGCTTACAAAAGAAGGGGCCACGGTAACGGTTCATGACCCGTACGTAGCAGATTATCCTGGAATAATTCTTGCCCCGTTTGTTGAGGAGGCGTTGGAAGGAGCTGATGCCATCGTGATCTTTGCCGGTCATCACCAGTACCGGACCCTGAATCCTCTTGTGCTGAAGCAATTTTTCCGGGAAAAAGCACCCGGTTATCATCGATGGCCGGAATATGGTAGATCCGGATGCCTATATTCACGAAGGTTTTGTTTACAAGGGAATTGGGCGTGGCGATAAGAACGGGCATGCGATCGTTGAAAAATAAAAACCAACACGTGTTCTCGTTTTACCCCCCCTTTTTTCGGTCTGTTTTACTGCCTTGCACCGGTGCCTTGAATGCACATATATGTGGCTACTGTGGAGTATGGTGTGGCGTGCGAGATTTCATAAATTCGCGGTGTTCCGGATATTTCCGGTTATCCGCTGATGATTGTCTCACGCATGATGAACAAAGACCTGTCAGAATTTACCGTTACCAAGGAGTGCTTTCATGCCTTACCTGCGAAAATATATACTGCTCCTGGCGATGCTGGGTATTGTTGTTACCTTGCAATATTCAACAGTTCTGGTTGGGATGGATCTGTTTCCGGGATTTCAAGGGTCTCCTTCACAAGACCTTCAGGGAGATACCCCGGGATCGGTACAGATTATTACTGAACCTGCCGGGGCACTTGTTTTTATCGATGTTGTCAATACCGGTCGAAATACTCCGTTTTTCCGTCAGGCCGTCCAACCGGGTAATCCTGATGTTACGGTAATCCTGACTGGTTATCAATCCCAATCGGATCAATTCAAGATTAACCCCGGGAAAACCACCGATATAAGGATTATTCTTGTTCCGATTAACCAGTCACTGGGTTCGATAAATGCTGTTCAGCAGGTTCCCTATTCACCATCCCTCTTCAATGGAAACGATCAATCTGTTGACTCCCCCCTCTCGCCATATACCGTTTCATCAGAATCCGGTACGGTAACTTCATCCGATACTGGTTCAACACCTGGTCCGGTCCCTATACCAGAATCGGGTCCACCATCCAATCCACTTCCAGCATCAGTTCCGGTCCCAACACCCGGTCCGGCTCTTACCCTGGAAACAGTTCCATCATCCAGTCCTGTTTCTGCATCAACCCCACTACCTCTTCCTGCACCAGAGTCCCCTTCGCCAGTATTTCCGCTGGTGATGCTGGTTGGGTGTATGGGCGTGGTGCTCCTGCTTTCAAACCGGAAATAATGAATAAAATCAAAAAATCTTTATTTTCAGAATTTTTCCCGTTAGTGTGAGGGAGCCCGGGAAACGTTATGAAAAAAAAAGAATTATTTCCTTGCAATCGTCACATACCCCGAGTGACTGACTGAAGTGGAAGGCCGTGTCCCCCGTTTCGACCGGGTCATCTCCCGCTCGATCAGCTCGTGGGTGTGCACCTCGCGGAACAGCGGTGTTGCTGCATCCACCACGATTGCCATCTGTTCCAGGAACGGGGTGTAACACGCGAGATATCCGCCGGACCGCAGCAGGGAAAATGCATGGGTCACGTGCTCGGTCTGGATCTGGAGATCGAGATGGACCACATCGAATGAGCCCCTTCCGCATCAAGGAAATCCTTTGCAACCGCTTCGACATTCGTCAGTTTTGACTCGGTGATGTTCTTCATCGCAAGCGTGGAGAACTCCGGGCGGATCTCGTAGGTCTTTACGCTCTTTGCCACGCCGCCAAAGTAGATGGCGGCAATCCCGCTGCCGGTGCCGGCATCGAGCACATCGTCGTTGTGGTTCATGCCGGTATAAGCAATGACAAGCCCGATGTCCTTGGGCAGCATCGGCGCACCGGAACGCTTGCCGTACGTGAAAAAATCGGTTGGCCGTGGGATGCGGACCGTGAACTCCGCACCGCTGTGGGTGGTGATGATATCGCCACCCGATTTCCCGACAAGTGGATTCAGGTCGATCTGTCCCTTGTCGGTGCCAAGGTTTCCCGGCCCTGCCTTGACAAAAAATTCCCTGCCTTCTCCGACGAGAAGGACCCGGTCGCCCGGTTCGATCATCACTGGAGCCAGCTTCATGATCGCTTCAGCAATATCGCCCTTGGTCGCGACAAGGGCTTCTTTTGCCTTCTCTTCAGAGACGTTTGCCTGCGGCGCAACCATCGTCATGTCCTCTTTCGGGATCTCGGCGGCTGCCGGTTCGAACCGGATATCCCCGGTGATCTGGTACGTGGTGGCGCCCTGCATGGTCATGGCTGACACTTCGGCCGAATCGAAGATGTAATTTCCCTTTGGGTGTCTTGATGACAATACTCTGTACGTCTTCAATCTGCTCGACATTCATGCCGAGCTTCTTCATCATCGCCTTCATCTGGCGTGGATTGATATTTCCCGGAAGCATCTTTCTCACTACCCTGCCGTACTCTTACCGCTACTCCATAATTAAATGCAAGCATCTCCGCGCCCGAAACGACTGCTGCGCCGCAGGCAATGAGCCGATCTTCGCCTGCAACAACCATCACGTCATCGCCCGCGCGGATTGCCGGGTCTGCTGCGACAACGTGTTTTGCAAACGCATTCTTGCCCTTTGCCACGAACTCTGCAACATCGTCCCGGATGACCACGCGGTACGCCGGGGCAGGAAGGAGCGCCTGGAGCGCGTTTTGCCCCTTCGATGCCGAGCGTCAGCCTGCCGTCCGATGCCCGGACGGTTGCGAGCCGCACGCCGCTCAAAACCGATCTGGCGGATCCGCCCGGTGGTAGAGAAGATGAACGTGCAGCCTTCGGGAAAGAGTCCCGTTCCGCCAGCCCGCCGAACTGGTAATCAGCGATGACCTGAACCCGCCGCAGCGAACTGTTCTCCGAGTATCCTGTTGACACGATATAACAAACTCCTCTTCTGCTGTTTTCGGGATATACGCGCCCGCCGCGATCTTGTGTCCCCCGCCCCCGCCGCCGTATTCTGCTGAAGCATCGTTGAGTGCCTGCTGGAGGTCGATGCCCCGTTCCACGACCCGTTCGGTGGTCCGCATCGAGACCTTGGTGAGGTTCGGATCTTCGGGCACCTCGCACATGATCAGGATCGGTTTTTTGCCGTTCAGTTTCGAGAGTGCCATACCGGCCCCGATGCCGACAATCGTGTCCGGGTACCGCCCGCCCACGTGGAGCCACTGGAGGTTCTCCAGTTCCTTAACACCGGTATCGATGATGAACTGGAGCAGGTCCCGGATGATGGCGCGGTGGTTGTTGAGCATGTGCTCGGCATCGCGGTACGCCGTCCCCCGTTCGCCGCGGAGGATTGCGCTGCCGATCTGCGGTTTTGACCACCGCCCGCAGGCATTGAGCACGGTCGCGTATTCCTGTGCATTCCGCAGCGGTGTCCGGGGAGTCTCATCCGGGAACCCATAGGTCTCGGCAAGAAGCCGGTCGACCTTCTCACCGTTGGCTATCAATAGCTCGGCAAGAGCCGAGATGATATTCCGCTGGTCGTCATCAGAGATCTCTTCCCAGACATACCAGCGCCCGTCTGCGGTCTGCTGGCGGATGCCGAGTTTCTTTAAGAACTGGCGGGCCCCTTCGGGATTGTTGCTGATCCCTTTGATGAACGGGTCGTCATTGTAGGCAAGCGAGAGGTGGACCGGGCGGGTTGCCGTGCCGTAGCAGTTGAGATCCTTTTTGCGCACCTCGACATTACCGTGGCGGACCCCGTCCTCCACAATGATATCGCGGGCAGGGCCGACAAGCCCGCACTTCTCCCGGGCCATCATATCACCGACATTGCCGATGACGGCGAGTTTGGCAAGATCGATATTGGCCTGGTCCAGCTCCTTTGCGATCAGGTACGAGACCCCGGCAGCACTCATCCGGTATGACCGTAGGGCAGGCAGTTGACCTGCGTGTATTGTCTCTCGCATGGCTGGCTGACGTGGTGGTCGACGATAAGCACCTCTTTTTCTGAAAAACCGCGTTCCAGCATCAGGTTCTGCTGGCCGGCGCCGAGATCGGAAAAGATCTTGAGCGAATCGTCCGAAGGAACCTGCGGCATGGTCAGGGGTTCGAGTTGCCGGACAAAAACCGATTTGACGGTGATCCCCTGCCGGGAAATGGCCTGCGACAGGATCGCCTCGCAGGAGATGCCGTCCGCATCGATGTGGGAGATGATGGTTATTCCGGTTGCTGCCGCGATCTGCTCTGCGGCTGCTTTCACATCATCGCAAAAACCCATTGCATATTATTAGGGAGTTCCTACACATGAATTGTACGGGAAATATTGTACGGGATATGAGCCGTTTACGTTCGACAGGTTTACCGAGACCGGAATTATCACTCCTGCCCGGATGCGTGTGGTGGATAAAAATGCAATGGCGCTTGGAGTAACCGAGCTCCAGCTGATGGAGAGCGCGGGCAGGGCGCTTGCGGAGAAGGTCCTGTCAATCTCGCCTGCACGGGTGCTGGTGCTCTGCGGGAAGGGCAACAATGGCGGGGACGGGATGGTTGCTGCCCGCCACCTCCAGCGCGGGATGGATACCGACGTCTGCTATCTTGACTAGGGCACGCGGAGCAATGCCTGCGAACACCAGCTCCGTGCGCTGAAGCACTGCCGTGTCGGGCTCCACCCGTTCCCGTGCCGGGATGATCTTGAGGCTCTGAAATCCCGGTTTGCACCAGCCGATGTGATCATTGATGCATTGCTGGGAACTGGAGCCTCAGGTGAACTCCATGAACCGCTGGCGACCTGCGTGAACCTGGCAAATGCCACGCAGGCAAAAATTGTTGCGGCTGATGTGCCGACACCGGGCATGCGTGCTGATCGTATCTGTGCCTTCCACCGGGCAAAGTGTGAAGGTTCTACGGTAGTCGACATCGGGATCCCGGTTGAAGCGGAATGCTGTGTCGGTCCCGGCGATCTCACCCTTATCCGGTCCCGCCACCGAAGGCGCACAAGGGAATCGGGGGTGAAGTGCTGGTGATTGGCGGGGGGCCATACCAGGGCGCCCCGTACCTTGCCGGGCTCGGGGCATTACGGGCTGGGGCCGATATTGTCCGGATTGCGTCTCCGGTCTTTGAACCTATCCCCGACCTGATTTACGAACGTCTCGATGGCAAAAAAATTGGCGATGAACATATCGAACGCCTTACCCGTCTTGCAGAGCGTGCGGATGTGGTTGTCTGCGGAAACGGGCTTGGGATGGAGAGCCATGCCGTGGTAACTGCTATTGCCCCGCACTGCAGGCGTGCCGTCTTTGATGCGGATGCCCTCCGGCTCCCGCTCCCGGCTGCGCAGGAAGAGACGATCTATACCCCGCATGCCGGTGAATTTGCCCGGATTACCGGAACAACCCTGCCCGGCGATACCATCGGGCGTGCCCATGCAGCCCGGGATGCAGGTATCTGCGGGACCCTGCTGCTCAAGGGCCATATCGATGTGATTACTGATGGCACGCGGGTGCGGTTCAACCGGACCGGTAATCCCGCGATGACCGTGGGGGGGACGGGGGATGTGCTTGCAGGTGTTGCCGGTGCACTTCTCTGCCACCTCCCCGCGTTCGATGCCGCCTGCATTGCTGCATACGTAAATGGAAGGGCCGGGGAATGTGTGGCAGCGGAACGCGGGAGTGGCATGCTGGCCTCGGATCTCGTGGACCGGATTCCGGCAGAATTATTCAGGAATGAAATACAGGCAGAGTGAATACATGGTCGAGTTTACCCATATTCAGGACGATAAAGCACAGATGGTGGATATCAGCGGCAAGGGCGATGTGATGCGTGAAGCCGTAGCAGCAGGTAAAATTTACCTGCGTCCGGTCACCCTCGCGGCAATACGTACGGGAACGGTCGTGAAAGGCAATGTGCTTGCAACTGCCCGTGTTGCTGCCACGCTCGCGGTAAAGAACACGCCCAACCTCATCCCGATGTGCCATTCGATCCCCATCAGTGCGATTAGCGTGGATTTTGCTGACGGCGATGGGTTCATTGAGGCAAGTGTGCGGGTGAAGTGCACCGGAAAGACCGGTGTCGAGATGGAGGCCCTGACCGGGGTCTCTGTTGCACTGCTCACCATCTGGGACATGGTGAAGTCTGCTGAAAAGGATGAGGACGGACAATACCCGGTTACCCGGATCGAAGATATCCGCGTGATCGAGAAACGCAAGGGATGATACTTAGATGAAACTGGATTGTGCTGATGCCGCAGTTCTTTAATATCCACCCATCCTATTATACAGGCATACGGGATCCGTCCCGGTGAAAAGGAATGTAGCTCTCTTTGAGCCGAACCTTAGGTGATTACCATGGTAAAATCAATGTACGCCTTCGTCAGGGAGGCATGGAAAGTACCCGCAAAGAGTCGGAGTCAAAGAACTCCTCTGGAACCGCATGCAGGAATGGCGCCGTGAAGGCAGCGTTGTCAGGATCGAGCGTCCGACCCGTATCGACCGTGCACGCACGCTTGGCTACAAGGCCAAGCAGGGCATTGCTGTTGCACGCGTGCAGATCCGCCGCGGTGGCCGCCGTGCATCAAGGTATGTCCGTGCACGCCGCACTGCAACGATGGGCAAGAACAGCAAGACAATGGGAAAAAGCATCCAGCGTATTGCCGAAGAGCGCGCGTCAAAGAAATTCCCCAACATGGAAGTGCTCAACTCCTACTGGGTTGGTCAGGACGGGATGCTCAAATACTACGAAGTCATCCTCGTAGACGGACACCACCCCTCCATCCGGGCCGACAAGAACCTTGCATGGATGGCTAACGCCACCCACCGTGGTCGTGCAGAGCGCGGAAAGACCTCAGCAGGACGAAAAGGTCGCGGTATGAGAGAGAAGGGTATCGGAACCGAAAAGACCCGCCCGAGCATCCGTTCCCACGCGAACCAGGGCAAATAATCTTATCCTCTTTTTACGCAAGTTAACATTCATGAAGATCACCGATGCCGCAGTATATCCGTACCCTTGCGGGGATGCATCGGTCCGCAGGCTTGCTCTTGAAGCAGCTGCTCTCGGATTTGACAGCATTGTTGCCGCCGACGCTCCCTCGGGTATCTACGAAGGAGTTGCGGTGCGCTCGGGGTATATGATCCGGGATGTCCCGGTAAAGGATGTAATCTCTGCCGTGAAACGATCAAAAGATTCCGGCAGGGTGATTTCTGTCCAGGCGGCGAACAACGGCTTTAACCGTGCCGTTATTGGCATCAAAGGTGTGCATATCCTCCGTGGCATCCAGTCCGCGGATAAAACTGCGTTTGACCATGTGGCGGCGAAGATGGCAGCAGATAACCGGGTGGCGGTGGATATCGATCTATCTCCTGTCATAATGGGACGGAGTGTCGTACGACAGCGTGCGATTCACCGGTATATGGACATCCTGGTTCTGGAGCAGCGTTTTGAGTTCCCTATCACCTTGTCCACGCATGCCCGCTCGGTTCTTGACATGAGGAATGTCCGGGACATTGCCGGGCTCTGTAGTCTTATTGGAATGGATGTACCGGATGTTGAGCGTGCGCTTGCTGGTGTCGGGACGGTCATGACGCCTCTGCAACCATCTGTGAGGGTGATTGCATGAGCCCCCGCCCGCCCACGCTGCGCGAGAAACGCCGGTATATTCTTGCACGGATAGAGCCCGCCGGGACATTGCTTGAGCAGAAAGAACTGTATTATGCGATATCGGATGCGACCACTACCCTCTGGGGGGATGCAACAACGGCAATCATCACTCCCGCGGTTGTAGCACTCGAACACGGGCACGTGATCATCAGGTGCAGGCGGGGAACCGAACGCGAGCTGGCGATTGCACTATCCACCGTTACAGCGTGTCGTGATATCCGCATCTGCCTGCGTATCATTGCGGCATCCGGCACCATAGAGAGCCTGCGTGAACGGTTCCGCCCGAAAAAAACCCCTGGATCAAAAACGGATTCTGAAAAAACAGGGACTGGCAATGTTAATGGTGAAGAACCAGTGCAGTCTGAATGCAGTTTTGCAAAAAAACCCTTCCTTATCGTTCAGTGTAACGGGCAGAAGGTTGATGTGATTGAAAAGGGATTTAAAAATACAAACCGATTGTTCTTAACAAGAGATGATCTGGAGGATTTGAATGCAACCACAATATCAGACAGGATATGACCGGGCGATCACCGTTTTTTCACCCGATGGCAGGCTCTATCAGGTTGAGTATGCCCGCGAAGCCGTGAAACGGGGAACCACCGCGGTAGGTATCAAGGCAAAGGACGGTGTCGTCCTGATTGTTGACAAGCGGGTGAGCTCCAGACTCCTTGAAGCGTCATCTATAGAGAAAATTTTCAAGATAGATGAGCACATCGGGGTTGCTTCATCAGGCCTCGTCGGGGATGCACGGGCACTGGTGGACCGGGCCCGGGTTGAGTGCCAGATCAACCGCGTTTCCTACGATGAACCAATCGAAGTTGAAGCACTCTCCAAAAAACTCTGCGATCACATGCAGACCCTCACCCAGTACGGTGGCATCCGCCCGTACGGTACCGCCCTTCTTATCGCAGGTGTGAGTGACGGTGACTGTCGCCTTTTTGAGACGGACCCATCCGGTACCCTGCTCGAGTACAAGGCAACAGGAATCGGTATCGGTCGTCCTGCCGCAATGAAAGTCTTTGAGGAAGAATACAATCAGGAAATCGAGATCAAGGATGCGATCCTTCTCGGTCTCAAAGCCCTCCACTCTGCAACCGAAGGCAAGTTCGATGTAGATACTGTTGAGATCGGTATCATCGGGCGCGAACTTCCTATCTTTAAGAAGATGAGCCGGGAAGAAGTTGCCTCGTATGTCGGACAATTCAAACAGTGATTCACCAGACCTGATATGATACCGCTCGAAAAGTCCACCGTTGCGCGCCTCGAAAGTTTTGGGGAGCGTTTCGAGATACTTGTTGATCCTGACCAGGCTGCGTTAGTGAGGCAGGGACAGGTTGTTGATATTGAGGATGTAGTCGCAGCCCTCAATGTTTTCAGCAATACTTCCAAAGCGACCCGCGCTCCTGACGAGGCACTTATAAAAGTCTTCCACACAACAGACTTTGAGACAATCGCGCGCCGTATCATAGAGAAAGGTGAGATCCATCTCACTTCCGAACAGCGAAAACGCATGATTGAGGATAAACGCCGCCAGGTGATTCACTTCATATCGCGCAATGCAGTTAACCCGCAGACCGGGCACCCGCATCCACCGCACCGGATCGAGATGGCAATGGAAGAGGCGCGCGTAAATATCGACCCGTTCAAACATCTCGATGAACAGGTAAAAGAGACCGTAAAAGCACTGCGCCCCATCCTTCCTATCCGGTTTGAGGAACTACGGCTGGCCATAAGGATTCCCGCTGATTTTGCAGCAAAAGCCTATGGTGATATTGCTGCCGGGTGCACCATGGAAAAAGATGAGTGGCAGAAGGATGGTTCATGGGTGTGCGTAGTGCGTATCCCAGCAGGAATCCAGAGTGATTTCTATGATCTCGTCAATAAGCTCTCCAAAGGCGAGGGTCAGGTAAAAATCCTCAATCAGGTATATTAGTTCAGACGACAAATAAAAAAGACAGATCGGGGAATATCCATTATGGCAAGCTCCACACATAAAGCAAAAGGAAAAGTGACCAGAAGTGCCGGGCGTTTTGGATGCCGGTACGGTAGATTTGTACGTAAGCGAGTAGCAGATATTGAAGCGGTTTCAAGAGCGCTTCACACCTGTCCGAAATGTGACATGCTGTCTGTCCAGCGCCGGGGAACCGGTATCTGGGAATGCCGCAAATGCGGGTTCAAGTTCGCTGGCGGTACCTACGTGCCGCAGACGCCGGCTATGAAGACTTGCAAAGCGTGCAATCGACAGGGTTGTAGCAGAAAAAAGGACCTGAACTGATCTGATATGGCAAGTTCATACAAATGCGCACGGTGCAAACAGAAAGTTGAGATCGACGTCAACGTACGGTGCCCATACTGTGGACACCGTATTCTTTTCAAGGAACGTGGCGCAGCGATTAAAGAAATGAAAGCCAGGTAACTGATTACCTCCAGGCATTCTGCCTGAATCAGCATATTTTATCTTCTTTTTAATCCTATTGAGCAGAGGGATTCCTTATGCCGCACCATGAAGCGATCTTCCGGTTCTCAACCGACCATGCCATTTCCATCCATGCGGCGCTTTCACCGGAACTTACTGATGAGGTGAACCCGCGTTCAACAACGAAATGCCGGCTGGAAAGTGATACCGTGCTCCTGCTCATCATTGAGGCTGAGGATATTCCGGCGCTCAGGGCTGCACTCAACATGGCATTGCGACTCGTCAATGTTGCTGATGAGATGCAGGAGATCGTTAAATAATACGGTATTTCTCTCCTGTTATTCTGGCGAAGGCACGTGTAATCGCTCCAGATACCACTCTTTATGTCGTACGGTGTTCAACACTACCGTGAGCGGGTGAAGCTTTTCGCTAGACCCGGCGCAATCCTCAATACCTTTACTGGCAGAAATGTTAAAGGAGAACGATCATGAACAATATATCACCCAAAGTACAGAACCAGCCTGGGCATGCTCCAGCAGATCCAGCAACAACTCCAGAACATCCTCCAGCAGAAGGCCCAGTATGAAATGGCCGTCCGGGAGGCAAAACGTGCCCAGGAAGAGATCAGTGACGCTGCTGAGGATGCAGTCATGTACATGAGTGTCGGCACCGTCATGATGCAAAAGAAGAAAGCAGATGTGAATGCAAATCTGGTCGAAAAAACAGAGACCCTTGAGTCTGCGCATAAAATCCCTGGAAAAACAGGAAAAGATGCTGCAGGGCAAATTTGAGCAGTTGCAGGCACAGATCAAGGAAGCACTCGAAGGCAAGGGTGCTCCGTCAGCCGCATAACCCCCCCGTTATTTTTTTCTTTTTCTTTTCGGAACACATTCTGTCCCGGCAGGTTTTTTGTATCCTGGCACAAAAGAGCATGTATGGATACAGGTACCGCAGCCCAACAGTTTTTTTCAATCAAATCGGCCGCGGACCATGCTTCATGTGCGCATAAAGGGCAGTACCGGAAGGACCGGAGGACGCCGTATATCGTTCATCCCGGCCCGGGTAGCGGGATACGTGAGTATGTTTGGCGGATCGCATGTTGCGATCATCTCTGCATGGCTCCACGATGTCTATGAGGATTGTTCTCCGGAATGGATCTCGCTGACGGATTCTTTTATCGCGTCCCTTCCCCTGCCGGGTGATGATCAGCAGGAAATCGCTGCCATTGTTGATGCATTGACAAAAAAAAATACCATCTCCGGAAAATCGGCCCGGCTTTCCGACAGCATCGGGAGAATTCTTGACGCCCCGCCTGAAGCTACGCTGGTAAAGATCTGTGACCGGATCGATAATTTTCTGGATACGGCCTGCCGCAACGGGCAACTCAGGAAACGTTATCTCGTGTCAACTGATGAGATCATCGACCGGCTCTCAATGCGTGCAGATCTGTACGGGTTTGAAACAGCCATGAATACTCTCAAAGAGATCCGGTACGCTTCCCCAAAAAATGAGTAAATGATTATTTACGGCTCGTCAGGTTGATTGCATTGACCAGCGCCTCAACCGATGAGAGGACAATATCATCCCCGCTCCCGCTTGCATCGTAGATCTTCCCCTGTTCATCTTCTACGGCAATGGTGACGTGGCAGATCGCATCTGAACCTCCGGCAATCGCTTCGATGTTGAACTCTTTTAACTGTACCCGTGCCGGCACAATCCCAAAGATGGCTTTTAAGGCTGCATCAACCGGTCCATTACCAACAGCAGAAAAGACGTGCTCTTTGCCGTTCACCAGCGCCTTTACACTTGCAGTGGGGATCATGTGGTTGCCGGTCATGATCGCGATATCCTTTAGATCGAACATCTTATGGTTGAGTTCTATTTCCATGATGGTCTGGGCAATCTCGTAGAGATCTGCATCGGTCACCCGTTTGCCCTTGTTGGCGATTGCCTTGACTTTCTCGACAATGGCATCCAGTTGGGTGTCGTTGGGACTGAGATGGACTTCAGAGAGCATCTGGTGCACCGCATGCCTGCCGACATGTTTTCCAAGGGTCAGCCTGCGCCGGTGCCCGACCATCTCGGGCGTCATGATGCCGGGTTCGAAGGTTGCGGCATTTTTCATAATGCCATGTGAGTGTATGCCGCTTTCATGGGAGAAGACATTTTCACCTACAACCGGCTGGGTGGGCGGTATGGTAATGCCACTGAACCGGGATACGAGCCGCGAGGTTTCAACGAGTCGTTCCTTTTTGATTCCGGTGTGAATCTTGTAGATTGACTCCATGATCATCGTGGTCTGCGCAAGATCGGCATTTCCTGCACGCTCGCCAAGCCCGTTCACCGTCACCTGTACCTGCGAAGCACCCGCTTCCACCGCCGCGATGGTATTTGCCACGGCAAGGCCGAAATCGTTGTGGCAGTGAACATCAATCGGGCAATCAACCTCTTTATGGATGTGGCTGATGAGCGTCTTCATGCCTGATGGTGAGATGACGCCTACGGTGTCGGGTACATTGATGATAGTGGCCCCGGCATCTGCGGCAGTCCGGAAAACTTCGATAAGATAGTCCCAGTCCGTCCGCGTCGCATCCATGGCCGAGAACATGCACTTGTCCGAATGCTCACGGATATAACCGATGATCTCGCCCGTTATGGCGAGCACTTCCTGCCGGCTCTTGTTGATCGTGTTCTCCCGCTGGATATCTGATGTCGGGATGAACACGTGCACCATGTCCACATCACAGTCAAGACATGCATCAACGTCTGCTTTGACCGAGCGTGCGAGTCCGCAGATGGTTGCTTCGAGGTCAAGTTTTTTGATAGCAGACACCGTCTCTTTCTCGGCTTTTGATGACGCAGGAAATCCTGCCTCTATCGCGTGAACACCGATGTCAGAGAGCTGACGTGCAATCTGGAGTTTTTGTTCAAAAGTGAACGCAATTCCCGGGGTCTGTTCTCCATCCCGGAGCGTAGTGTCGAATACGGTCACGTCATTTTTCGCCGAGCTATCGGAGAAGATGACGATCCCCCGCAAAATCCTTGCGAGTAGTCATAATTTTTTATTGGGGCGCGAATTATTTAAAGAAACCCTCAAAACCGGAAATTTCTCTGTCAATTTCGCCGTAAATCCGAGGGCATTAGCGATATATTTAATACTAGACTCTCCCAACATTAGTAGCGCAGTGCCCCGCCTTAACTCAGCTCTGGTAGAGTGCGCGGCTGTAGATTGGTTTACCGACATAGGTAACTGTGCGGCTACCGCGATGTCCCCGGTTCGAATCTGGGAGGCGGGACTAAACTGTAAGTAATGTGCCCAGGTAGTGTAGTGGCCTATCATGATTGCCTGTCACGCAATCGACTCGGATTCGAATTCCGACCTGGGCGTCGCTACTATTCCTCGTTTTTAATGTTTTTTCTGTTCTGTTGAAACGCACATGAACGGGCGTTCACATCTGAAGTATGAAAACAGACATGATGCCGAAGGGCAACAAGCATACAAGATGAAAATTCCTGGGGCATTTTCTTATTAAATCGGATACCTTCTTCCTATAGTTTTTAAGAGTCAACCCACCCCCTTCGGGGGTCGCTCGGCCACCCAATCGGGGTATCGCTGGGCACATGGTTTAAAGAGGAGCCGGCTCCTGAACCCCCACAGCGGATAAATGACGGAAATGTACCGAAACTTCCTAGCCCTGCCGTGCCTCGGAGAGGCCCTGAGGCAGGGGATCCTCACAATATTAATGATTTTCATAATTCAGGAATGAACCCGAAAGGTACATGCCTGTTTCAACTGAGCCGTTTTCTCTGAATAATTCCTGCACCCGTACATCCCCTGCATTTTGTTCCCGATAGTGGATAGCTGGTCAACCATAGTGATGGATCTCCCAATTCAGAAAAAAAGGGGAGCTGTACCCTGCCCCTTCTTTCAGACTTCCGGAAACATATTGAAAGGATGCAAATATCACAGGGATTTGGAAAATCAGACGAAACAGTGATAAACAAACCGCTGGCCCCATCGTCCGGATCGATTAATTGCCGGATATCCTCTAATAAAAAAGAGTTGAAGTGATACTTCACTTCACCAGCACACCATAAATGCCACTGCCTATCCACCATGTATCATCTACCGGCTTCATGTACACCAGTTTCGGGACTGAAACCGTGTGGTTTGCAGCGGTGTCCGGGAACATTGCGTGGGAGAACCCGGTCCCGTTGCGGATGGCATTGATTCCGACAACAGTGGTTTTTGCACCGTACGGGTCTGTGTAGTTCAGGTAATTATTCCCGATCCCGTCCTTCCAGAACGGGTCTGCAAGGATGGTCCCGTCAAAGGTCTCTGCCCAGACAAAGAGATCCGTGTTCACAAACTGCCCTGTCGGGTTGTTGATCTCTGTAAGGGTCTTTTCCTTTCCATTGGTCTTTGCATAGGTGACTGCCCGGTCGACCAGATCGTACATCCCGGTGCGGGTATGGTTCCGGACAACAATCCCCGTGAGATCCCCCTCGCGGAGCTGCTCATACTCCGGGATGAGGATGCCGGCAAATATCCAGTAGGAATCGTCAACCGGCTCTGCGTAATCGATCCTGGGAGCATAGTATGTCTTTTTGTCTTTGGTCACTGCAGCAACGGTATATGAGAACCCCCCGCCGTTTCTTGCGAGGTTCCGCATCTCACGGATAGTGGGGACCCCGTCCGGGTCATGGTAGTTGATCAGGTTTATCTTGTTCTTTGCCATGTCCGGTGAGAAGGCATCCGCGATTACCGTACCATTGTAATCCACTGCAATGATCGTCAGCTCCCCATCCGCAAACTGGCCGGAAGGGTCACTGAATGCTGCGATCGCTTTTTCCTTACCGTTTGCGCGGGCATACGATACAGCCTGCTTCACAAATGCCGTGAGGTCGTTAACCGTGTAATTACGGGTTGCCGGGCCGATAACAGTCGACGGGAAGATCTTACCGGATCCTGCATACGTACCGGCACCGACATAATATGTCCCGTCTACATCGGCAACAACCGAGAGTTTCGGTTCAATGCGATTGTTGTTCTTCGGGTTGGGATAATCGTAACTGACAAACCCGATACCATACCGGGCCGTTTCCGCAAGGTTCTGCACGATAGGAACCCCGAGACGCCCGGTCAGGTTACGGACATTCCTGCCCACCAGTTCGTGATGGAATGGCTCTGCGAGTGCAGTGCCGTTATAATCTTCTGAGAATGCATACACATCGCCCTGCACGAACAATCCGTCAGGATCATTGAACGCGGCAACTGCCTTCTCTTTTCCGTTCTCGCGTGCGTAGGTTACCGCATAATTTACAAATTTTGTCAGTTCCTCCGGAGTCGTCTCTCCGGTTGATATTTTTGGTACGGGAATGGGGGTTTCCGGGAGGTGCCTGACCGGATTCTTTCTGCCCTTGCGACTGGGTGCAACCTGCCGTGACAATGAACAGGATAATCACGAGGAGTATCGAGAGCAAATACCGCAATTTCATAATAAAGATCTCGATGGAAAACCAATTAAATGCTGGTTCAGGTTTACAGGGATGGTACTATTATTTCTCACCGGATTGTTCTGTCCTTTTTCTGCCCGACGATTTCTGCGGTATTTATCTGCATTTATCTCCAACATGTAAGACATGACTTCAGTGATGCGCCCCTTTTTGATTTCGGGCCTCCTCCTCATCCTGATCGTGATTTGCGCCGGTTGCACGCAGGATCCGGCCAACTTACCGTCACAGACCCCGGTTTCCACAGCATCAGTTACGACCATGGAACCGGTATCCCCGACAGGGACGAAGGCGGCTCCCGATGTGGCAACCCGGGAAGAGATGGTTGCGTTTGTGAAAGAGGCTGTTGATTATGCCCGCGCAAAACGGTAAGGAAAAAGCTCTTGCAGAGATTAACAACAGGAATGGATCGTTTTTCCGGGGCGAGCTCTATATCTATGCCTATGATATGAATGGCACTACTATTGCTCACCCGGTAAACCCGGAGAAGATTGGTGTCAACCGCCTCAATGAGAAGGATGCGGAAGGCTACCTGTTCATAACGGATCTCCGCGATGCTGCCATCAACGGCACGGGTTTTTCCACGTACTATTACATCAACCCGACCCATAACAATGCTGTGGAAAAGAAACTCGGGTACGCGACGAGCGTCGATGAGACCTGGTGGCTTGGTTCCGGCATCTACCAGGGACCGGCTGATACACCCCTCCCCCCAGCCGAATGACCCCTGTCCGGGGGGGTGTCGCGAGAACCAACCCGGGCCAATAATTATCTCTTTTTTTGTGCGAATTTCCGGCTACTCCACCCGGTATCCTTTCCCGGTAAGGAATGCAGCAATCCATGACTCGGCATCTGCGTCAGCTTTAGGCCGTTTCTGTTCGATTTCATCCCCGGTTGCTCGGAGTCCCGGGTCGTCTGTATGCAGCGCCAGAGTGCCCGTTATGGTGCCAAGCAATACCCCCTGCTGATCCCGCACTTTCATTACCACACAACGATAGAATTTGCACTGTTCCGGGCTGTCCCGGTGAATCGTGCAGCGGAGAAGATCGCTGTCCGGCCTGAGAAAACGGCATGCCGTCGGGTGCTGGTCCGGAAACGAATGATCAACAAACAGGTGCCGCTTATCCTCATCAATCATGGCGATAAAGGGTGTCCCGGTTGAGACCGATTCAGCCGCAAATATAAATGGACTGAGCTCTTGTTCGATCACAATATAATCGCCCATATACATGCAGCATGTGCCGCACTGACAGCAGGTAAAAACCAGAATATCACCCTCGCACAGCTCAATAGGATGCGTTACTTAAAAAAAAAGTGAGTCCGGATGATCCCGAACCGGAAAAAGGTTGGAATCGTGTTATCCTCTACGATTAAAACATATATCTGGTTCAAAGCAGTCCCGGGGAGCATCTGCACGGAACGATGCGCTCCTTGATACGGTAGTATTTATAATTTATTTTTTTAGTTCCGGACATCAGTAGTGTTTTGTCAACGCGATACGGTAATTCCTACTGTTATATGACTAATCCCGGTAAATACTGATAAATATCTTTTTCCCGCAATACATACAAATTGCAAAGAAGACTGACGTATGGAGTAGTATCATGGGTGATCCAGAACTTCGCAGTGATGAAACGGTGCTCGTGCGGACGCAGGGTGTGTATGTCAAGTCGATTCCGTTTGAAGGCATTCTCACCAACAAACGGATTATCCTGATCGACCGGGCAAAAAACCTCCTGCCTCCAAAAGAGATCCCGCTTGCCACGATTAAGGATGTTGAGGGTGGAGAGAATGCTATTCGTGATCCGGTAGTCACCGTCACGGTGATCACAAGATCCGGCGAGACACGGCAAATGGTTCTCACCTTCACCCGCACCGCCGGGGGTAACCGGAGCAAGGAACGGGATGAATGGGTAAAAACCCTGAAAGATAATGTTTCCTCCTCGTTTGAACAGGTGATCCGAAAGGTGATCCCGGGGCTTGATAAACCCATGAGAAGACCTGAGTCTCAACCTTCTCCACGGATTGAAGTGACCGAAGCTCCGGTTCAGCCGGCGCCCCCACGTCCTTTACCGAAAAAAAAGGCAGATACGGTCCACCCGATCAAAAAGATCATCGACAATGTGCCTTCTGCAACCCCGGAATCAGCACAAGGGCCTGTTGCCACAGCACCCGTATTGGGCACGTTCTGTTCCCGGTGTGGTAACAAGGTTCCCGAGGGTTCAGTTTTCTGCAACCGCTGCGGCTCATCGATTATCCCCCCCGTCAGTATCCCCTCCAAGGCACCCGCTCCGCAACCTGCCATTCCTGATTCACCGGCACAGGTACTACGTCCGATCGACACGGAGATCCATGGGATAGAACCTCTTATCGAGCGTTCAGCAGTGGAGGTTCCTGCAGATTCCCTCAAAGATGTAACCCCTGAACCTCCTGGAGAGAAAACCGAACAACGGCCCTACTCCCCACTCTACGATAATCCCCCGGAACCTGTTGCAACCACCCAGCCAGCACCGGCAGGATCAGCACCTCCGCAGAAACCTGCGGCAAAACGCCAAATCCCGCGTTTGTTCTCAACAAAAGAACTCTCTCAAACTCCGCTCAACCCGGCCTCGATGCCCACAGCTATCCCGCCCGCGCCACAAAAACCACGTGGTTCAGGATTCATGCCCGGTAAAAAAGTATTCATCGCAGCTGGTGTAGTGATCATCCTGATTATTATTGCAGTCGCTGGCATGCTGGTCTACCCGATGATTGTTGGTAGCGGTTCGTCCCAGCCCGGAGGTTCGCTCCCCTCTTCAGTACCGGTAACAACCGCATCATCCACCCCGGCACCCTCCGGCACTCTTGTGATTCGTGAAACAACGCAGGTACCTGCTGTGCCGTCTACCGGAGTTTATGTTCATATCAGCTATATCGGTGGCTGGAAAGGGACGTACGGCATGCCGTCAGATTTGCAGACCATGGAACTTTCCGGTGACCACTACTATGAGATCCTGAACGCAACCGGCCCGGTAGAAGCCAGCTTTGAAAAGCTTGACAGTTCTACCCGGCATGACCTCATAGTTGAGATTTACCGGAATGGCGGATTGCTGACAAGCGGAAAAACCAGTGAAGGGTTTGGTAAAGTGAGTGTTTCAGCTGATGCAACAACCGGTGTTACACAAGCCCCGCAGGTAGTCACCGGCAATGTGACTGCAACGAGCACGCCTGTAATAACGGTTTCGGCGGTTACTACGATAATGACGACCGTACCGGTTACCAATACCACCATACCATCGGTTTAACCTTTTTTTCGATATGTTTTTTTCACTTCGCTGGACAATCATACACGTAGGTATGTATGAATCCAGAAACCCATTTTCCCTGAGTGCTCCGTTTAAACCGGCACCTTCACTCGTCACGTGGTTTATTGTCGATTTCGCTCTCATTATGGTCTTAATTCTTGCGAGCACGATAATTCCTGTTCTCCTGTCATCGCCCGTTGATGCACTGATGATTGCTGTTCTCCTGTTGTGTATTGTCGCAGTGTTCGTCATCTTTGCATACTGGGTAAAGCTGTATTACCAGAGCATGTCGTACGAGCTCCATGAAGATGAGATGCGCTGGAAGCGTGGTGTCTGGTTCCGGACTACCGGTATTGTGCCATATAACCGGATCACGAACCTTGATCTCAAGCAGGGCCCGGTCATGCGATGGCTCAATATATCCACGCTCTCCATCCAGACAGCCGGCTATTCGGGGCAGGCAAAAGCCGAGATACGGATCGAAGCCATCGAACATGCAGACGAACTTCGGGAACTGATCCGAGCCATGGTACGCCAGTCAGGTTCCGGTGCTCACAATGATGGCACTGGTACCAGTGCCCCAGTCCTGCCAGAACCCCGTTCAGCATCCGGTTCAATGAGCAGCAACCTGCTGATACTCGACGAGCTCAAAAAGATCCGTTACCTTCTGGAAGAGAAGAACAAATAAAAAAATTATTTCTTTTCTGGCTGTTCAGCCGGAACAGCAGCCGGTTTATTCCCTTTTTTCCAGCGGTAAATGCCGTACCCGATGCCACCGAGAATGATGAGCGGGAGCAGGGTGAAGAGAATGATAATGATTGCGTCGATCATACCGAGGAACCCGGCTATCCCTTCATTGATGGTGGCGATGAAGTTGTGCCCGGTATCGCCGCCAACGGGTTCAGGTTCCTGAAGGGAGACTGAAATTGTCGAGAGATCGATCCGGCTGTTGAGATATCTGATTCTTCCTTCGAGCCGGTTCAGTTCGGTCTGGACACGGTCGATCTGTTCCTGCACCTTGATGATGTCTTCGATCTTGGTGCTCTGTTTCATTATCGCATTATACTGGGTGAGCTGGTTGTCGTAAGAGGTTTTCTGGGCCTGGAGATCAACATATTCCTCGGTAACGTCCTGCCCCTGTGTTGAAGCAGATTTGACGGTGCCTATCGCCTCTACTCCTGCAAGAACCGTTTCAAATTCAGCCTGCGGTATACGAATGACCACATTACCCGTGAGCTGGTCCTTGTAGTTTTTCTGGACATTTGTTGAGCTGATATACCCGCCATTCCTGGCTGCAATATTTTTCAGGGTCTCAACTGCACTATTTACATCCTTTACTTCAATTGTCAGCGATGCGGTTTTGATGATTTTTGTTTCAATACCATTGTCTGATACGATTTGTCCCGGGGCACTCGCGGGAACCGGCATTGGTGCAGAACCGCCTGAAGACGATAATTTTTCCATTGATGCGGTGCGGATACCGCTGTCGTAGTTCTGTGCGGTATCCTGAGCGGAAGAAGAACTCCCCCCGGAAATACTTGTGCACCCGGCAGAAGCGACTGCAATTATGCACACCACGAGGAGTGCGATAATCTTGTAGTTCATAGCATTGCATCGTTGTGTAAAATATAAAAGTCAAACGTTAACTGCGATTTAATTGGTAGTCAATGTACAAACGGTGGTGCTTTTTAAGAAGTGCCATTCGGGAGGATCCAGCTAACTTTCAGGTTCTATAATCATACCATCCCGATTTTACGAATTTAATATACTCACTGGTGACTGTGTATGTGTAAGTCCCATCACGAAGAATGGACTGTCGCAACCCAATGAAAGGTGAAGGTACGTGTTTCCCAAAAAAATCTTGATACTATTTGCCGCAGGGTGGATGTTCCTTGCTTTTGTTGCCCTGCCCGGCACATGCATCGGCTACGGTCTCCCTGCAGAATCCGTCATCAGTTGTTTTGGATACGTTCCCGATCTTTGAAAACCAGGTTAATGTGCGGCAGGCACATATCGCATGGCTCGCCTCAAAAGAGGAAGCAGGGATGCAGGCAACCATCACGTACATTGCTTCGGTCAACGGGTCGACAACAACGCTCTTAAAACTCTATGGAACTTTCAGGCAGTTTCAGTCAAAAGTCAGCACGGCAGATTCCCATGAATCATTGGATGCAATCCTTCAGGATTTCCGTGGGATTACCCAGTCATTCCATGATGAAACTTCTGTACAGATGAAAGCATCAAACGGAAATTTTGGCGATCTTCGCGAATCCATGCAGTCCGCTGTCGCAGCCAGTGCCCGCGTGAGATCGTTTGAAGATACCTACTGGCAGACCCGTGAAACAACCGAGCTTGCAGATTTTGATCTGCGGGTAGAACATGCAGAAGAAATGCTGGCCACATTACGGGGTAACGGCTATGAAATTACCGCAGCACAGGAAAAACTTACGGAGATCACATCCATGCGCAATGAACTTGCAACCGCTTTTAAAACCCGGGATAATTCGGGGATCGAACAGGCACATAAAAAAATCCACACCGCATCTATCGGATTTGCCCAGACCGTACAGGGACTCCGGGTAACTGAATCTCCGGATAAAAACCTCCGCCAGAATATCGAGCAGGGCCGTGCCATCATGACACGTGCGGGCATGGTGAATGCAGATTTGAAATCACGGGGTGTCATTACCGAATCAATTGAACGGTACGTATCTGCCGGTACAACCAGACTGACCGTTGCAGCAGCCCAGTCAGATAACGGCAATACAGAAGGTGCAAAAGCAATGCTCCAGCAGTTCCGCGCAACGGTCCAGTCCCTGCGGGATTCCTATCGCTCCATTCTCGTACAGGAAGACCTGCCGCAGATAACCGCACAGGGTGTGTTGTCTGTTGCCCAGGCGCTGGATATTACTGCCGCCCGGATGCTGAGCCTGTAACTGTCAAGGCCACCCGGTCATTTATGCTGAAAACAGACCGGGTTCAATCGGTCAACTCTGCCTTAACGTGGCAAATTTCCCTGCCGCTTACGGGTAAATGCACAGGTATTAACCCAGATGTTATTCTCAATGCAGGGTTGGAACAGGAAAAATACGAGTTATCCAATACCCGGAGGAGATTACTGCGAGCCCGTGAGCGAGGGACCACACCATATGGCAACCAGCACAAAGACATTCCCCATTACTGTCCTCTGACAGAGCATATGACCAACAACAAGAAGTTTTCCGGTGAAAACCGGAACAGTATAATCTTTTTTTATCCGGTCATCGATAAATCTCCCGACAGGGATCGATAGTAATTAAATAACTAAACAGGTGATATTTCAATGAGTAATCATGGAATCACCAAATGTACCCAATAAACCAGAAGGAGCAGAGGAACTCGAGAAACAGAATCTTGACGGACTGATAAAATCCCTGCTGGACAGCACTGATCCAAATATCCGGCAGTATGCTGCCTATCTCCTGGGACGGGCAAAGAACCCCCGTGCGATCGAACCCCTGATCCATGCCCTTGCGGATTTTGATAAATCCGTCCGTGAACAGGCAATGCTCGCTCTCTCCACCTTGGGAAAAGCAGCAATTGAACCGCTCACCGAGGCAATGAAAGAACCCCGGTGGGAGACCCGGTACCGTGCAGCAGAAGCACTGGGAAAGATTGCTGATGAAAAAGCTGTTCAACCCCTGATACAGGGCCTCAAAGACAACCGGGATCACGTGCGATACATGGCTGCAAAAGGACTGCGTGAGTTCGGAGACTCTGACGCAATTGACCCCATGATAATCCTGTTAAAAGACGAGAACAATTATGTCCGGATGATGGTTGCACGGGCACTCGGGACAATTGGCGGTACTAAAGTGCATGACGCGCTTGCTGTTGCGCTGGAAGCCGAGCAGGACGATAAGGTAAAAGAAGCGATCCGCGACGCAATGAATCAGGAATAATCTGTTCATGGATTTCCCTTTTTTATGGGAATCCCCAGATTCCGGATGCATGTTTCCGCCATGCAATCAGCACCCGGATAATGCAAAAAGATCTATTTTTTAATACCAGAAATTGCATTTAAGGTAAGAGCGTGTGCCACTGCTATGGATTTTGACATTATGTTTCCCCGTTCGCCCGAGATATTGCTGATGGAAGCAGTGGATGCCACTAACCTTGAATCTGTCCGAATCCTCGTATCGAAAGGTGCAAACGTCAATTATCGCGGACCTCACGGTGAGACCCCCCTGCTCAAATCCCTGCTGTGCGATGATCCCCGTATCTGCCAGTTCCTGCTGGAGTCCGGTGCAGATGTCAATATCCCGACTGCAAATGGTTACAGCCCGCTTGCGTTTGCATGCCTCCAGAATAATTTTGAATACGTCAGGACGCTGCTTAAGCACAATGCAGATATCAACCAGAAAACGCAGGAAGGGTGGACACCCCTGCTTATTGCATCAACAAATTCTTCGGTTTTTTTTGAAAATCAGGAACACGATTTTTACTATAGTCTCACGGAGATAATGTACAAATACGCCCATTACCATCCGGATTATAACCCGCACCATATTGTCAGTATGCTCCTTGGCAGCCGGTGCGAACCCCACGGATTCCACTATGTTTGGCATGACTCCGCTGATGGCGGCATCGAGCATGGCAAATTACCGGATTGCCGGAACGATCCTGGAATATTCCACTGCCGTTGATCTGAGGGATATGGAGGGAAAGACTGCCCTGATGTATGCGGTGACTTCGACTATTGAGGAATTGATCGAGAGCCTGATCCACCTGCGACTTGTGGGATTCGAGATAAAATTATCCGATTTTATGACAACGGCAGCACTTGCAAAGATCAGACCTCAGTTCGAGCCGGCAAAGGAGCTTTGCGTGAAATGCCTGATTGATTCGGGTGCCGATATTCACGCACAGGACAAGAAGGGTTTCTCCGTTCTTACCCATGCTGCACGAACCGGCAATGTTACGGTCGTAAAAAATCTGGTTTCGCAGGGTGCTGATGTTAACGTGAAATCACCCAAAGGGATTACACCCCTCTATGCTGCTGCTATCAATGGTAACAATGGCATTATTGAGTTCTTACTTTCGCAGGGTGCTGATATTGACGGAAGACTGCATGACGGCGAGACTCCCCTCATGGCAGCGGTCTGGAACGGGCAGGTGGAAACGGTAGATCTTCTTATTAAGAAAGGGGCGAATGTGCATGCCAAAAAGGTCACTACGTACAAGCCATCCGGAGAATCAGGTCTTGTATGGGCAGTTCATAAGCATCGCAATGACAAGAACGAGGATTACGATATCATTTTCCAGATGCTTGCAGATGCCGGCGCAGAGTGAAATTTTTATTAATCTCTCGCTATTTTAAAATTGGGCCATGCAATTTCTTCATCAAAGACTTTTTTTTTTATCTGCAGGTAATCGTATATCGCTCAAGCACCCTAATCCGTCAATATGGGGCTATTTATAAAAAATATCCCATAAATTTAGTTTTTTTCGCAGAAATTAGGATAAATTTATCGTCAACTGCGTAGTTTACTTTATAATCATAATCACCCCCGAATAGACCCGGTTTAATGAATATCAGACAAGGAACAAAAATGGGCGACAAAAGTATCCTTAAAATAAAAGATCGTTCGTTTTCCCTCTATCTTCTTGTCGCCATGGTATTCCTTGTTTTTGTTGTTGTCGGGCTTGTTGCGGTGAATGATTACTACAACACAAAACAAATGTTCGAACGGAATTCAGAGCATCTCCAGCAACTGACGGAACAAAATATCATTACCACAATCCGGCTGACTGACGAAAGCTACACCCTGTACGACAATAGTTTAAACGACCAGATGCGCAGGGGATTTGATTCTGTTCAGGCAGAATACCAGCGAGCCGGGGGTATTCCATCGCGTATGGACCTCATAAAAGTGAAACACGAGCTGGGGGATTCGTTTGAGGTCTATATCATCAATGAATCGGGAGTAATTGAATACACTACTCATGATGCCGAACTCGGGCTTGACTTTAAAACAGTCCCGTATTTTTATACCTACCTGACAACAATCAGGAACTCAGAAGGGTTTTTTCCTGATCGGATTGTTGAAGATCTCAAAGTAAGCGGTGACCTGTGCAAATTTGCCTATATGCCCACTCCTGATCACCGGTATGTGCTCGAACTGGGTCTTATAAATCCAGCGTTTTCACATGAGCGATCAACCCTCGAGTACAAAAAATCTGTTGACCTGATCGCTTCAGCCAACCCGTATATCGAGAGTATCCGTATCTTCAACACGATGGGAAATCTTGTTGAAAATCCCTCGTATGATGCAGATGATTCCACGCAGGCTGTGTTGGAAACGGTAATTCAGCAGAGACAGAGTATTTCTGTTAAAAAACCTGATACAGAGCAGACGATCCGGTATCTCTTTATTGATCTGAAGAACGAACAATACGGTTCTGACCTGAGCCGTATTGTGGAGATCACCTATAATGATGCCATGTACCGGAAGAATGCCGCTGAAAATGATCAGTTTCACCTGGCCGTTGCCATCCTGGCACTCATTTTCGGCGGTTGTGCAGCATTTTTCCTTTCCCGGTTCCTTTCAAAACCTATCAACGGAATTGTCCGGGATGTAAACCGTATATCTGATGGTGACCTTGACTGGAAGATCTCGCCTACCCATGTAACTGAATTCCATAATCTGGAAGAGAGTATCAATGCGATGGTCTTATCGCTGGAAACCGGTTTCCAGGCTGTCCGTGATGAAAAAACATTCCAGCAGGAGATGATCAATCATCTTCCGGTAGCCGTATTTGTAAAAAATGTTTCGGATGGGAAATATATCTTCTGGAATAAAGCCAGCGAACAGATATTCGATCGCTTTGCTTCAGATGTTATCGGAAAGACTGCCCGCGAGCTGTTACTCGGAAAGAATAGCAACTGATATTGAAGAAGATGACCGCCAGACCGTAATCGGTGGAATGAACATACGGCACCGAAAAATTTTCGAATCTCATCATGGCGGACATTTCATCCATGAGATAAAAGTGCTGATAACCGATTCTGCGGGAAAGCCACGGTATATCCTTGGTATGTCACAGGATCTCACGAGTGAGACAGCCGGCCTGAAACTGGATCTCCTCTTCAGTATTACCCGGAGCGATATTCTTGATCAGCTTTCACGTATCATGAGTTCACTGGAACGGGCGCAGCTTAAGAATACTGAAAATGCGATGCAGGCGTTTTTCGATAACACGATCGGATCCGTTGAATCCATCAGGAACCAGATAGACTTTTTCAGATCGATCCAGGAACACGGGCTTGTTTCGCCGACATGGCAACATGTAACCCGGACCTTTGAAAACGCTGCCACACTTCTTCCGGAACACCAGGTTGATATCAGTTCTGAAATGGAAAATTTCGAGATCTATGCAGATCCACTCCTCCCCCGGGTATTTTACAACCTCCTGGACAACTCATTGAAATGGGGGGGATACCGTTTAACGAAAATACGACTTTCTGCACAATGTTCACATGATTCGCTCCATATTATTTATGAGGATAATGGTAGTGGCATCCTCCCCGATGAGAAAGAGAAGATATTTGAGTTCAGGCAGGGTTCGGGAACCGGGATGCATCTTTTCCTTGTGAGGGAGATCCTGGGCTTTACCTCGATAACCATCACCGAGAATGGCGAGCCGGGTAAAGGAGTACGATTTGAGATCATTGTACCTCCGGGTAAATTCCGGCGCATCCGCTGATTTTTCACCGTGACGATTGTTTACGGTGACAGGTTGCTGTATCCCCCGTGAAATATCTTAATTACATTCCCGGAATAGTGACCTGTTGTGTATTTTACTCGTTCCTGCCTGCACCTTTTTCCCATCTGACATTTTGGGAAATTTACCGGTAACCCCTGCCTTCAGTCACACAACCGGATCATTCCATTCAATGGCATTCGTTCCGGACGGGATGATTGATGGCGTGCCCTGTTAATTCATGCCCCTGGTAATAGCGCTCATTGTTGCTGATGCCTCTGGTTCAAGCACCTATCCGGCGGGGTACAGGATCAAACACCGGCAATTTTGCGAATTTATACCTTCTTTCGTGGAACTTGTTATGCAGGTTGAAATCCCGAAACGGAATCAACTGCAATCATGGGGAGAAGAATTGTTGCGTCTCCGGGACGGAGCCCTTACGGGCACTGTTTGCACACTATCCTTCCGGAAACGTACCGGTTCCTCTCCTTAAATTACCTTCAGGGTAACCTGAGAAGTGATGAACATGAACCACAACCACACACTGAAAAACGATCCACGTCCCGTTCCAAGCCATGCCCGGGTATCCTCCGGTAACGATGAACAAGCTTCATTGCAGCAGTTACCGGCGGCGGTTGGATGCGTGAGGTCAGTTGCCATGAGAACTGGCGTACAACCACGATTGTTCACCGCCACCGGGACCAGGCAACCACGGTCTCTTCTCACTGATAGCGCATCCTCCCTGCATCAGTCAAAAATCCGCAATACCCCGCATTTCCTGTCGGTCATGCAATGACCGGCACCATTCTTTTATAAAATGATTTTATTGGCCCTTCCCCAGAACCGGGTCCGGGTCAGTTTCCGCAGTTTACCGGTGTGTAGGACTGGACAAGGATGATCTCACACCCCGCGGGATAGAGATCGTTTCTTACGGTACTCGTTTTGAGTGAGTACAGGGAAACCGGTGAAGCGCCACTGATATCCACCAGTTTGCCCTTGATGATCAGGCAGTCTGCCAACGTCTGCTTTCCTGACTTCTCTCTCCAGCGTTGCATTCAGGAAGACGAGGTGGTTGTTGCTGATATGCTCATCAATATATTCCTCTGTCAGGCCGGTGTAGGTGGGGACATCGTAGCTGTACTTCAGTGTACGGTCACCCATCGTGAAGGTGAAATACGAGAGTATGTCTGCCCTGACGAGGTCCCCGTTTACCACCGCGAGATCGAGAGGGATAATGCCATCCGGCATTGCAGGGGAGTATTCGTGCCTTCCGACAACTTTACCGGCAAGAGTGTAGGCATAGTCTGATGTGAAGGTGAACCGCCAGTCCCCGGAGGTTTTTGTATACTGCTGCGGGGGGGAGAGCGGGACCTGGAAAAAACCGCCATTGCCGGGGAGTCCGGAAGGTTCAGCGGCTGGCATGCCGGTGCCGGAGACGACATTGAAGACAAGCACCCCTACGACAATAAGCGGGACGATGATGACAAGCCATTCCAGAAGGGACCTCAGGCGACTCATAGAAATCAAAACCGGGTGAGGGAATCCTCACCTTTTTTCAAATAGCCGATGAGAAAAATTACCGTATCTTACTCCCCGGTTCCACCGGGCGGAACGGGACAAGCAACGATGCCGCATCGCCGGCTGCAAGCACCATGCCGTTGCTCTCCACGCCAAAGATCTTTGCCGGTGCAAGGTTGGTGACGACAACAACATCCTTTCCCACCATCTCCTCGGGTTTGTAGAACTGCTGCATACCGGCAACGATCTGGCGGGTCTCGCTGCCGATATCGACCTGCAATTTTAAGAGTTTGTTCGATTTCGGTACCGGTTCTGCGGACAGGACTTTTCCGGTCCTGATGTCCATTTTCTGGAATTCCTCGAATGTGACCATGGGTATCTTCTCCGTTTTCCTGTTCGCATCTGCCACCCGTTTCTGGAGCAGTGCATCGAGTTCTTCGACCTGGGTCTCTTCCATCTTTACAAAGAGCGGGGTGGGGGCATGATGCACGCCTTCCGGGACCGGGTAGCGTGGCATCGCTGATCGGGTGGCTTGCTACCTGGTCGTAGTAACCCGAGCTGCTTCCAGCACTCGCTGGGCAGTCGTCCGGCATCACCGGTTCGAGAAGGAGGGCAAGGGCTTTTGCGATCTGGATGCAGTTCTTGATCACCTGTGCTGCGGCAGCCCGATCGGTCTTGATCAGTTTCCACGGGGCATTGGTCTGGATGTAGGTGTTGCCGAACGCGGCAAGCGATCATGATCGCATCGACCGCACCCTTGAACTCGTAGTCCTGCATGTATCCATTGACCGTTGCAAGGCTCTTTTCGATCTCGGCCATGATTGCCGGGTCAACTGTCCCCGCCGGGCATACCCTCGAACTCCTTCTGGGCAAAGTAGAGCGTGCGGTACACGAAGTTGCCGAAGATATTGACCACCTCGTTGTTGATCCGCTCGCCAAAGACCTTCCACGAGAAGTTCAGTTCCTTGGTGTGGCTCGTGTACGCGAGCAGGTAGTAGCGCAGGTAATCGGCAGGCAGCCCCTTGTCAAGATAATCGTCATTGGTCCAGACCACGTAACCCCGGGATTTCGAGAACTTGTGGTCGTCGACCTTGACCATCCCGCTTGCAACAATCGCGTGCGGCACGCCATAACCGGCCCCTTTCAGGAGTGGCAGGCCAGAAGATGCAGTGGTGGTAGATGATGTCGCCGCCGATGAAATGGGTAACCCGGTTCTCGCCGCACCAGTACCGTTTCCAGTCATTGCCGTTCGCTTTCGCCCATTCCTCCGTGAAGGCGATGTAGCCGATCGGGGCATCGACCCAGACATAGACCACGAGATCATCGCGGCCCGGGAACTTCACACCCCATTCGAGTGTCCGGGTGATGCACCAGTCATGGAGTTCATCCTTGATCCAGCCGATCGCATAGTTCTTCGCATTGCTCGTGCCCCGCAGGGTATCGAGATACGGGAGGAGGAAGTCCTTGAACTCCGAGAGTTTGAAGAAGTAATGTTCCTGGTCGCGGAACTCCGCCTTTGTGCCGCAGACCTTGCAGACCGGGTCCTTGATCTCGCCGGGCTCAAGGTGCTTGCCGCATCCCTGGTCGCACTCGTCGCCCCGGGCCGGTTTCCCGCAGTGGGGGCAGGTGCCCTCCACGTACCGGTCCGGGAGGAAGCGTTTGCACTTCGTGCAGTATGCCTGGTGGACGATCTGCTGGTAAATGTACCCGTTCTTCTCGAGTTCGGCAACGATGGACTGCGTGCGGTGGTGGTTTGCCGGGTCGTCGGTCATGCCGAAACGGTCGAACATGACGTTCATTCGTTTGAATGTCTCATCGAAGTGTGTATGGTAGCGTTCCGAGAGCGCCCGTGGGGTGATGCCGGCTTCTTCAGCCGAAACTACGATGGGTGTCCCGTGATTGTCCGAACCGCAGACGAAGACCACTTCTTCGCCCATCCGCCGCATGTAGCGGACGTACGCATCAGCAGGGACGTACGTTCGCAGGTGTCCGAGATGGCAGGGGCCGTTTGTGTACGGCAGCCCGCAGGTGACGAGCAGCGGTGGCGGATGTCATGACTACATTTTTTGATTGTGATGCGTAATAAGATATGACCATGGTAAAACGGCACAAACTCGCCACGCGGGCATTCGGGGCAGAACCCGGTGTGCCGGATGTCGCGGATCTGGCACAATGGATTGCAGAGCATCGCGGCACAACTGCGGATATCACTACATACCAGTTGTTCCAGTCGTTTGCCCCGCAGCTTTCAGCCGGGATCGGGCACCCCTGCGCGGGAGGAAAGTTCTGTGCTGACCATATCCGTTCATCCCTTCTTGGTGTAGTACGCGGGTGTGCTACCGATGAGGTTGCCGTGCATGCAGAGGCGCTCAAAGAGGATGCGGCAGGCATCGTAGTGCAGAAGCGCAACAGCTGGTGTGCGCTGCCGGCGCCGCATATGCTTGGGCTTACCGATGGCTACTATCACGATGACGAGGAATGGAGCGATGCGATCACCGGGGCTTACTGCTCAATAATGCGGGTAATGCGTGACATCGGCATCGCGGGGCATGTGCTGATCTGCAATAAGGCTCTAGTTACGGAGATCACCGCACTCGCCCGGCAGAATGTGTTTTTTTTCCAGCCTGAAGCAGATCGCAAAAGTCTGGAGTGCCTGATGGAACGACAGCGACAGATTGCCGTGCGCCCGAAGCAGCTGGGAACGGTTTTTGACCTTATGAACGAGTATGACCTGCGGAAGATCATTATTGTGGACGCGGATGCAGACGCGATCACTCACGCGCTTTCCCATCTCGATCCGGATCAGGTAAGTGTCGGCGGGTACTGTCTTGATGAAAGTGACGGGTACTGGAAAAATCTCGTTGATACTGCAGTATATACCCGGTAAGGAAAAGGCATCAAAAAAAAGATAAATCCGTATCAGTTCCGGACAATATGGTGAGATACTGACGGGATACTGATCTGTTCGTGCCATGTTTCACGGTATCCGTCGGGAAAAACTATCGTTGAAGTTGATGGTGAGAAATCCGGTGAGATGAGTGGTGAAAACCAGTACGTGTTGAGAACCTTTTGTGCCCGTTCAAAAGAGACGGCGGGTGATACCATCACTGTTTTTCCATTCCCGCTGGTAACCGTGGCAAATGACGGGACAATAACCACGGCAGAGGAACTTGTTGCCTGTGTAACGGTGACCGGTTCTTTTGACGTTACTTCGAAAGCGGATTTGAGTTCCGCAGCCGGATCGGCGATCCTGAAAAATACCGCACTCTGCTCAAACAGGGAAAGATCATAGTGCATATCGATCTCTGCATCCCCGTTCTGTGCAAGAGTGATGGTGAGTGTCTTCATCGTAAATGCCTGAGCCGGCATTACTGATAACGCAAGGATGCAGAGGCACCCGATGATAAGGTAGATTTTTTTCATAGATGATCTCCTGCAGATACGGTTATTGGAGATATAAAAACCTTTGATGGAACAGGTTACATGGATTGGTTGTGATGGAAAAATGACCTGCAATACATGATTTGTTCATAGGTCATCTCATGTCAGAACCAATGGGGAGGTTCCCGTTTTTCTTCCGCATAATGTCCAATGGAATTCAGATCGGTTAAGCTGCGGCTATGTTTTGAGATATGAGGCAGGGAATAAAAAAATGGATGCCTGCTGGTTTCCTGCCCGTAAGTCCCGGGAAAATCCATTGATTTTTTCGAATGTATGATAATGAGTCTTTTTTGACCCCCTCTTAAAAAGGGGTCAAGGGGATGCTCCCCTTGGGCTGCCTCCCCCTCTGGGAGTGAGAGGGGGTCCCCCTCCAAGCAGGCAAGAAGAAGAAGCGAATCGCTGGAAAATAGGATTTCAACAGAGCCGATTTCCCATGAAAATCAGCATATTCAGATCGTATTTGAAAATGTTTTTTGTATAATTATGATGAACGCCGCCGCCCCCGATGGGACACCCCCGCGACGGTTTAATGACCAAAAATTTCAAACCGCCTTGCCCAGCCGTGGCTAAAGAGAGGCCCTGAAGCGGGGGAACCACGTAAATACGATTTTCATGCTTTGGGTATAAACTCCCGTTCAGGACTGTTTCAACAGAGCCGAATTTCCTGTAACAGGTAATGAGGGTAAGCCCGGAAAAAAGAATATGATAAGGGGATGAATCAGTGCGCTTCGGCGATATTTACAAACTCGGCAAAGTGCCGGCTCTTCTTGAACAGCCACCACGTGAACCGTTCAACAACGGAAAAATTAAACGAACCTCCCGCTGCGTTAGGGTGCCCGCCACCGCCAAATTCGCGGGCGATAAGGTGACTGATATGAGGAACGGAGCGTACCGAGAACTTGCCATCTTTTCCAATGATCACTTCAATATCGGTCTTCTTCTGGTCACGGATGAAATGGGCGGTTTCGCTCGGGTAACCATAGAGTGGTGCAAAGGCAATCTGGTACTTCTTTCCGAGGATTGTTGCGTGATTCAGGCTGCGCTGCATCATTGCATCCATCTCGGCCTTGATCTCAGCGTACTCCTGCTCGATCAGGGAATCAGAAAAAATACCGGTTATAAGGCAGTCACGGACATGTTCACGGTTCTTCTTTCGCTGGAGCACCTGCCCGAGCACCGCTGATCGGGGATCTGCATGCTTCCAGAGATCATAATCGCAGACTACCCGGGCGACCTCAACGGCAACCGGATTATCAGGAGCAAGATCGCGTGCAACGATGCCGGTACCGCATACTGATGTGTCGATATGGAGCAGCGCAACGCTCCGTTCAATTTTTTTGATCTCGTCTTCACGCCAGCGGTGGTGATCCCTCCACTCGACGATCCAGCCGTTTGCGGTAGCCTTATGGGAAATCGATTCAATTTCACGATGATAGCCCAGATCCGAGATTGAGAGCAGGTCCCCTTTTCCCTCGCAGGAAGCGACAAGCGCAAAGAGTCCGGCAAATTTTCCCACCGAACTCCAGATGGTAAACACACCGTCGGTGCCAAATTTCATCCGGTGGATCGCATCCGCTCCCACGGCATCGAGATCATTGTGCGTCAGGTGGACGACATGTGCAGTGCGGCTTTTTATCGCATTCGCAAGACCGTGTTCTCGCCGCCGCCACCTGCATTCGGGAGTGACATTGTTAATACTGTCATCGCTGCGTATAAAAAAGAACGGTTAAAAGCCATTTCCATAGGAAACAACCGTATCATTTATTAGTTAAAAGTGACAACATTCATAGTCCTGCCCTAGTAGCTCAGCTCGGGAGAGCGCTAGACTGAAGATCTAGTTGTCGCCTGTTCAAATCAGGCCTGGGGCACTTTTTGTTTTTCATTCGATTATCGTGTTTTTTTTAACCCGTTCATGCATAAAAGAAAAACCGGGATTTTTTATGAGGTATAGATTCTCACGGTTATGCAAAGATGCACCCGGGGACCTTAACCCTGATGATCCTCCACAACTGATTACCTTCCGGGGTGGTGCGGCATGGACTTAATGCCTGCTCTTGTAAGTATCGTCTTACTCACCACGCTGCTTCTCTTTGTCTGCCAGTATTTCAATATCCCCGGCATCGTGTCTTTCCTGTTAATCGGTATACTTGCCGGGCCGTACGGGCTTGGCATTATTACCGATCAGGCATCTATCGAGACATTCGGTGAAGTCGGGATTATCCTCCTGCTCTTTACGATCGGATTGGAATTTTCGTTTGAGAAACTGCTCAGGTCCTGGCGGATCGTTATCATCGGCGGGCTGCTCCAGCTGGTCACAACGATTCTCGCAATCACCTTTGTTGCCAATGTCCTTGGCGTCCCGTTCACTGCAGCGGTTGTATTCGGGTTTATCGTCTCTCTTTCCAGCACGGCAATTGTAATGAAGATTCTCCAGGAGCGCCGGGAGGTTGACACGCTCCAGGGACGGACACTGCTTGGGATCCTGATCTTCCAGGACCTTGCCATTATCCCCATGATCCTGATCCTCCCGGTTTTCATGGGAACCGGTGGCCCGGATTTCTCCGCACTTCCTCTCGAGATCGTTAAGGTCACCAGCATCCTCTTCATCGTCGTCATCCTTGCCCGTTGGGTCATCCCCTCGTTCCTGTACCATGTCGCAAAACAGAAAAGCCGCGAACTCTTTTTTATTACGGTCGCTGCAATCTGTATCAGCGTCGCATGGCTCACCAACCAGGCCGGCCTGTCATTTGCGCTCGGTGCATTCATCGCCGGTTTGATTATCGGTGAGTCCGATTACAATATCGATGCGTTAAGCCACATCACCCCGTTCCGGGACGTGTTTGCAAGCATTTTTTTCCTGTCGATAGGTATGCTCCTGAATCTCGGGAGTATTCTTGCGGGGGATGTCTCAATTGTCCTCTTTATCGTTTTCCTTATCATCGCAATCAAGATCCTGACCGGTGCCTTTGCCGCAGCAGTGCTCGGCATGCCCGCCCGGATCTGCATATTTACCGGGTTTGCACTCTGCCAGGTTGGGGAGTTCTCCTTCGTGCTTGCAAAGACCGGCCTTGATGCAAAATTCATTCCCGACGAGGTTTACCAGATTTTCCTTGCGGCTGCGATCGTTACCATGGCGCTGACCCCGTTATTCATGAATGCTGCACCGAGGGCCGTCAGCGTAGTATACCGGTTTTTCCCGCACCGTATTGCACAAGGGAAACCCGGGGCTGAATTCGATCACGGTTCTGAGAAACCGATGGCGGATCACATCGTCATTGCCGGCTATGGTATCACCGGCAAGAGCGTTGCACGGGCTGCCGAGATTACCGGCATCCCGTATTCTGTCATCGAGCTGAACCCGGATATCATCCGGCACGAAAAGGCTGCACGGCGTTTCAATATCATTTTTGGTGATGCAGTCCAGGATGAGGTGCTCGAACATGCCGGGATCCGGCAGGCAAGGGCTCTCGTTGTCGTGGTATCAGAACAGGAAGCAATCCCGAGGATTATTTACAAGGCCCGGAAATGCTCGCCGAAACTGTACATCATCGCACGGACCAGTCACATCCGGAATGCGCAGCACCTGCTGGATCTCGGTGCTGATGAAGTCGTGTCGGAAGAATTTGAGTCCGCCCGTGAGATCTTCACCCGGGCATTACGGAAGTACCAACTACCCGAAACCGAGATTGCGATGATCACGAGCCGGCTCCAGTCATGGGGCTATTCCCGGTTTGTCAAGAATGCCGAAAACGATCGTACCATCTCCAGCATGGATACCATGCTGCTCTCCCTGCGCATCCAGACGCTTGCTGTGGAGCCCGGCTCATATGCCGCAGGAAAAACCATCGGCGAACTCAATCTCATGGAACGGTTTGGCATCAAAGATATCTGTATACGGCAGGGTGACCGGACCGTTGCCCTGCCGGATCCTGCTACCTGCTTAAAGGAAGGTGATGCCCTGATCTTCTTTGCTTCCGATAAGACATTAACAGAACTCGCTCCTCTCTTCAAAGGATTGAAGGAGCAATAAGGCCCGATATGAAATTTTTTTATTTGATGTTCCTTCCGATTGCACGACTGTGTGCACCACTTTGCAGTATCCTCCTTTTAATGTTGCACCACAATAAAATTCTAATGGTGCACTCATGCAAAAAAATAAGTTCTCCCTGACCGATTTCCTAGTACAAACGACGGGGGTTTGTGGTGCATGAGCGGTGACTATGAACGAGCATACAATGAATCGGTATCAGATCCGGAAAAATTCTGGGGAGCGGCGGCAACAAAGGTCCGGTGGTACCGGAATTATGATCAGGTTCTCAACAGTGACAATCCTCCCTTTTACCGGTGGTTTGAAGGTGGCTTGGTCAATTCGTGTTATAATGCCCTTGATTTTCATGTTGAACAAGGTCAGAAAGATCGTATAGCACTGATCTACGACAGCCCGGTAACAAAAACGGTAAAAAAATTCTCCTACGGGGAGCTGCGGGATCTTGTGGCACGCTGTGCAGGTGGATTGCGGAAACTCGGAGTTGGAAAAGGGGACCGGGTTGTGATCTACATGCCCATGATTCCTGAGGCCGTGATCGCAATGCTGGCATGCGCCCGGATAGGCGCAATTCATTCTGTTGTCTTTGGAGGTTTTGCCTCCCGCGAGCTTGCAACCCGAATCGACGATGCGCAACCGCATGTCATCGTATCTGCCTCGTGCGGTATAGAGGTTAATCGTATTATCCCCTACAAGCCACTGCTTGAAGCAGCGCTCGTCCAGTGCACTCACAAACCCTCACATTGTATCATCGTGCAGCGTAAAGAAGGACCCATTGATCTTGTGCCTGAAAGAGACTTGTCATGGGAAACCCTTCTTGATGCAGAACCCGTTCCCTGTGTACCGGTGAATGCTACGGATCCCCTCTACCTGCTCTATACTTCAGGCACAACCGGAAAACCCAAAGGTGTGCTGAGAGATAACGGGGGTCACCTGGTCTCACTTACCTGGAGCATGGAGAACATTTACGGGGTCCGGCCGGGTGAAGTGTACTGGGCTGCATCAGATATTGGCTGGGTTGTCGGTCACTCTTATATTGTCTACGGGCCGCTGTTTTACGGCTGTACTTCAATCCTCTATGAGGGTAAGTCGGTCGGCACACCTGATCCCGGAGCATTCTGGCGGGTTATTGCAGAACACGGTGTATCCGTATTGTTCTGTGCACCAACGGCTTTTCGTGCAATCCGCAAAGAGGATCCCCACGGGATTTTCATAAAAAAGTATGATCTGTCCCATTTCAGGATGCTGTTTCTCGCAGGTGAACGGTGTGATCCTGATACGCTGCTCTGGGCCGGTAAACACCTCAACGTACCTGTTATCGATCACTGGTGGCAGACCGAGACGGGATGGGCAATCGGTGCTAACTGCGTCGGCCTTGAAATGTTACCCGTTAAACCCGGTTCATGCACAAAGCCGGTACCCGGCTATGACATTCGTGTTCTTGATGCCACAGGCAGAGATACCCCTGCAGGAGAAACCGGAAATGTCGTGGTAAAAATGCCGCTCCCTCCCGGTTGTTTCACATCGCTCTGGAACAATGATGCTGATTTTGTAAAAACGTATTTCTCAGCCTATCCCGGATATTATCTGACGTCTGATGCCGGGTTCATCGATGAAGACGGGTATCTCTGGATCATGGGGCGCACTGATGATATCATCAATGTTGCCGGACACCGGCTGTCAACCGGCGCAATGGAAGAGGTGCTTGCATCGCATCCTGATGTTGCTGAGTGTGCAGTATCCGGTGTCCATGATCCGGTGAAGGGTGAAGTGCCTCTGGGTTTTGTTGTCTTAAAAGCCGGAGCAGACCGGACGCAGGTTAGTATCGAACCGGAACTTGTAGCCCTTGTGCGGCAGAAAATCGGCCCTATTGCATCTTTCAAAGCTGCCGCAGTGGTAAAACGCCTGCCAAAAACCCGGTCAGGAAAGATCCTGCGGGGAACAATAAAAAAAATTGCTGACGGTGTTTCTTACACGGTACCGGCTACCATCGATGATCCGGCGATCCTGAACGAGATCACTGAAACTCTTAAAGAGATCGGTTATCCCAGAAAATAGAGTCATGCCGGAATATCTCCTCTCATGTTACCGGCCTGTTGAGAGTGATACTCTCATAACCGGGCTCATTGTACCTGACTTCGCCACTTTCACGTATCAGGCACAGATTTCTGGCATAAATCCAATTCGCCAATCCGAGTTCACCAACGGTTTAGCAGTTCCAAACTACCCTATTTTTTGATAAAATTGTTTTGTTGCATAAAAATCTATAAACATTGCCTTCTCATGCTTCCTCTGGCAAAGTCAGGTTACTAAAAGAATCTTTTTTTATCCTGACAGAATAATCCATGATTATAGTAATTGGAATGGGAGTATCATGGGATTATTCGATGACTTCAAAAAAGTGGTTCAGCAGGCTGAAGGAGAGATCAGGAAATCGGGTCTTGACCAGCGCCTGAATGAACTTGAACAGGGCCTCAATAAAACCGGAAAAGATATTGACCAGAGCCTGAAAAACCAATCATCAGGCCCGTCATACACGCCCTCTCCTCAGGCAACTTCTGGTACTGGTACCCGCCAGCCACATCCCGGTTATACCCGGATTGCAGCATGGGTGAAAAGTAAATACAGTTCAAGGATATCGGGAATTTCGGATCCCTCCCAGAAGAAACTCGAACTCGAGCAAATGTCTGCAGAAGCCTGCTCCGGCCTATCATCGAAGGCAAAAAAAGGGTTCCTGGACTATCTTAAAAGCCAGAACTACGAGCAGCTCCTCAAATAAGTCCTGCAATGCCAGATCCCATCCGCTCTTTTTACCAGCATACCGTTCCTGACCTTTCAGCAATCACGGATCTGTCCCATCGCCACTTCCGTATCCTGCTGCCCCATGGGAGATTTTTAAAAGTCAGGGACCGTATACGGGATGAGAAAACATTGCAACAATGGCTGGTACGTTACCGTCCCTCCGATGTGTATTATTCCACCAGCTGCTGGCTCTCCCCTGAAAATATCGGAAGACGCGAAAAAACGCCATTGTCAGCCAATATTTTCCTGTCCTCGGATATTGTATTTGATATCGATCGTTCACCTTTTTCGCATGAAAATCTTGAGCTCGCCCGGCTGGATACACGGGATCTGCTCGTCTTCTGCGCCAACAAAAATCTCACCGTAAAGTACATCGCATTTTCGGGCAGCAAGGGTTTCCATGTAGTCTGCAGTGATCCCCATCGTTACGATGACGTCAATCCGCTTGCCCGTGAAGATCAGGCGAAGGCAGTGCGCAGGAAGATTATCGCTGATGTTCAGGCAGAAGGCATCAATATTGACCCTAAAATAACCGCAGATACCCGCAGGATTATCCGTGTCCCGGGAACGATCAACTCAAAGACGGGGTATGTCTGTACGGTGCTCACACCTTCACAGCTGGAAAAACCCGTGCACAAAATTCTTAAATATATTCCACGGATAGATCCTCTTACCCCTTTGATCCCACAAACGGGAGCAATCCCGCGAGTGGGAGATGAAAGACCTCTTCGAGGCTACCGTATTATATCCTGGCTTTGTCACCGGCTGGGGGTCAGGTCAAAGCCACATCATCCTGTTTCCTATGCCACGTTTATGGTAAATGCGGTTCCCGGTATTGAACGGCAGATTCCCATCTTTGTGTACTCTGCACGACGGAACTTAAAAAAAACTGAAGCCGAACTTATTGCCCTGCAGGATACCTACGGATTATCAGATATCATCCTCTATCGTTCAGAAACAGAAATTACCGCAGTCTGTCTCCGCACCTTTCCGTTACGCAGGCTTGAGAAGATCATCGCTGCGTCAACATCTTCCAATTATGGTGTATTATTGAAGTACAAAACGACTCTTTTTCAGGGTTGGTGAGAAAAAAGATGAAGAGCAGAAGGTCTGCGCCGCAGCACCCGAATATCTCAAAACACTTCCAGCACCGCGGGAAAACAATGCCCATTTTATCAGCCTGCCGCATTACCGGTTTTTTTCCCGGTTTGGGGTTTTGCTCTCTGCATATCCACGAATGCACGGGGTGGGTGATGTGTTCCTGACAACCGTGGTTATCGAGGAATAGAAAAACAACCGGTTATTTCTTTAAAAATCTCTCAATACCTGACTGGAGCTCAATGATGGATACTGGTTTCTGGAGCACACCCAACCGGGGATCATCCAGTTCGGCAATTTTTTCTTCAATGGAAGGCGATGCGGTAAAAAGCAGCACCGGTATTTCCTTCAGGCCATATTCTCCGCGGAGTTTTTCCAAAAATTCCCACCCGTTTATCGGGGTCATCATGATATCGAGCAGGATAAGTGATGGCATTTCCTCATTTATCTGCCTGAATGCATCGAGCGCATCAGGAACAAGGATTGGTTCATAGCCGATTCGCGTGAGAAGGATGTCCATCATATCCAATATGGGTTGATCATCTTCAATGAGCATAATTTTATGAGGCATTTTTCATCTCCCTTGGTAGGTGAATGGTGAATGTACTACCGTTGTTCACGGTACTTTCCACTGAAATATCTCCGCCGTGCATCTGAACAACCTTTTTTGCAATGGAAAGTGACAGTCCGATCCGGTCGTACCGGCGGGATAATTTGGATGCATCCGCAAGCTGGAATGGTTCAAAGATCGAAGCAAACACACTCTGGTCAATACCGATCCCGTTATCCTGCACGGAAATATGATGGAGTGAGTCATTGGATTTTGAACAATAAAAAATTCTGATTTTACGCGGGGGTTTAGAATAACTCACCGCGTTTGATAGCAGTGAATCAATCACACTGAAGATGCGATCCTTATCGGCAGTGAGTGTTACTGATTCGGGGATATCGAGGGTGACTTCCGCTTTTGATAAATATCCCCCGTTATCAAGAATGCTGTTTATGAGGGGTTCAAGGGAGAACGTTGAATAACTCAACTGGAGTTTGCCGCTGTCAAGCACAGAAAGGTCGAGCATCTGGTTGATAATCTGTCGTTCACGATCAACACTGGCAAGACAGCGTTCAAGGATCTTTTTTGTATCTTCAACAATGCTGAACCCATCCGGATCGGAAATGAGAAGATTGAGATAACCGAGAATCGGCTGAAGGGGTGTGCGCAGTTCATGCGCAACGGTAATAATAATCCCGCGCCGCCTCTCGTTATCCTCACGAATTTTATCAGAAAGACGCTGCTTTTCAGAGATATCGACAATATTTATCATCGTTGCCGGTTTTTCCAGATGCATAATTGCATTTGAAGTGAGTGCACCCACCCGCATCCCACCGTTTTTGGATACAAAACGGATCTCCCGCTCCTGGTGATGGTTTTTGTTCTCTGACCAGTGCTTTGCAAATTCATAAAATTCATCCCGGTCACGTGAATCAATAAATTCCTCAAGGGTTTTTCCCGCAAGCTCATTTGTGCTGTAGCCGGAAAAAACAGAAAATGACGGGTTGGAAAACCGTATGATCCCGTCTTGTATGAGCAGGATGCTGTTAGGAGAATTCTCCGTTAACTGGCTGTATTTCATCATATTGTCGTTATTCAGTTTTTCTGCGATTTTCCGGTCATTGATATTTATCGCAGTGCAGCTGATGGTGGTCTCATCAATGGTATTCCATGAGAGGTTTACCCAGTAGCCTGCCCCTGATTTGGTTGCAAGACGTGTCTCAAAATTCTCTGAAGCTTCGTTCCTGCCCACACTGTCCAGAAACCTGTCTTTTTCTGTCGGAGTCAGGCACAGTGATGAAAAAGACATACCGTTGATCTCTTCCGGTGTATAGTCAAGCATGGCCGGAAACCGGGAATTTGTCTGCCGGATGGTAAAATCTGCACGATTGAAAAGGGCAATTCCCAGTTGTGAATGCTCAAATATTGACCGGTAGCGTGTTTCGCCAAGCCGTATTTTTTCAATAAAGTAGGCTATCAGGCTTGCAACCAGAACAAAGAGAATTGCTTCAGAGGTAACCGTGACAAGTGCCCCATAACTGGGGTAGCGGTAATAATAGCCGACTGCCTGGTATGCAATGCCGCAGATAAATGCAACCAGCACTCCGTGTTTTGGATAAAAATAGGCTGCATAGATGATGGGAATAAAGAACAGCTGATAATTGATGAACTCAATCGAACGGGAGAACGAGAGGGCTGTGATAAGAGTACAGCATATGGCAAGTGAGATGATCACACAGATTCGGACAATATCAGTCCGGGATATCGTATGCTGTAAAAACCGAATCACTTTTTCAGCCATATCCTGCTTGGACAATTGAATTTCCTGTTATTTTAACATTCACTTCAATGTTCAGAAAAAAATACGGGAATTTTTCCGTCTATCGGAGCATATTGATGATTCTGCATGACATGATTTTACTGCTCGTTGTCGGGCAAATATGATTATTCCGGCCGTTGTTGAAACGCACATGAACGGGAATTCACACCCGAAGTATGAAAATCGGATTCCCTCTTCTTATAGTTTTTTAGAGTCAACCCACCCCCTTTGGGGATCGCTTGGCCGCCTCATGTTGGTCATCGCCGGGCAAAGTTAAAGAGGGGCAGGCTCCTGAATCGCCACGGGGGCGGCCCATCGGGGGCGGCGGCGTCATCATAATTTTACAAAAAATATTTTCAAATACTATCTGAATATGCTGATTTTCATACGAAACCCTGCAGAAAAAACAAGGAGTCGCTCTCAGGCTCACGAGCACATCCTGCTATCGTCCCCGCCTCTCGGGCATCCCCCAATTGTGCGATAGCTCTCATAAGGATGATGAAAACCCGGGGGTCCGCCTCATAGCAGACGTGAGAGAACCCATAAAAACAACAAGAAGAGGGTATCAAAAGAGCCGGTTATTCCGGAAAATACCCCTCAGCCTTCCATCCTAAATGATGTATGTATAACTGGCAGTGAAACCAACGATAGTTCATGCGACCCTATGTTGTGGTCAATGTTGCGATGAGTGCTGACGGCAAGATATCTACCCGCGAACGCCGTCAGGTAAAGATTTCCGGAGCACAGGATTTCCAACGTGTTGACCGGCTTAAGGCAGGTTCCGATGCCATTATGGTCGGGATCGGTACCGTGCTTGCCGATGATCCCTCCCTCACGGTAAAAACTGAAGAATGCCGTTCCCGCAGACTACAGCGGGGTGTAGATGAACACCCGGTTCGTATCGTTGTTGACAGTGCCGCCCGGACCCCTCCTGAAGCCGCCATCCTGAATAAAGGTACGGGTAAACGGATTGTTGTCGTCTCAACCCGGGCAGATTCCCGGAAAATTGCCGCATTGCAACAAAAAGCAACCGTGATTACCTGTGGGGAGAACGATGTCGATCTCCCCTGCATGATGGATAAGCTGGGTGAAATGGGTATCCAGCGTTTGATGGTTGAAGGTGGCGGAACCCTGATTGCCGGGTTGATCAGCGCCGGACTGGTCAATGAGATCTATACCTTTATCGGCAACATGATTATCGGGGGAAAAGATTCACCTACGTTTGTTGACGGGGGAGGATTTATTCAGGAATCTGAATTTTGCCGGCTCACGCTTATCGGGACACACCGGATAGAGAATGGGGTTCTTCTCCATTGGCATGTTGAAAAACCTTAAACCCCCCGGCTCTCGTGAAATGTTTAAAAAAAGTCTGAACGCCCCCGCTTTGGGTTACTCCCTGCCAATGGGGTAACAGCCTGGCTACGATAGCCCCCGGAATGGTAATACGGTATCACCGAAAAATAAAAAGGAGTGGTCAGAAGAGCAGGTGCTTTTCCCTCTTTTCCACCAGTTATCCTTTCCCGGTCTTTTACCGGATAACTATTCCGTTCCCTGAAAAACTGATTTAATATCCGCCGGGTCTGGAGGACATTTCCTGTTCACCAACCATGTATCCGTTTCCCGAATGCATTTTGTACTTTTATTCTGTTGTGAAACGAACCTGTGGGGACAAAAGAGAAAACCCGGAAAAAACCAGCATTTCCTTACAGGATGTATCAGTCGGGTGCAAAAAAGATTTTTTCCCGCGTTACCTGCCGGAAAAACCTTTGGTTTTCTCCCGTTTTCCTGCAAAAAATTCGCCTTGGTTCCGGATGAATGCGAATGCTCATCTTCCGGTATGGTTGACATTCATCTACGTATATCGCAATTATTGTGTTAGTTGCCGTCTTCCTCCTGATTGCAGTCCGGCAGGTGGGCAGGTTCAACCTGAAGATCTGGCAGATCATGCTTGGAGGAGCACTGGCGGTTCTCATATCCGGACAGATTGCACCAATCGATGCACTGCATGCCATTAACCCCGATGTAATGCTCTTTTTATTCGGGATGTTTGTTGTCGGGGAAGCACTCGTTGAGAGCGGGTATCTCGCGTATATCACCCACCGGTTTTTTTCCCATGCAAAAAATCCCGACCAGCTGGTGCTCATTATCCTGTTCGGTATGGGATTGCTGTCCGCACTCCTGATGAATGACACTCTTGCGATTATCGGGACACCGCTTGTTCTCACCCTTGCCACCCGGTTCAGGCTCTCTCCCACTTTGCTCCTTATCACGCTCGCAGTTGCGATCACCACCGGCAGTGTCATGAGCCCGATGGGCAACCCCCAGAACCTGCTGATCGCACAGGGGAGCGGAATGACTGGAGCATTTTTGACATTTGGGATATGGCTTTTCATACCCACCTTCATCAATCTCCTGATTGCGTACGGGGTACTGCGCCTGCTCTATCCGGGCGAGTTCTCTGTCCGGCCAATGACAGATGTTCCCATTTCTTTCGTTGACAGGAGTGAGACTCTTCCGGTCCGGTGTTCGCTGGCAATAATCCTCCTGCTCGTGGCTGCAAATATTGCTGCATCTCTTTTTGGTGCCCGGATGATGATCCCCCTGCCCGTTATCTCCCTGGCGGCTGCAGTTCCCGTCCTCCTGCTCTCCGGGCAGAGATGGACTGTGCTCCGGGGCATTGACTGGGCAACGCTCGTTTTCTTTGCCGCGATGTTTGTCCTGATGGAAAGTGTCTGGCAGACCGGTTTTTTCCAGTCTTTTGTCGGGGAAAGCCTGGTATCTTCAGTACCGGTGATCCTGGCAACCAGTGTGCTCATCAGCCAGTTTATATCCAACGTCCCGTTCGTAGCCCTTTTCCAGCCGATGATCCTGCAGGCTTCAGGTGGTACAACCTCTCAACTGATGGCGCTTGCGGCAGGGAGCACCATTGCCGGAAATTTAACGATCCTTGGCGCTGCGAGTAATGTAATCATCATCCAGAATGCTGAGAAGCAGGGTGAGACGATCTCCTTTATGGCTTTTGCAAAAGTGGGTGTCCCGCTTACGATCCTCCAGATTGCCGTGTACTGGATTTTTCTTTCTGTTATCTGATTCGGCTCCTTTTTCCCGAAGCGATCCGGAATAACAATAAATCCCTTTTTCCTGAATACCCTTTCATCCGAAACCAGGTCATTTTTTGGCAATACAGAGACTTTTATCGCTCATATGCCGGCGATGTTTTTCCTCTTATAAAAAAATGAAGATGAGTGACTCTTTTTATTCCCGGAAAACAAAAGGGAGCCGGGAATACTGCCTTTGACGCACAAATACATGTCAGATTTCAAAGGCAATCCTGAACAACTCCGTAACCCCTGATTACCCGAACGGATTGATTGCATGATGGTAACTATCGATCGCATGGAATGCGTGATTTGTGGGGCGTGCTGGAACACCTGCCCTGATATCTTCGAGCAGAATCCCTGTGATTCACTCTCCCAAATCGCAGAACCGTTCAGGTTCTGCGGTAATCGGGCCGAAGGAAATATTCCCGAAAACCAGGTCCCGTCTGTCCGTGAAGTGGTGAACCTTTGCCCGGTTCAGATCATAACAATATCGCAGGATGAATCAGGGAACCGGTAACTATCCGGAAAGAACCGCAAATCAGGAACAGGTGAAATGAATTATGCAGGATTCAGGACGGGAAGAACTCAGGGAAAAAGTGCTGAAGATCAATGATCTGATCGCCTACCAGACGGGAACGGTAGCAAGCCGGATGATCGTCTTTAAGAAAGCGGGGACCCTTACGGTCTTCTCTTTTGATGAAGGTGAAGGATTATCAGAACATACCGCACCGTACGATGCCATCCTTCAGGTAACAGAAGGGGAAGCTGAAGTGCAGATTGCCGGAACCCCCTTCACCGTACATGCCGGTGAATTGATCATACTTCCGGCAAATAAACCGCATGCGGTATCGGCAAAAAAACGGTTCAGGATGATGCTCACGATGATCCGCGAGTGAAGATCCATTTCCCCCGGGATTTTTCATTCACTCTTCAATACCAGGCTTAAAAAAACTGCCCCCGCCGCTCCCGGTTGTTATTCCGGGTTTAAAAAAATCCTTTATTTTACTGTCTCCTCAGGGATGCTGGTGCCCCGGACAAGTAACCACCCTTTTTTTAATTAAGAAAAACCCTGCACAGGTCTGATGTTATTTTCCCGGTTGTTCCCGGACTGAATCATCCCTGATTTTGTATGCTGAACGATTATGGTGAGAAATATCAACTCCGGCTGCTCATATCATTTTATACCTTAAATCAAAAGTCAGAACCGGGAATAATAATAAAAATGAGAAAAAATGGATTGTGCTCCGTGATATGGTGAGTGACTCGTGGCGGAAAGCAGGGGATGAGCCAAAATCCCGGGTGTTCGCATTCCCCCTGCTGGCATGCATACTTCTCGGGCTCGTGGTTTACTACGGTTTTGTGAGCGCGATGCTTTTCATTTCATTATCGTTCCTTCTCATCGTGTTGGTTGCACAATGGTACGGGCGAAAAGGACTCTGGGTTGCCCTGTTTCTGGGCATTTTGTCCATTGCTTTACCCGTTCTCATGGACGGCGCTATCGCACCGGAATCACTATTCAGTGCCGTTATGTTGTGCATTGTTGCATTTTTGGTTGGTACGATTGTTGAACAGAAGAAATATTTCATGAATGAGAATCGTCTTGTCGATGAAAAATGCAAAAAACTTGATGATGACAAACGTGCCATTCTCGCAGACCTGAAAACCTCGACGATTGTCGGCGAAACTTCGTGCAGGAAGTCCCGGTTCCTGTCAGGCATCATGCATAATGATATCTTCAACAACCTGAGTGCACTTATCGGTTCTCTTGACCTGCTGAAAACCAAAACCGCTGATCCGGAATTGCTGGTTGATATTGACAGAGCAGATGATGTTGCATACACGATAAAGCGGCAGATCGAATTCGCCAGAACCTATGAAATAGTCGGCACTTCCGCACCCCAATGGCTGAACGTGGATAAACAGGTTCATGCTCTCCTGTCATCGGTACCGGAAAATGAGATCACCTTTTCAATCTCGCTTAAAGGGCTCGAAATCTTTGTTGATCCCCTATTTGAAAAGGTTTTTGCCAACCTGATAAACAACTCACTTCTCCTTGGCGTCCGGGTCAGTCACATCTCCGTTTCGTACCTCCCCTTCAACCGCGACATTGCGATTGTCTACGAAGATGACGGAATTGGTATTCATGCAGTTGACAAGTCAAAGATTTTTGAAAAAGGTGTGGGTAAAAAACCCGGGTTCGGGCTTTTTTTATCAAGGGAAATTCTCTCGGTAACCGGGTTATCAGTCAAAGAGTGTGGTGTGTATGGGAAGGGAGCCCGGTTTGAAATTTTTGTGCCGGAAGGAAAGTTCAGGTTCGCCTCCCTCAATGGGAGCGGGATGTCACCCTCCTTATAACTTAGGGGAATATCTACGAATTTCTGAAGGAAACAGGATCTGTTGAAACGCCCATGAATGTGGGAATCTCGCCCGAGGTATGAAAATCCAAATGTATATTTCGATGGTTCCCCGCCTCAGGGCCTCTTCGAGGCACGGCAGGGCAAGGCAGTTTCAGTAAATTACTCGTCCTTTATCCGCCGCGGGGGCGTCCCATCGGGGGCGGCGGCGTTCATCATAATTATACAAAAAAAATTTCAAATACGATCTGAATATGCTGATTTTCATGGTAAATCCTTTTTTCCCCGTTCTTTGCTTCTTCTTTTCGGCCGCCTGGAGGGTGACTCCCTCTCTCCCCCAGAGGGGGAGGCAACCCAAGGGGAGCATCCCTTTGGCCCCCCTCATTTCAGAATGGTTGCACAGAGCCAGGGAAACTGGATCTCTGTTATGCTCAAAAAATCGGATATTTTAAAATGTTCCATCGTATACTATCAGTAAGTTGATCCGGCATGGTCGAGTACGAACCCCTGAAACACGAAGACAAACCCGATAAAAATCGTGAAGCACTCAAAGGGAAAGTGATCAGTCTCAAAGAACTGGTCAGCTGATGCAGACGGAGCTGTCGCCAGCCGGATGGTAATCTCGCGGAAAGCGGGGAACATTACCATCTTCTCGTTTGATGAAAATGAAGGACTCTCTGAGCATACTGCACCTTTCGATGCGCTCGTCACGATTCTTGAAGGGGACTGCGAAGTCTGGGTTGCCGGGCAGACATTTTCGATGAAAGAGGGCGAGACTATCATCTTTCCGGCAAATGTCCCGCATGCCCTTTCAGCCATCACGAAATTCAAGATGAGCCTGACGATGATCAAGGAGTAAAAAATGCCGGGCGATGACAAGGATGGTTATTACTGCTCGATCTGCGGCGGAATCCCTCCTGACAGGATCACGACAAAACGGGTTCTTATTGATGGAAAGGAAACAGGTATCGATCATCTCGATTTTATTTTTGATGAGGTAAAGAAACTTAAACTGGATAACAATGCCGCTATTACCAACGAGATTCTCAAACGGGTGAAAGTCTTCAATTACGTACCTACCAGAAAGACGGCAGAGTATGCTGATGGACTTTTTGCGGAGTACCGGAAATTTATCGCCAAATCGTAATCGCATTGCCGTAATCATCATTTGATTATCGCACGATACTTTACATAATTTTTAAAGATGTTGTAAAAACAGATACGATATAAGCACATGGATATCCTCTCTATCGTTCTTATCATTGCCGGGCTCTGCCTGTTCGAGACGATCACCAGCATCGATAATGCCATCATCAATGCCGAAGTCCTCTCAACCATGGGTGAACGGGCCCGGAAATGGTTCCTGCTCTGGGGCCTGATCATTGCCGTATTTGCCATACGGGGTCTTTTGCCATGGCTGATTGTCTGGCTTTCCACACCGTCCCTCGGACCGATAGGTGCACTGACTGCCACATTCTCTTCTGACCCTGTTGTCATTGCAGCCATCGAGCAGTCCGCACCCATTCTCCTGATGGGTGGCGGGGTATTTTTGATCTTCCTTTTCTTTCACTGGCTGTTTCTCGAAGAGAAAAATTTCGGTCTGCGGGGAGAGCGTTACATCGCAACAAAAGGGGTCTGGTTCTTTGCGATAGTCTCTATCCTGCTCGCAGCGATTGTCTGGTTTGCTCTTGCAATAAGCCCGATGATTGCATTCGGTGCGGTCATTGGTTCTACCGCATTTTTTATTGTTCATGGTTTCCGCCAGAACGCAGAAGCCGCAGAGAGAAAGATGCTTAATGGCAACATGTCCGATATGAGCAAAATATTTTATCTTGAGGTGATCGATGCCACCTTCTCGATCGACGGGGTAATCGGGGCATTCGCGTTCACTATGGCAGTGCCGCTTATTATCCTCGGAAACGGACTCGGGGCATTTATTGTAAGAGAAATGACCGTGCGTAATGTCGATAAGATCAAGAAATATCGCTACCTTAAGAACGGTGCAATGTACTCCATCCTGTTCCTCGGTTGTATCATGATCCTTGACAGTTTCGGGTTCCATATTCCGTTCTGGCTTTCCCCGCTCCTGACGTTTGGCATCGTCGGCTGGTTCCTGGTAAAATCCCTTAAAGCGATGCCGCAGCCTGAAGGGAACTAACCTTTTTTCCTCGGGCATGAACCGGCCATGGTTTAAAAAAATCGATACTGGTCTTTTCCATTTTTCACCCTCTGCATTCAGAAGAATTATAAGGTGTAACAGGAGAATACCGAACATCAGGATTTTTCGCGACGAATCGCGAGTGGATGAAATCATGGCAGAACCGGAAAAGAAGAAGGCCGAAATAAAAATATCGGGGATGCACTGCGCTACCTGTGCAGTGAACATTGAGGAATCTTTAACGGGACTTAAGGATGTTACAAAAGCTCAGGTGAATTTTGGCACCGATACTGCCCATGTCGAGTATGACCCGGCAAAAGTTTCCCTTGCAGCAATCGAAAAAGCCGTGAAAGAGGTTGGGTATGAGGTCATAAACCGTCAGGTGACGATAAAAGTCGGCGGCATGATGTGTGCCACCTGTGTCGAGACGATCGAGACTGCCCTTAAAGAACTGCCCGGCATCGTTACTGCGACAGTAAACCTCGGGACCGAAAAAGCCTATGTCACCTATAACCCCTCCCTATCCGGGATCGAAGATATGAAAAAGGCCATCGAGGAGGCCGGGTACCAGTATCTCGGCATCTCCGGTGAAGTGAGCGAAGAGGCGGAGAAGATAGCGCGGGATAAGGACCTGCACGACAAGTTTATCCGGTTCATGGTCGGTTTTGCCGTGAGCATCCCGCTGATGATTGCGATGTGGGTCCCGCTTCCCCTCACCATGCAGCAGCTCGGCTACGTGATGCTCGTCATCTCAACGCCGGTCTTTGCCTTTGTTGCCTACCCGATATTCCGGGCAGCATGGATCTCGCTCTCGCACCGCATGCTCTCGATGGATGTGATGTACGCAATGGGTACCGGCGTAGCATTTGTATCCAGCGTGCTTGGCACGTTTGCCATTGTGCTCACGCACGAGTTCATGTTCTATGATACCGCGATCATGCTGGCCGCCTTCCTCATGCTCGGGCGGTATCTTGAAGGGCGGGCAAAGGGCAGAACGTCTGAAGCGATCAAAAAACTTGCCGGCCTCCGGGTCAAGACAGCCATAGTGATCCGCGACGGGAAGGAAGCGGAGATTTCGGTTGAAGATGTTATAGTAGGCGACCAGGTGATCGTAAAACCCGGGGCCAAAGTGCCGGTTGACGGGGAGGTAGTGTCCGGTGAAAGTTATGTCAATGAAGCCATGATCACCGGAGAACCCATCCCGCCTCTCAAGACCGTGGGCAGTCATGTTGTGGGCGGAACGCTGAACACCAACAGCGTGCTCACCGTAAAAGCGACAAAAGTTGGCAAGGAGACGATGCTTGCCCAGATCATCCAGATGGTCGAGGATGCACAGGGTTCAAAACCCCCGGTCCAGCGGATTGCTGACGTCGCTGTCACGTACTTTATTCCGGTCGTGCTTCATGGTCGCGGCACTTACCTTTGTTGTATGGTTCTTCCTGCTGGGTTCAACGCTCCTCTTTGCCCTCACTGCCCTCATCTCAATCCTTGTCGTGGCATGTCCCTGTGCACTCGGACTTGCCACCCCGACTGCGGTCACCGTGGGTGTCGGGAGGGGTGCACAACTGGGCATCCTGATCCGTAACGGTGAAGCGCTCGAAGTTGCCGAGAAGGTAACTACGGTGATCTTTGACAAGACCGGGACGTTAACCAAAGGAAAACCTGAAGTTACCGATCTTGTCCCGGTTGGGATTTCGGAAGAAACCCTCCTGTCCCTTACTGCCAGTGTTGAGAAGAATTCCCAGCACCCGCTCGCACAAGCGGTGGTGAGAAGTGCGGAAGGCCGGGGAGTGAAGATTGAACCGGCAGAGCAGTTCGACACGTTTGGCGGCAGAGGAGTTTCTGCAAGGGTCCTTTCCGAGATTGTGCTTGTCGGCAACCGTGCGTTCCTGGAGGAAAAAGGTGTGGCTATTCCAAAAGAGCTTGATGAACAGATAACCACTCTCGAACAGGAAGGAAAGACCGCGGTGCTCGTTGCAGCCGGAGGACAGATGGCCGGGGTCATTGCAATCGCCGATACCCTCAAGGACACCACAAAGGATGCAATCAGCCGGTTTAAAGAAATGGGTGTCCGTATTGTCATGATCACCGGGGACAACAAACGTACCGCAGATGCAATCGCCCGCCAGATCGGTATCGACCGGGTGATTGCCGAGGTGCTGCCACAGGATAAAGAAGCGGAAGTAAAAACACTCCAGGCACAGGGAGAGGTAGTCGCATTTGTCGGTGATGGCATCAATGATGCACCTGCACTTGCACAGGCAGACGTAGGCATTGCAATCGGCAGCGGCACCGATGTTGCCATCGAGAGCGGGGATATTGTCCTGATGAAAGATGACCTGCTCGATGCCGTGGCAGCAGTCCAGCTCTCAAAAAAAGTGATGGGCAGGATCAAGGGCAACATCTTCTGGGCATTTGCCTACAATGCTGCGCTCATCCCGGTTGCAGCAGGCGTGCTCTATCCGTCGTTTGGCATCACGTTCCGGCCCGAGCTTGCAGCACTTGCCATGGCGGCAAGTTCCGTTACGGTTGTGACACTGTCCCTGCTGCTCACAAAGTATATACCAGACGCAAAGAAAGGGAGATAACTGAGGTGCTGCAAAAATGGCAATCGATCCTATCTGTAAGATGACGGTTGATGAGAAGACTGCAAAGTTCACCAGCGAATTCAAAGGCAAGAAATATTATTTCTGTGCGCCGGGCTGCAAGAAGAAATTCGATACAGACCCTGAAAAGTACGCGTGAAAAATCCGATCTTTATCCATATCAGGATAATCCCGCGAATCTCTTCTTTTTTCTGTCAACCCGGAGAATATTGATATAGGTTCAGAAGATAACGTCTTTTTAAGATAAGGTCATATGTTCCACGAATCTGGAAAAAGGCGGAATAATGTCGTTTTTCATCATCAGTCCTGAACTATATGCATGGGTTATTCTCCCGCTCCTGATTTTTATTGCCCGGATTGGCGATGTGAGCATGGAGACCATCCGGGTCATCTACATCTCCCGGGGGATCAAGTTTCTCGCCCCGATCATCGCATTCTTTGAGATTGTCATCTGGCTGCTTGCCATGGGAGTCGTGATGAGTGACCTGACCAATATTGCAAATTTCTTTGCATTTGCATTCGGGTTTGCGATGGGGACCTATGTCGGACTCGTAATTGAAGAGAAGTTATCCATCGGTATGGTGATCATGCGCATTGTCACTACAGAAGAATCCAATGAAGATATTACCGCTTTTCTCGAGTCAGAAAATTTTGGCATCACCAGTCTTGATGCGAAAGGTGCACGGGGCAACGTAAAAATGATCCTCACCCTGGTAAACCGGAGAGATGTGTCCCGCATTACTGAACACCTCCAGACAACAAATCCTCACGCTTTTTTCTCGATTGAAGATGTACGGTATGCAAACGAGGGAGTATTCCGCCCGAAAAAACCCAATGCCATTACCGGTCTGTTTCCATTCCTTTATCAGGCCGAGAAAGAAAAAATAATTATTCCAATATTCTCTCCTGTTTTCAACTCGTTTCGATTCACTACTGTAAGGATAATTTAAGTTACATCGACGCCAAGTGAAAAAGCAGCGCATTGAGCAGATATCAAATGGTATGATGGTGATCCCCGATGAAAACTGATATGCCGTTATCCAAATCCATCCGCAGTTTTCTCAATTCGACAGAGGAGCTCCTTGATACCGAGATATCGCTCCTCCGCCAGCCCGATGCCGAACCGGGCGGGACGCTCGTTGATATTTATACCTATGATATCGAGAGAAATGTGATCATTTTTCCCGCTCAATACGTCGGTCTCCTTAAGGACTTTATCATCGCAAAACACTGCACGAACCTGATGATCAAGGGAGCGGCAGCAAAAAAAGGCGAATACAGGATCTGCTCGTATACGGAAGATTCAGTGTACCGGGGCTTACGGCAGATCTATCTCGATGCCCTCAAGGATGAGGCAAGCAAGAGGGACAAACTCCCGGTCCAGAAACTCATCCAGATGCTGTTCATCCTGTTCACCCACTTCAACGATGATGTGAACGAACTTCCCTGGAATGCGATAGTCAATGCAAGTGTCTATCATCGCATGCCCAAGATAAGGAAAACGCAGCTCTACCATGTGATGAAAGAGAGCAAAAATGATATGGACGAGATGATGGAGCAGGAGAATATCATCCCCGCCGGTATTTTGTCCTGAACAAAGCGATGTTTTATGCCCGTGACATGTTTCTTGCAAAAACCCTGCCTGCCGATGAACTGATGCCGGTTCTCAATATCCCCCAGATGAAAAAATTCAATCACCTTGAAGTAAAAGAGATGCTCACCACCCGCTGGACACACACCGCCTGGTACCAGTCCAAGGTTTTTGGGGACAATATGCTTGAGATCATCGAAAAACCTCTTTCGCAGGTGAACTGGAGTGCAGAACCCACGCTCGATCATTATTATGATCTCTACAAAATCGGGTATCAACCTCACCAATCACCTCCTCTCCTATATGACCATGAAAGACTGGTATGTCTGGGAAGAACCCGAGCACCTTCTCAGGGCACATGATCATAAAGAAGAGTACGAAAAAAAAGCATTAAAGAGAATCTTCGGAGACCTCATTACCGATACCTGGGGTGATTCTTCGTGACCGTAAAAGAGGCAGTTGAACTATTAAAAAAAGGTCATGTCCTATGCCCGGAGGACCAAATACAAAGAGGCGCTGGCCTATTATAACAAAGCGCTTACTCTCGATCCGACAAATCCTGAAGCCTGGTACCTCCGGGCATCGCTGTTGATCGATACCGGAAGGAGTAAAGAAGCGCTTGCTGACTGTGAAAAGGCAATTGCACTTGACCAGAATTATGCCCCGGCATGGTCAAAAAAAGGATTGGCATTCTATAATCTTGAACAGTTTGAAGAGGGATTATTTGCCAGTACCACGGGCATCTACCCTGAATGGAAATGATGTGTCTGCCTGGTACATCAAAGGAGTCTGCCTCGATGAACTGGGAAGGAGTGACGAGGCACAGGAAGCCTACGGTAAATCCCTTGAACTGGAGATTATCCTCGATATCGAATCCGAGAAAAAGAAAGTCGGCCGGTAATTTTTGCTTTTTTTGTTGAAATCTTATTTTTTGTTATTTGGGATCTGTTGAAATTCTATTTTCCCGTTCTTCGCTCCTTCTTTTCGGCCGCTTGGAGGGTGACCCCCTCTCTCCCCCATTTGGGGATGCACCCCATGGGAGCATCCCATTGACCCCCTTTTTTTTGAGTGTTTCCCCAGAAAATCCGATTGGTCCAGGTAATTTTGAAAAAATGAACCTCATTTATGATTGTGATGAATGCCGCAGCCCCCGAAGGGACGCCCCCGCGGCGGATCAATGACGGAAATGTGCTGAAACCTCCTTGCCCTGCCGTGCCTCGGAGAGGCCCTGAGGCAGGGAACCATCGCAATATCCTGGATTTTTCATTGGAAGAGAGTGAAAGCCCGTTCATGTGCGTTTCAACAGAGCCCTCTTTTTTTAAACAATTATCCAAAAGGCTCGTGATCCATTCCTCCGGACCAGATCGCCGGCCTGCGAAACCATTATCCTCCGGAAAATCAACAACATCGATCGAACGGAGGTTTTCCGATGATATCCAAAACTATGGAAGAAGCGATTAATAAGCAGGTAAACCGTGAATATTACTCTGCATACCTGTATCTTGCAATGTCTGCATATTTCGAATCTGTTAACCTGAAGGGATTTGCCAAATGGATGAGAGTTCAGGCAAAAGAAGAGCAGGTTCATGGAGGTAAATTCTTAGATTATCTTATTGCCCGGGGCGGAAAGGTCTCTCTTGGGCGCTATTGAAGCCCCGAAAGCAAAGTGGGAATCTGCCGGAAAGGTCTTTGAGGAAGTTTATGCCCATGAACAGAAAGTTACCGGTATGATCAACGCCCTTGTCGAACTTGCAATAAAGGAAAAGGATCACGCAACATTTGAGATGCTCCAGTGGTTTGTTAAAGAACAGGTCGAAGAAGAGGAGCATTCCTGTGCTATCCTTGAACAGATCAAGATGTATCGGGGATGTTCCCGGACATCTCTTCTGCCTTGATCACCGATCTCGGCAAGCGGGAATAAAACCCAACCTTTTTCCTTTTAAAAACAACTCCTTTGATCAGGGTACTGATGCGTTCTGTTCTTGTGATTGATGACGAAGAACTGCTTCTGGATGCAACGAAATCATTCCTTGAGCGATACGGGAATATGAAGGTGCAGACCGCTCTGTCCGCTAAAGAAGCGCTGGCTCTCCTCATGAGCACTAAATTCGATGCATTGGTTGTCGATTATTACCTGCCGGATATCAACGGTATCGAATTACTCAAGATCCTTCGGACAAAAGGAGATACGACCCCGATAATTATTTTTACTGGCGTGGGTCATGAAAATGCCGCGATTGAAGCCCTGAATAATGGTGCTGATTTTTTCCTGAAAAAAGGTGAGAGTCCCTCATCGGAATTCCGGGAACTGGTGCATATGATCAACCGGGCGGCTGATGGCCGCTCTGTCGGGAGATCACTGGGTGTTGCGCAGAAAATCCTGTCTGATACGATTAATTTTTTTCCGTATGCTGCTTACGCAATCGACAGGGAAGGTGTCGTTATCGCATGGAACACTGAGATGGCGACCCTTACCGGTATTGATCAAAAGGATATGATGGGAAAAGGAAATGGCAGTTACTCGGTACCGTTCTTTGGCACTCAGGCTCCGATGCTCACGGATCTGATCTTTGAAAAAGATGAGACAATCACAAAAAACCGGTACACCATCATAGAAAAAGAACAGGGCACGATCCTTGCCTGGATTAAATGTTCAAGCCCTGTGGGAAAGGACCGGGTTTTGTGGATGAAAGCGATGGCACTCTATGATGCCAAAGGTGCTTTTGTTGCAGCAATCGGCTCGGTAAAGGACATCACCGATGATCTTGGGCAGGAACTGCTGCGCCAGGCAACCTTTCCTGTCGACCGATAAGAAAAATATTCCTCTATCCGCTCCGGCAAAGAGTGGTATGTTCGATAAATTCCTGGGAAAGGCAAAATCCTACCATAAAGAGGGCCTCCGGTTATACTTCCGCGAAGGAAAATATGCAGACGCAATCTCATGGTTTGATCGTGCGATCGAGTCAGATCCTACCATGGCATATGCATGGCACGATCGCGGTATGTGCCTGCGGGAGCTGGGGGACGATAAAGAAGCACTCCGGAATTTTGACAGGGCACTCGAGCTGATGCCCGCTGAAGAAGAAGTATTGTTCACCCGTGCTGATATGCTCAGGAGAATCGGTATCCTGCGAGGGCAGAAGAATGTCATTGATGCTGCAGTCATGGCATACAACAAGGTCCTGGAGATCAATCCGAACCAGGCTGATGCATGGAACAGCCTTGGTATCTGCATGAAAGAACTGGGAAACAATGAACTTTCCCGCCAGTATTATGATCGTTCGAATGATCTCCTCCGGCGTGGCGCTGCCGAAAAAGAAGGTGCGGAATTTCAATTCCCTTGTCTGATTTCCACCGATGGATTATTCTCGTTTCAGGACTTATCCTCCATCCGGTGGAGAAATACCATGAAAAGTCCGGTCTATTTTGCCAGCCTGAGGGCACATTCCGATCAGGAATGCACCACGGCAAAGGTACGCAGGCTCTTTGAGCGTGCCGGGTTTGAAAAACTCATTGCACCGCATGATAAGACTGCACTTAAACTCCATTTCGGTGAGATGGGAAATGACGGTTTTATCAGCCCGGTCTATGTCCGGCAGGTTGTGGAAAAAGTAAAAGAGTGCGGTGCACTGCCGTTCCTGACCGATACCAACACCCTCTATCTCGGCAGCCGGTCAAATGCGGTGGAGCATATCACGACTGCCATCCTGCACGGGTTTGATTATGCGGTAACAGGAGCACCGGTGATAATTGCCGATGGCCTGTCCGGGAAAAATATTGCCAAGGTTGAGATTGGCAAAAAACATTTCAGCACAGTCACCATTGCCGGAGATATTGCCGCAGCGGACAGCATGATTGTCCTGAGTCATTTCAAGGGGCACATCGTATCCGGTTTTGGCGGAGCAATCAAGAACCTTGCAATGGGGTGTGCACCGCCGGAAGGCAAACGTGCCCAGCATAATGCCCGGCCGTTTTCGATAGCCGGAAAAATGTACCGGTTGTGGTTCGTGCATGAAGGTCTGCCCGAAATCAGCGATCAGCCTTGAAAATGAAAAAATCGGTCATCGACCAGGAGCTCTGCATCGGCTGTTTTGAGTGTATGCATGCCTGCCCGGAACATGCGATCGATATCGACTGGGAGACGGAGATCCCGGAGTTCATGGAGCGGATGGTCGAATACGCGTACGGGGCTACGTGCAGGAAAAAGAGGAAAGATCGGGTACATGAACTTCCTGATTCGCATCACGCCGGACTGCGACTGTTTCCCGTTCAGCGATGCCCCGATTGTTCCGGATATCGGCATCCTTGCATCGCTGGATCCGGTTGCGATCGATGCAGCAAGTTTTGATCTGGTGAACCAGCAGCAGGGATTTAAGGATTCCCTCCTCACTGCCCATCACCACACGGGAGAAGACAAGTTCAAAGGTGTCCATGCCCAGACGGACGGGTTCCGTCAGATCCGGTATGCGGAAGAGATTGGCATGGGCAACCGCGCTTATGAGTCTGATCAGAATCTGAGGTTTTCTTTTTTTCTCTTTTTGGTTTTTTAGGATTTTTTTTCAGGAATTTGCATTTTTTGATCGCGATTTTATCCGAAAAGTGGGTGGAAATGTGCTTCCATCATCGATTCAAATCGAAACAGTTATAATGGGGTGGAAAGCAAGCGCTTATTAGTGAACGAGTTTTAAATAAATTTAGTTTGAGATCGATATTTGCTCAAACATTCCCTTCGTGTTTTCACAAGGAATTCCGTTATTACAATGGAGTGTATTCATGAATCTTAGACAGCCAAATGCAAACGAAGCAACGGGAACAGTCAACCGCTCACGGAATGTTGCTCCGTGTTCAGGTATCTGCACCCGCTGCCTTGACGGATGCAAAGGCAGTTGTGAGATCTGGTTATCATCGTTCAGGGGCAGGGAAGTCCTGTATCCCGGTCCGTTCGGTGAGATCACTGCAGGTGCAGACAAGAACTACCCGATCGATTATTCCCACCTCAATATCCAGGGATATGCAGTCGGGGCAAAGGGACTTCCCGAAGGTATCGAGATCGGTCCGGATACAGCGGTTTTCTCTTCCGTGGACACCGAGACCGAATACGGCTGGGACAAGAAAGTCAAGATGAAGCCTCCCGATCTTTACCGGTGCTCTCGGCTCAACCGAAATTGCCCGGGCAAACTGGGAGCACTTCGCGGTCGGTGCAGCAATCTCCGGCATCACGCTTGTCTGCGGTGAGAATGTCTGCGGTATCGACCCGGGTCTGAAACTCGACGCCAAGGACAAAGTCAAGGAATCCCCCGAGATGGACCGCCGTATCAACATCTACAAGAAATTCCACGACGAGTATGGTGAGATCCTTGTCCAGATGAATGTCGAAGACACCCGGCTTGGTGTTGCCGAGTACGTCGCAAGCAAGCACAACCTCGACACCATCGAGCTCAAGTGGGGACAGGGTGCCAAGTGTATCGGTGGCGAGATCAAGGTCAAGACTCTTGAGCGTGCAATCGAGCTCAAGAAGCGCGGCTACATCGTCCTCCCGGACCCGACCATCAAGGAGAACCAGGCTGCCTTCAAGGCAGGCGCCATCAAGGAATTCGAGCGCCACTCCCGCCTCGGCTTTGTCACCAAGGAAGGTTTCCTCGAAGAGATCGACCGGCTCCGCGACATCGGTTTCAAGCGTGTCACGTTAAAGACCGGTGCGTACTCCATGGTCGAACTCGCAATGGCCCTCCGCTACTGTTCCGAAGCCAAGATCGACCTCCTGACCATTGACGGTGCTCCCGGCGGAACCGGCATGAGCCCGTGGCCGATGATGAACGAATGGGGTATCCCGACGTTCTACCTGCAGTCACTCACCTACGAGTTCGCCCAGAAACTGGAGAAGAAAGGCTTCCGCGTTCCCGACCTCGCCATGGCCGGCGGGTTCTCCGATGAGCCCGGTGTCTTCAAGGCACTTGCGATGGGCAGCCCGTACTTCAAGGCAGTCTGCATGGGCCGTGGCCTCATGATCCCCGGATTCGTTGGCAAGAACATCGAGAAGTGGATCAAAGGACGGCGAACTGCCCAAGTCCGTCTCCAAGTACGGCAACAATGTCGAAGAGATCTTTGTCTGCTACGAAGAGCTCAAGGAGAAATACGGTACCAAGATGAAAGAGATCCCCATGGGTGCAGTCGGTATCTACACCTATGCACCAGAAGTTCAGGACCGGTCTCCAGCAGATCATGGCAGGCAGCAGGAACTTCCGGCTCTCGACCATGACCCGCGATGACCTGATGGCACTGACCGAGGAAGCAGCGGATGTTTCCGGTATCGAGTACGTCATGTCCGCACGGTACGACGAGGCGATGGGCCAGTTGCTCGACTGATTTCACATAATTTTTTTTACGTCTGCTCCGGGAATTATTCCCGGTATTTTTTTTAGTTTCCCTCTCCTGGTTATTCTCTATCACCTTTTTCCGTAATCAGGGGGTTTTGGACCATGAGTGCAAATAAGCCCTATATCGGGCTCTGTTTCTCTTTTTTCTCTGCCGGCTGCGATAGGAAAACCCTGCAAAATCCTCTTTGATAGTTCCAGTGGAGAATAAGCCTGTTTTACGCTCGGTTTGTAAAAATAATGGAGAAATGCCCCTCGCCCAAAGGCTGCCAAAGGCCCTGAAATCGAGGCTTTTTTCGCCACATGGTTTACCCCATACGGACCCTAAAAACCCTGCCGGAATGCGAATATGAGGGTCGTTTTTCCGGCGTGCCGGTTTTTCACCATCAACGGAACTGTTTTTTCCTGACTGGTGACGTACGAAACACATTCACGCTTATTTGTGCTTTTGTTCCTTGATGGAAAACGTGTCGAGAACCTGAAGGGTAATCCTTGTGCCGAGAGATGGCTGGATCGCTTCTAACCAGAGGAAGAATCCCACCTTGGGTGGTGTCGGGCGTTCGAATTTAAAGTGCCCGTCTTTTACCTGGATCATTTTGTGGTACTCTTTCTTCTGCTTTGATCGCAGGTAAATGATCAACTCAAAGCCGGGAAGATCGGTAGCAATGATCGCTTTTGAATAATATTTGGAAAAATCTGCATATTCGATCTTCTTTCCTTTAACAGAAAGCCCGTACGAATCACAGAGTGCTTTTATTGCCGGGGGAAAGAGTCCGCCATACAGTATTTTTTTAACGATCTGCCCGGTCTGGCTCGAAATTTTCAGGTTTTTATTTTCCCCGGCATTTGCGATCTCGGCAAAATACTGGTTGCGCACTTCATCATGATATCGTTTGTAATCAAACGGATTTTTTGTCGGGATGTCAGTTGCCCGGATCAGTTTTGGGTGATTATCAGGATTGTTGTAGAGGATGCGGGGGCGGTAATGTTTGACCAGTGATTTGATCTGCTCGCACGAACTGGTGTTGATGATCGCGTTTGTCTTGTCCTTAGCCAGTCGTTTGACAACAGAATAGTTGGAAAGGTCAAATGAGGAGATCAAAAGAAATGGCGTAATCTTCTGGTTGAACAGGTAGCCAAGAAGTTTTTTCTTAAATTCAATCTCTGCTTCAAATTCTTTCAAGTCAGCGGGTGATGTGACCACTTCAGCAAAGGCAATGTGATTGTCAGAATCGACAAGAAGCAGATCGAACTCTGCAAGATCCTGGCCATTACCCCTGACGGTAATATCTCCGTATTTTGAATAAAAAATACCGTTCTGCCCGAGCTGGACATTTTCCCGTTGCTTGGGGGCATCCGCACCTTTCATGGCAAGGTATTTTATCCGGTCTGAGTTTTTTGAGATATCCAAAAACATCTCGTACACGATTGCTTCGAACCAGCGTCCTTCGGCAGTGCGCATCGGTTCAATGTCCGGGGAGAATAATTTTTTCCGTTCGACCTTATTCATATGGCGCGTGGCATTGAGGGCGATTTTGGCATCCGGTTTAAAATTTTTAAAATTGAGATTGAGCCACGGGATCATAATTGCAGTATAGAATTTCAACCCCAATCGTTAATAACAATCTGCTTTTTATTCAGATTTTGCCATTGATTTCTCAATAGCAAAATTATATATATCATAGAAAGATATTGCCTTCGTACCTTAGTTGTGTGAGAATACACATGACAAGGGAGAAAATCGGGAGTATGAATGAAATGCCAACTGCGAAAAAATTAACCGGCATGGCTCCGCTGCCACAGTATATTATGCCGGATAGATCGGAACCTGAGTACGAGCGAATCCTGGAACAGTTACAAAATTATCAAAATTCTCTGATTGGCTCGTCCTATTACTATGTGCGGGCGGATGATGAGAACTGTTCACTGTGCAGGATTGTACATGGTGGCGGAAAGATATACTTCCATGAACTGGTGGATCACCGTAAACACGGGATCAGTGATGAAGACCTGGAAGAGTCTGTAAGGCAGGATACCGGTTCATTCTCTCTGCAGGATATTTCCCTGTTTCACCGCTTATTGAACAAAAATTGCGAGTCTTATACGATAATTAATACTTTTTTTGGGCTCTGTTGAAACAAGCATGAGCCGTTTGGGTTCACACCTGAATTATGAAAAACATAATAATGTCATATTTGGGAGTGCTCCCCGCTTCAGGGCCTCTTCGAGGCACGGCGGGGCATGGAGGTTTCTTGTGTTTACTGTCGCTAAAACCGCCGCGGGGGCGTCCCTTCGGGGGCAGCGGCGTTCATCATAATTATAAAAAAAACATTTTCAAAAACTATCTGAATATGCTGATTTTCATGGGAAATCCTTGAAAAAACATGGGGTCAAGGGATGCTCCCCTTAGGGTGCCTTCCCCGCTGGGGGAGAGAGGGTGTCACTCTCCAAATGGTTATTGAAAATATGCAAATAACAAAAAATCGAATTTAAACGAAGCCCTTTTTTCAGGATAATTTCCTGCCCGCGTTTATCGACTTCATCGAATGCCTGTATAATGTTATCGGGAATACCGGGAAAGCCGTCCTGCGGTGAAATTAAAAAAGGTGTGATGTGGTGTTTTTACTGTTTACGTTTCCAGTTCACCGGTGCGAATCCGGATCGATCTTTCAACCGGGATGATGAATATCTTGCCATCACCGATTTTTCCGGTGCGGGCTGATTCCGTAATTGCCAGAATCAGTTTATCCACGTCAGAGTCCCTGACAACAATTTCCAGCTGGATTTTTGGCAGGAGATCAACCGTCATCAGCCCCCCGCGATATTCAAGGGAAATTCCCTTCTGTTCGCCCCGCCCTTTGACCTCAGTGATGGTCATGCCATTGAAGCCTTTGTCTTCGAGTGCTTTTTTCACAAACTCGAATCGTTCCGGTTTGATAATTGTTTTTATCATTTTCATGGTAATCACCGTTTATGCTGTCCGCTCCCCGTGCTGGGAGATATCAAGGCCGACATACTCTTCTTCTTCAGTTACACGCAGACCGATGGTTTTGTCGATAATTACTGCAAGGACATAGGTTACGACAAATGCGTAGATTACTGCTGCAAATGCCCCGACACACTGTGCAATGAACTGTGATGCATTACCGGCAAGCAGTCCGTCTTTTCCACCAACGACTGCGACGGCGAAAATACCGGTTGCAAGCGCTCCCCAGAGGCCGCCCATGCCGTGAATTGCCCATGCATCGAGACTCTCATCGATACCTTTGCGGATCCGCAAGAGCATCATCCCATAGCAGAGCAACCCTGCTACCGCACCGATGATGATGGATGACATGGGGTCGACAAATCCTGCTGCCGGTGTGATCGCAACAAGACCTGCAACCGCCCCGGAAACAATTCCGAGCGAACTGGGTTTCCCGTAAATCCAGACTGGCAAACATCCATGCAAGTGCTCCTGCTGCTGCTGCGGTATTGGTGATTACAAAGGCATGTGCGGCAAGGCCGTTAGCCCCAAGTGCACTTCCCGCATTGAACCCGAACCAGCCGAACCAGAGCAGTGCAGCTCCGAAGATGGTCAACGGAATATTGTTGGGTTCCATGGCATATTCTCCAAATCCGACACGTTTGCCGATGACCAGTGCAAGTGCAAGTGCTGCAAACCCTGAACTGATGTGCACAACCGTACCGCCGGCAAAGTCGAGCGAGCCGAACTGTGCAGCCCAGCCGCCTCCCCATACCCAGTGGGCAAGCGGGTCATAGACAATGGTTGTCCAGAGGAGTGCAAAGACCAGATAGGCAGAGAACTTGATCCGCTCTGCAAATCCGGAGGTCACGATTGCCATGGTCACCGTTGCAAAGACCAGCTGGAATACCATGAAGAGCAAACCCGGAATCTCCGAACTGAATGCACCGGGTTCCATGCCGACTCCATTGAGGCCGAGATAGTCCAGTTCCCCGATAAAACCTCCAATATCTGTTCCGAACGCCAGTGAATAACCAATCAGTACCCACTGGATGCTCACCAGTGCGAAGGCGACTAACGACAGGGTAATCATCGAGATGAAATTTTTCCTGCGGACGAGCCGCCATAGAAGAATCCGACACCCGGCGTCATGAGCATGACGAGCGCCGTTGAGATCAGGATCCATGCTGTTGTTCCAGAGTCAATTGCCATTTTTTTACCTGCCTTAAACTAATTTTGCATAGTCCTGAAGGATAATTAAGGTAGTACCCTAACATCCTGCATTTGGATCCTGTAAGAGAACCCGTAAAGACTCCTGCCAGACGAACGCCGGATAGAAAGTCCGGTGTGGTGTCATCTGGATTCGGTCTGTCATGTTGGTGGGTTCTCACATTTTTTCAGGTTTGGTTGATTGAATTTGTTAGAAGGAAGTTGCATTCCTACGTATTTAAAATTAATGTTGAGGATTCAAAAAAAATTAGTAGGTTGCCAGGTACCTGTCCAGTTCCCACGGGTGAACCGCGAGCCGGAAGGCATCGGTTTCCATCTCGGCAATGCGGGTGAGGTTCGTCACCACATGTTCGCCGAGGGTGTTGCAGATGACTTCATCCTTGAGGAGCGCTGCATTTGCTTCGGCAAGGCTGGCCGGGCAGCATCTCGACTTTGAAGTCTCTTGCGGTCTTTTGCATTGAGATGGTAGATGTTGGTGTTGGTCGATTCCGGCGGCATGATCTTGTTCTTGATACCGTCCAGACCCGCTGCGAGCATGCAGGCAAAGGTGAGGTACGGGTTGCACATCGGGTCCGGGCTGCGGAACTCGGCACGGGTGCTGTTGCCGCGGGCTGCGGGAACGCGGACAAGGGCAGAGCGGTTGGCTGCACTCCAGGAAAGGTAGCAGGGTGCTTCATAGCCGGGGACAAGACGCTTGTAGGAGTTGATGGTCGGGTTTGCCACACGGGTGATTGCCTTTGCATGCTTCAGGATACCGCCGATGTAGTAGATGACAGGTGTCGGAGAGCTGCAGTTCGGCATTGGCATCGAAGAATGCATTCTTGCCGTTCTTGGAAAGCGAACCGTGGGTGTGCATACCGCTGCCGTTGATGCCGGCAATCGGCTTGGCCATGAAGGATGCATGGAGGCCGTACTGGAGGGCAATGGACTTGGTTGCAAACTTGAAGGTGATGACACGGTCGGCAGTGGTGAGGGCATCGCCATACTTGAAATCGATCTCGTGCTGGCTGTCAGCAACTTCGTGGTGGGAGGCTTCGATCTCAAAGCCCATCTCGCTGAGGGCAAGAACAACGTCGCGCCGGACATCTTCTGCAGAGTCGGTTGGTGCGAGATCGAAATAGGCGCCGTGGTCCTCGAACTCGGTTGTCGGGTACCCATCGTACATCTTGAACAGGAAGAACTCAAGTTCAGGGCCGGTGTTGAACGTGTAGCCCATCTTGGCTGCTTCAGCCATTGTCTTGCGCAGGATGAAACGGGGATCTCCTTCAAACGGCTTGTTGCCGTACGTCTGGACATCGCAGATGAACCGGGCAACCTTTCCTTCCTGGGGTCTCCAGGGGAGGACTGCATAGGTAGCCAGGTCGGGCTTGAGGATCATGTCGGATTCTTCAATCCGTGGCAAATCCTTCAATGGAAGACCCGTCAAACCAGATCCCTTCCGTGAGCGCTTTCTCGGCCTGGATGGCAGGGATTGAGACATTTTTGGGCATCCCCTGGATATCCGTGAACTGAAGACGGATGAATTTTACTTTATCCGCCTCAATTTTCTTGAGCATCTTCGTTACGTCTGCTGACATAATGGAAGAAAGGTTCCACCCAATCATATTTATATCTATTTTACGAACATTATTGAGCGAATGCTCATATTCAATTTCAAGAAATGCTTACTATAATGGATCATCGTTCTCTGTGATAATATGTGTGGTATAATTGGTGTAATTGACAGGCGCCGCCAGTGCATGGACGGCGGCAAGATCAGGGATTCGCTCGCCATGATGGACGAGCGGGGCAGCGGAGAAGGTGCAGGATATGTTGCCTACGGGATTTATCCGGATTACAAGGACTACTATGCCCTGCATGTCTTCTTTGACAATATCCGCGAGAACAAGAATGCCGCTCGACACCCTGCTGGAGAAATGGGGAACGATCGTCCATGACGAACAGATCAAGACCTACGAACAGCCCAATATCCGCAAAGTCCACACACCCTGGAGATATTTCTTCCGGCCTGACCGCAGCCTGATGCCAAAAAGTACCACACCTGATGAAGATATTATCACCCATCTGGTCATGAAAGTGAACGCAGAAAGGAACGGCGCCCTGATCTTCTCCTCCGGAAAAAACCTTGGCGTCTTCAAGGCGGCCGGCTGGCCGGAAGATGTGGCAAACTTTTACCGGATCGAGGATTACAAGGGATATCTCTGGCTTGCCCACAACCGGTACCCGACCAACACTTCCGGCTGGTGGGGCGGGGCACACCCGTTCAATCTCCTGAACTGGAGTGTTGTGCACAACGGGGAGATCACCTCCTACGGCACCAACCGGCGCTACATCGAAAGTTATGGGTACAAGTGCACGATGTATACCGACACGGAAGTCGTTGCCTATCTCGTTGACCTGCTGGTACAGAAAGCACGGCCTTTCCGAGAAGATGGCCGTACGGGCACTTGCCCCCCCGTTCTGGGAAGAGATCGACCGGATGCCGCCAAAGGAACAGGAACTCAACCGGGCCATCCGGCTCACCTATGGTTCTGCACTGATGAACGGTCCGTTTGCGATCTGTGTTGCCAACGAAAATTCCCTCGTCGGATTCACCGACCGGATCAAACTCCGTCCGCTCGTCTCCGGAGAACACGGCGATCGGCTCTTCATCTCCAGCGAAGAAGCTGCCATACGGAGGATTGATCCGGATATTGAAAATATCACCATGCCAAAAGCCGGTGAACCGGTGATCGGGAGGGTGTACTCATGAGCATCGGCAGCACTCCTCTCAAGTTCAAAGTCACCATCGATCCCGATCGGTGCATGCTCTGCGGTCGCTGTGTCGAGAACTGTTCGTATGGCGTGTTCCGCAGGAAGGAGACGAGATCCGGATCAATTCCCGGAACTGTGTTGCCTGCCACCGCTGTATCGCCTTCTGCCCGCGGGATGCCATCGATATCGAGGAAAAACCCAATGATTACCGGAGCCACCCGGTCTGGACCCGGGAAGTCCGGGAAGCGATCTTCAACCAGGCAAAAACCGGTAAGATCATCCTTGCCGGGATGGGAAATGCCCTGCCCTACCCGATCATCTTCGACCGGCTCGTGCTCGATGCCTGCCAGGTCACCAACCCGAGCATCGACCCGCTCCGCGAACCCATGGAGCTGCGCACGTATATCGGCAAGAAACCCTCATCGCTTGACATTAAAGGAGCTCCCGGAAGGGCGATGTCGAACTCGTAACAAAACTCACCCCCAACCTCCAGATCGAGACCCCGATCATGATCGGGCACATGAGTTACGGTGCCATCAGCCTGCCATGCCCAGCAGGCGCTGGCAAAGGCCGTGAGCCAGGTCGGCACGTTCATGGGAACCGGTGAAGGCGGGCTTCACGAGTCACTCTACCCGTACCAGAAGAATATGATCGTCCAGGTCGCATCCGGACGGTTCGGCGTGGACATCAACTACCTCGAACGCGGAGCAGCCATCGAGATCAAGATCGGCCAGGGTGCAAAACCGGGCATTGGCGGGCACCTCCCGGGCGAGAAAGTCTGTGCTGATGTCTCCTGCACCCGGATGATCCCTGAAGGAAGCGATGCGATCAGCCCCGCCCCGCACCACGATATCTACAGTATCGAAGATCTCAAGCAGCTGGTCCGCGGCCTGAAAGAAGCAACCGAATGGAAAAAACCGGTCTTTGTCAAGATTGCCGCAGTCCACAACTCTGCTGCAATTGCTGCGGGTATCGCCCGTTCCTCTGCAGATGCCGTTGTCATTGACGGGTTCCGTGGCGGAACCGGTGCAGCGCCCCGGGTCTTCCGGGACAATGTGGGTATCCCGGTTGAAGCCGCAGTTGCCAGTGTTGATGCAAAACTCCGCCAGCAGGGGATCCGGAACGAAGTCTCCATCATTGCAAGCGGCGGTATCCGCCAGAGTGCTGATGTCGCAAAGATCATCTGCCTTGGTGCAGATGCCGTCTACATCGGGACATCCGCACTGGTTGCCATGGGGTGCCGGGTCTGCGGTACCTGTAACCGGGGGAACTGTGCCTGGGGTATTGCCACCCAGAAACCCGAGCTGACAAAGCGCCTGGATCCCGAGACAAATGCGGTCCAGGTCGAGAACCTGATCCATGGGTGGACCGATGAACTTGCCGAACTGATGGGTGCAGCCGGTATCAACAGCATCGAGAGCCTGCGGGGCAACCGCGACCGGCTCCGGGGCTACATGCTGGACGAAGGACTGCTGGAAGTGCTCGATGTCAAGACCGTGGGGGCATAAAGCATGACCACGGTACGCATCGATGCACACAGACTCCATTACACGCCGCTGAACCAGCAGATCCGGGCAGCGATTGCTGAAGGGGCTACAGAGATCGTCATCGACAACGTTCTCGGCCAGCGGTTCATCGGCGACGGTGCTGCGAGGCGACGGTGTTACCATCACGGTCAACGGTGTCCCGGGCGGGGACCTGGCCATGTTCATGAGCGGTCCGACGATAATCGTCAACGGCAATGCCGACCATGCACCGGGCAATACCATGGACAAGGGCAAGGTCATCATCCACGGCAGCGCCGGGGATGCAGTCGCCCACAGCATGCGGGGCGGCAGGGTCTATGTCCGGGACAACATCGGGTACCGCGGCGGTATCCACATGAAACAATACATGGAAAAGCGACCGATCCTTGTAGTCGGTGGTGCAGCGCGGGCATTCCTCGGTGAATACATGGCAGGGGGTCTTCTCATCGTCCTGGGTCTTAACGGCGTTACGCCGATTGCAGAGCGGGGTGTCGGCAGCGGCATTCACGGTGGCGAGATCCTTGTGCGGGGTCCGGTGGATGAACAATATCTCGGTGTCGGTGCCAAACAGACGCCGGTAACGGTTGAGCAGAAAGCGATGATCAAACCGATCATTGAGGATTTTGCACTGCAGTTCGATCTTGATCCGGCCCCGCTGCTGGCTTCAGACTACACGCGGATTGCGCCGGCAAGTGCACGGCCGTTTGCAAACAAATACACATGGGAGTGATGATGATGGCACACAAAAGTTATCTCGATTTGAAAAGCGAGGTCTGGGATACCGGGAAATGCTCGGGCTGCGGTGCCTGCGTGGCGGTCTGTCCGGCCGATGCCCTCTCCTTTGATGAAGGGGAGATGGTGCTTACACCCAAAGAGCAACGGGTACTGCAAACAGGCAACCGATGGTGTGCGCTGCGGGGCATGTTATTCGGTATGTCCCCGGGTTGGCGACCAGCCGGCAGAGACGCTCGGGAAGTATCTCGAACTTGCCTGTGCCAAATCGGCCTTTGAAGTCCCGCACAAACAGAGCGGCGGTGCAGTCACGGCAATTCTTGCCAATGCACTCGACGAGGGACTCATCGATGCGATCGTGACGGTAACCGAAGACCGCTGGACACTCAGACCATCATCGGTCGTCATCACGAAATCCGATGTGCTCGTGCAGCAGGCAGGCAGCCGCTACAGCTGGTGGGTGCCGCTCCTTGCTGCCCTCAAGCACGCGGTCGTTGAACGCAAGTTCAGGAGGATCGCAGTCATCGGTGTTCCCTGTGCAGTGCAGGCAGTTGCACGCATGCGGGAGAGCGATAACGATCTGCTCATGCCGTACGGGAAAGCGATCCGGCTGGTTATCGGCCTGTTCTGCACCGAGACCTTCGATTATAGCTGCCCTCATCCAGGGAAAACTTCGTACTGAATACAATGTAGAACCTCACGAGATCAGAAAACTGGATGTCAAAGGAAAACTCGAAATCCTCAAACATGACGGCACCACGATTATCGTGCCGCTCGCAGAACTGGAAACCTGCATCCGCAAAGGCTGCCACTACTGCACGGATCTCACCGCAGTGATGTCAGATATTTCCGCGGGTGCGATCGGGAGCCCGGCAGGCACCACCACGTTAATCATCCGGACTCCCACCGGCAAAGGATTTGTCGACAGTGCGGTGCAGGATCACAAACTTACCCTGACTACGGGTGTTGATACTGCGGTAATTGAGAAGCTGGCCTCGGCTAAAATCAGGAAAAATTCTAAGGAAATGATTTTTTCTTCCGGGTAACAGGGTACGGTATGGGGATACGGAACCCCAGCAGTCCCCCTATTTCTCTGAAGTTAACATGTGCCCTCATTTTTTGCCTGAAAGACCCTGTTCTTTTACTTCCACATTTTCCAAAAAATATCCCTCCGAAAAAATGACCTTCATATTCGCATTCTGGCAGGGTTTCCGGGGTCCGGATGGGTTAAACCATAGTGGCGAAAAATGCCTCAAAATAAATGGCCCTGATGGTCAATAGGCGAGGGGTGTTTCTGCTGTATTTTGGAAATTAGGGTTATATTCAGGCGTATTTTCCACAGGAAATGAAAAGAGAGGATTATCGGGGTTTTCCGGTATTAACGGGGAAACTAAGAAAGGAAACGCAGCCCCATTTGGGCGTATTTTAGGTACGCTTCCATCACGAATGACAAGAATGATTACCTTTGTCAAATAACAATTGTGATTCGAATTGCGGTCTCTCCAATGCAAAAGTAACCTCTCCTAGGGAGTTGCGGAATATTTCTTTGGAATTACTGCTTCTATCGGGGCAATGACCAGAAAGGCGAGAATCGGACAGAATAGTGGCGAGCGGTTTTTTGGGGTTCCAGAGGATTACCCTCAGTCAAATCTTGACATTAAACCAGGACTATCATTATGATTAGCGAATTCATCACAACGTATTACATCGATCCCATCCGGTACGGCCAGACCTACAACGTCGTCGATACCCTGACGTATGCTGTCATTCTCATTGTTGCTGTGTTTCTTATCTACCGGTGGCTTAACCGGACCGGCTTTCCGGTAGACGGGAAGTTTGTCCTTGCTACGGTTCCGTTCATCATTTTCGGGGGACTCCTGCGGGTTGTTGAGGACACCGGATTCATCACTTCCGATCTCCATCTCCTCCTCGTAACGCCACTGATCTTTTTTGTGATGTTCTTCTTTACAATCGCGGCTTTGTTCATATCACGGACGCTTGAACGAGTCGGGATAATCGCCTCATATCATACCGGGTATGCCGGTATCGGAACGATAAGTTGCATTCTCGCTTGCTGCATTCCTGGCATGGTTCGGGTTTACCTACACGCAGGTCTCGTTCAGCATCCTTCTCATAATCCTTGCACTTGCCATCGTCACGTCCTGCGCCGTCTGGGGATTCATGCGGTACGTACTGAAATGGGAATATGCAAGCGATCCGCTGTACTGTGTGCTGATCTTCGGCCAGCTGCTGGATGCAAGCGCCACGAGTTATGGCATTGATCTGCACTCCATAGTCTATACCGAATCACATGTCGTTGGCGGCGCCCTGATTGCATGGACCGGAACGGCGTTTTCCATGTTCCCCCTGAAACTCGCGGTCCTGTTTCCTGCAGTGTACATCCTCCAGTTGTACCGGAAGGAAGCCCAACCGGTCCTCTGGCACCTGATCCTGCTTACCATGATCATTGTGGGATTTGGGCCGGGCGTACGGGGGATGGTCAGGATGGTATTGTTCATATAAAATACCAAGGATTCGGAAAAGTGATGAAATTACATTACCCTTACACACCTGCAATAATACCGACAACCTGCTGATTTATCAACGGCTCAAACATTTTTTAAGAAATTCAAACGAGAGAAAACTCCTTCCATCGGTAGCCCTATATCTTCACAATTGTAACTTTTATGTTTAATAATGAAATTTACGTGAATGCAGACTCCGACGGTAACCAGTTATGATAGAAAAATAAAAAATGATGACACCCTTATGGGGTACCCGTGATACAAAACAGTAACAGAGAGATGGACCCAGATAATGCCCACAATTGATTTCGATGCCGTAAAAGGTTTATCCGAAACCTCAGGTACAGGAAAAACTCCGGACCGAAGGCTATAACGAACTCCCTCTTCAGGATAAGCGGAATTTTCTCCGAATCGTTTTTGAAGTAATCCATGAACCCATGTTTCTCCTTCTCGTAGCAAGCGGCCTTATCTATTTCTTCCTCGGGGATACCAGTGAAGGACTCATTCTCATGAGTTTTGTCGTCTTCATCATCGGTATCACGGTATACCAGGAACAAAAAACAGAGCGGGCATTAGAAGCACTCCGCAACCTGTCAAGCCCCCGGGCACTGGTGATACGGGACGGAAAACAGAAACGAATTGCCGGGCGTGAGGTTGTCACCGGTGACATGCTCATCATCTCTGAAGGAGACCGCGTTCCGGCTGACGGTGCCTTGCTCTTTTCCAATAATATCTCCATTGATGAATCCCTGCTGACCGGCGAGTCCGTCCCGGTCCGGAAAATACCCTTGCTCGAGGGCATGGAACCCTCACAGCCCGGTGGGGATAACCAGCCGTTTGTCTATTCCGGAACACTGGTAGTCCAGGGCCAGGGACTCGCTGAAGTACGGGCAACCGGGGCAAAGACCGAGATGGGAAAGATAGGAGCAGTGCTCCAGACCGTTGAACGCAGTGAGACCCGGTTGAAGGGGGAGATGTCCCGGATTGTCCGGACAATTGCCCTTATCGGCCTTTGCCTGTGTATCATCATTGTCGTTGTGTACGGGCTTACCCGGTTCAACTGGATCGAGGGATTCCTTGCGGGTATCACCCTCGCGATGGCCATCCTGCCCGAGGAGTTCCCGGTTGTCCTGACGATCTTCCTTGCCCTTGGTGCGTGGAGGATCTCTAAGAAGAATGTTCTTTGCCGTCAGATTCCCGCAGTCGAAACTCTGGGGTCTGCAACGGTGTTGTGCGTGGATAAGACCGGCACCCTCACCCGAAACGAGATGTCCGTCCGGAGTTTTTTTGCCGGGGGAGAGTTCTGCGAACATGACAGCACGGGTACAAACTCGGTGGCAGACACCTGTCATGAAGTGGCCGAATTCGCCATCCTTGCGTGTAAAAAAGATCCCTTCGATCCCATGGAAAAAGCCCTGTGCCGGCTCCGCGACGGAGATTTTGGCAAAACTGAGCACATCCACCGGAACTGGGAACTGATCCAGGAGTACCCGCTCTCACCCGAACTGCTGGCGATGTCGAATGTCTGGCGATCTCCTGACGGCAACGATTACATCATTGCAGCAAAAGGCGCCCCGGAAGCGATCATCGATCTCTGCCATTTCGATGCGGTGCAGAAACAAGCACTCGATCTCCAGATCGACCGGATGGCAGCAGAAGGACTCCGGGTCCTGGGTGTTGCCAAAGCCTCGTTTTCAAAACATGAACTGCCATCCGGGCAGCACGACTTTTCCTTCGCCTTTCTCGGGCTCACAGGATTTGCCGACCCGGTCCGCCCACAGGTTGCAGAAGCCATTGCCGAATGTTACAATGCGGGGATCCGGGTGATCATAATCACCGGGGATTACCCCCTCACGGCAAAAAATATCGCCCGGCAGATTGGTCTTACCAATACCGACACCTGCATAACCGGTGCTGAACTTGACAGTATGAGCGAAGAAGAACTCCGGCAACGGATCGGGTCCATCAGCATCTTTGCCCGGGTAGTGCCGGAGCAGAAACTCCGGATTGTCAATGCCCTCAAAGCCAACGGTGAAGTTGTCGCTATGACCGGTGATGGCGTAAACGATGCCCCGGCCCTGAAATCTGCCGATATCGGTATCGCTATGGGCGGGAGGGGGACGGACGTAGCAAGGGAAGCATCCTCGCTCGTGCTGCTTGACGACGATTTTATCTCCATTGTATCTGTGGTAAAACTGGGCAGGAGAATCTTTGACAACTTAAAAAAGGCGATCGCGTTTATCTTCTCGGTTCACGTCCCCATTGCCGGCATGTCCCTGATTCCCGTTCTGTTCAACATGCCCCTGATACTTATGCCGGTGCATATTGCCTTTCTCCAGCTGATAATCGATCCCGCATGTTCAACGGTGTTTGAGGCAGAGCAAGAAGAGAAGAACGTGATGAACCGCCCACCCCGGGGAAAAGATGAAGGGCTCTTTACCCGGCGCACTCTTACCCTCAGTCTTCTCCAGGGTTTCGTGGTCCTTGCTATTGTTCTGGTCATTTATGTCAACGCAATCTCCCGGGGAATTGGGGAGAACGAGGTACGGGCCATGACATTTACTACCATTGTCATCGCCGATCTTGGCCTAATCCTGACAAACCGGTCCTGGTCAGAGACCATTTTTGCGAACATTTTTTCACCGAACACCGCACTGGTGTACGTTTTCGCAGGAACTGTGTTCTCACTAGCGCTTGTCCTGTACGTGCCATTCCTGCAGGAGCTGTTCCGGTTTGGAGCCCTGTCCTTTGCAGATCTTGCCCTGTGTGCCGTAGCGGGGATACTCAGCATACTCTGGTTTGAACTCTTCAAACTCTGGGGATTGTCCTCACCCGGTAAAACAACGGGATGAAAAATACATGAAAATATCTCAGGTGGATGAAAAAACATGACCCACGAACCAGACAAAAATCCCCGTAAAAATTCTGCATTTAAGAAACATGAGGAAGAGGTATGAAAATGTTCATGGCAAAATATGGACTTATTGTAAAGGCTTTCGGGATTACTATCCCGTTACTTCTCGTCAGGCTGATCTTTGATTATCTCCAGTTTGACATTCTCCCGGTGACCAACCTGATCTCCGCATTTATCAGCGGGGCAATCTTTACAATCGCCATCATTTATTCCGGGACCCTGGTGGATTACAAGGAGAGCGAAAAGATCCCCGGTGAGATCGCAACATCCCTCCGGACGTTCTACAGCGATCTGGCACTTGTACGGGTTCCCGACAAAACGCTTGTGCCGGCCATGCAGAAAAAGACGGCAGACCTTTTGCGATGCATCAACACGAATTTCCGGTCCAATGCATGGGACCTGAAAGAAATGGACAATGCAATCGATGCGATTAATGAGGATATTTCAAAACTTGTTGATCTGAATGTCCCCCCGAATTTTGTCATAAAACTAAAAACGGAGATGACAACGATTGACCGGCTGTCGCACCGGATCAAGACCATTGCCGAGACGTCGTTCATACCGGCCGCGTATGCGATTTCCGAACTTGCGGCTGTCGGCGTGATCCTCTTATTGTTCTTTGTCAAACTCGATCCCTATTACGAGGGGCTGGTCATCTTTACCGTCCTGTGCATGCTGATGACTGCCCTGCTGCTGCTCATCAAGGACATGGACAACCCGTTTGAGGTAGGGAAGAATACCTTTGCAGATATTGACCTGTTCCTGCTCTGGGATCTTGAGAAAAAACTGGATGAGAAGACGGGATATACAAAGAAATAATCGTGAAAGAATTGAGTCTTACGGCTCTTATCCTTTTTTAAAAATAATTTCAATGACAAAAATATATCTTTAGTTATCTAAATTAATAGCAATGCCAACATTGGATAAGCCAAAGACAGATTCCAAAAAATTTCTTAAAATGGCAAAAAATCACTTATTATTAGCCGAATGTGCCTTTACAAAACAGAATTATTCCGACACTATCTCATTATTAGCGCAATCTGTCGAGTTGGCTTCAAAATCATTTTTATTAAATTCTGGTACCCTTTCAAACAACGATTTTACAGCCGTAGGTCATCTTCCAACGAAAGGATTTGAAAAATCAATTGATAAATTGGAAACTGGATTTCAAACGATTACCGAAAATTTAAAGCAAATTCAGATTTCAGAAACTGATAAAATACCAGAATTTGATATCAAGACAGTTCAATCCCATAAAATGAAGGCAAAATCAATAATGTCTAATATTTCTACAAATCCTAAACAATTTAAAAACATTTCAAAGAAAAAAATGCAAAATCTTCTTTTAAGTATCCAAAATTTACAAGTTCAGCTCGACAAATCACGAAATAAAATTGTATCAATTCAGATTACTTAAAAAATTCCAGAGATTTTCGAAAAGATGTATTCAACATTTTAGACCGTCAAAAAATGTCAATAGAACTAATTCAAATGTTTAAATTTCATGCAACCGTTTTTTACGCAACGTTGGGAGATTCTTTAGATATTAAGGATAAGGCGATTGTTTATCATAGTTTAATTAACGTTACAGTAACATTGGGGCTTCTTTCGATTATTACTCAATCTCATGCAATAACTTCAAGGTATAATATTTACGATGAGACTCATTTGCTCATAAAAAATTTCCCTAAAATAAATATAGGGATGACTAAAGCATTGGATGATTTAGAGACTTTTTACATAATCAGTGAAAAATCTCAAAATATTGAAATAACCTAAAAATGAAATTTTTCCTCAATATCACAGTAACTAGGTGTTATTAAAAAGATGATTGATTATTAATCCGGGACTGATGAATCAGATCCCTTATTCTTTTTATAAAATGTACAGAACGATCCGCATCGTGTGCATCCCCGGTTGCACGGCTCTATGTGAATTGTCACATTGGATCTCGGATACTCCAGTTTGAGATCCGACTCCAGATGATCCGCCAGGTCATGGGATTCCAGCACCGTGAGTTCTCCGGGCATTACCAGGTGGAATTCAATGAATACCTCCGGGCCTGACCGGCGGGTCCTGAGGTCATGGAACCCCGCATAAATACTGGCATGTTCGCAGAGGATCTCTTCAATGCGCCGGTTGTCCTTGTCTGGAAGACTGTGATCGATCAGGTCAGCAAATGATCGGACCGTGAGATCGTACGCTGCTTTCATGATCACAACCGCGACACCGAGCGCAAAGAGCGGGTCGAAGATGGTGATACCGGTTAACTTGATCAGGACAAGTCCGACCATCACACCAACTGAGGTATAGACATCGGTCCGGAGGTGCCAGGCATCGCTTTCAAGAGCAATTGACTCCGATTGTTTTGCTACAGCAAAGAGCCGGTTCGAGACATACCAGTTCACGAGACCCGATATACCCATCACGGCAATACCGAGGATGAGCAGGTCCGGAGAATAGTGCTCCGCAGGTTCACCCAGCAGCTTCGTGACTGCCTCCTTGATGATCAGGATCGCTGCAACAAAGATGAGCAGGGCCTCGACAAGGCCGGAAATATCTTCAAACTTCCCGTGCCCGAACGAATGCGCAGCATCCGGGGGTTCTGCGGATTTCCGCACGGAGAAGAATGCGATGACTGCCGCGATCAGGTCCATTGAAGAATGAATTGCTTCCGAGATGATACTGACAGAACCGATAGAAAACCCGACTGCAAATTTCATCAGGACAAGCCCGGTATTGGAGATGACCGAGAGCCGTGCGGTCTTTTCTTTCAGTTGATCGAGCGATTGTTTGTCAAGAGGGGGCGTAATCATGGAGTGCTTGTTAATAAACGGTATCTGATCTTTTGAAGATATGGGGAAAATAAGTTAAAATCCGAGGATATTCAGGGGATGTCCCGAGGATGTGCGATATATGCCGTCCATGTCGCATGCTTCGCACAACTTCGCCGTGCCCGAACCCTTCTCCGCAACGGGCTTACTTCGTTCAACTGCCAAAAACCCTGTTTTTAACCCCCGGAAAAACGACCTTCATATTCGCATTCCGGCAGGGTTTACGGGGTCCGGATGGGTTAAACATCATGGCGAAAAAAGCTTCGATTTAATGGCCTTTGGTGGCCAATGGGCGGGGTGCATTTCTCCATTATTTTAACAATCGGGGCGATATTCAGGCTTATTCTCCACTGGAACTGTAAAAGAGGATTTTGCGGGGTTTTCCAGTGCAGGTCAATATGCAAAAAAAGGAAAAGGAGCCCGTACAGGGCTTATTTGCCCTCTGGGTACCTACTCCCGTTTGACCCGTACCAAAGGTGAACACCGGTCAAAAAATCCCGCAATGAACGGTGCGAACTCCTCCTGCCAGCATTCAGCTCCCGTATGGAGTTCCCAGCCGTGAGAAAGCACCTGCCGGACATGTTTTCCCAATCGTACCTCCAGCATACTTTCAGAAGTGAGCAGGTCTTTTACCCGGGTAAATTCCCGGGGAACTTCCATCTCATATTTCCCTTCGTTGATATAGGGTCCCGGTAAGGGTGAGATCACGTGCTTTTCGCGGAACTTTTCCGCATTCATCCGGTTCCAGAGCGGGGGTCCCTGGTGAATGCGGACTTTGGGAAGTTCTGTTACCAGCATCTCCATCAGGAACATGCACCGCTCCTCTTCCATCGTATAGTGGGCGTGATGCACAGCAAACCCGTTGCGCTCGAGATGCTCGACAATCGCAGTCATGCTTCGTTTGAGCTGGGGGACAATGACTTCTTCAATATAGGGAGGTGTGGCAAACGTAATTGCATAGAGGCCCGTGCCCCGGTTTGCAAGAAGGGCAGCAAGTTCTTCTCTGGTGATCGTTTGCGGAGCGGGTACCAAAAAATATTTTTCCGAAGGTGATTCGAGATATCCCCGTGCCAGTTCCACAAACTCTACCATCCGGTCAAGAGAGACTGCTGCTGACACATTGCGCCGCGGATCCACCGGGTCGATCACGACGAGGGGTTCGTCAAACTCTTTTGCCGCATGGTGCTCGAGATCGATAATCATGTGCGGGTGCCATTCTGCCGTTGCCTGCAGGAGCGGGGTAAACCCGCCATAGTGGAGAACCAGCAGTTCGCAGAGATACCCGGAGAATCCTTCGGTCATCTGGTCGGACCCATAGATACCCCCGGCTTTGGTGAACCGCTTGAGGAGCAGCACATCATCGATCAGGCCGTTGATCTTGTCGGTGATATACCGCGTATGAAACGGCGTGCGGTCAACAGCGCTCTGGATCTTTGTGGCACTGTCGACATTGTAGCAGGGAACAAGATCCACATCCACGTCATCAATAATCGCATTGATATACGGGTGTTCGGCATACTTTTCGTGGAACTTTGTCCGTAAATGCCGATGCAATCTTTCGGGCAAGGGCAAGTCCCTCCGCTTCAAGTTCCTCGCGGGGCAGCGCGGGATCAAAGAGCATGAACACATCGAGGTCCCGGTCTCCTCTCACCCACGTGTGGCGGGCAATGGATCCCACCACCATGCCCTGCGCCTTCCCGCTCTGTGCAATCGCCTCGAGCAGGCGTTTTGCAAGCCCGCAGACATGCTCGCGCTCCGCCTGCGTCGGGCGGAGGGTGAGCAAGAACGTTTTCTTCAAGGGGCAGCCGGGTCACCATGTAACCTCCAGCAGATCCTCGTACACCGGTCCCTGCGGGGTCAGGGTGCTCTTTTTGAGTTTCATGCCGCTGATCATGCAGTCTTCCGTATTCCCTGTTTTTCCAGCTGGCTGAGGACTCAAAGAGTGAAGGATCGGGTGACTTTGACCCGCGCTACGGTTGCATGGGGTGTGAACCCGCGGGTTTCCCGTGCAAACCCGAGGGGCACAAGTGCCTCTTCAACCTGCTGGAAAACCTGCACGGATTCCCCCGCATCGTCGATTGTACACCAGACCGTGTGCGGGCGTGACGGGTTATTTACCGTTATTTTTTGCGCGGTTACAAAAAACGGGGTAACCCGGACCGTGCGGAGCGCATCCGTAACAGCAGGAAGCATCTGCTCTGTCACCTCCCCTAAAAATTTGACGGTAATATGGATAAGTGCAGGTTCAACAAACGTAAGGCGCGCCCGGCATCCGCGCAGGACATCCTGTGCTGCCGTCAGCTGCTCCCGTATCTCCGTGGAAAGTTCGAGTGCAACAAACGCCCGTACCATTAACGGTACTATTATCCTATTCCTCTACAAATGGTGATCGTTTTTTCAATGATCCGTTTTTGTTCTGCCTTTTATACTCGGGAAAAACCGGTGCAACGAACCATGATTTTTTTATTCACCTACTACCTAATTGATAGTTACAGAGTGAGGGTGTTTTTTATGCCAGAAAATCCGCAGTTGATTGTATATACGCTAGAGTTTTGCCCGAACTGCGACCTCCTGAAAGGGTTTTTGAAAAACGGGCGGGTCATGCTTTCACCGAACGCGATCTGTCAACAGCGGAATCCCTTACCGAGCTGCGGCTGAACGGGGTCTTTGTGTCAGAAGCTCCCGGTCCTGCAGATGAATGAAGACTTCTTTACATCCGCAGACCTCTTTCCCTCAGGAAAACTGGACGGGGCACATATAACCAAGCTTATCGCGGGTGAATAATGCCCCATAAGGAGACCCGCCAGCAGACTATCTTTGGCAAATATGCCCCGACACTGCCCCCGGTGCGGACCAGCGACGGCCATATCGTCGAATGGGACCGCGACCGGATCGTCCGCCAGATCGTAGAAGAGACCAAACTCGTCGAGACCTTTTACGGGTACGAAGGTGCGGACGAGGAGACCGCGCAGGAGATCGCCCTCGATGTCGAAAACCGGATCAAGAGCATGGGACTCAAGTCCCTCTCCGGCCCGCTCATCCGCGAGATTGTCAATATCACCCTGCTTGAAAAGGGCATGATCCAGTACCGGAATGTCTCGACCCGGTCGGTACCCGGTCTACGATGCCCACCTGATCGATGTGGGCAAGGGATTTGAAGCGCACGACAATGCGAACCTGCAGGAGAATGCCGAGACCTCGCACAAGAAAAAGGCGGACAAGATCTCCAAGGAACAGTACCTGCTCCAGCTCCCGCCTGACTCTTGCCGACCACCACCTCTCCGGTGAGATGCATATCCACGATCTCGAATATTTCGGCACCCGCCCGTTCTGCCAGGACTGGGACCTGCGCTACTTCTTCTACTACGGCCTGATGCCGGATGGGAACGGCACGAAGGCATCGGTTGCCGGCCCGGCAAAACGTGCAGAGGTTGCCATCCTCCACGCGGTCAAGGCACTGGGTTCTGCCCAGACCAATTTTGCCGGCGGGCAGGGCTATTACAACTTCCTCACCTTCCTCGCCCCCTTCATGGAGGGCATGCCCTACGAAGAGATCAAGCAGACTGGTGCAGATGTTCGTGTACGAGATGACCCAGATGATGGTTGCCCGTGGCGGCCAGCTCGTCTTCTCGTCCATCCAGCTCTCGCCCGGTGTCCCCACTCTCTGGCAGGACAAGCCCTGCGTGTACAAGGGAAAGGTCTGGGACGGTAAATCCGCACCGAAACGGACCTACGGCGAGTTCGAGCGCGAAGTCCGCCTGCTCTTCAAGGCGCTCATGGAAGTGATGCTGGAAGGAGACTACTGGGGCAAACCCTTCAACTTCCCCAAACCGGAGATCTCCATTGAACCGGACTTCATGAACGAGCGCGAGGAGTTCAACCAGAAAAACCCGGACCTTCCCACCTACCAGGAACTCTACCTGATGACCTTTGAGCTCGCATCCAAGTTCGGCACACCCTATTACGACAACCAGCTCCCGGCCTACCGGGGTGCGGGCAAGGGCATCTCCTGCTACCAGTGCTGCGCCTACCAGTTCTCGGCCGTCGCCGACGAGGATTCGGATTTTGACAGGAAACTCTTCTTCGAAGAAGGGCAAGCACTTCTCGATGGGGTCATGGCAGGTCGTCTCGGTCAACTGCCCGCGGGCAGCGTATAATGCAGAAGGCGACGATGCCCGCCTCTTTGCCGAACTCAAGAAACTCATGGATGTGGCAGTCGAGATCTTCAAGATCAAGCGCCGCTGGATGGACCTGATCCGGGGCAACGGCCGGATGCCGTTTGCCATGCAGCGCCCCAAGGATCCCAACACGGGTGAGCGTGGCGCACTTGCCGTTGATCTCGAAGGACTGGTATACACCATCGGTGTCGTTGGGGTCAACGAGATGGTCCAGCACCATACCGGCAAGCAGCTGCACGAATCCAAAGAGGCATTCAAACTCGCCATCCGGGCGATGACCGAGATGGAACTCTATGGGAGCGAACTCAGCAAGAAGAACAACATGACCATTGCACTTGCCCGTACACCTGCCGAGACAACCGGTCAGCGGTTCGCGGTCGCCGACCTGCTCGACCGGCGCTACCATGACTTTGCAGGAAGGTGATCAAGGGCGATCTCGAAGTAGGGACTTGAACATCTGGGCAAGAGCCGGGATCTGCCGATCTACTACACGAACGGCACCCACGTTGCACCGGGCGCCGATGTCCCGCTGACAAAACGCATGGAGATCGAGCATGTCTTCTTCCCCATTGTTGATGGCGGCAACATCTTCCATATCTGGCTTGGCGAGGCCCGACCCGATCCCCGGGGTCTGATGGACATGGCCATGAAACTCTGCCGTAACACGCAGATCGGGTACTTTGCGTTCACCCGTGACATCACCGTCTCGCTCAGGCAGTTCCACGAGATGCATCCCGATAAAAAGACAATCACTCACTGGTCACCGGCAGATCTTCCGGTAAAAGCGTGAATTGTTAATAGCATGTGTACGCTCCCGGCAATGAGCGAACCGGATAAAATCCGCTTTTTTTATAACCCAACGGGGTGAATAATTTGTATGGGACAAAAATTCTGTACGATTTGCGGGGCTGCATTAAAAGACAGTGTGAAATTTTGTGAAAGCTGTGGTGCGGCAGTCGAGCAAATCCCGGGGGCACCTGCCCCATCGCCCGTATCACAATCCCCTCAACCGGTGGTATCCCCTCGACCGGGAACGATACCCTCGGGAAATCCGATGATGAAGATCATTGTGGGCATTGTGATAGTTTTGGTTGTTCTGGCAGGTGCTGTATACTTTTTTGTTCTTCCCACATTGTCAGGATCCGATTCCCGGTTTCCCTTTATTGGTGGGACACCTTCTGCAACAACAACCACACCTCCAGCAACCGTGATCGTAACAACCCCTGCAACCATTACCACAACTATCGTTCCGACACCAGCACCGGACCCGTTCCCGGATGCCTATCCGGTCCGGGAAATATTCAGTTTCAATGAAGGCAAGTATGCCAGCAAAGCAACGGTGTACCGGTACTGGATGAATGAGACGTACCAGTGGCACAATGATATGGATAACCGCTACTACACCCAGAAACCGAAAGCGGGAATGAAGTACCTGCTGGTGTTCATAAACATCGAGAATGTTGGTTCGGATGGGTATCCCTACCCGAAATCCAGCATGATACAGGTGTATAATAACGGTAATAAGTACTATGTCGATACTTCCCATTACCTTCCGGATAAAGCCGGGAATCGCAAGGCAACACCTATCGAGATTCAGGAACTCCAGCAGCAGTCAGACTTTTTCAGGATGGAGGCGGTTGAGGATTACGGATACTCTCATGGAACAACCCAGGACTTTGTTTTACCCGGGCAGGGTAATGCGATCGATGGTTACCTGATCTATGAAGTGCCTGCATCTCTGACACCGGAGAAGACCTATGTCGAGATCATATTCGACGGGCAGGACCGGGCTGTCTGGAAACTCGGATAACACTCATTTTTCTAATTTTGGCTCTTTTAAATCCCTCTAAAAAGAGGGGGGTCATCCTCCAGGCAGCTGAAACAAAGAAGTGAATATCCTAATAGAATTTCTCATGAAAACCTGATTGGTTCAGGTAATAATAAAAAATAAACCTCATTTACCATTATGATGAACCCCGCCGATCCCGAAGGGGCACCCCCGCGGCGGATCAATGACGTAAATGTACTTAACCTCTTTGCCCTGCTGTGCCTAAAGAGAGGCCCTGAAGCGGGGTACCCTCGCAATATCAGGGATAACTCACTCCTGAAAAACCACTGAGCCCTTTCTCTCAAAATTGCATAGCCTTTCTGAAATGTTTCAATCCTGCAAATCCGTTTATGCAATTGATCATCATGCGGTGAGGACATGCCCAATTATCGATATGCATATCAGTTTCATGTTTTATTTCCATAATTCATACCCCCTTATTGGTACTGGGTCCAGTCAACCGGATAACTATACAAAAATCATGAAACGGTGTATGTCGGATAAATTCGAAATACCTTTATATTATTATTATATATCCATAAACATTTAAAGCATTAAAAATTATTATTTTTTGAGATGCACGGGAATGCTGATGACCACGATTTTTTTTAAAGCCGGTATCCTGTTCTTCTGTTAATGATGGTGATGACCTTGAAAAAAATCCTGATACTTACATTCTTCTTGTGTGCAGTGATGGCATTTTGTATGCCTCCTGCCTCGGCAGATTTCCTCAGTATCAATTTAACCGAACCCTCCACGGTTGTACCTGGTGAGATCTTCCGTATTGACATCCTTGTTACGAACATGGCACCTGTTGTCCTCGATCATTGCAACTTCTGGCTCTCCATCGATCCATGGGCCGATCTGGTCATGATCCCGTGGGGAGGGATTGATCCTTGCCAGCATCTCCATTTTTTCTTTGATACGCTTGCCTACCCACCCCCGTACGGATCGAGCGGGTATTTCGGTACCATCCTTGCAAAAGTGTGCGATGATGCCCCGATTGGAACCTTCTTGACAACAGAGGTGTATTTCCAGATCATCGCCGATCTCGTCACTCCCGATGGTGAAATATGGCCCGGCGGCTGGGGACAAGAAGTTACCGCCTTCGGAATCACTGAAGTAGTTGCCCCGTCGGATCCGGTTCCTGCTCCCGAGTTCCCTTCGCCATTCCTGCCGGCGACCATGATTATCGGGTTATCAGGAGTTGTGTTGCTCATCCAGAGAACCAGAGAACTGTAATATATTTTCACTTTTTTCCATCTTTCCAAATTACCGGTATCATCCCCCAACCGGGATGACCTGATCGAAATTTAGCAAAAAATCGGCTCTGTTGAAACGCACCTGAACGGGCGTTCACACCCGAAGTATGAAAATTGGATGCCATCTTCTTATAATTTCTAAAAGTCAACCCACCCCCTTCGGGGGTCTCTTAAGCCGCCTCGTTTTGGTCCTCGCTGGGCAAATGGTTTAAAGAGGGGCTGGTTCCTGAACTGCCGCGGGGGGCGTCCCATCAGGGGCGTCGTCGTTCGTCATAATCGTACAAAATATATTTTCAAATACTATCTGAATATGCTGATTTTCATGGGAACCCCTCAAAAAAAAGTGGGGGGGTCACCCTCCAGGCCGCTGATACGGAAAAGCGAAGAACGGGAAAACAGGATTTCAACAGAGCCAAAAAATCAATAAAAAATCAATCATCAATTGTGTAGTATTAAAAAAAGGATCAGATTATTATCATTGGTTCTTTTTTGAGCGTGATATCCATCACACTGCGATGGACCCGGTAGTAACTGTGGATCCGGTCTACCTTGTGGTCAAGCATGATCGTGGTAATGCGATCATCTGCAATGATTCGCACACGTCCCGGTTCGATGTCGGCAATGGGTGCGTTCTTTATGGTTGTCGGTATCTCTGCAGTAATGAATACCTGATCATCGGTTTCTGTCATCTCGTAGGGAATCTCGCCATCATCTTCTGGTATGCCTCCCCGGAATCTCCCGGGATCTTCATTCATTGGCTGACGGCTGATGATGGTATATCCTACGATACGGGCATGTTCATTGTCCGGCATGTTTTTAACAATCTCTTCAACAATCTTTGCAAGGTTGTTAAAGACATCGTCATATGGATTGTTCGGATTATTCTGCATGAACGCCTCGAAGTGAGTAATGTAGCTTTCTCTCTTTTAATTATTCCTGCCCGCTCGAATTTTTTGAGGATTGGGCCAAGGTCTTCCTTTGACACCTGGGTTGCTTCCTCAAGTTCAGGGAGCGTGAGTGAATCATGGGAGAGTGCGATTATTACAGTAAAATCTCTCTCATGCAAAAATATATCCTTATGGATACGGGCAATATCAGAAACCTTGATCTCGATGTCATGATTGACCTGTTCAAGGGTAGAGAGGATCTGGTCATGTGCTTTGATCATCCGCGCAAGCATGACAACAGAATTTTTCAGTTGTTCATTCTGCTCACCTCTGGTTTCTGTCAATGCACTGGGTACCTGCACCTGCCGGAGACTCACATCAATAAGAATGTCATTTTCCAGGTAGTAGTACTTCCTGCGCCGATCATCGGTCTCGCAGGAAAGAATCGATTCCCGTTCCATTAACTGGAGATGATCGATGACCGCTTTTGGAGAGAGCAGGAGCGTATCAGATATTTCTGTTACAAAACAGGGTTTCTGCCTGAGAAGTTCGATGATACGCCGCCGGTTCCGGTTCCCGAGAATATCTAAGAGACGGGCGACTTCCATGGGGTCATGCATGATTTACATAATGATAGTGTTGGCCAGATATAAAGTTCGTGAAGATTGGACCCGGGAAAAAAGAGGAAATTATTGCCATCTGGTGACGACAACATAATTATACCCTTCACTGGTGATACCAATACCTACCTCCCGGGTATCTTTATCCAGAATACTCGTGGTAAAACCGGTATCGGTTGTTTGCCACGCATCAAAGAGCATGGGTTCAAGGCTGATGCCGGACAGTGCCCAGGATAACTTCGGATAGATGTAGTAATCTGTTCCCGGTTCGGATGGTGTATTTGACCACGAATTGTACGCTGTGGGGGAAACCCGTATTTCCTGGCTTATGAGCAATGCCTGGTGTGCAAGGGTACTGCTTTCCTGAACCGGTGGAAGATTATGTGCCAGTCGCTCGTTATTTATCCGGGTGATCAGGTGCCGGGAAATTTCAGGGTTTTCATCAGCAAGGATGCCCGATGTAACGATATACCAGCCAACAGCTACTGCTGCTGCAACCAGCAGGATGATCAATATCTTAAGATATTTTTTCTTTCTGCAGGTGCCAAGGACGTGGACTTTTTTCCGGTTATGGTGGGACGCAGGGGTGTGATCGGACATAAGAGTTCGTACTCAGTAATTTGGGTAAATGCAGATATATAATCCAGATGTCAGGCAGGTTCATTCACAGAACCGTGAAGTTATACCCTTGGGATTTTCCCCGGTTACATGAATGGCGGTGGCTATTTCGGGTGCCGGGGGTTTAATCTTCCCGTTTGTAACCAATCCAAAACATGCTATACCCCATTAAAACAGTCCGTCACGGTAAAAAAAGGAAAAAAATTCAAAAAAAATTATTCGAGAAGCCGGTAGTTCGGGGCTTCATCAGTGATGAGAATATTATGCGGGTGACTCTCGGTCATCCCGGCATTGGTGATCCGGACGAATGTAGCGTTCAGGTGCATATCCGCAATGGTCTTTGAACCTGTGTAGCCCATCGCTGATTTGAGTCCGCCCACAAGCTGGTACATGACTTCCCCTACGTGACCTACGTAGGGTGTCACTCCTTCCACCCCTTCCGGGACGTACTTGGTTGCACCGATATCTTTTTTCTGGAAGTAACGATCGCTTGACTGTCCGCTGCTCATCACGCCGAGAGAACCCATGCCGCGATACTGCTTGTACCGCCGTCCTTTGATGGTGATCACTTTACCGGGTGCCTCATCCGTACCGGCAAACATGCTGCCCATCATTACCGTATCTGCACCGGCGGCAATGGCCTTTGCCACATCGCCAGAGTACCGTACGCCCCCGTCGGCAATAACCGGAATGCCGCATGGGTGTGCGATCTCGGCAACGTTGGCAATCGCGGAAATCTGTGGCACACCGGTTCCTGCCACAATCCGCGTTGTGCAGATTGAACCGGGCCCGATTCCGACCTTGATACCATCAACACCGGCATTTACCAGTGCCTCTGCTGCTTCGGATGTGGCAATATTGCCTGCGATGACATCGGCTTTGGCACTGCCCTTGATGTCCTGCACGGCAGCAACCACTTTCATGTTATGCCCGTGGGCACAGTCCACAACCAGTGCGTCCACTCCATTCTCGTCGAGCAGTTCAGCCCGGGCAAAATCAAATGGCCCGACTGCTGCTGCGACACGCAGATTACCCTTTGTATCCCTGGTTGCATTGGGATACTGGCGTTTTTCCAGAATATCCTGCATCGTGATGATGCCGATCAGTTTATTCTGGTCATTGACTACGGGCAGGCGTTCGACTTTATTGGTGTACATAACCTCAAGTGCTTTTTCCGCGGTGATATCTTCAGGTGCGGTGACCAGTTTTGTGGTCATGATGCTCTTGATATTTTCATCACCGCGTTTGGAAACGATTGCGCGTACGTCCCGCCTGCTGACGATACCGATGATGCACCCTTTATTGACTACCGGAACACCGCCGATACTGTACTGGTGCATCAGTTGTTCGGCATCAGCAACTGAAGCGTGCTCCTCGACATAGAGTACGTCGCGTTCAATCAGTTCCTCTGCCTGCTTGACTTCGATGAGTTCCTGCAGTTCGCGTTCAGGAGTCATGTTCCGGTGAATGACGCCGATACCCCCTTTACGGGCAAGTGCGATTGCCATCATGGACTCCGTTACCGTGTCCATTGCTGCAGAGACCAGCGGGATATTCAGAGGGATATTTTTCGAAAATTTCGAGCGGATATCTGCGTCAGCAGGTTCCAGCCACGACGCCTGCGGCCTGAGCAGCACATCATCGAAGGTTAATGAGAGGGGCACATCCAGTTTCTCAATGTACATAGGTCACCAGTCCTTTTTTGTTACTTGATCATCGCAAGTGCGGTTTTGATTAAGTCTTCACGAACAGTAGCATTCCGGTCGCCACCGCAGACCATTCCTCGGACACCGATAATATCCGGATTGATTCGTTTGAGTGCATCAATATCTTCGAATTTCAGTGCACCGGCAAGAGCGGTTTTCAGGCTGAGATCTGCGTTCATCTCGGTAAATTTCCGGAGCATATCTTCATCCATAAATGCAAAGGTACTCTGCCGGTCCTTTATCCCGGTATCCACCATTGCAAAATCTGCACCTTCACTCGCTGCAATGGGTGCCATGTCGAACGGAGAGATGGAGCCCATACGCTTGTAGTCGGAATAGGCAGCAATGACGACAAATTTTTCCGGAAATTCATCTTTTACTGCTTTTACTACACCGGAGATCACTTCGCGGGCTTTCTCCTTACCCTCAAATGTGAGCCCGATTTTTATGTAGTCTGCACCGGCACAGGCTGCACCGTACGCGGTAAGGGCTGCTCCGCCCGGTTTGTAATCAAAGTCGCCGATAGCCGCACTAACGGGTTTTTTTGCAAAGGATTTGATCTCGCGAATCACCCATGGATAGTTGGCGCCCAGCGAGCCCTCGGATGGTTTTTTTACGTCGATGATATCCGCTGCAAGGGAATATCTCGCCTCATCGATTGAGCTTGGGCTGACCAGCAATTGCATAGAATTTAATGATCTTTTGTCCTAATAGTGATTGCTGTTCACCTATGGATCTCGTACTTGCGATGGATTTGCGGCAGAATCTGGTAGTTCATGGCAAATCCGGGAACCGTGAAACCTATAAGCCGCTGGACTGGGGGCAGTCTCCGACGGCAGAACCGCTCGGTTACCTTGAAGCAATCCGGCCCCGTTCGCTCTACATCGCGGATCTCGACCGGATTGAAGGCACCGGTTCGCATGATACCATCGTGAAGCAGTGCGCGGAAACAGTATCATGCTGTTATGTGGATCGCGGCTGCCGTTCTCCGGATGATATGCTCACCGGGATAACTATCAAAAATATTATCGGTACTGAGACAGGAGGCTCCGATCTATCGCAATACCGGGGCGGCTACCTGAGCATCGATGTAAAGAAGGGCCGGGTGATCCCCTCCAATAAAACACCTGAAGCATTTCTTGTAAAAGCGCAGGAATGGCATTTTGACGGGATTATAATCTTAAACATTGGTTCGGTAGGAACAGAGTCGGGTATTGACGCAAAGGAACTCGCACAACAGCGGGCAGCCTATAGTGGCAGACTGTTGTATGGCGGTGGTGTTGCGACCATTCAGGATCTTGAAACCATCAGTGCGGCAGGATTTGATGGGGCGATCATTGCCACGGCCCTGCACCGGGGCGCATATCCCGGTTGAATGGATACGGAGGGGTACCTGTTGTTAGTCACGATTGAGGGAATAGACGGGACCGGTAAGAGCACGCTGCTTACCGGGCTCAAAAGCCAGCTTGCAGATCTCGACCCGCTCTTCACCCGGGAGCCGGGAGCAACATGGGTAGGGGAGGCGGTGCGAAGGGCGATTGCCGAGCAGCTCGATCCAATTACGGAGGCATCCCTGTTCGTTGCGGACCATGCAGCGCATCTTGCAACCCTCGTCCGTCCTGCACTTGCCGAAGGCAGACTTGTTATCTCTGACCGGTACAGTGACAGCCGCTTTGCCTACCAGTCCGTGACGCTCAAAGGAATTGTTCCGGATCCGGAAGGGATGGCTGAGAGCGATGCATGACGGCTGGTCGATCGTGCCGGACCGCACGTTCCTGCTCGTGCTCTCCATTGATGATGCCCTTGCCCGTCTCGCGGATAAGAGCGGGCGTGAGCATTTCGAGAGGCGCGAGGTGCTTGAAGCAGTCCAGAACAATTATCTCGAATATGCCCGCAAAGAACCTTCACGGTTTGTGATCGTGGATGCGGCTTTGGGAAAAGAGGAGATTGTGAAATTTGTTGCGGATGGGATTCGGCTGGTTGTGAAGTCGGGGAAAGAGGGCCGGAAGCGGTAGAGCGAGTTTTTTCGTGCTTGGGTAATGGCCAGGTCTCGCGTAACGGCCCAGCCTTGAGCCGGTCATCGCAGCCGTTTGACTATTGAGCGGTACAGGAACGGGCACCGGGACGGGCAGGTAAAGGAGAATTTTGGAGAGCGAAAGAACTCACGCTCGTATTTTTTTAATGAGTGAACACGAAATAATGGAATCGAAAAAAATAGTAAAAAATCAAGCCTTCGCAATCGTCAGAATCACATCGCCGACCGTGATCACGTCAACCTGTGCACCCTCTTCCATGTAGGAATATTTTGGCGTAAAGGAATTTTCAGGAACTGCGGTTTCCGTTCCTTCCAGCATAATCGTTGCCGGGGGGGTTGCCAGTTGTTCCGGTGAAAGCGCCTTGATCGCGGCCATGAATGCCTGCGCCTGTTTGCGGAATGTGGGTCCGACAACCGCACGGTTGAAATCGATATCGGTGATTACCCGGTCGAGTTTCGCTGCATCCGTGCGCCAGTGGACATCCGCATTGAGCGTGCGTCCGGTATCGCCCTCATCATTGACCGTGTGGGGTGCATAGATGGTGACCTTACCGAGCGGAGCATTGAGTGCAAGGCCGGCATCATGCTTGTACTTACGCACTTCGGCAACTACCTGCACGAGCAGGTTGCCTTCCATCCGGGCTGCATCATCATCGTACGTGAATGCAACCCATGGCTGTTTGTGCACGCTCTTACCCGGGACTGAGGTGCGAGTAGCACTCTTCAGCAAAGTAGGGAGTGAAGGGGGCGAGCAGCCGGCAGAGTGCATCGAATGCCGTGTGAAGGGCAAGGCAGGCACCCTTTCTCGATTCGTCACTCTTGTACAGGCGGCCCTTGACCAGCTCGATGTAGTTGTCCGCCAGCACTTCCCATGCAAACTCGCGGATTGCCTTGAGTGCAACATCAAACTGGTAGGCTTCCAGTGCATTGCTGACCTGTTCGACCGTATCAGAGAGCCGGACCAGCAGCCAGCGATCAGCGAGTGCGGTGATCTGTGCGTCGGGATCGAAGCCCTCTTTTTCCAGCTGGATTAAGGCGAACTTGGTGATGTTCCACATCTTGGTCTGGAACCGCGAGGCCGCAACCACATCGTTCCAGTTGAACATGATGTCCGAGCCTGTTGCTGCACCCATTGCCCCCCACTGGCGGAGTGCATCGGCACCATATTTCACAAGGATCTCCTCGGGCACGATGATATTGCCCCGGCTCTTGCTCATTTTAAAGCCGTCTTCGCCCAGCACCATGCCGTTGACAAGAATTTCGTTCCAGGGTTTCTGACCGGTGAGTGCCACCGAGCGCAGGATCGTGTAGAATGCCCAGGTACGGATGATATCATGGCCCTGCGGTCGGATCTGGGCGGGGAAGAAGGGCGGTGTGCCGCTGCCATCCCAGCCGGTGACGTTCAGCACCGAGATGGACGAGTCCATCCAGGTGTCGAGCACATCGACTTCTCCGGTAAATTCCGTGCTGCCGCATTTTTTGCAGGGATTCTTTGGATTGACCTGCGTGGGATCGATCGGCAGATCCTTGTCTTCCGGCACGGTCATCTCACCGCATTTTTTACAGAACCAGACCGGAATCGGGGTGGCAAAGATACGCTGGCGGGAGATACACCAGTCCCACTCCATCTGCTCCACCCAGTTCTCCATCCGGAGGAGCATGTGCTCGGGGAACCATTTGATCTGGTGGGCTGCATCGGCAATCTCTTTGGGCTTGATCTTCACAAACCACTGGCGTTCGGAGAGGATCTCGATCGGCGTCTTGCAGCGCCAGCAGGTACCAACACGCTGGGCGAGTGCTTCCTGCCGTTTTAAGATATCCTGCGCTTTCATATCGGCAAGAATCGCAGCACGGCATTCGGTGGTATTGAGGCCCTTGTATTTACCGGCAATCTCCGTCATCCGGCCCTGGCGATCGATCGCTTTTCTTAACGCAAGGTTGTGCTGTTTCCACCAGTGGACGTCCTGCTTGTCCCCAAAGGTACAGATCATCACAGCACCGGAACCAAACGCGGGATCTACTGCCTCGTCCTGCACAACCGGTACATCGTGAGAGAAGAGCGGGACTTTCATGGTCCTGCCTTTCAGATTTTGATACCGCTCATCTTCCGGGTGAACTGCTATGGCAACACAGGCTGCCAGCAGTTCCGGCCGGGTGGTGGCGATCTCCACGCCATCGAAATCGAAATAATTGAGCTGGGTCTCACGGTCTTCGTAAGCAACCTCAGCAAATGCAATCGCCGTCTCGCACCGGGTACAATAATTCACCGGGTGTTCGCTCTGGTAGATGTAACCGGAAGAGAGCATGCGCAGGAACGAGAGCTGGGTCTTCCCGTAATACTTCGGCTGCATGGTGACGTACTCGTTCGACCAGTCGGTAGAGAACGCCATCTTCCGCAGGGTGATACGCATCAGGCCGATGTTCTTTTCCGTCAGCTCGCGGCACATCCGCCGGAACTCTTCACGGGAGACATCGTTTTTCGTGATGTGGTTGAGTTCCTCGACTTTAACTTCAGTCGGAAGCCCGTGGCAGTCCCAGCCCTGGGGGAACATCACGTTAAACCCTTTCATCCGTTTGTAGCGGGCGAAAAAGTCGATATAACACCAGTTCAGTGCATTGCCGATGTGGAAGTTGCCCGTAGGATACGGCGGGGGGGTGTCGATCACGAACTGCGGTTTTTTTGAGTTCTTATCAAAATAGTGATCTTCATCGCGCCAGGTATTGCGCCAGCGCTCCTCCACTTCCGCAAAATCATAATTTTTGGGTAGATCCTGTGATGACGCCATTCTGCAGAAAATAGGTGCTGGAATAAAATATAGTAATCGGATTTGAAAAGCAACTGACTCGTCAGGATCAGGGTGCTGGACAATTCTTCGGTTTGCGTGATAAAGCTCTTTTTGTTTAAACATCCAATGATAGTGTAATGGTGAGACAGAGAGGCCTTGGATATGCGGCCGCTATCGCCGTGTGCGACAATCCTGGTCGGACCTTACCTCAAGCCTGCATGGCTGCTGGGACTGGTTGTAATCCTGTTTGCGCTCATCCTCTGGCGTTTTTTCGATACCAAATACCTGAGTTATACCATCTGTGTGCTTGGTGCCCTTTATGGTGTCACGCTCCTCCCGTTCTTTGTCTTTGCCACGTCACTTGCCATGATTGTGCTCGGGGAGCTCGTATTCCAGACCGGTGCTGATGATCTCAATACGTACCTGTATTACATCATCACGACTGCATGGGCGGGCGTGCTGGTCATGGCATATCTTCACGAAATGGCCATTCTCACGCTTATTTTTGGTATTATCGCTGCGGTGCTCCTTAAGGTCATCCTGCTCAAATACGAGGATTCTCTTGTGCTGGAAGGAATCGGCGTTGCCATGACGATGTGGCTGATCAAGGAGCTCAACTACCAGGCCAATCTCCAGATGGTGGTTGCTGCAGTGATCATCGGGTTTACGTTCGGCTACTTTGCCTACCGTGCCAAAACCGCTGATCTCTCCGGGCTCTTTTCTGCTGCACTTGTCGGCATCATTCTCCTCGTCTTTGCTGATGCCCGCTGGTTTATCATCATGCTCGTATTTTTCATTCTTGGTTCGGCTGCTACCAAATTCAAGTTTGAATTCAAGAAACGGATTGGTGTTGAGCAGGGGCGTGGCGGGGCACGGGGGTACCGGAATGTCTTTGCCAACGGGATCGTAGCAGCAGCTGCGGCAGTACTCTTTGGAGTGTTCCAGCAACCGGTTTTTATTGTCATGTACGTTGGTTGTGTGGCAACGGCAGCGGCAGATACCCTTGCCAGTGAGATTGGTGTCACCGGGGGAATCCCGTACATGATTACCACGCTCCGGAAAGTGCCGATAGGTACGAACGGGGGGGTAACGGTCGTTGGTGAATCGGTTGCACTCCTGGGAGGTCTCGTGGTCTCGCTCGTCGCCTTCCTGCTGGGCGTTATCTCCCTTCCGATGGTTGCAGTCTGTGCGTTTGCCGGTTTTATTGGAACGAATATCGACAGCCTTGTCGGTGCAACGTTTGAGAACCGGGGTGTCTGGGGAAATGCAGGCACCAACCTTATTGCAACGGTTGGTGGCGGACTGGTGGCAATGGGACTTTTCTTTATACTCAACCTGAATTAACAGTGTCATCCTGATTTTGTGTACGTCTTGTGGGATTTCTCAATTACTGGCAGTGACTGCATCCTCATTTTTGCTTGGTTGAAATCCTGCAAACAATAAGCAGTCGCTCTTGCGGACTCTTTGCACATCGTGCTTTTTGCCCACGCCACTCGGGTATCCCTAGAGTGCGATACCCCTCAGTAGGTTGATGAAAATCCTGAAGGGGGCCCCCTCCAGGCAGCCGTATAACAAAGACCGAAGAATGGGAAAAAGAAGGTTTCCCATGAAAATCAGCATATTCAGATAGTATTTGAAGATGGTTTCAGGTATAATTATGATGAACGCCGCCGCCTCCGATGGGACGCCCCCGCGGCGGATCAATGACCGAAAATGTACTGAAACGTCCTTGCCCTGCCGTGCCTCGTAGAGGCCCTGAGGCAGGGGACCCTCGCAATATTCTGGATTTTCATTGTTCTGGAGTGAATCCCCATTCATGTGCATTTCAACAGGATTCCGTATCTCATAAACCTGATAATGTTACCGCAGACCGGAGTAAACTCATTTAAAAAAAGTTTTTTTAAGGAACTGACGAATCAGCACCTGAATCATTTATCCGTTTATGTACCCGCTTTTTAATATTTGTACCAGCGTCCCTTGCTGTCATACTCTCCGACAATCTGCTGTTCGGGAGAGACCAAATCCTGCGAACCTTTGGCAAGCGACTGGAAGAAACATGCTTTATAGGTGGTGAGGATGGGTATGAGTACCAAACAGCCGAGGAAGAGGCAGATTGCGGTGACCATCGTTCCGTCAGTCCCAATCATTCCCACAAGCTGGTCTGGAGTAAACGCTGCGATCTGTGTTTCGTTAAAGCGCGTGATGGGTTCGAGTTTGTCATAGAGTGCAGCTTCCCAGACCATCATGAGGGTGAAGGTAATGCCGAAGAACACTGCGGCTGATATGATAAAGAATTTGAAAACCTGTGCCGATCGCGCAATCACCAGTTCTATGCTGCGACGAATGGCATCAAAAACCCGCCGGTTTTCGAAAACTGCTGCGGTATCGAAAAATACCGTATAGTATATCACCGGTACAAGGATGAAGATAGAAAATATTCCCATGAACTCCGCGTTTGTCGGGATTCCGGCAAGTGAGAGGGTGATGGTGACGAGCGTAACAAGAATGAGTGTGCAGAAGATGATGACCAGCATGGGCAGCAGCACCCTGAAGAAATACTGGATCCCACCGGTAAAGAGTTCGCGGATGCTCCCGTTCCCGTTTTTGATAACGGTATAACTCCCGGCAAGGAAAAATACCACAATAAACGAACTGATCAGGATCAGGCGGCTCGCAAAGAAGCTGCCCTCTTCATTGAATACCAGCCAGAGCATGGCTGCAAGGATCCCCGCAACCAGTCCCGGGATCCAGAGCACCGGCGTGCGCCGGAGCTGACTGAGGGCTTCTTTGAATTCTGTGAAAACCATGGTTAACGGTTCCTCGGCATTGCCACAATCTCGCGCACCTGGAGATCAAAGAAGTTTGAGGTGTGCGCGGGCCTGATTACACAGACCGTATCTGCCCCGTTCATGGTGCCCCCTGCCGCGATGACTTCTTCGTTGATTCCGATTGCACCCTGATCAGCAGCGATAAGGACGCATTCAACAGCAACCTTGAGCCCGACTGCGACTGTCTTCCGGAGGGATTCGGCGATTGCATCAGAGCGTGATCCGCCGCCAATCTTGGGTGAGCGGGAGAGGGCCCGTTCCAGTCCGGAGAGCGCGTGCGTGCCGGTGACAATCTTCACACCCTGGCTGCGCAGCCGGTCTGCAATTTCTGAAGAGAACTCCCACTCACCGGGTTTTGCAAATCCCATGACGTGCGAAACGACAATCAGGTGTAATCCCGAACCCTTCATTGCGTTGAAGAAAATCTCCGCTGTTGAGCCGGATGTGCTGGCAACCACGATGGTGTTCAGGTGGAGTTCCTTTGCGCGTTCAATGGCAAACCGGGCTGCATCGGCAGTATTTGCCGCACCCGGCTTTTCGAAATACCAGATATTTTTCTGCGTGAACGTCATAAGTACCTTTTATTAAGCCGGGATGGAAAAACTTTGTCAGATTCTTACCAGACCCTAACTGTTGGTTATGAGATTTAACTATTCATTGAGGAACCAGATATGATTACCCTAGCGCTTGCAGGCAAACCGAACTGCGGAAAATCCACTTTTTTCAAGGCCGCGACCATGGCAAACGTCGAGATTGCCAACTATCCTTTTACGACCATCAACCCGAACTTTGGTGTCGGGTACGTGCGGGCGAAGTGCCCGTGCCATGACCTGCATCTCACCTGCACGCACTGCGTGGATGGCAACCGGTTTGTTGCCGTGAACCTGATCGATGTCGCCGGTCTCGTGCCTGATGCCCACAAGGGCAAGGGGCTGGGCAACCAGTTCCTTGATAATCTCCGGCAGGCCGATGCAATCCTCCACGTGATCGATGCCAGTGGTGGCACCGACAGCGAAGGCAACCCGGTGGGCGTGGGCAACCATAACCCGGAAGAGGATATCGAGTTCCTCATCTACGAGATGACGATGTGGGTGCACGGGATCCTTGACAAGCACTGGACGCGGATCAGCCGCCAGTCACAGGGTAAAGGAACGGCCATTGAGCAGGGTATTGCAGAGACGTTCGTTGGTCTTGGCATAACACCTGATGATGTTCGTGATATCCAACTACAACTCAAGATTGACCTGATCCATGGATCGATTGACGACCTCATTCCCCTCTGCGCGGAGATCGTGAAGATCTCAAAACCGATGCTGGTCATTGGCAACAAGGTCGATGAAACCCCTGAAGCCCTGCGCACAAAACTTGCTGCTGCCAAAGTTGCGTTTGCCAGCGCCGCATCAGAGCTTGCCCTCCGGAATGCCGCAGCAGGGCACCTGATCCAGTACCTGCCCGGGGATGCAGAATTCAAGATTGCCAATGAAGGCACGCTGTCAGCGCCCCAGAAAGCCGGGCTTGCAAAGATTGCGGCCATGATGAAGGCAGAACAATGGCACGGGTGTACAGCAGGCAATCAACCGTGCGGTCTACGAATTGCTCGATATGATTGTTGTCTACCCGGTAGAGGATGAGAATCATTTCTGCAACAAGCAGGGCGATGTGCTGCCCGATGCATTCCTGATGAAGAAGGGATCAACCCCCCACGATCTCGCGTTCCAGGTGCACACGGATATCGGCAAGGGATTCCTGTATGCAGTTGATGCCCGGACCAAGATGCGCATCAAGGAAAACCACGTGCTCAAGGATGGCGACATCATCAAGATCGTTTCAGCCGCCAAGTAATCTGGGGCAGGTGCCTCGCTGACCCCCGTCGCAGTATGACGGGTGTCATACAATTGTCTGACAATACAGCCGCTCCTGCGAAAAACAGGGGCTAAAATCCCGTATTTTTGGCTTAAAACCTCATTTTAGCCACAAACCTTTTATAAGGATAATTCGAACAGGAGAAATACCTAAAAAAATAAGGCAGGAGGTGAAGTCATGGGTGGAGAGATATACCAGGCACAGGTGATTCGGAATTTCTTTGACTGTATTACCGGCACGGACCGGAACTTAACCCGCATCTACATGTGTGTCATGAGTCTTGCAAAACTCCGCATGGAGTCTCCTGAGAAGATGACGGCTCTTGTCGATCAGCTCAGGAAGAGCAAGATCCAGAAAGAATTGTCCGTTGACATCCTCGATTATATGTGCGATGCGGCAAACCAGATCGAACTCAGCATGGTCCAGACTGCATTCGGTGTCAAGGATATTCGCGAAGTTGCTCAGGACTTCGGCGGTATCAGCATGGACAGTTTATAATCTTTTTTTTTGGCCCGGTGTTTCAAAGGGATTGATCTTCTCAGTCAGCGCCAGCCACATTCCGTGAAATCACCCTCGCATGAAAATCGCGAAACTTGTTTGCGGGATGGGTAATGTAAGGGAGATCTGTTTAGGAATTCTGAATAAGGATGCACGCCGCCGCTCCCGAAGGGGCGCCCCCGCGGCGGTTCAGGAACCTGCTCCCCAATAAACCTCCCTGCCCAGCGAGGCCCCGAGAGGCGACCGAGCGACCCCCCTCGGGGGTGGGTTCACTCATTTTTTTAACATTTACTTGCTAACAAGCGGATCCCTTCCCTCACTAAAATCAAAAGGGGGGGGGTGATGCCCCCTCCAAATCAAGAGAGATGTTACTCCTCCCCTCACTCTTTGGAAAGACAGGGTACTCCCTTGTCACAGAGATTCAGTATCCCTCTTTTTCGTTCCTATTGTTAGTGCCAAATCAAATCGCTAGAAATTTCATCCCTCCCCGCTTATTCCCGGTTAACGATGACTTCACCGGTTAAACCATGGAAAATGCTTATCATCGGTCTCATCCTGATTGCATTGATATTTTTTACCTGGACCTTTTACCAGTTCGATCAGATTGCACGCCAGAGCGAGCGCCATACCTATTCCTATTCTATCGATCTCTCTTACGATACCACAATCGATAACGTGACATTTTTTCTTCCCGTCCCTGAACGGAATAACTACTCCGCTTTTCATCGAATCCCTGTTGAACGGGACTGCATATGGGGTATCTTCGGACTGGAACCTTACGATCGTCTACGAAAATGGAACCCCCATGCTCGCAATAAAGGCTGCACGGATGGTCCCTGAATACCATGGGTACCCGATCCGGATCAGCCGGGAGTGAGTATCCTCCCAACGACCCTGGTTCCCGGTCACGAGTACTCAAGTGATACGCCAATTCTCCAGCCCGTTTCAATCGGTGTAATGGAACTGAGCACTTCGGTTATCGATACCCGATCACCGGTTGATCATGAGCCGGTCTTTTTCCCCCACGGCGTATTTACTCCGGGAACCGGCATCCCCCCGGCATACAATGGCGCTGTGTATGATCACCCGGTCCCGGTTTATATCCGGTATACATCGGAGCGCCCTGCAGCGATTTCGCTCCGTGTCGGTATCCATGGTGCCAATATGATCTGGAAAGGGGGTTGGCAAAGTAATTCCTACTCTGATACCATTGTTATCGAGATCGCAAACGATACCCAGGGATGGTTAATGGGGGACGGGATGCTCTCCACAGGGGGAGGAGTATATTATTGAATCAATTGGGTTTTAAAAAAGAAAAGAAATTTTCACTCCTGCTGCCAGCGTCCGCTTCCCCCACAAAATCACCCCCGCATCATAAACGCGAAAACATGTTTGCGGGATTGCGTGATGTAAAGGAGGCATGTTTAGGAATTTGGAATAATGATGAATTCCGCCGCCCCCGAAGGGGCGCCCCGGCGGCGGTTCAGGAAGCAGAACCCCCCATAAACCTCCCGGTCCAGCGAGACCCCGCTGAGGCGGCCGAACGACCCCGCAGGGGGTGAGTTTACTCATATTTTTAGAAACTAACTTGAAAATATCCGCCCTTTTCGCTTCTATCATCAGCACCCTTCCAATCCCATGTAATCGCCATCTCATGATAATCACAAAAACAGATTTGCGTTATTGTATGATAATAGCCAGAAGATTTCCGGGAATGGTGACGGCTGTTATCCCCCTATTTACGCAAAACACAAGAATGCGGAACGGCAAAAAGATCGTTAATGAAACAGGTGATTAAAGATACCGCAGGAATAGGCACGGCGCTCTGGCTGATGGGGTATCTCGCATCGCTGGTGCTGTTTTTCACACCGTATGCAGGGGTCATGGGATGGATACTTTTTGCCATCTTCACCCCTGTCACCATCGTGATTGCGTTGTGGTGGTTTGGGAATCGGGGTCACGTGTCCCTGCAGTACTATGCAGGTGTCGGCGTTGCATGGGTGCTGATTGCCATTGGGCTTGACTTCCTGTTCATAGTCCTGTTGTTCCAGGCGAGCTATTACGGAGTCGATGTGTTCGTGTACTATGCAGTGACATTCCTCATCCCGCCAAGTGTCGGATTATTCCTGAACCGGAGCCGGAATGAGCCAGTGGTTAAGCAGGGATAAACGGGTAGCACCGGTTATCCCTCTTCCTAAATCCACATCCTGCCGTACCTGCCCTTTTTTGCTCCTGTTGTCAGTGCAGGTTCTCCTTCCGTATCTCTTCCATAAACTCCGGCCCGTACTTCTCCAGTTTGAATTCCCCAACACCGGATATCGCTGAAAAACTCTCCCGGTCACCGGGCCGGGAGCAGGCCATTTCGTGAAGACTCTTATCCGGGAAGATCATATAGGGCGGCAAACCGTGCCGGTCAGCGATCTCCTTGCGCAGGGATTTCAGGCGCAGGAACAGTCCCGCATCTTCCGCGCTCGCACTCACTCTGGCTGCGGGTACTGAACGTTTTGTTGTTTCGCGTTCGGGAACCGGAAGCATGACCCGCGTTCTTTCCGTCAGCAGTTCTTCGCTCTTTCCGGTACAGCAGATCACCGGGTACTGTCCCCGGTCCGGTCCAGGTATCCCTGCCGGACCAGCTCGTTGATCCATGTCCGGTACTGGGCCTTGCTGTACTTTTTTCCGGAACCGTATGCTGAAAGGCTGTCCAGGTGGTAATCCTGAATTTTGGCACTCTTTGAACCCCGGAGTACATCGCTGATAAGTTCGATGCCGAAACGTGAGGGCAGTTCCTTTATACACTTGATTATTATCGTTGCCGGTTCTGTGCCATCGACCATATCAGGAGGGTGATCGCAGTTGTCGCACGACGCACAGTTATCATCGGTATATTCCTCGCCAAAATACGTGAGCAGGTACTTCCACCGGCACGTGGTGGTCTCGCAATACTCCGTCATATCCTGCAGTTTTTTAAGTGCGATCCTGAGATTCCGCTCTCCGGAATCGTCATGCTCCAGCATGGAACGGACCCGTGTGTAATCCCCCCGGCTGTAGAGCAGGATGCATTCACTGTTCTGCCCGTCGCGCCCTGCCCGCCCGGTCTCCTGGTAATAGGATTCCACGGTCTTGGGCAGATCATAGTGTATCACATACCGGACATCGGGTTTATCGATACCCATCCCAAACGCAACGGTGGCGCAGACAATATCAATCGTATCGTGGATGAATGCATCCTGGACCTTTTCGCGCACCGGTTTTGAGAGCCCCGCATGATAGGCCTTCGCCTTAAACCCGCGTTTCTGGAGGTCAGATGCAATATCTTCGGTCTCTTTCTTGCTCAGGCAGTAGATGATCCCGGAATCATTCCGGTGCCGGCCAACATAATCTGCAAGAAAGACCATCGGATTTTTCTTGGGAATGATCCGGTACTGCAGATTCTTCCGGTTAAAACTGCCAATGAATTCCTTGCCCTGTGACAACCCGAGCTGCTCGCAGATGTCCCGGCGAACCTCGGGAATCGCCGTTGCGGTCAATGCCACGACCGGAACTGCCGGAAAGACTTTTTTTAACTGGGCGAGTTGCCGGTATTCCGGCCGGAAGTTGTGGCCCCATTCCGAGATGCAGTGCGCTTCATCAATTGCGATGAGATGAACCGGGGACGCCCTGAGTGACTCCAGAAAATTGGCCTGCATGCATTTTTCCGGTGAGATGAACAGCAGGCGGAGACTCCCGTCCTTTAAATTGCTCTCAATCCGCAGTCGTTCGCGATAATCAATGGCGCTGTTATAGGCAGCCGCAGGTATCCCCCGGGAATTGAGATCGTCAACCTGATCTTTCATGAGCGAGATTAAGGGGGAGATGACAATCGTAAGCCCGCCAAAGTACAGGGCGGGCAACTGGTAGCAGAGCGACTTTCCGCCGCCCGTTGCCATGATTGCGATCGTATCGTTGCCGTGTATGATGGACGTGATGATCTCTTTCTGGTGCGGCAAAAACTGAAGATAGCCCCAGTATTTTTTTAAAAGTTCATCGGTTTTGTCCATGGCAGTTTCCATAAAATCTGATGGAGAAATGAATGCCCAATAGTTCGCCGGATCGCTACAAGAATCCTTTGGCATTACACGAGGAGATTTTCCCTATGAAAATCCGATTGGTTCAGGTATTATTGAAAAAAAACATCATTTACCATTATGATAAACCCCGCCTCCCATGACGGGGCTTCCTGTGCGGCGGATCAATGACGGAAATTTACTCAAAACCTCCTTGCCCTGCCGTGCCTAAAGAGAGGCCCTGAGGCAGGGAACCATCACAATATCATGGATTTTCATTGTTAGGTAGTGAACGCCCGTTCTAGTACGTTTCAATAATGCATACCGGACGGTGAATTTTTTTACCGTCCATACGGTGAAAAAAAGCAAATGCGTGATATCACTCGATTCCGAGCGATTTTTTGTATGATGTGAGCAGTCTGACAATAAATTTACGGTGTTCACCCATGGCCTCCTCATCCTCCGGAGAAGCGATGAGTGCCGCTGCATAGATGAGGACGAGTGCATTTTCGAGTTCAACTGTTCCGGGATCTTCTATTGCTTCCGGAGGGAGCCGGATCGCAATATACGAGCGTTCCTGCTCATCGAATTTCAGTCGAGAGATCGGCAGTAACCTGTGACTTATCCAGTTTCTGTGCATTCGCAAGCAGGATCCTGAGTGCTTTATTCAATGCAGCATATGCACCGCTGCGGGCAGGATCTTTTCCGGGTCCGAGCAACTCAAGGGCATGCTTGCATTCCCTGGCAGCATTGGCAAAAAGTTCAAACCTGAATGCAAGGAATGCAGATGCGATCTCGTGGGCGGTCGTTTCGGGAATATCATCGATTCCCTGTCTGATTCGCTCGATATAGTCAGTAAGAAATTGTTCCATAAATGCAGTTCGCTCCTTTCAGGTTTGTTTACTTAACTATTCTTTGTTCTTCAGATATTTTGGATTCACATTGACATGAACATATCTTTATTGTCCGTGTAATGTCCGACAGGATAGGCAGAACCCGGACCATCAGAGGATTAATTAGGATATGGAGCCCCAAAATAGATGAACCGGTATGGGTGCAGTAATATTTTCTGATGTGCATGCCGATGCAGGAGCGATTGCCGCACTTTCTGCATGCATATCCACTTCGTCATTTCTGGAAACCTTTGGTCCGATAGACCGGGTTATCAATCTCGGCGATATTCTTCACCGTGGCGAGCACCCGCAGGAATCTCTGGAAAAGATCCAATCCCTTTCGGGCAGGTACCCGCTCACCTCCGTCATGGGAAATCACGATCATGCATATCTCAACGGTCTTTTAGTCAGCGGGAGTGATGCAGCGAGCATGTACCGCCATGAACAGCTGCGTGATTCACCCCTGCTCTCGATCTTTGAAAAGATGCCCATGGAATGGTCGGACAATGGGACGCTTTATGTTCACGGGGGGCCGTTGGACCTTGGAACCCAGACCCTGCGACTCAAATGCTGGCAGCGGCTTTCCCATCAGGCCGGTGATTCGCTCACCGGCTATCACTATACCGCGGATATGGCGTTTGAAGCGTTACAGGCACGGGGATTAACGCATTTATGCTGCGGGCACCAGCATACGCATATCTGCTGCCGGAAAACCCCTCATGGCATAGTGCAGCAGGAGATCGAATTTCTTCCGCTGCCGCAGAAAAAATCCCCGGATAATCTGGAACTTGAAGTGGCACGGGTACCTCTTGACCTGCCGACCATCATCCGGGTTGGCGGCTGCCATGGAAGCGAACCGGAATTTGCGTACACGGATTATTCCACCTTTTCCTTTATCCGCATCATCTGATTACGGGTATTTACTGCCCTTTTTGGCTCTGTTGAAACAGGCATGAACCGTTCGGGTTCACTCCTGAATTATGAAAATCATGGCTCTGTTGAAACGCACATGAACGGGAATTCACTCCAGAACATGAAAATCCACGATATTGCGATGGTTCCCTGCCTCAGGGCCTCTTCGAGGCACGGCAGGGCAAGGAGGTTTTAAGTATATTTCCGTCATTGATCCGCCGCGGGGGTGTCCCATCGGGGGCGGCGGCGTTTATCATAATTATACAAAAATATTTTCAAATACTATCTGAATATGCTGATTTTCGTGGGAAACCCTCTATCTTGTCGTTTTTACTGGTTTTCTTACAGCCGCTATGAGGGTGACTCCCTCTCTCCTCCAGAGGGGGAGGCAGTGCAAGGGGAGCATCCCCTTGACCCCGGTTTTTCATCAACCTTTTAAGGGCTATCGCACTATTGGGGATTCCCGGATGGCGGGGACAAAAAGCACGATGTGCCGGATACTCCAAGAGCGACTTTTCTTGTTTTTGTTCCGGAGTAACCCGGAGTAAATGATCTTAAAACTCGCTGATTTGCGACTGCTTTGTGTATTTTATATAAAGTCAGACACCTTTTATACAATAATTATATATAGTGTGACCACAGAGTGGTTATTATGCCTCGTGCAGGCGAGGGACGATCGATCCGCATCGATCCCGAGGTGTATGAGGCGTTACTCGTATTGAAACGAGGGAATATGACGTTCTCCGACGTTATTGCCCAGATGCTCAATGACTGCTACGGATGGCCGGAACACTATCCGTCAAACCAGAGTGATCTTGCAGACTTCGTAGAGATCAACGCACGTTAAGATCGTGCAGGCATACCAGAGATCGATCTGTCCATCTACTCAGAACTTCGGTGTCGGAAAAAATGAAAAGCACAATCAGCGATGACCTGACCGGCGATAAACTGAACTGGCTTATTGATTCGGTTGATGAAATGTTTGCGGATCTGGATGACAACGACTATGAAAATTAACGCAGGAATGCTTCGGTCTGCTACCCTCAAACCGGTGCATTCGTGTCAGCTTTGAAATTGCACGCTCTCCCCAATAATCCCTTCAATCATTTTTCGCAGTTCTTCAGTCACTTCAGGGATCTTCCCGGTGGTTTTCTCTTTCCACTGGATAAGTTCATTGTGGAGTTCCTGCTCTTTTTTCAGCATGTTGTTGAGCTGCGTTTTCTCCCGCACCAGTGAACTGCCCCGGACAACAACAGGGTGCGTTGAAAGAATTTTTTCTGCATTCCTGCAGGCATCATCGCAGGCGGCAAGTTCGGTGCACAGCCCTGACATCCCGGTGCAGAACTGCTGTGTATCGGAAAACACATCACGTTCTTCCCGGTTTTTTAACGGGATATCACCGGCATCGATCATTTTTTGTGCCACCGGGCATGCAGCGGCAAGAGCAGCACTCATGCTTGCGGCATCCGGCATCTCATGATCCGAAAGCAGGTCAATGGCCTGCTTAAGGGCAGCTGCATCTGCCGTGAGGTGCTGCTTTGCGGCAATCTTTTCTGCTTTTCTGAACACATGGGATGCGGTCATGGACCGTGCAGCATAGGTACGGTTCACATCGTTACGCATCTTCTCTTTTTCTGCCAGCAGGGATTTGGACTCGTTTACCGCACGGTGACTTTCCGTGTCAGACAGAATATCTGCCTCCTCGCGTTCAATTGCCTCCAACCGGCTGGTAATCTCACTGATGCGTGCCGTGATACGGTGCTCTTTTTCAATCGATCGTTCCATGTCTTCCTGCATATCCAGCACTGACTGGTAAAGGGCAGTCACCGCATCGATCGCTGCTTTCTTCTTCTGGAATGAGGCAAGTGCGGCAGTCAGGACATTCATCTCCCTGCCCATCGCATCGATTGACATTTTTACGTCTTTCATCTCTTCGGTAAAAACTGCCTGCAGGTATCGTCCCTGTCCCCGGTTGCTGTTCAGGCTGGATTTCAGGCATTCAACGGCATCAGTATAGAACCCTTCAATATCGTCTGAGAGGGGTTTTACCAGGGCGGCATTCATTGCTTTTACGTACAGGGGAAGGGAATTTTTTGCAACTGCCCTGAGTTTCGGGTGGAGCGCCGGATCGTGTTCCGCACCGGAAATGCTGTTGACAATCTGCTGGAGGTGAGCTGCGGAATTCCTGATGTTCTGCATCGGTGACGCTGCCGCTGCTTCAAGTGCAGTTCGCGCGTTCTTTTCACGCCCGGCAACCCATGCGGGAATTGCGTCAAATGCCATCACTACTGGAGCAGGTTTTTTTGGATTCAGGATTTTTTTAATGAAATCGAACATGTATTCCCCCGTGTCAGGTTGTTGCCATGCAATACCCGGTTTATTGTTTTAATCATCGCGCACGATCTGGCAGAGTCGCTCCTCACCATCAATCTCCCTCATTACCTGAACTACTGCAGGTGGCAGGAGTTTCTTCCATGGCTGACCATTGAGGATGCGCTCGCGTATTTTTGTACCGCTGAGCGTGTCGCGTTCATACATTGCCGGTGACTGGACTTTTACACCCGCTTCGGTGAAAAGCCGGACAACGAGCGGATTTGAGGAGTAACAGAGATCGAACGGGGGGGTCATGGACCGGACATGGGCAACCCAGAGTGAGTTGCGCTGGATATCCTCAATGGGGATCACGTAATAGGGGCAGCCGAGCGATTCAAGCGCCCGGGTGATCATGAGCACGCGTTCTCCGGCAGTGAACGGGTTGTCGACCATGTGGGAGAGCTGCGCGCTGCCGATACCGATGACGATCTCGTCGACTTCCTCTGCAATATGTTCGAGCACCTCATGATGCCCGTTATGATACGGCTGAAACCGTCCGATATAAAATCCCCGTTTCATGGTTGTCCTCCGTGCGCACCTGCACCCAGATTTGCAATCCGCGCGGCAAAAGCACCCGCAGTGAAACCGGCATCGATGTTGACAACGGAAAGGACCGAGCAGGACTGGAGCATGCTCGCAAGCGCTGCCCTTCCTTCCCCCATGTACCCATACCCCACGCTGACCGGGACGCCGATGACCGGTTTGTCAACAAGCCCGGCAACGATTGAAGGCAGTGTCCCTTCGCGCCCGGCACAGACAATGAACACATGCGCATCCAGCAGCGGTTTGAGTGCCGGGAAGAGCCGGTGGATGCCGGCCGCCCCGACATCATAGGCGGTGCGCACCGTGCACCCCATCTCCTCGGCAATGATCTTTGCCTCCTCGGCAACACGGATGTCGGATGTCCCGGCAGTGATGATACCGACAATACCCCCGGTTGGCTTTGGCGATTTTCCCGTGGACAGGACAAGCACGCGGCCGGTTTCCCGGTATTCTACGGCAATGTTCCTGCTTTGGGCTTCCGTTCCGGATATGCGCAACCTGTTCAGGACTCACGCGGGTGATCACGCAGCGCCCGGATGTTTCTGCATGCCGCATGGCAATCTCAGACAGGTGCGCGGGATCCTTTCCCTCAGCAAGCACCACTTCCGGCATGCCGCACCGGACGTCCCGGCCCAGATCGATACAGGCAAAATCCCCGACATGTTCGAGGCGAAGCCCTTCAATCACCCGGGCTGCTTCATCAAGGGAGCACTCACCATTCTTGTAGCGTGAGAGTATTTCCTGCACTGACTGGTTTGGTGGCATGATTTTGACAATACAGATATGGAACGGCGTATAATAAGTTAGTTCATAGACATGTCCTATCTCATCTATGTCGCCATGTTCGGCACTGCGGCAGTCCTCTTTCTCTGGCTGCGGGATGCACGGATCTTTTTCAGGACGGGTCTCCCCGGTTACCGCAAGGCGGCGTACCATGGTGTAGCGTATGGTGCGCTTGCATCACTGGGGGGAGCCTTTACTCTGACGATGCCCGATTTCGAAATACTGGGTCTTGGCCTGATCCTTGCGTGCCATGTACCTGCAGGGACGAATCGTGCGGGAGAAAGTCTGGAAGAACGAAGATACCTTAACCCGGTTTCTTGGCAGTGTCCCAAGGCACAAGGCGAATAAGAAATAACGAATACCGGACAAAACAGAATAAGGATTTTTACCATGCTCCAGAAACCGAGAGGAACACGGGATTTTTTACCGGATGAGATGGAGGCGCGGCGCCCTGTCGAAGGGCAAACTGCGCGATGTTGCACGACGCTGGGGATACCGGGAAGTCTGCACTCCGGAATTTGAGGATCTCGAACTCTTTACCATGCGCTCCGGGGAAGGCATCATCGAGGAGATGTACGTCTTTGAGGACAAGGGGGGCCGGAAACTTGCCCTCCGCCCGGAGATCACCGCTGCGGTGATACGGATGTACATCAACGAGGCAAAGGTTGCCCCCAAGCCCCTGCGCTGGTGCTATTTTGCCGACTGTTTCCGGTACGAGCGGCCCCAGAAAGGCCGGTACCGCCAGTTCTGGCAGTTCGGCGTCGAGCTGATCGGTGCGGATACGGCAGCTGCCGATGCAGAAACCATCATGCTTGCATCCGATATGCTCAACGCAACCGGTGTCACGTATGAGCTGAAAGTCGGTCACCTCTCCTTCATGAAGAATCTCGTGAAGGATCTCGAACCGGCAATGCAGCGCAGGGTGCGGGCACACCTTGACAAGAAGGATTTTGACGGGCTGAATGCCACCCTCGAATCCCTGGACAAGACCGATCTTGCGGCTTCTCTCACCGCACTGGTCAATACCCGCGACCTTGCCGAAGCCTTCGAGATTGCCGGTGTGATCCCGGAGAAAGAGCGGTTTGAGCAGACTATTGAATCGCTCGATGCTTCCGGTGTGAAATATTCCCTGAACTTCGGTATTGCGCGTGGTCTGGACTATTATACCGGCATGGTCTTTGAGGGCTTTGCCGCAGAACCTCGGGGCCGAGAACCAGATCCTTGGCGGGGGAACTTACCGGCTTGCCCATCTCTTTGGCGGTGACGATGTCGCCTCCTGCGGATTTGCCATCGGGTTTGACCGCGTGATGGTCTCTCTGGGCGACATCCAGCCCGTATCGGTTCCCATTGTCGGGACTTGTCTGCACGAGCTGAAGGACGCACCCGCGCCCTTGAGGTTGCCCGGGCACTGCGCGACGCGGGCATCCGCACGGAGATGGACCTCATGGAGCGCGGACTGGGTGCCCAGCTTGCCCATGCGGCAAAGACCGCGAATTTTGCGATCGTAATCGGCCAGCGTGAGGCAGAGTCAGGACAGGTTACGATAAAAAACCTGACAACTGCCGAACAGAAGACCGTTGATCTTGCAGCAGCCATCGCTGAGGTGGGAGCGCTTGGTACTCGCTGACGATCTCGCCAAGCAGCAGCGCAGCATCAGTGTCGCGGAATTCTTCGAGAAGAACAAACACCTGCTGGGATTCGATTCCCCCACGCGTGGTGTGATTACCACCATAAAAGAAGCGGTGGACAATGCGCTTGACGCCTGTGAAGAGGCGCAGGTGCTCCCGGATATTTTTATCAGCATCAAAAAAGTCTCCAGCGATATCTTCCGGATCATTGTTGAGGACAATGGCCCCGGTATCGTGCCCGCACAGGTGCCGTACGTGTTTGGCAAACTGCTCTACGGCTCCCGGTTCCACCAGATCCGGCAGACGCGCGGTCAGCAGGGTATCGGGATCTCTGCTGCCGTGCTCTACGCGCAGCTGACCAGCGGTGTCCCGACGGTCGTGATCTCCCGTACCGGCCTCAAGGAACCCGCGAACAAATTCGAGATCCAGATCAAGATCGAGACCAATGAACCTGACATCATCTCCCAGCAGCCGATCGACTGGGACCGGATTCACGGCACCCGGGTGCAGATCGAGTTCAAGAGCACGATGTCGGCAAAAAAGAAGCTGCTCGAGTATCTCAAGTATACTTCCATTGTAAATCCCCATGCCCGGTTCCGGGTGGAGCTGGACGATGAAGCGTTCACCTTCGAGCGCGTGAGCCAGGAGATCATCACCTGCCCCATCGCTGTCAAGCCTCACCCGCACGGGATCGAGTTCGGGCAACTCAAACGGATGGCTGTCGCAAGTGACGAGAAACTTGCTGATTTCCTGATGGAAAATTTCAGCCGCGTCGGGAAAAAGACTGCGCAGGATATGTGCGACCGGTCCGGCCTGAAAGCCACGTTAAAAGTATCGGGACTTTCGGCAGATCAGCTCAAAACGCTCCTTGCTGCCATGCAGGAAGTTGCGGTACCGGCCCCGCTCACCACCCAGTGCCTCTCGCCCATCGGTGAGGAACTGATCCGGCGCGGGCTCGACAAGGAGTTCCAGATGGACTTTGTCGCGGCACGCACCCGGCCGGCTTCGGTCTTCTCCGGCCACTCGTTCGTTGTCGAAGCAGCAATCGGGTACGGGGGAAAGCTGCCTTCCGAGGGAAATGCGATTATTCTCCGGTTTGCCAACCGTGTCCCGCTGATGTACCAGCAGGGTGCGTGTGCGATCACCCAGAGTATTGCCAATGTGAACTGGAAATCCTACAATCTTTCCCAGCAGGGACTGCCGATGGGACCGGTCCTGATCCTCGTCCATGTCGCCTCGACTAACGTGCCCTTTACCAGCGAGAGCAAGGATGCGATTGCGAGTATCCCGGAGATTGAAAAAGAGATTGTGCTTGCCCTGCAGGATCTCGGACGGGATCTCAAACTCTTTGTCTCACGGCGGGACAAGAACAAGGTTGCCGAGGACCGGGCGCGGGCAGTCTGCGCGATCATACCGGAGATTGCGGCAAAAGTAAGCGAGATCGTCGAAAAACCGCTCGTGGATACGACCCCTATTGAAGGAAAACTGATGCGCAAGCTGATCGTGAAGAAGGGGACCATCGATGGCAGGATCACGATCGAGCTGAACAATTACACCGCAAGCGATGCGGATGTGTCCATCTACGATATCTCGCAGGACAATGCGGCTGATGCCGAGCCCAAGGCTGCATTCGTGAGCGAGATGGACGGGCAGTTCACGAAAGTCTGGAAACTGGTGATTCCCTCCCAGACCGTCCAGCGCGTTGTCTATACCGGAAAAGGCGGGGGACTGCTCGATATCCGGGGCATTGACGATAGCAAGAAGATGGTGGTGGATCTCGATGTCTAAAGAGGAACTGGAAAAGAAGTCGATGTCGGCGCTGCTGCGAATCGCAAGTGCATGGTACGACCAGATGAAGGCAGGTGAGATCCCTTCCATATCGCTGCCCACGCGGACGAAATACAACATCGAGTACGATGATGCCAGCGAGGTCTGGAAATACGGGGACAAGGAGAGCACGCGTACCGCTGCCTCGGCAAAGAGCGCCACGCACCTGTTAAAGATGGCATACGTGATCGGCTTTATCAAACAGCAGACTGATCGAGAACCGTTCGTCAACACTCAGGGAGATGTATTACATCTCGGAGGGCTGGAAGCGGGCGAAGTTCGGTGCGCAGGAGGAGAGCAATTTCCTCATCGAAGACCTCGAGATCATCTCCGAAGTCCCGCGCGAGGGGTTCCATCTCCATCCTGAAGAGAATGGAGCATCCATTTACGGACCGATGCGGATCCGGGAAGAGACCCGCCGGGGTATGCGGGCGATTCACTGCCAGGATGATGTGGGGCAGGCCGGCTATACGATCCCCAACAATGTCGAGAACATCGAGTTCGTGGATCACGATGCAAAGTTTGTCATTGCTCTCGAAACGGGTGGTATGTATGACCGTCTGATCGAGAACGGGTTTGACGAGGAGCACAACGCGATTCTTGTTCACCTGAAAGGACAGCCGGCCCGTTCCACCCGGCGCATGCTCAACAAGATCAGTTCCACGTGGAACCTTCCGGTTCTCGTTTTTACTGATGGTGACCCGTGGTCATACCGTATCTTTGCCTCGGTTGCCTATGGTTCGATCAAGAGTGCGCACATGTCGGAGCTGCTGGCAACGCCCAAGGCGCAGTTTCTGGGGTTGCAGCCGAGCGATATCCGGGATTACAACCTGCCTTCCGATAAACTGTCGGATAAGGATGTTGAGGCGTTGCATGCGGAACTGACGGATCCCCGGTTTGCTACGGAATACTGGAAGAAGCAGATTAACTTGCAGATCAGTCTGGGGCTGAAGTCTGAACAGCAGGCATTTGCGGCGCGGGGGCTGGACTTTGTGACGAAGAAGTATTTGCCGGATAGGTTGAGTGAGATGGGGATTATATAGGATATTGGTTGAGAATGACGAACGTTAAAGACATGTACGTGGATGGGGAATACCTGAAACATAATCCTACATGGGATGTGGAAGACGCTCCATGGAAAGCCGATCTCATACATAAGATGATTCAGAAACATAATCTCCATCTGATTTCTGTTTGTGAAGTAGGATGTGGTTGTGGAGAGATCCTGCATCAGCTCCAGCAGCGTATGCCGCCAGAATGTACATTCACCGGGTACAAAATCTCCCCCCAGGCAATTGGGCTATGTGAGCAGCGGTCTAATGACCGGTTGTGTTTTAAACTGAAAAATTTCTCAGAAGAATCTGGTTTTAACTGTGATCTTATCCTGCTGATCGATCTTATTGAACATCTCGAAGATTATTTCTCATTTCTGCGCGAAATTAAGGAAAAAAGCCCTTATAAGATGTTACATATTCCTCTCGAAATGTTCGTTCTTGCTGTGTTTCATCCTCAATTCCATCTGGGACAGCGAAAAAAAGTTGGCCATCTTCATTATTTTTCCAAGGACACGGCACTCCGGATGCTGCAGGATCAGGGATATGAAATTGTGGATTATTCGTTCACTGCCGGATACGCTCTTCCAAGGGTTTATAGTCTCAAGGATAAACTGCTAAAAATCCCGCGTGGATTGTTATATCCCTTTGCACCGGATTTTACTGCCAGGGTGTTTGGGGGATATTCGTTGCTTGTGCTGGTGAAATGAGATGACCGGTATAACAAACACCTCTTTTAGGGATGAACTTTCAACGGGTTTTGACCGTCCCGGATATACCCTAGGCCTTTTTGCGAACATGTATCCAGCGTTCGATGGTGATTATCGGGGGATATTTATTCAGCAGATGGTAAAGGATCTTGAATCGCGTGGTGTAACGGTCAAAAAGGCGGTAAAAACATCTCCTTCGCTAACGGGGTATGCATCTTTTTATTACCAGTCCCTTGTTCTTGCACGAGACTCCGGTATTGATCTTATCCAGGCTGAGTATATCCCCCACAGCAGCCTCATTCCTGCATATTTCCGTTCCCGGAATATTCCCATGGTCCTCAAATTCCACGGCGATGATGCGCGGATTTTTCCATTTAAAAACAGGTTCAATTTGTACGTCACACGATCGATGATAAAACGTGCAGCGCATGTGATAACTGCAAGCGAGGAGATCCGGCGGATCCTGATTGACATCGGTGCGGATCCTGCACACATTACCTCAATCCATACCGGCGTGGATACAGTTTTTTTCTCACCTCGTAACAGAGAGGAATCCCGGAAAAAACTCGGATTATCGCAGGAAAAAACAATTTTTTTGTTTGTCGGCAGGCTTCACCCTTGGAAGGGAATCAACGAGCTGCTCGAAGTTGCACACGATTGCCCCGGGTTCCAGTTCATATTTGTCGGACCCGGTACCATACCCACTCACCCGAAAAACTGTTTATTTGTCGGGGTAAAACCTCCTGAAGAACTTCGGACGTGGCTGAATGCTGCAGACTGTCTTGTACTGCCTACCCATACTGATGCGGTCCCGGCTGTCGTGATGGAGGCGTTTTCCTGTGGCATCCCGGCAATAACTACCGATGTAGGGGGATGCCCGGAGATCGTTGAACCCGGAAAAAATGGGATTCTTGTTCCATTAATGGATACTTCAGCACTTCGTGATGCGGTGTTGTGGATGCATAATCATCCGGATGAACGAAAAGAGATGGGAAAACAAGCCCGGGAGACGGTGAAAGAAGGCTATGACCATATGCTTCTCATCGAAAAGCTCATCGGCGTTCATAGAAGTCTGATCGATAATGAATAATGCCCGTTCTTCTGGCATTCATTCAGGTTCTCCCTCTATCGGACTGAGCAGTTTCTTACGGGCAGCCTTTACATCGAATTCTGTTTGTGCCAGGTTATAGGCATTCATGGTTAATTCGTTGCGGTTATTTTTCATCACGCAAAAAGCCGGATAATTGCATGGGCCAGCTTTCCCGGATCATCTTCCCCAACGACTTCTCCGCAATGATTTTTCTTAAAAAACCATGCAACAAAGGAATCTACGGGGCATGGATCAAAACAGGTTTTTTGGCTGCAAGATATTCCCCGATTTTTCCCGGGGCGGAGGTTTTTATTATTTCAGGGTAGGGGGAGTTGAACGCAAGCGGGAGGAAGAGGATGTCCGCACTCGCTGTATGGATGGTATTTCGTTATTCGGACGGGATTTATGGATTTCTACCGGGCCTGAAATTCCATGTGCCTGGAGACTGGTTGGAGATTGTGGGGTATAGATCTGCAGGGCCAGGCCAGGGATGTCCGTTTTGGGAATTGCGGCAATCAGATTTTGGAATGCTGTAAAATGAGCTTCATACACTGAGCCCGTATAGACAATTTTTATCTCCCTTGGTTTTTCGTCCGGTTGAGGTGATCTTTCAGCATTTTTTTCGTATTCGATAAAATCGAACGGATTGTGTATTACCGTTGCATGAATGCCATATTTTTTTAGATATTCCTCCCTCATGCACTCATTTGGGACGATGATATGTCGGGCACCGGTAACATTTCCTTTCATATTGTTCTGCAAAAGATCGTAGAGCGGATGTGTCCATTGGTGCGAATAATAATCAAAAGTATAAAGAACAAAAGGTATCTCGAGTTCTTTACAAGCTGGAATGTGGCAGGAGATCGAATAAATATTTACGGTACAAGCAATTGCAATATCACATAATTCTTTTTTGAGAATCTTTTTGATCTGCCTTTTTCTGATATTGAGTAATACGTTGATGAATCGTTCTAAACGAAGGAATAATAATCCCTGAATGATTCGTTGGGTTATTTGATTATCCGGTTGAATAAAATAGTATTTTGCCGGTAATTTTTCTATACAATTTCCCTGCAGGTGATACAAATTGATATTTTTTTGAGTGATCAGACAATAGGAATCAGCGTCAAATTTTTTTAGTAATTGAAATAACGCGACAGACTGACCGGATTGCGAAGGAGGAAGAGCAATGGAGATAATTCCCAGTTTCATGCATTAGTCACTTGTATCTTAAACGGAATTTAAAGTTTCTAATCAGTCAGGATACATGCGAATATCCCAGTACAATTTTAACGATCGTACTCGCTGACGTCCTGCTTAAGGTATTCCGGGGGCACAATCCATGTCTGGGGCTGTGACATTACTATCTGTACACACTTGAGTATGGTATCGTGGTCTGCACCCGACAGGATATTACTGCCGCATTCGAGTGTTTCCGGACGCTCGGTTACATCACGGATCGTAACATTTCGGTACATGGAAAATGCAGCATTCTTCCTGAACGGTACCACTGTCGCTCAGGACACATAGTGCATCGCGTTCTAACCGGATAAAATCGAAAAAGCCGAAAGGCTCGTTGAATCGGATCGCATCCGGGTCTACATCAATGTTGAAATGACGGATTTTGTCGCGAGTACGCGGGTGAAGGCTGCAAATCACCGGCACACACGTATTGCCTGCTTATTGTGGTGAATGCCCGGATTAACTCGCAGCCGCATTCGATGATCCACGTTCTCCGCGCGATGGAGTGTGACAGAACATATTTCTGCTTCTTGACTCTTCAACCGATTCAGGATGTCTGATCCGTTAATCGGATTCTCGTAATGGCTGATTACTTCGAGGATTGGGATTCCTGTAACAAGGATGCGTTCGTTCGGGATACCTTCCCTGACAAGATTTGCCCGGCTGCGTTCTGTGTAGGGGAGCAGAATGTCGCTGGAGTGATCGATGATGCGCCGGTTGACTTCCTCAGGAACGCGGTCATCATAGCAGCGGTTTCCCGCTTCCATGTGGATTACAGGAATTCCCATGCGTTTTGCGATAATCACTGACAGCCTGCTGTTTGTATCGCCAAGAATCAGGATTTTGTCGGGATGTTCTTTCCGTATAACGTTTTCAGTCTCGATGAGTATCTGGGCTAACTGCTCGCCAAATGATGCACCTTTGACATTTAAAAAATAATCCGGCTTTCTTCTGTTGAGATCTTCAAAAAAAATATCACTAAGGTTTTATCAAAATTCTGTGCCGGTATGGACGAGAATATGCGTACAGTGCGCATCCAGTTTTTCAATAATCCGGCCTAGACGAATAATTTCAGGGCGGGTACCCAGAATCGTCATCACTTTCATCGAAGTAATTCCCCGTTTGTTAAGGGTATGCTCTTTGACCATCAGATCAAATCTCTCCAGCGTCTCTTTGAGTTCCTTTGGTGTCATGACATTATCACTGGATGAATATTCATGACCCAAAGTGATTAATTTGTCATCTATTGAGCAGAGTCGGAAGAATGGGTTGGATGACGTAGTAGTTGCCACGCTCAATTGTTCTGTGAGCTTCTTCTTCAGAAACGAGAATTTCATGGATCTTTTCCCCGGGACGAATGCCGGTTATGACTGTTTTTATCTTTCGATTGCCAATCAGGACATTCACAATATCCGTAACTTTTGACGATGGCACCCGTGGAATGTAGGTTTCGCCCCGTTTTCCACCGCGTAATGCGGCAAAGATGGTATCTACGGCCTGATCCAGACTCAGTAAAAACCGGGTCATGTCCGAAGTTGTGATGGTAACCGGGCCCCCGGCAAGAATCTGTTCGTGAAACAGGGGAATAACTGAACCCCGGGAAGCCAGCACATTCCCGTACCGCACACAGATAAACCGGGTGTTCGGGCAATCCAGATTCGCTGTAATAAAAATGCGTTCCTGGATGGCCTTGGTCATTCCCATGACATTGACCGGTTTGCATGCCTTGTCTGTCGATATCCCGACAACGGTTTCTACCGGGATTTTTAATTCCCGAATTGCACGAACGATATTTTCCGGACCTTCGATGTTTGTCCTCACCGCTTCAAAGGGGAAATATTCACAGGAAGGGACCTGTTTTAATGCAGCCGCATTGAAAGACAACATCAACTCCCTGGAGTGCGGAACTGACGCTGTGGAAATCTCTTACATCTCCGATACGGAACTCAAGCAAGCGCTTGAAATTGTTATAAATAATCTCATCGGTCGGAGCCTTGCAGTTCAGGTAGGAGATCCGCATCTCGTGCTGTTTTGCCTCATCTCGGGAGAAAACGATAATTTTTTTGGGAGTTCCCAATCTCCCCGGTAAAGAAGGCGGCGGATCAGGACTTTGCCTAATGAACCTGTTCCACCGGTGACAAGAATTGTTTTATTGCTGAGCATGGTGTTCCCTTATTGCTGCATAGGGTGTGGGATCCTGATGCATTTCTTCATCATATATTCCCATGATGGAATCTTAATGTTTGTTTCTTTCCTGAATTTGTCTGCATTCAGGCTGCGATCGTTTATGACGGTTTCATCCGGTTGATCATGATGTTCAAGTCATAGATTTTTTTCACCAGACTGAGAAGATCATACTTGCTGACTGGTTTGGATGCAACCTGCATGACCCCGTGGAGGTCCGGATAATCTGAAATGATTTGACTAATGATCTCTGACAGCGCTATTGTTGTCAGTCCGGAAAATATCGCTTTTTTATATCCCGATATTGTTTTTCCATCCTGGCTCAGGAACCAATCGATGAGTCCGTGGGCAGTACTGAGTTCCCGTCCGATTATTGATGTACGGATAGTCAGGCAGCCTGGGTAGGCCACTTCTCCTAGAAATTTGGTTTTTCCATAGAGGTCATCGGCATCTGAATGATCCGTCTCGGAATAATTTCCACGGTTCCCGGAAAAGACACAATCGGTGCTGATGTGAATAAACCGTAACGTTTCTTTGCCGGCACATTTTTGCCAGATGATGAGGGAAAAGTGCATTAACTGCAATGCTCTGCAATGGGTCCTGTGCGGCAGGCAGTTGCTTTACAATGCCGATGCAGTTTATCAGAACATCCGGTTTTGTTTTTTCTATTGCATTCCGGATCCCGCAAGATCATCGGCCCTGATATTGCCAATAATGTCAAATTCGGAAAAAACCGGTAACTGGCAAGATCAGATGCGGGTCCCTTACGGTTCCGGTAACGGTATGTCGTTGCGAGAATACCTGCATCAGTTTGTGACCGAGCATGCCGGTAGAACCGAGAATCAGGATTTTCAAATGAAAAACTCTCCTTTAATAAAATATTATGATTTGTCTATACCTAATTTTGTGTAGAATTTAATTACTTTTTCTTTAATGACCCCATAATCGAGATAATTTTGTGCAGTTGTTTCATTTATCTCGGCAGCGTTGTCCACCAAATAGTCATCACTGATTGCCTTACGAAGTGCAGACGCAATCATTTCAGGATCTTCCGGGGGAACAATAAAGCCGCTCTTTCCATCAATGATCCACTCATCTGCGCAGGATGTATCGGACTGGATGGGAAATGCACCCAGGGCAATTGATTCAAGCAACGAGGTATCGATGGCGTCAGAAATACCTCAGGCCGATATAAATCCGTGCTCTATGCCGAATAACCGTAATATATTGTCGTGTGCTGAATGAGGCAGGATAGTGATTGAGAGCACGGTTTTTTTAGCGATTGATGCAGCGTATCGGATTCCACTTCACGCGAACTGCAGGAAAAAATGACAACCTGATAACCCTGAAGTTCCGCAGCACATAATTCAATCGCATGGAGACCTACAAAGCTCTTCCCGCCCAGCCCTGATACCCTTTTAACAGAATTGTGCGGCGTTCGGAGGTGGGCCCCGGCTGGCGGAATTCTTTGACAGCCTCGAGATCAAACCCCCCGCATTGGGGAGGACCGGTAGATTTTCCCTTTAATCCTAATTTCCTGGCAAGAAGAATATCCCGTTCACATTCGCAGGAATAATAATCACATTGCTCAAGAATTTCTTTGATTTTTTCTTTATGCCTCAGAAAGACGGCTGAAATAATAAATATCACTGCCCCAGATTCGTTGCAATCCACGGGGGGAACTTATCCGGATACATCTTTTTTACCTTTAATGTCAGATACCCCGCAGCCTGAAACTCCAGTAGAATGGATAATATCCGGTTTAATCTCCGCAATTACTTTTTTTAACTGGTCTGCACGATAATCCGGGTAAATGATTTTAGAATAATCGGGCGAATAACCATGCAACGTATTAGAAAAAACCGGATGCCCAGAAATAAAATATGCGGATTAGATTCTGTTTTTTTTCACGCCATAGGTGGAATGATATATTGAAACATTTTTCAAGAAAATCCGGATGGGTGACTCCATAATCGATGCTGGGAAATAGATGAATATCCCACCCCTATCGGCAATCTGATTAACCCACCGTGCACGTATGGATGCTATCTGACATGGCGATAAAAAAATTACATTTTCTGTTACTCACATTTAAATTTTTATTTCCCTGGAATTTTGATTGGATGAGGTAATGGTAATAATTGTCCATTTTTATTTACCGGATCCAAAAACTCCCGCTGATTGACCGGTGAATTTCCGGGTTGTAATGGGGGAATGCTTTTTTAAAATCTTCTGCTTTTTCTACCATGAGATAATTCATTCCCAGCATTACTTCAAAATACGGATTTAAAGAAAGGAATCCCTGTAACAAATAGGCTTCTGTCCAGAAAACCCGGAATGCGGGATTTGTAAAATAAATTTTCGGATATTCATACGGTAAATTTATGTCATGGAAATGAATGATAACACCGGGTTTGAGATGGGGTATAATCTTCAGATAGGTAATTAACATCTCCACAGTTTGATGGTATGACCTGAATCAATGAATAAAATATCATTTTCAGCGAGGTGAGAAAAAGTGTTTTCATTAACATTTTCTACTTTTTCGATTATTATTTTTGATACTCCCGGCAAATCCTTTTCGATTAATTCTGAAGGGAATGGATCGATGATGGTATAGTCCGTCTGAAAATTCTCTGCATTATTTCTATTGATCGCTTCAGCGATTACCCGTGAAGAATTTCCTGATCCAATCTCAATAATCCGTTTTGGTTTGTAATTCCGGATTATCGAGTGCAATATTGCAGCACAACCATAACTGAATGAATTATTATTGAGATAAAACCGGGCTGGGTCATCCGTGGGTGACAATGGCCAGGTGCATTCATCCCCGTATTTTTCTCCCCAATCTGTGCAGTAATGTTACCTGTTTTTCAATCTGAAAATCGATGCCCTTCAACTGACTTTTCTTTTCCCAGATCTGTCGTCTTTCAAGGTCATCAATATCCGGAACGGGTGAATAGAAATGAACTGGCAAGGGTAAACATTTGTGACAAAGACAGCGATTTGTCCCCGCCCCCGGATTGCGCCATCCGGGAGATTATAGGGGCGGTGAAGATGCTGGAGAACTCCAGGCATGAATATATCACTTTGAGGAGAATTTCTTTTATATTCATCAATAGTGGTTTTACTTTTTTACTGATGTAGGTATCTCAAACGGAGTGACTTGTTGAGAAAGCGGTTATACGACCGTGTAAATTAACTGTCCTGAACCGTGATGGCAGTAATTTTTACCCCGGTATAAATGACGCATATGACACCGATTATACTACTCATAATTAATGTGATAGCATGGGTTGCTATGGTGAACATCAGCGCAGCATTTCCTGTAATACCGATTAACGATAAAGCAGCCAGTGTAAAAAATTCGTATGTCCCGATATAACCTGGCGATGAAGGAATTATCGTGCTCAATCCAGTGACTATCATAACAAAAAGAATACC
>CAVSYT010000008.1:0-218985 GCA_963732285.1 uncultured Methanomicrobiales archaeon | reverse complement strand
GGAGCGCAAAGGAAAGAGGCTCGGGGTATTCCTTTCTTCAGCCGGGCAGGACTGGGACTATGTTTTTGACGCTGCTATCCCGTCAGTAAAATGTTTCTACCATGTCATTGACATAAAGGACGCTGATATCTCCTACCTGATGATCAATGGTGTGGATGAAAAAGGGGCAATAGAAAAGCACCCCACAGCCCGTTCCGATGCTGAGAAATTAGGGAAAACCATCATCGTTGAGATCAAAAAGAGACTCGCTGAGTGATGCTGATGACCGTAACCGTTCTTGGCATATCCGGAAGCCCGCACCGGCATGGGAATACCGAAACCCTCCTTGACAGTTTTCTGGAGGGGGCCCGGAACAGCCGGTGCCACAGTTGAAAAAGTGGTGCTCAAGGATTTGGATTACTCGCCATGCAGGGGGTGCAATGCCTGCCATAAGAACGGGGAGTGTATTGTCAGGGATGATGCGATAACAATATTTGATAAAATACTCGCATCCGATTGTATCGCTGTCGCCTCTCCCATTTATACGATGGGTATCACTGCACAACTCAAAGGGCTGATTGATCGGGGACAATATCTCTGGGCCCGGAAATTCATCTTAAAAACCCTCTATTTTCCCGATGAACACATCCGGCGGCATAAAGGGCTCTTCATTTCAACAGCAGGACAGAACTGGGACCATGTTTTTGACGGAGCGTTTCCTGCGATAACTGCGATCTTCAATGGCACCGGTTTCGAATACTACGACAATATCATCGCCAATAACATGGATGAATTCAAAGGTATCAAAAATCATCCGACAGCACTCCATGATGCATTTGGGAAGGGGCAGAAGGTTGTAGAAGTTATTCAAAAGTTAAAAACCGAATGAACGTGTATTCCGTCCGCATTGTTACGAAAAAATTACAGGGGATTAAAGAAGATAGAACGATCCTATAAGAGCCCCGAATGACGCGATAATAAGGAGGGCAAATACCGGAATATTCCATGCCATCACTTTCCTGCCGTCAAGAATACTGATCGGGAGAAGGTTGAATGCTGCTATCATTGCGTTGATCTGGATACCGAAAATACCAATCTGGGTGAGAAGACTTCCCATCGCAGCGCCACCGATAAGAACAAGTGCGGCAAACGGGATACAGAGCAGCAGGTTCACTACTGGTCCCGATGCCGAAATGATACCATTCTCCCTTCGGGTTAAGCCTTGTCCGCTGCCTGAATTGCTGTAAATAACCGTTGCACCCGGCGCAGCAAAGACAAACCCAACCAGGGCCGCAAGGAGCACCGCGAACAGCAACATGGTGTTATCTTTCCGGAATTCCGCCCAGTACCCGAATTTTATTGCGGTAAATTTGTGAGCCATTTCATGAAAGATAAAACCGATGCCAGCGGTCAGGAGGGCAATGCCAAAAAAAACCAATGCTACAACGGGATCTATCGATATGACTGGACCCGTTATACCATACGGTGCGATCTTGATTATCGCAAACGATATGGATATCGCTATCCACGCAATAAAAAGATCAAACTCTTCCCTTCGGGATATGCGTTCGAGCATGAAATCACCGGATCAGATAGGGTGCTCCTGCGATATCTGCTTTGGCGTTAAGGCGATGATAAACACGTTTATGTGAATACTCTGACATGTATATCATATGTCCCTCGAGACCGTCCGGGCAGAGATAACCAGGACTGACACAGAAATTATCCGGCTCATTGCATACCGACAGGAGCTGGCTGCACAAATTGCCAGGATCAAGATCCATGCAGGATTACCGGTCCACGATGAGCACCGGGCTTGTGAAGTCCTGAACACCGTTTTTGACCAGGCTGTTGAAGCCAGAATCGATCCTGTCGCAGTCCAGAAAATATTCGAGCAGCTTATTGCGATGAGCGAAGAGCGCCAGCACGAGTGTTCAGGTGATGGTAATCTTCCCTGACCTTTGACTTATATTGATATCAGGTGTTCAACCTTCCAATGATTGGATTGCACAGTCATCTCAGCATCCTGCGTGTGACATACCGCTCTTTTATCGTCCGAACCGGTGGAGCATTCCGTTTTGGAATTTTATATCGTAGTATTGGAAAGGTCTACCCCATCCATCCAAGAAGGATAACTGCCCCGAGAGCAACCAGTATCACACCGATAGCCATACGGAGTATCCGCTTATTCTCTGATCTCATCTGGTCAGCCCGTTCCGGGGATATACCATAGGCAACAAGGAGAGTGATCACGATAAGGGGGAGGACATAGACAAGATTATAAAACACAAGCCAGGGCAACCCGGACACTACTGTCATCTCCCTGCCCATGAGACCGAGTATGCTGATATAGATGCCCCCGGTACAGGAAAAGCCGAGGATGCCGGCAAGGATGCCCAGTATAAATGCAGCAGGAAGTGACGCGATGCGGATATAATTACTCAACAATATTTTTTTCGATTCAGGTATAGACAGGATATAAGTCTCCTTGTTCCGGAGCACATCCGTAATTGTTATGATCCCCAGGACAAGAGCGACGGCTCCCCCGATAATGGCAAACACCCGGGAGAACCCGGAGAAGGAGAACACCGAGAAAAGTCCGATTCCTACGAGAAGATGGAACAGGTACGTCGCAGTGATATATGAACCTCCGACAAGCAGGATCCGTCTTCTGCTCCCGGCAGCAGCCATCGGGATCAACAGGAAGACCAGCACGGATAAACCGCAGGGATTGGTACTATCAACCAGAGCTGCGAAAAGAACTACCGGCAGGCTAAGTTGCAGGGATCCCGGGGGGCAGGTTGGATCCGTTTCTTGCGTTACAGGTTGGGCAGTATCGCTACAGGATGCTATCCGCTCTCTCTCTGCAAGAATCAGGGATTCAAAACGGTTCGTAATATCGACATCCCCTATCATTGCACTCTTGCCAATAATGAGGATTGGAACCCCGGTATTGCTGATGCCGTACTGCCGGGTCATTGCGGTAAAGGATTCCTGGTTTGTCGCATTATTGTAGACTTCCAGCATCCGGATATCGAGTTCCGGGTATTTCAAGGCAAGCTGAGCAATAAGAGGTTTTACTTTTTCGCAATGGCTGCAACCGTCACCATAGAAAAAAAATGCGGGGATTACGGTATTCTGGGGTGTAATATTTAACGGGAAAGCCGCATTTGCAGGCTCCTGACCGTCATTTACCGGTTTTTTTTTAATTCCTCGATAATGGCAGATTCCAGTTTCGCAGGAATTTCCCGTTCTCCAATCAGGATGACGTTCCCTACAATCACTTCAGGTACACCGGCATTTTCTATACCAAATTTCTTGTTTAGTGAGACGGAAAGTGCCTGATTTGTCGTGTTATGATATATTTCAAGGATCTGGAAATCCACATTCGGGTATTTTTGCTTCAGCGACTCGACAAAAGGCATCACGTTATGGCAGTGCGGACACTCTTCACCGTAGAAGAAATACACAATCACTCGGTCCTGCACCGAATTTTCGATACCGGTCAGAGAAGCTTTTTCGGTATATTGGGGTATGACAAAAAAAATTGTACATACGAGAGCCAAAGCAATGAAAAGTCCGGCAGCAATTTTTATTGTTTTATCCATCCACAAAAACCTTTTAATTATATTGTAAATTATCAATTAATAAAATACCTCTTCAGCTGTTTTTTGTAAAAGTTATTTTATGGAGATCATCGTTCCGACTCCATCCTTGGTGAAGAGTTCGAGGATAAGGTTGTGCTCTATGTTTCCATTGATAATATGCGCAAAATTTACACCATTTTCTACTGCCTTGGTTACCGAGTTCACCTTGGGGATCATACCTTCACTAATTGCCCCGGATTTACGCATGGCATTTGTTTCATTGACGGTCAGTTTCCGGTATACCATAGTCCTTTTTGCATCCATGACCCCATCCACATCCGTCATATTCACGAGTTTATAGGCCTTGAGTGCAATGGCAATATCACCAGCCGCCGTATCAGCATTGATATTCAGGCTCCCCCCGAACCGGTCAATTGCTATAGGTGCGACAACCGGGATATAGCTCGTGTCGAGCAGGGTATTCAGAATTGCCGGATCGATCCATTCGATCTCACCTACATGCCCAAGATCGACTTCTTTCTTGATTCCTCCGACTTCGACTTTCTGGAGATCCATCTTCTTTGCGATGATCAGGTTGCCGTCACTGCCTGATAGGCCGACTCCGCGGGCTCCGCATTTCGCAATCAGCGAAACAATTCCCTTGTTGATCTTGCCAACGAGCACCATCTGGGCAATCTCAAGAGTTTCCGGATCTGTTACCCGTAGTCCCCCGACAAAGACCGATTCCTTACCCATTGCCTTCATCTTCTCAGATGATCTCCGGACCGCCTCCGTGCACCAGAACAACCCGGATACCAACATAATGCAGGAGCACCGCATCACGGATTGCATTCTCCAGCACTACCGGATCAACCATCGCATGCCCGCCGAGCTTGATTACAATGGTCTTGCCATGGAACTGCTGGATGTACGGCAGGGCTTCCATGAGCACGTCTTCGCGTTTCATCACGTGGTGTACCTCCCGTTAATCTCGACATATTTCTCGGTTAAATCACAGCCCCAGGCAGTTGCTTCTGCCTTTCCTGCTGCAAGATCGAGAATAAAGATCACTTTCTTGCCATGCATAGCCGCTTTCGCATTCTTGAGATCAGCGATGATTTCACCGGATTTCACAAGGGGGTATTTCACATTGCCATCGCTGATCCAGAGCGAAACAGCATTAGGATCGAACATCACACCTGCACGGCCCGCTGCGGCAACTACGCGACCCCAGTTGGGATCCTCCCCATACACCGCAGTCTTGACAAGGGGGGATTCGATCACCGTGCGGGCAACCTTTGCTGCTGCATCTTCGTTGGGTGCACCCGTAACCATCACTTCAAGAAGTTTTGATGCCCCTTCGCCATCAGCGGCTATCTGTTGGGCAAGGGAACGGCAGCACTCCTCTAATGAAGCAGAAAATTCCTTTACATTTACTTTGCCGGCTGTACCTGTTGCCGTGCAGAGAGCGATGTCATTGGTACTCGTATCACCATCAACAACTACACGGTTGAATGTCCTTTTTGTTGCCAGTTTCAGAGCATCGGCAAGGGGTTTTGCCCCAATCTCTGCATCCGTATAGATGAACGCAAGCATTGTACCCATGTTAGGGGCAATCATTCCGCTTCCTTTCGTGATACCCCCGATGCAGAATGACTCTTTTTCTATCAGCGCATGCTTGGGATAGAGATCGGTGGTCATTATGGCCTGGGCAGTAAGAATTTCTGCCTCCGGGGTGCGATCGAGCCTGGGTGCAATCGCTTTGCACTGGCGCTCTATCAACGGGAGATCGAGATACCGTCCAATAACCCCGGTGCTCGCGATACCAATCTGTTGTGGTGAGATCCCGAGTGTATCCCCGGCAAACCGGGTCATGGCAACTGCATCCTCATACCCGCGTTTGCCGGTATAGGCATTGGCACAGCCACTGTTTGCGATCACTGCTTCCATCGTCCCTTTTTTTATCTGCTTGCGCATGAGTTCGATTGGTGCAGCCTTGACAAGATTTTCAGTAAAAACACCAGCGGCAGTACCGCTTGCCCGGATAAGAGCAAGGCCGAACTTTCCTTCTTTCATGCCAAACGCAGTTACTCCCTTGACTGCACAGATGCTTTGGAATGACATTTAAGCACCTGTTCCCTCTGAATCAGAGTGAGATGCGCCTACCGCATTGATGATATCTGCACGGGTAAGAATCCCGGTCAGTTTTTTTCCCTGCATTACCGGAAGGCGGGTTACTCCTTCCTTAAGCATCAAGGATGCTGCAGCCCCGACTTCCATATCCTCAGTTGCCGTGATCACATGGTGTGTCATAACCTTTTTTGCCGGCATATCCCCGATATTGCGCAGTGCATGCTTGGTTTTTTCCCAGTTCACATACTCGCGGATAGGAATCTCGATTATCTCAAAAGGGGACGGTAACCAGAGATCATCAGAGATACGTTCTGATTCAAGGAGCGAGATGAGATCCGACTCGGTAAGCATTCCGACAAGCTCCGTACCTTCCATCACAGGTAAACCACCGATATGATGTTTCCGGAACAGACTAACCGCGTCCCGGAGAGGCGTTTCAGCAGTACACACTATCGGGTTTTTTGTCATTGCATCTTTAACCAGCATTTTTTTATCACCTACGGGAGCATCCCTGCGCCAACGAGTCCGTCCTGTTCAGAAAGCCCGCACATCAGGTTCATGTTCTGGATTGCCTGTCCGCTTGCACCTTTTACAAGATTGTCGATTGCAGAGGCTGCAACGACACGCATTCCTTCGCTCTCCACCATCAGATCGCAGAAGTTACTCCCGCGGACTGCGGCAAGCGAGGGTTTCTGGTACCGGACGAAATATTCATTCTTATAGAAATTATGATAGAGTTTTTCGACTTCATCCTGCTCAAGCGGTTCATTAAGAAGGATATGGGCAGTTGTAAGAATACCGCGGTTCACCGGTACAAGATGGGGAGTGAAGTAGACGTTCGCTTTTGAACCCAGACCGGCAAGTTCCTGCTTCATCTCAGCAAGATGGCGGTGACTCGTCCATTTATAGGGTACTACATTGTCTCCGATATTCGGATAATGGGTGATGGCAGACGGATTATCGCCAGCACCGCTCACACCGGTCTTGGAGTCGAAGATGACCGTGTGGGCATATTTTGCCAGAGGGGCAGCTGCAAGTGTTGCTCCCGTGGGGAAACACCCGGGATTTGCAACAAACTCCGCATTAATACATTCCTTGCGGTGGAGTTCCGGAATACCATAGGGTGCAGGGAAATAATCAATATGTGCAACGCCATACACGGTCTCGTAGATGTCTTTCGGTAACCGGTAATCTGCACTAAGATCCACTACTTTTATGCCCCGTTCCAGCAGTTTCCCGGCATAAGTCATCGCTGCCGTATGCGGGACTGCAAGAAATGCTACATCGGCATCAATGACATCCATTTCGGGATTTTCGAATTTGAGGCTGGTAAACCCTTTCAGGTGAGGATGGACCTGATCAAGAGGGGTACCTGCCAGTTTGCGTGACGTGACACACGTGACTTTTGCCGTTGAATGATGAACGAGCAGGCGAACCAGTTCACCACCGGCATAGCCGGAGGCCCCGATAATCGCTATTTTCATAACAAGAGTATCCGACTGTCAAAATTTAATGCTTTTTAAGCGAGGGACAGGAGTGCTTGAGATTTATTCGAAAAAAAAGGATTTATTTCTGATCCAGTTTACGGGAATAGAGACTGTATAACCGTTGGCCGAGCAATTCAATCCGCTGGCGGTCTTCAAGACCTTCGAGCAGATCTGCGGGAAGAGCATTAATCCCTTTTGCAGCACCGAGATATGCTCCACAGATACATGCGATGGTATCGGTATTTCCTCCGGTATTGGCTGCAACCGTGAGGAGATCCTGCGGGTGGGAATACCTGCTGATCAGGAAAAACGCTATAGGCAATGTCTGGAACACAGAAACATCATTCCCGATTTTTAGCAGGGCGGTTTCGGTTTCCATCCCTTCCTGCTCTAAGACAAGTGCATTTCTTATCTTTCCTCCCAGCACTTCATCTTCTGCCTGTGCCTTATGCAACGCCTTTCCGACAGGATCGGGACTGTCATGGAGAGCATGGTAGATGAGGGTGACAAAGGTTGAAACGGCTGCATGAGCGGCCGGGTGAGTGTGAGTGACATTGCATGCCCGGACAGAGCGTTCACATCCCTCATTCATATCAGGAAATGCCAGTGCGAACGGGATGGCGATCGGGAGACACCCGGTTGTAGTAGATTTTACCCCTTTTCTGGGAACATTTTCCTTCTCCTGCTGTTCACACACCGAAGAGACCGATCCATCGGGAAAGCGGAGGGTCCCTCTCGCATAGAGTTCACGCAGAGCCGTTACATACCGTTCCTCATTGAACTTACCATCAGCAAGAAGTGTTGCAACAAGGATCATCATCTGGGTATCATCGGTATATTGTCCGGGGTTGAGGCTTTCATTGGGATGGCCTTTATAGGGACGGCGGTACCCGTACTTCATCTTTTTCAGGTTTGGAGCGCCGCTCTCGTTGGGCATTCCCAGCGCATCGCCGATCGCTGCACCCAGCAGGCACCCCTTGAATTTCTCAAGCATCAATCCTATATTGAAAAACCCGGACAGATAACCCTTTTTATATCCCAGTCACTGATTGGAGATTCCACGGCAGGCTAAACCTTAACCATAAAATGAGGTAATTATTTTTCTATTCACACACAGTGAAATAATCCCAAGGGATTTGTTCGTCGAATAATACTTCGATAAATTATATATAGGATGTTTAGCATGATTAATAATGTAAAATAGGTGGGCCAATGACAGAAGATTTTAATGTCAAACTCGTCGAGGATGTGAAATTTTACACACCCGACCCACAGTACAAGAAAAATGCGTGGATGGGAGACTATGAGAAAGCTATACAAGGACTTTCTGGCGAATCCCGATGCATTCTGGGAAAAAATGGCAAAGGAGCTGGACTGGATCAAGCCTTGGGATACTGTCAAGGAATGGAACTATCCGTATGCCAAGTGGTTTACCAATGCCAAGCTGAACATCTCGGCAAACTGCCTTGACCGCCATGTCCATAACAACCGCCGCAACAAGGTTGCCCTTATCTGGAAGGGGGAAACGGGAAGGGAACGGATCTTTACCTACCAGAAACTCCTCTCGGAGGTTTCACGCTTTGCAAATGCATTGAAGAAAATCGGTGTGAAGAAGGGAGACTGTGTCTGCATCTACATGCCGCTGGTTCCCGAGCAGACTCATCGCTATGCTTGCCTGTGCCCGGATCGGCGCGATCCATAGTGTCGTGTTCGGCGGATTTGGCGCTGCTGCCCTGAACATGCGAATCCAGGATGCTGAGGCAAAGGTGGTCATCACCGCAGATATCTCGATCCGCCGCGGCAAGGCAATCCAGCTCAAGGGAATCGTTGACGAAGCAATCCTCAATTCCTCCACCGTGGAACATGTTATCGTCCTGAGGCGGCGGGATCCTCCCGTTGGATCTCCACGAGCGCGAGCTGGATTTTTACGAGATGATGGAAGGGATGTCCGATATCTGTCCTCCGGAAGTCATGGATGCCGAAGACCCGTTCTTCATCCTCTATACCAGCGGGTCCACCGGAAAACCGAAGGGTATCGTGCATACCTGCGGGGGGTACATGGTAGGCACCTATTACACCAGTAAATATGTCTTCGACATTAAGGACAACGACATTTTCTGGTGCACTGCAGATCCCGGTTGGATCACCGGCCACAGTTACATTGTGTACGGCCCGCTTGCCGTCGGTGCAACCGTCTTTATTGCCGAACAGACTCCCGATTACCCGGATGCAGGCGAGTTACTGGAAACTGATCGAAGAGCAGAAGGTCACGATCTTCTATACTGCTCCGACCGCAATCCGGATGTTCATGAAAATGGGAGAGGTCTGGCCCAACAAGTATAACTTAGACTCCCTTCGTATCATAGGTTCTGTGGGAGAACCACTGAATCCTGAAGCATTTGAGTGGTACTACCATGTCATTGGCAAAGACAAAATCCCAATCCTTGACACCTGGTGGCAGACCGAGACCGGCATGCATATGATCACAACAATGATCGGTGAGCCCATGCGCCCCGGTTTTGCCGGAAAACCCATCCCGGGCATAGAGGCAGATGTCGTAGATAAAGATGGCAATTCGGTCAAACCGGGTACGGGTGGGTTTCTTGTAATCAAATCTCCGTGGCCATCCATGTTTCGCACGGTCTTCAAGGACGATGAGCGATACCGGAAATACTGGGAAACGATAAAAGGGGTCTACACTGTCGGCGACCTTGCAGTCAAGGGCAAAGACGGTTATATCATGATCCTCGGGCAGATCTGATGACATCATCATCGTCGCTGGCCACAACATCGGCACGGCAGAAGTAGAGAGTGCGCTGGTTTCCCACCATGCGGTTGCCGAAGCAGCAGTCATCGGGAAACCGGATGTGTTGAAAGGAAATTCGATCAAGGCGTTCGTCATCCTCCGTGTGGGGAACGAACCGAGTGATAACCTGAAGCAGGATCTCCTCCACCATGTGCAGGACCACGATCGGACCGATCGCCATGCCCCACGAGATTGATTTTGTGGACAAGCTGCCCAAGACCCGGAGCGGCAAGATCATGCGCAGGGTCCTGAAAGCAAAAGAGATGGGGATCGATCCCGGCGACATATCAACGCTGGAGGAATAATCTTATTTTTTTCACGAGGGAAAATGAGCGATACCGTTCAGGAAAAACTATTCGGCATGGAACCGGAAAAAGGACGATGGCTGCTTGTTGCCCTCGGAATGATTATCAACCTGTGCCTTAGGCTCGATCTATTCGTGGAGCGTCTTTGTCAAGCCACTCACCGATTATTTTACCGGCACATTGGGTCAGCAGGTTACAGCGAGTGAAATCCTCCTGCCTTTTTCGGTCTTTCTGGCATTTTTTGCCATTGCCATGCCATTTACCGGTAAATACATAGACCAGTACGGGCCCCGCAATGTGACAATCGTTGGTGGGGTTCTGACGGGGCTCGGCTGGCTGCTGGCATCGTTTGCGAATTCCGTCCCGATGCTCTACGTAATGTATGGTATCATCGGGGGTGTCGGTGTCGGTATTGCGTATGGGGTACCAGTCGCCGTATCAGCACGCTGGTTCCCGGACCGCCGCGGACTTGCGGTAGGTCTCACGGTCCTCGGGTTCGGATTCTCTGCACTTATAACGGCCAACCTTGCAGGTTACTTTATCAACACCTTTGGCGTGATGAACACGTTCCGGATCTTCGGGGTCGTAATGATCATAGTGATAATACTGTTGGCCATGCCCCTCAAGTTCCCGAAAACAGGGTGGAAACCTGATGGATGGACACCACCTGCACCAGTGACGGGGCAGCATGTCACCTGTGAGTTCAGGCGCGAACAGATGCTTAAAACATCATCATTTTATGCACTCTGGGCCTGCTACTTCATTGGGTGTCTTGCCGGGCTGATGGCCATCTCGATTGCAAAGCCGGTAGGTACCGATGTGGGTATTGAAGCCGGGCTTGCCACCATGCTGGTCGGGTTCTTTGCGGTCTTCAACGGTGGCGGTCGACCCGTCTTCGGCGCACTGACAGATAAATTCACGCCCAGAAATGCAGCAATGGTCTCGTTTGTCCTCATTGCACTGGCGTCCCTGCTGATGTGGCAGATCCAGTCCGTTCTGGTGTACATCATCGCTTTTGCCGTGCTCTGGGGTTGTCTCGGGGGCTGGCTTGCCATTGCCCCGACAACTACCGGGAGCTTTTTCGGAACGTGCGATTACCCGCGGTGCTACGGGGTTATCTTCCTTGCCTATGGTGCCGGTGCAATCGCAGGACCACAACTCGCCGGGTTCATCAAGACATCAACGGGATCGTATCTCGGGGTATTCCCGTATGTGCTTGCTCTTGCAGTCATCGGTCTTATCATCGCATTTACTATGCTGAAACCACCACAGGAACCTCACAATAACTAACTTTTTTATCCGCGTTCTGGCTGGTAGATACTTTTTTTCTGGGCCATGCGATACCCGGAAACCACAAGAATCTTCTCTCCGAACACCGCATCCAGCAAAGGATCCCCTGAATCTACGTAGAGAACGGGTGTTTCCCGGAGTTTATGCGGTGTGGCGATTACGATGAGGTTGTCTAATCCCACCTTTTTTACAACGCGGGCGCTGATCTGCTGGTTGCCCCGCCCGAGAATGAAACCCTGTGCCCCAATCGGGCTGAGGAGAATTTTCGCTTCCTGCCCATGTTCAAGCAATGCCCAGAGTGCTTTTTCGGTAAGATCCGTTGCAACGATCTCCCCGTTTTTTATGGCATCAACTCCCAGCAGGGTCTTAGTGACTCCCAGTTCACGGGCAATGGATTCCGTTGTTGTTCCTGCGCCGAGGATATAGAGCACATCAGGGATCATAATCTCTGGGATGAAGCGGGCAATCTCATTTTTTGCACGTTCCTCATCCCTCTCTTCAAAAACATGCTTGGAAATCTGGACTTTTCCCGGAAGGACCGGTGGTACGGGCAATCCCGTATATCCGGGTTTTCAGTTCTCCGGCCCGGTAGGCATCTTCATCAACATCCAACACTTCTGAATCCCGAAGTGATGCGGGATCATACCCGGTCACGAGTTCCGCTGCAGTTGCCGGATCAACGGCAAAGACGGCAGAGTACATCTTCACCCCGGCGGGAATGCCAAGGATGGGCACGTCCCTGCCCACTGCATCAAAGATGTCCCGGGCGGTTCCGTCACCGCCACAAAAAAGGATCAGGTCAACTGCGGATTTTTCGAATGCCTGTGCAGCCTGCCGTGTATCACCAGCACTGCTCTCACCTGTATAATGATAGAGAACCTGGTAATTCTGCACACCGGCCTCTTTGAGGGCGGCCTCCCCCATAGCACCTGAACAGGTCACAAAACTCAATCCTGCCTTAAGTGAAAGCCGCCCCAGTGTGATCTGTGCCCGGTTCTGTGCCTGCGGCAATGCCCCACGAAGCCGGGCTTCTTCCACCTTGCCATCGGTTCCCTTGAGCCCTACAGCCCCACCCATACCGGCAACAGGATTGATGAGAAAACCGATGCGTTTCATAAAAAAAATCAGGAAATTTTTGGGATCCGGGCCAGTGCTTCCTTGATCAGCGCATCCGGGTATTCATAGTCCACCAGTTGCCCTGAATAGTAGGCATCGTATGCCGACATATCGAAATTGCCATGGCCGGAACAGTTGAAGAGGATCGTCTTTTCCTCACCACTCTTTTTACATTTGAGCGCCTCATCGATTGCAGATTTTACCGCATGGGAGGTCTCGGGAGCTACAATGATTCCTTCCGTCCGGGCAAAGGTCTGGGCAGCATCAAAGACCTCGCTCTGGTGATAGGAAACTGCCCGCATCACGCCATCGTGCACAAGACGGGAAACAATCGGTGAATCCCCATGGTAGCGGAGTCCGCCGGCATGCATGGAGGGTGGAACAAAGTCATGGCCGAGCGTGAACATCTTCAGGAGCGGGGTATAGCCTGCCTCATCCGCAAGGTCATAGGTAAACAACCCTTTTGTCAGCGTCGGGCACGAGGCAGGTTCGGCTCCGATGATATCCACATCCTTGTGCTTTCCGCTCATCTTGTCACCGGCAAACGGGAACGCAGATCCCGGCAAAGTTGGATCCCCCGCCAACACAACCGATAACGACATCCGGGTAGTCATCGACCATGGCCAGCTGCTCGCGGCACTCGAGCCCGATGATCGTCTGGTGGAGGCAGACATGGTTCAGCACCGAGCCGAGCGCGTAGTTGGTGTTGCTGTGGGTTGCTGCATCCTCGACTGCCTCAGAGATGGCGATCCCGAGACTTCCCGGGGTTTCCGGATCTTTTTCAAGCACGGCACGGCCGGAATTCGTCTTGGTGCTGGGGCTCGGGATACATTCCGCTCCCCAGACATGCATCATCGACTTCCGGTAGGGTTTCTGCGTATAGCTCGACCTGACCATATAGATGGTGCATTCGAGATCATAGAGCATCGTAGCAAAGGACAGGGCAGATCCCCACTGCCCGGCACCGGTCTCGGTCGCGATCCGCTCGATCCCTGCCTTCATATTGTAATATGCCTGCGGGATCGACGTGTTCGTCTTGTGGCTCCCGGCGGGGCTGACCCCTTCCCACTTGTAGTAGATCTTTGCCGGGGTCTTGAGGAACTTTTCAAGCCGGTGGGCACGGTACAGGGGGCTTGGCCTCCAGAGACGCAGGACTTCCTGCACTTCTTCGGGGATATCGATATGACGATCGGTCGTTACTTCCTGCCGTATCAGTTCCATCGGGAAGATCGCTGACAGATCTGCAGGACCTATCGGTTTATGGGTCGCCGGATGGAGCGGGGGATCGAGCGGAGACGGCAAGTCCGCCTGGACATTATACCACTGCTTTGGCATCTGCTCCTCATCGAGGAGGATTTTTGTCTGCATACATAATCATTGCATTGTACAAATATATACATTATTGTACAAATTTGCAAAAGTTGGTCAGTGTGTGCACATTAAAATGCAGCACATTCCCAAAACAAATGTGATGCTTTCACACGATACAGGAAAGTTAAATAATGAGATTTATTTGCCTGATCTTTGAATAATATGTAAAGAGTCATACCATGCCGTTCATTTACTTCAGCCAGGGTGTTGCATCACAGTACCAGGATTTCACCGAGCGCCTCATGTCACATCTCGCTCTCAAGGGAACAGAAATAACCGGGCAGGTCCTCAAAGAGACCACCGCACAGATGCATGTCAAGCATACCGATGAACAGGGACATCTCGACATCGCGATTGAGAATGATAATGTCAAGGTTTCCTATACCGTAGAACGAGAAAGAAAAGAGATCAGTAAAGGGGTCATGGGTGCAATTACAGGGGCAGGTCTTGGGGGCCTTATCGGTAGCATCCTCAGGCGGGATCAGAGTGCCGGGGATGCAATCACCGGTGCAATCGGAGGTGCTGCCACCGGCGGTGCATATGGTGCTTATGACGGGTGGGAGGAGTCCAAGAACGAGCGTACGGAATTTGCCGGGGTCCTGGCCCAGACGATAAAAGAAGTTGAAGACGAGACTCCAGTATATCATACAGGGGCAGCAGGACGCAAAAGAAGCAATACGTGAAAAAGGACGGCAGAAACTCGAGGAGGATTCAGCAAAAGCCGAGGAATTCCGGGGCATGCTGGAAGATCTCTACGGGCAGGTGCTTGCCGTGCAGGAAGAGGTGGATATGGCAAAGAGCGAGGGCACCAATGTCACCAAAGCCAAGGGACGGATCGACCGTGCTGACACACTCTACAAAGAAGCGCAGGCATCCTTTGACAAATGGAGTACGGCACCATCAAGCCGAAGATCACTGCTGCACAGAATATGGTAGACAAGGCACGTGAAGCACTCTCAGAAGCGCAGAACGCAGGTTAAAAATTCCATCCTTTTTTTCTTACGATCACTACAGTGCAGCACTTATTTTTGAGAAATTGCTGATGAGCCTCAATGGAAATATGAATCGATTGGTGTGAGCAGAAAACATTTGTTTCCATCTGCCATAAATTTAATATACTCAGGATAGTATTTGTAGTGAAGTTGTTATTTCTGCAACAACAGATATGTTCAACAGAATGTGGAGAACATCAGATGAAACATTCAATTATTGATCTGCTTATCAGACCGGGTGCATTTTTCCAGAATGCAATGAACGACAAGGAGAGCCTGAAATTTCCGGCCCTTGTTGTCCTTGCCGGGGGAATTGCCGGTGCAATGTATGGGTACCTTATCGGAGGATTGACCGGACAGTTGCTTAACGCAATTATGCCCGGCATGGAAACGATTATTGCACTTTCAACAGTACTTGGTGCACTTATTGGCACATTCGTCTTCTGGATAATCTGGGCTGGTGTGATGTATGCATTTTCATTTGCTTTCAAAGGCGAAGGAACGTTTAAACGAACGCTTGAATTCGTTGGTTATGGCTACCTGCCCCAGGTCTTTGGAACGCTCATTACCTTTATCATCGCACTTGACTATATTCCCCGCATTCACGTTCCCCAGCTCTCTGCAGCCGCTGCCCAGAATCCCGATCTTATAACGGATGCCGTCAAAACCCTGATGCATGATCCCGCAATGATGGAACTCAACCAGATTGCCATGATCATCTCGATGGTCTTTCTTCTCTGGAGTGCCAACATCTGGATTTTCGGTTTACAGCACTCCCGAAAACTTACGCCCCGTGATGCAGCACTTTGTGTCGGCATACCCGTTGTCGGGTACATTCTCTATATGGTCTATTCATTAACGGTGATCTGAATGAAAACAATCAGTATAATTGCCCTTATTAGCCTGGTTCTTCTTGGAAGTTCCATGGCAGGTATAGTAACCGGGTACTCCACACCGGAATCAATTATTGCTGCAGATAAAGTATACGTATCCGGAGCAACCTATGATCCTGCTGTTTTTTTCCCGGGAGACAAAGGAACTCTTTCCATCGATATCACAAACGGAAACACAGACACGGGTATTAGTATAAATCATGCCACGCTCTCCAGTGACACACTAAAATCCACAAGCCGCCCTTATGATTCTTCAACAAGTCTTGGCCCCGGACAAAAACAATCGTTTGTATTTTCCGTGAGTGCTGATGGACTTGACGGGACGTACTACCCGACATTTTCCCTGAGCTTCCGCGATGCAGACAGCCTTTTTTACCGGGCGATGGTAAAGATTGATGACACCCCAATCCTGCTGACCATCCTTGATAAGCCGGATACATTCTCCCGGGACAAGAAAAAGACCATTTATGCCCAGATCTCAAATCCACGGGAGAATACCGTAAAAAATGTAATCCTTGATGTTTCCGGAACCGGTATTACCACCACACCATCCAGAGTGTTTGTAGGCAATGTTGCTTCAGGTGCAATCGTTCCGGTAAACTTTACGGTGACTGCAGATCAGCCGACAATCCTCCACCTTAACCTGAACTATGACAATGGCAATAACCCTCATACGGTGAGTATGGACCTCCCGATTACCTTTGGTATCGATAAGAAACAGGCAGATCCCGTTATCAGCAATGTTCAGGTAAAAAGCGATGCCGGAACCTACCATATTACCGGAGATGTCAATAATGCCGGCCTCGAAACCGCAAATACCGTGATGGTAACTGCTCTCTCACCAGCAGTCCCACAGGACCCATACAAGACCTATGTAGTCGGGGCCCTCAAACCCGATGATTTCGGCAGCTTCGAAGTGACATTCACGGCAACAGATGCTGAAACCATCCCACTCCAGTTATCCTACAAAGATGCTGATGGTAATGTGTACAATTCGGTTCAGGACGTAAAAATCTCCGAATCCAATGCTGCAGCCCAGAACAACACAGGTCTTCCGATGATCCCGATCATCGCTGCGATCGTGATCCTTGCGGTATTCATTGGCGGATGGATGGTATACCTGAAAAAAAATAAGAAGTGACCCGACCATGAGCGAACAACCGGTCATGGTGTTTCAGGATGTAAAGAAAGTATATCCGTTACCTGCAGGTGATGTGATTGCACTTGATGAGGTCTCTTTCAAAGTAGAAAGGGGGGAGTTCATCTCAGTCATGGGTCCATCGGGTTCAGGCAAGTCCACTCTATTGAACCTGATGGGTTGCCTCGATGTGCCAACAACCGGTGATATCTTCATCAGCGGTACCAGAATCGGCGATATGTCGGATACGGAACTGACCAGCCTGAGACGGGATCGCATTGGTTTTATCTTCCAGTATTTCAATCTCTTTCCCCTTTTAAACACCCTTGAAAATGTCACCTTTCCCGCTGATGTTGAAATCAGGGAAAAAAGCCGATGCCGAAAAGGGCCGGCAGGTACTGCGATCTGTACAGCTCGAGGATTCGCTCTTCAGTCATACACCTTCTGAGCTTTCAGGAGGGCAGCAACAGCGTGTTGCAGTTGCACGTGCACTCATCAATGATCCCGATATCCTCCTTTGCGATGAACCAACAGGAAACCTTGATTCAAAGACGGGAGCTGGTATCATGGACCTGATGACTGACCTGAATAAAAAAGGCACGACTATCATTATGGTGACGCATGATCCGCACATAGCTGAATACTCGCGGCGGATGATAAATATCGCTGACGGGAGGATTGTAGCATGATTTTCTGGGAGATTGCAAAACGCAATATCAGGATCCACCTGCTACGGTCATCCCTCGCAATGCTCGGGATCGTCATAGGTGTAGTTGCCATTGCATCCATGGGAATTTTAGGGAACAGTCTGGTCCTCTCCGTTTCAGACAGCCTGAGAACGGTTGGTGACAGTGTCATAGTCACACCCCACGCAGGAGGAAGCGGTGGCGGGTTTGGTGGCGGCGGGGGGGGGTCAACTTCCCTCGCAATCTCGGAGCAGGATTTTCAGCAGATAAAACGTGTATCCGCCCCGAATATAGCGATACCGGTACACCAGACTTCAGATCGTATGAAACTCGGTGTTGGAGGGGATGATATTGTGGCAGCAGTTTACGGATTGAACCCGGAAGACGTCCCGGATTTTCTGGAACTGCAGGAGGGAGGATACAGCAGGGGGAATTCAGGATGTCTTGTGGGATCAACCTTTGCAAAAGATCATAATGTCAAGGTCGGCTCTCGTATTGCAATGGGGACTGATGGTAGCAAAGGTACATTGAGAGTGACCGGCATCATTGTGGAACGGGGGATGGCATTTGATGTCAGCACGGACTCAGCCATTGTTGTCACACAAGACTGGTTCGAAAGCACCTACAACCGGAACGATTATGATAAGATCGTCGTGAAGGTCAAAAACCTTGATGAAATCGCCAGCGTAAAAAATGCCATTGAAAAACAAATGAACAAGAGAGATACAACGGTGGATGTAATAGACACTCGCAAAACCATGGAGACAATTTTCCAGGCATTTGGCCAGATCACAACGTTTGTATCCGCAATTGGTGGGATCTCCATGCTGGTTGCCGGCGTATCGATCCTCAATATCATGATGATGTCGGTAACAGAACGGATCAAGGAGATTGGCATCATGCGCAGTATCGGGGCGCAGAGAAAAGAAGTGATGGCGATGTTTCTCTATGAAGCGGTCATTTTAGGGGTTATTGGCAGTATCATCGGGGGGGTTATGAGCCTGGTGGGAGGATACGCCATAAGCATCCTGATGCTCCAAACCACAAAGTACCTGTTTGTTCCCTCAAGCCTGATCCATATCGCGTACGGGATGACGTTTGGCATCATTATATGCCTGATCTGCGGGATCTACCCGGCGTGGCGTGCGGCTAATCTCAACCCGATTGATGCGCTCAGGCATGAGTGAGTATAATAACGTCCATTTTTTTCTTTTAAGCAGAACTTTTTAACCGGTTGCGTACATACTGAACCGTATGAGCCCGGCGTCCATTCCCTCCAATCCTGATCCGGACTGGAATGAAATCTGGAAATCGCGACAGATCCTGCACGAGTCATCGAAGCATTTCGATGATCCCTCGCATAACTGGAACAAACGGGAGAATGCCGAGCGGTACGATTCCACGTCCCGCAGTGAATATGACGAACGGATAGTGACCACCATCAATGGTCTGGAAATAACAAAAGAGTCCACTGTTCTTGATATCGGTGCAGGACCAGGCACACTTGCAATTCCGCTTGCACCTCATGTTAAGGTGATTACTGCTGTTGAGCCGGGAGAGGGGATGGCTGCAATCATGAACGAGCGGATGATAAAAGACAGTATTACCAATTTTACCATTATCCGTAAACGCTGGGAGGATATTATCCCTGCCAGCGATCTTTTCGGACAATACGATGTGGTGATCGCATCGCTCTCTCTTACTATGGAAGACATCCGTCTGGCACTCCGGAAGATGGATGCGGTTTCACGGGGCTCTGTATACCTGTTCTGGTTTGTGGATATGCCGTTCTGGGAGCGAATGTATTCGGATCTCTGGGAGCCGCTCCATGGGTTGCCCTACAATCCCGGGCCAAAAGCAGACTGCCTTTTTGGTGTCCTTTACCAGATGGGAATCTACGCAAACGTAGAGATGCTGCCGCTGAAAAAAGAGTACCGGTTTAAGACGGAGGGTGAGATGACCGCTTTTTTCCGGCGCCGGTTTAATGTCACGACACCGGAACAGGAACAGAATTCTGGATGACTATCTCAAACCGCTTATCCGGAACAGAAGGATCGGAAATCATCATTTCGGGAGATTCCACGTTTGCAAAGATCTGGTGGAAGAAAGTGGCATGAGTCTGCCACTTTTTACTGCTTTATTTCAGCAGGACTATCGAGTTTCGCAAAATACGGTTTGATGTCGATCACCGGTGTCCCATCAAAGGCATCGAGACCACGTACCTTGAGAACTCCCTCGTGGATTTCAAGCAGGTCAACAAGACAGAGACTGACAGGGTTCGGACGAGAAGGGGAGCGGATGGCAAAAACACCCTGTTCAACGGTATCATGCGGGGGGATTGCCCGGAGTGTCCTGCGATCGGCCCGGTCAAACCAGCTGAAGACGAAGAGATGTTTATACTTTTCAAGACCTAAAAGCCCATCAAGAAAGGCCGGGTCGATAATAATTTCGGAGATCGTATCCGAGAGTCGCCCCTGACGGGGGGCGTCGCTATGTTTTTTGTAAGGTGATTTGACATACCCGATAGGATGGAGCTCAATAGTCATATTGTTTCTTTCGGAGCATTGTCCGGTGGCAGTAAAAAGGATTCCGGTATTCCAGAACCAATTGAGTTAATGCAAGAAAACAAGTGAAATTAAGAAAATAACGAAAATGCGCCCTTACAATTAAAGAGTCGGACTTGGGAGGCTATGACATTTTCATAGCTGCCGGTTGCTTAAAAAGATAGAAGAAAAAACGGGAGATTATTTCCTGCCAACCCTGCGGATCCTTCCCATTGCCTCTTTGAGCCGGTCCATTGAGGTTGCATAGGATAGCCGGATCCACCCAGGGGCATAGAAGGCACTGCCCGGGGTTGCCGCAACATGCCCCTGTTCGAGCCAGCGGTTGGCAATCTCCACGTCATCGCCACCGACTTTGACGAATGCATAGAAAGCGCCATCTGCCGGTGCGGTCTCGTACCCCATCAGGTTCAGTTCAGAAATTATGTATTTTCTCCGCCGGTCAAACTCAAGGCGCATCGTCTTCTACGCACTGCTGGTCACCTTTGAGTGCCGCAACTGCACCCCACATCGCAAAGGTGGTTGCCTGGCTTACGGAGTGCTGCTGTACCTTGGACATCTCGCGGATGATCTCAATAGGTGCAACCGCATAGCCGAGCCTCCATCCGGTCATGGCATACGATTTCGAGAACCCGTTGATCGTGATGGTGCGCTGCGCCATATCCCCGAGTGCCGCAAGGGAGATATGCTCTTTTCCGTACACCAGCTTCTCGTAGATCTCATCCGACATCGCGTAGAGATCAAAATCTTCGCAGAGATCGGAAACAAGCTGCATGGATTTTTTATCAAATACTGCACCGGTCGGATTTGAAGGAGAGTTGACCACGATCATCTTGGTCCTTGCATTCACCCGCTCCAGCAGGGAGTCATCGAGCTGGAAGGTTTTTGTATTGACCGCATGCCTGACAACTTTTCCACCGGCGATTTGCACGCAGGGTTCATACGACACCCATGCGGGTGTGAGCAGGATGGTTTCATCACCGGGGTTCAGGACTGCTTCCATTGCCTCGTAGATCGCGTCCTTGGCACCGCAGGCAACAATCACCTGTGATGGGATGCAAGGGAAATGGTTCTCCGTTGTGATCTTCTCGCTTATGGCAGAGAGGAGTTCGGGAATGCCGTTGCTCGGCGCGTAGTGCGTTTCGCCCCTGTTTAACGCATCGATACAGGCATCCCTGATATGCCGGGGGGTATCGAAATCAGGCTCGCCAATCGACATGCTGATAACATCGATACCCTCCCGTTCCATCTTCTTGGCCTTATCAGAGATTGCAATCGTTGCGGAAGGAGCGACTGCAGCAATCTTTTCCGAGAGTTGCCTCATTTCAATCGCTTGACAAGCTTGACTGCAGATTCTACGGCACGTTTTGCGTAATCGATCCGCTCGTTCGCCTCAAGCCGGGTCATACCGGGCCCGGAAATGCCGAGGGTTACCGGCTTTCCAAATTCAAGCGAGAGATCGATGATCTTCCGGGCTGCGTGCTGGACTACAATCTCATCGTGCTGAGTATTGCCTTCAATCACACACCCGATCGTGATGACTGCATCGACTTTTCCTGCCTGGAGCATCTTCTTGATTGCAAGCGGCATATCGTACGCGCCTGGCACATAGATGCAATCCGTTACTTCTGCACCAAGGAATGCTGCATGTTCCCGACCTTCGATCTCCATCATGTACGTGATATCACGGTTAAATTCCGCGACAACAAATCCCAGTTTTATTGGTTGTGTGTCACACATAACTGATCATCTCTTTTTTATTGAACTTCATAAACCCTTACGATTCTGCATTCTGCCCTAGCGCCGGGCCGGGCCGGCATCTTCAAAACCCTGCCGCTGGCCGGTTCCGAGCTTCATTTTCCAGATCTCTCGGGCGGAGAATGAGTTTGACGGTATTAACCGCGTGTTCGCGGGTACGCTGCTCGGCAAGCCATGCAAGCTCTTTGCCATCCTTTGCCTCATCCTCGTGCACGAACACTTCTATGATGTGCGTGTTGGTCATGAGCTGGCAGGTGATGAGCCCCTGTGATGCCTCGTGGGCACAGAGCCGGTCTTTCTCTTTTCCACCCGGCATCCCGAGTGCCATCACGATATCGCAGCGGCGTTCCTCTATCAGTTTCTTGCAGGCAACGGGGAGATCCTTGATCCCCGGCACCGTTGACCGCTCGATCGCCACACTCGCGTGCTTCTTGAGCTCGTCGATGGCGATCGCTCCCATGTTGACGCGTGAGAAGGTGGTATCGGCTACGCCCACCTTCATCCCAGCACCTCGCAGGCTGCAGCAACGCCATCGCCCTGCACCTTGAACCCAGACTTCTTCAGCGCATGTTGTGTTGCGGCAAGCGTTGCAAGAATCTCCGGTGCGCTGACTGCGCCCATGCTGCCGATACGGAAGATCTTACCTTTAAGGTGATCCTGCCCACCGGCAATAACGATGCCCATCTTCTTGATGGTCGCCCGCATCTCGTCATCCTTGACACCCGCGGGATACTCAACCGCAGTAACCGTTGAGGAATACCCGTGCTTTGCATCGATCTTCGGGAAGAGGGAGAGACCCCATGCTTTTGCTGCGGCCTGCACTGCCCCTGACATCTTATGGTGGCGTGCAATACGGGCTGCAAGACCCTCCTCTTCAATGATGAGGCAGGCTTCGCGGAGTGCTAAAAAGAGGGGGACTGCCGGTGTATAGGGCGTCTCCATCGGAGTTCCTGAGGCACTCTTTTTGTACGCGGCAAGGTCAAGGTAATACGGGGGGTTCTTTGACAGCCGCTCCCATGCCCGGCTGCTCACCGAGACCATTGCAAGACCGGCAGGTGCGGCTAAACATTTCTGCGAGCCGGTGATGGCAATATCGACACCCCACTTGTCAGCTTCAACAGTATCCCCGCCAATGGAGGTAATGCCGTCCATGATGAACAGGGCATCGTGCTTCTTTGCGAGCCTGCCGACTTCCTCCGCCGGGTTTTTGATACCAACGGATGTCTCGTTGTGCACGAGCGTAACCACCTGTGCACCCTGCTCCAGCCGGGCTTCCAGCGCAGCAAGGTCGAGGGGGGTTCCCCACTCGGATTTGATCTCGTGGGCTTTTCCGTAGCGCTGGCTGATCTTCAGCATCCGCTCACCGAACTTCCCGTTGACAAGACAGGCGATCTCCTTGTCTTTTGCAACATTGGCAATCGCAGCTTCCATGCCGGCCGTGCCGGAGCCGCTGATTACCATGAGATCGTTTGTCGTTCCAAAGGCGGTTTTAAGGACCCGCACACAGTCAGCATACGCAGCACCGAACTCGGCGCTACGGTGGTTTATTGCCTGCCGCATCATTGCATACCTGACCCGTTCCGGCATAGGTACCGGGCCTGGCAGCATCAGGAGAAGTTCTTTTTCCATGTGGATCTGCTTATAGTATATCTATAAAGGCACAATATATGTATGGATGGCAAGTATGGCTGACGTAGCTATCATCTCGGGCTCCGCATCGGATGCAGCAATTACGGACAAGGTAAAAAAAGTCCTTGACGAAAACAATGTATCGTATGACTCCCAGATCATCTCCGCTCACCGCGATCCGGATAAGCTCGATGCGTATATCAAGACCAGCAACGTGAAAATCTTCATTGCAATTGCCGGGCTTTCCGCAGCCCTGCCCGGAGTTATTGCATCCAAGTCCGACAAGCCGGTTATCGGCGTTCCGGTAAGCGGGACACTGAACGGCATGGACTCCCTGCTCTCGATCGCCCAGATGCCAAAAGGTGTTCCTGTAGCCTGCGTGGGTGTGGATAATGGCGATAACGCGGCGTGGCTGGCGGTCCGTATCCTGAAACTCACGAGAACGTGATTTTCACAATCTTTTTTTCCGATCAATAATCAGAAAAGCCGTGTTTACCCTTATTGACGGTTCCCTTTTCCGGATTTCCTTCCGTGAGGACAGATATACAGGCACAGGCTGCAGCATCGAACCGGGCCTCCTGGGGCTCATCTTCACAAAAAACCCTTCCCGTAAATGCCTGCTGCGGGCAGATATCCACACATGCAGTACATTTACCGCACTGCTGTTCCATGAGACTTCCTGTAGGGTTGAGTGGGGCATCGGTCAGGATGCTGACCCAACGGACCCAGGGGCCATGATCCGGGGTGATGAGCAGACAGCTCTTCCCGATCCAGCCAGACCGGCGAGATGTGCCGCAAGTTTCTGCGAGAATATCCCGGCTATGCGCTCATCATCCGTTCGCTTCGAGGCCGGAACGGGAAATGCCGCAAAACCTGCCCGCTGGAGCATGGCTGCAACCCGGAGCGCGATCTGGTCGAGGGCCTGATTCACGACATCGTAACTGTTGTGCTTGTAGAGGATCGCTGCCGCTTTGTCTTCATCCGGCAGGAGGTCCACATGGCTGTCCTGCAATCTCATACCTATCACAATCCCCCGCGGGTACCTGCTGGACCAGTTCTCCCCCTGGCCCTGGATGAAATCACGCGCAGGAGTGAGGTCCGCCACGCCGAAGTAATCGGCGCCAAGGGAGGTTTCATGAATCTGCAGTTCCCGGTCGATATTCTGGTTCATGGATGATTACCTGAGGGATTCAAAGGAACATCAGGATAGTGGTCAACAGAGTGGGAGTACAAGGGATATGATTTTGACATGAAAAAAAGTGAAGGATGCATTCCTGATAGAGGAGAATATTACTAGTGCCGCTGGCTCTTCCGGTTACGGGTTCTGCATGATAAAGAACGTGTACCCGTAGATACCGCTTGTACTTCCGGTAAGTTTCCGCTTCCGCCTCAAGAGAATCGAGAATCGCGGCATGCTCTGGATCGCTCCCGTGGGCCTTTTTCAGTTCTGCGATACGGGCAAGCATCGGGACATAGTAGTTCTCCCACCACCCGGCCTCGGGCAGCCGGTACGTTGCGATGAGGCGATAGCCCGCTATCTTCACAAGTTCCCTGAGCTGGTCCTCCGTTTTGGGAATGTACCCCTCCTTCTCCCACCACTGGACAAGTTCGTCCGGGGGGTTAGGTTCGAACCACGCGGCATCTGATACAACCATGTAACCTCCCTTTTTCAGGAAAGGTTTCCATGTCCAGAGTCCCTTTTCAAAACCGATAATGAAAACAGCTCCCTCGGACCAGATGAGATCGAATTGTCCTTTTTCAAAGGGGAGGGCATCCATCGAAGCGTATACGGTTTTTATCCGCCCGGCAGTATCATCCTCTTTCGCCTTTGCATCGATAGTATCGAGGAACGGATTGTGATTATCAACCGCGGTGATGGTCCCGCTGGTGAGTGATGCGAGATCCCGTGTCTGGGTCCCTGAACCGCACCCGATATCGAGGATATTCGCATCCTTTGAGAGTGGGGAGAGATAAGAAAATGCGTTTCTTGTTGCACCCGTGCACCCGGGTCCCTGCCGAGGGAGGGACTCGAAAATATGGTAAAAAAATGGATTGAGTGTCATTATACCTCAAGGGTTGGAGGAAGGAATTAGAGTGCTTTGTGGTCGAATCTACCGGATTCGGGTTTTGTGGGGGTCCGGCTCAAGGTTGAGAGAGGGGGGGGATGAGTGGAAATATTTTGAGGGGGGACTCCCATCCATTGATACATCAACCGGATGAATTTGGATAAAAGACCGTTCCTCATCTCCGGGTTGAGAAAGGAAAAGAGGATTACTTCCCTTTCCCCGTCTTCTTCCCGCCCGTCCCGAACAGCTCGTTCACCATCTTGACCGCACACAGATCCCCGCACATCGAGCAGGTTTCCGTTTCACCGTCCCGCTCATGTATCTTCCGGGCATGCTCCCCGTACAGCGCCAGCCGGAACTGCTCATCCCAGTCAAGCTCATGCCGGGCATCGGCCATCTGCACCTCGCGTTCCATCCGCCAGCCTTCATGCTTCCGGACAGTGTCTCCAACGTGTGCCGCAATCTTTGCCACCCGCGTCCCTTCAATGATATCTGCAACATCCGGAAGGGCAAGGTGCTCGCTGGGCGAGACCATGCAGAGGAAGTCAGCACCATTGAGGCAGGCTGTTGCCCCCCCGATAGCCGCGACTACGTGGTCGTAGCCCGGGGCAATATCGGTTACAAGCGGTCCGAGCAGGTAGAGCGGGGCATGGTCGGTGATCTCTTTGATCATCCGCACATTGTAACCCACCTGGTCGAGCGGCATATGTCCCGGTCCCTCGATCATCCGCTGGACTCCCTTTGCCTGCGCCTGCTTCGCAAGTGTTCCAAGCGTGATGTACTCGACCGACTTTGCAAGTTTCTCTGCATCCTGCATACAGCCGGGCCGCATCCCGTCCCCGAGACTGATGGTCACGTCATATTCTGCGAGGATCTCCAACAGGTAATCGTATTCAGAATACAGCGGGTTCTCCTCCTCCCGCTGCATCATCATTGCACAGTGGAACGATCCGCCCCGGCTGACCACGCCCATCACCCGGGGATCGCTTTTGAGCGCTGCGAGTGCCTGCCGGTTCACCCCGCAGTGGAGCGTTAAGAAGTCCACCCCTTGCTGGCAGTGCTCGCGGATTACCTTAAAGAGCAGGTCCGCATCAACATCCACAGCGTTTCCGGCACGGCGCACCGCTTCATAGACCGGCACGGTCCCGACGGTCGTGTCCAGAGCAAGCATCTTCTTCCGTATCGCAACAAGGTCGCCACCGGTTGAGAGATCCATTATGGCATCGGCACCGTTATCAAGCGCTGCCTTTGCCTTCTCCTCCTCCATTGCAATATCGCACCGGGAGCCTGAGGTGCCAACATTCACGTTGATCTTAACCGAGCACCCTTCACCGATCGCACACCGCTGGTGCTGGCGATTGGGGTTTGCGGGAATGACAATCCTGCCAGCCGCAACCAGTCGTGCCATGCGTTCGGGATCCATACCCTCCGCCCGGGCCACCGCTGCCACTTCTTCCGGAACACCGCGGGAACACCTGCGGACCAGCAAATCCATAAGAAACATCTGTTCGGAGTCCTTATTATTGTGCATGCAGGTCGAGTGGATAACAAACGGCGATATCTGGGCAAACTCCTATATCGTGGGAAATATTCTCATTGATGCCGGGGTCATGCCGATGGCGGTAGCACCTTACAAGGAGCAGATCGAGACTATCGTCCTCACCCACTGCCACTTCGACCACACCGCCCGGGTAAAAGAGATCGCGCACATGTGCAAAGCCAAGATTGCGATCCACAGGAACGATGCCCGGGGGCTGGTGGATGATATGCAGAGCCTCTCGATGAATTTTGGCGCCCGTTCGCCCGGTGTACTGCCGGATATAATGCTCAAAGAGGGTGACACCATCGGCGATTTTGTCGTCCTCCATACACCGGGCCACACACCGGGATGCATCTGCCTCTTCTGCGAAAATGAGCAGCTCCTTTTCAGTGGAGACACGGTATTTACCGACGGGGCATTTGGGCGCTATGATTTCCCGGGCGGGAGCCGGGCAGAACTCCAGCGGTCGCTTGAACGACTCGCACTGCTCGATGTGGAGGGGCTCTTCCCGGGCCACGGATCACCGGTAGAAGAAGGGGGAGCCGGCACATCACCGCAGCACTGGGTCTCATCAAGAGTGGTTATGGATAAGGGAATCTACTGCCTGGTATTTCGCAATCCCGGTTGCCGGGTCCGGATCGGTGCACTCGGTGAAATCGCATTTCAACAAGGCTGGCACTGTTATATCGGCTCTGCTTTGGGCAGCGGGGGACTGAAACGGCTGGAGCGCCATATCTCTCTTGCTAATAACCGCGACAGACAACCGAAATGGCATGTGGATTATCTCCTCACTTCGCCCCTTTTTTCTCTGGCATATGCAGTCTATGGTATCACAAATGAGAAGTTCGAGTGCCGGCTCAGCTCACGAACTCGGCAATGGCGGTGTTCCGGGATTCGGGTGCAGCGATTGTAACTGCGCATCCCACCTGTTCTACCGACAGTCCAATCCTCAGGATGAGTGCGTATCTGCGTTTCAATATCTAGGTCTCCAACCGGTCACCAAAACAATCATGAGCCCATGAGTTGAGCATAAAGTATGAAGGTGCTTGGAATATCCGGGAGCATGCGTAAAGAGGGCAACACCGCAACGCTGGTCAACATCGTTCTCGGACGCTGTAAGGAAGCAGGAATCGATACAGAGTTTGTCTCGCTTGCGGGAAAGAAGATCCACCCGTGTCTTGGCTGCGAGAAGTGCAAGGAGAAGAAGTGGTGCGTGATCGAGAACGATGACTGGGATATGATAGTCAAGAAGGTACTCGACAGCGATGTGCTTGTAATCGGTTCCCCCACGTATTATTACGATGTCTGCGGTCACCTGAAAAACTTCATTGACCGGACATATTCCCTGTACCATGACCGGAAACTGGCCGGAAGGAAAGGTGTTGCGGTTGCAATCCAGGCAAATAAAGGCGCAAACCGGACGATACAGACGCTTGAAGGATTCTTGAGCACACACGAGTTTTCATCACTGGGATCGGTCAAAGGCAACGGGTATCACGAAGGTGAAGTGCTCGCTGACAAGGAAGCAGTGGAGAAGGCTCAAAAGATTGGGGATAAGATCATCCGTCTGGTTAAAAAGGATCATCTTTGAGGAGAACGGTTCCCTTTTTTTTATCCATGCCCCACAGGCTAAAGTAACTCATAGAGCGTTGAACGTTGTTTAAGCGGTCTACCCACATCTTCTGCCATACGCTGCATCTCTTTTGGATCGAGATAATCGGTATTGACTGCTCCTGCCCCCTTGGAGATACTCTCTTCAAACATGGTCCCACCAAGATCATTGGCTCCGGCAATAAGCCCGAGCTGCGCCATCTTGATCCCCTCTTTTACCCACGATACCTGAATGTTTTTGAAGTTATCAAGAAAGAGGCGTGCAACGGCCACCATCAGGAGATCTTCTCTCCCCGTTGCTCCCGCCCGGGCGATACCGGCGCGGAAGATGGGTGTGTTCATGTGGATGAACGAGAGCGGGACGAACTCAGTAAACCCGTGCGTGGTATCCTGTATCTCCCGAAGTATCGCAAGGTGACGCACCCGATCGGATTCACTCTCGCAATGGCCGTACATGATGGTCGCGGTTGTGGGAATGCCAAGAGAGTGCGCCTCTTTGATTATACGCACCCATTCATCGGTCGGGATCTTCTCGCGGCATATCATATCCCGCACGGAATCCACAAGAATCTCGGCTGCCGTCCCGCACATCGATCCGAGTCCTGCACATTTCATGGCAACCAGTACCTCTTCTGTGCTCATTCCGCTCTTTTTTGCTGCATAAGCGACTTCCATCGGGTTACTTGCATGGAGATGGACTCCCGGTGCCGCTTCGTGGATCCAACGGTAGACCTCGATGTAGGACTGTGCGGTGAAGTCCGGGTGAAGACCGCTTACCGTACAGATCTCAGATACTCCGCGTGACTTTGCCAGCGCCGCTTTCTTCTGGATCTCTGCCTTGTCATGGAAGTAGATCCCCTCATCACCGGGTTTCTTCGAAAAACCACAGAACCCACAGGCATTTACGCAGAGGTTGGTCACGTTGATATTCTGGTTCCTGACCCAGGTTATGGCATCACCCGCACGCTGCTCCCGCATCTCGTTGGCAGCAGCAGCAATCTTCCAGACCTGCCGGTCGCGAACGGAAAACAGCAAGAGGCATTCCTCTTCACTCATCCTATGGCCATTTTTTACATCATCAAGAAGGGTCCGCAGGTATTGTTCCATGATTCACTCCAGGCAATTTGGTCCGGAACACCCGAATTATTGTAATGGTATCGTATTCCCATGCCACATGATTATTATTCCCCCGCGTCAACCATGAATAAAGGAGAGATATGCAGCAGGTTGAAGTTAAACTAACCAGAAAAATGGCTGACGGATATATTATTCCCCTCGGTCCGGCGAATCTTGTCGCGATCATGACGGACGTGGGAATGATCGGGTGCGGAGCGTTCGATGTGGCAGCGCTCGACTCATTCAGTTATCCGGCAGCAAAAGTCAGACCATCCATCGGCCCGTCCATTGTCGACACCGATGACCTCTTAAAAGGGATCGTCAAAGAGGCAAACCGATCCGCGATGGGGCGGGGAATTAAGAACGGGATGACCGGCCGTGCTGCGCTGGAACTGCTCTGATCTGCGGATCTAAAACAAAAACTTTTTCCCGGGAATACCGGTTTTATTGCGCAAATTACACGAATTTATACAGCGTTGTCCTCTGCCGGAGATTCCGCCCGATATCAGTGACAATCCGTTCCATGTCCTTTGGATCAAGGTAATCCGAGCCGGTGGCCCCGGCATCACCAGTCACATCATCCGTGAACATGGTTCCTGCAAGATCATTGGCACCGGAGAGCAGGGCCAGTTGGGTCATCTTGAGCCCGACTTTTCCCCATGCCACCTGGATATTGTTAAAATTATCGAGGAAGAGACGGGAGACTGCGATCATCAGCATATCTTCGCGCCCGGTTGGGCCCGGACGGGCAATCCCCTGCTCGTAGAGCGGGGTGTTGGTGTGGATAAAAGGCAGGGTGACGAGCTCGGTAAACCCGCTCGTCTCATCCTGTATATCCCGCAGGATTCCGAGATGTTCGACCTGATTTGCAGCATTTTCATATGACCCGTACATAATGGTCGCTGTTGAACGCAATCCCATCCGGTGGGCTTCTTTGATGATCCGGACCCATTCCGATGTGGATACCTTGCGTGGGCAGATCACTTCCCGTACAGAATCTACAAGTATCTCCGCGGCGGTTCCCTGGATTGTGCCAAGACCCTCGTCTTTGAGCCGGTTAAGCACTTCCGTTGTCGAATACCCCCCCCGCTCTGCTGCATGGGCAACTTCATCAGGGCTGAACGCATGGATATGGACACCGGGAGCTGCCTCATGAACCCAGTGAATCAGGTCAACAAATGTGTCCAGGGTAAAGCCGGGATGCACTCCTGATAACAGGCATATCTCGGTTACTTTCCGCTCATATGCCATCTTCGCCTGTGCCTCTATCCCCGCCCTGTCATGGCAATACGCTCCTTCATCCGTCGCTTTTCGGCCAAAACCACAGAAACCGCAGAGATTCTTGCAGATATTCGTTACATGCAGGTTCTGGTTCCGTACATAGGTAACCGTGTCCCCTACACGACGCTCACGCATCTCATCTGCGGCAGAGACAACCCGGATGATATCTCCTGCCCGTGCGTTCAGGAGGAGTTCTGCTTCCCCACCCGTAAGCCGGTGGCCACCCAGCACATCGGACAGCAGGTCTGATACATTCGTCATGGTCATCTTCCCTTCACCGCTGTTTCTTCCCGCTCTTCTTCTGCAGTTTGACGGGTGCTTCTTCCTTCCTGCGGAGGTAGAGTTCATGGAGCACCATAAGGATAATGACCACAATGATCACTTCCCCGATATGGAGCGGGAGGAGGCCGACATAGGGCACAGTGAAAAGCGCCTTGCCGATAACCCACTCCTTTGTCACGGGCTCAACGGTCCCTGTACCTGGGATCGTGAGATATCCCTGATCGCTGAAATTATTATTGTCCCCCTTGGTGATGTACCCGCCATGAGTGGCAATGGTATCGGTATCCCTGACATAGCCTGAGTTCGGAACAATGGAACCTGCCGGGAGGACATAATTCCCCTGAGGGGTCTGCATGATGAGATCCCTTGAACCGGATGTGTAATTTAAGACAGGATCTGTCATGCTATCAGTTGAAAGAATTTTGCTCCCTTCCGGAGTTTCCCCGCTGACCGTAAGCGGGAGATACCCGTTTGGCGTAACCTTCCCGCGATATATATTGAGATATGAGGGGATAGGTTGCCCCGCTTCTGTCCACGTCATTGCCCGGTGGATGATGGGGTGCTGTGCCTTTGAGAGCGGGAGGAGACCTATCGATGCCCACATGTCCGTGGCACCATTCGGGCGGTAAATAATGACATCTCCATAATCGCCGAACTTCTTGTACCCGGACTCATTCCCGTCATCCCAGGTCTGGAGATCCCCGAACCGGTCCTTTTGGACGACAACAACAAGATCCCCAACGTTCATGTTAGGCACCATGCTCTCAGACTCTATCGTGACCACCGCTGGCCAGGTACCGCAGATCAAAAAGAGGGCGAGCGCAATGCAACCGACAACCGCTACAACCCAGATAAGGTCACGGGCGAGAGAAACTGCCCAGTGATCACTTGTCCGGAACTGACTGATGAGCGTGCGGATGTCCTGGGCTTTATCCTTGTCTGCCATCTCTTGCTACACTGTATGCGATTTTTATTAATATAGCGAACCGGTCTTAACCACGGATCACCGCACAAATAAAGTCAGGATGTAGTAAACCCCGAACATGATGAGAAATATGCCACAGATGCGCATGATCCAGCGGTATGAATTATCTGAAAGGATTGTCCTTCCCCGCGATACACCCGTTGATACCAGCGTTAACCACCCGAGATCTGCACACCAGTGCCCCACCATGAAGACAGCTGCAAGGATAATGCCACCGGAAAGCCCGGCAATCACCATGGCACTGCCAATGGTGAGCCACCAGATCCAGAAGTAGGGATTTGCTGCACTGGTGACGATTCCGGCAATATACGGATTGCTTGCAGAAGCAGTAACCGGACTTTTTAAGGATGCGCCCCGGCTTCCTGCAAGAGTAATCGTCCCAAATACGATAAGTGCAACCCCGCCAATCACCGCAATGGCAGTGGTATAGGGAAGGGCAAATGCTGCGAGCCCGAGGACAATTAAGAAAAAAATAGCACCTTCAACAATCATATGGCCCAAAGTCACTTTCGGGCCTATCTTCCAGTCACCTGCAATCGATGCATTGATAGTAGCAACCAGCGTGGGTCCGGGTGCAAGAGCGCCGGTCAGACCAATCACAAGACCGAGAAGAAATGCCTGGAATACATCATACATGAGTGCCGCCCTCAATCATGACAATGTGGTAATATGTGCGGGAAAGTGCAAAAAATCGCCGGTAAATAAGGGGAACAACGGACACGACGGGAAGCAATGGTATCCTATATTTTCTCAGGGGACGAAATAATTACCATGCTCGATGTACAGCAGATCACTCTCGCTTTTTTAGAGGCGCGGTTGCAGGTACATCCCGATGTTGTGCGGTATATCCTTGAACAGGGTGAACCCGATTTGATCGAACGCATCATTGCAGGAGTACCGGACCATGCAATTGTAGTCTCGGCACAGCACATCCCCGGCATGACGGTCACCCGGGACGGAACCCGGTTTCTCACGGATCCCAGCGTGGAAGTGATCAGTGGCTTGCCGGGAACCTCCGGACCGATAAACGGTACTGGTGATTATCTCCATTACTTCCGTGACCGTTATGCCAGGCTGGGGGGATGATACGGAGCCGGTGCAGCGCCATGCCCATAGAAGCGCTGACACGCTCCAACAGGTACCGGCAGGAAGAGTGTACTATCATCGGCATGGTCACAGAAGTCAAGGCCACGACAAATGGGCACAGGATCGTCGAACTCGAGGATTCCTCATCAAATATTTCCGTACTATTCCGAAAGGATCGCCCGGCCTTTTCCGATGCCGAACGAATTATCCACGATGAAGTAATCGGGGTGAAGGGAAAACTTTCCAGTGACGGGAAACTCTTTTTTGGTGAGCTCCTCTATCGTCCAGATATCCGCATCGACAACACCCCGTTCAAAAGCGAAGAGCCGGGAAAGGCGGTCTTCATCTCAGATGTCCATGTAGGCAGTGATACCTTCCTGCAGGAAAGCTGGAACCGGTTTTCCGACTGGCTTTCGGATTCGGATTTTTCCTACCTGTTGATTGCCGGTGACCTTGTGGACGGTATCGGCATTTATCCCGGGCAGGAGAGCGAACTGGTAATAAAAAACATCTACGAGCAGTATGAGGCGTTCGGTGCCATGATGCGCGACCTTCCCTCGCGGATGAAGATCATTATTTCACCGGGCAACCACGATGTGGTCCGGGGTGCAGAGCCACAACCGGTGTTACCGGAAGCATTCACCAGAAGATTCCCGGACAACTGCACCCTTGTAGAGAACCCGGCACTTGTCAACCTGCAAGGTGTGCGGGTTCTGATGTATCACGGAAGATCGATCGATGACATGATAGGATTGATCCCCGGGGCATCCTATGACCAGAGTGGGCTCATGATGCAGGAAATGCTCCAGCGCCGCCACCTTGCACCGGCATATGGGCGCAGGACCCCCATTGCTGCTGGAAAGACCGATCGGATGATCATCGATCCACTGCCAGAGATCCTGCATACCGGCCATGTCCATATCAAGGGTATAACGACTTACCGTGGTGTGCTTGGTATCAATGCCGGCACATGGCAGTCCCAGACCAAGTTCCAGAAGCAGATGAACGTAAACCCGACACCGGCACTTGCCGTTGTGGTTGACCTCCAGACACTGATTCCGGAGACATTTACATTCGCATGAAAAATTATCGCATTGTTAATTCTGTTGTAAATGCTCAATGACCTGAATTTTCACGGGGATTTCACCAGAGTAATAGCATACCTGAAGGGAGACCGGGTATCAGCGAAAACGTGTACTGGAACGATATCTGAAAATGATCCGGTGATCCACTCACAAAATCACAATCCTCAAGTATCTTGATTCGCAATATCCGTGAATGGAAACCGGAACAGGAAATCGGGGCTGACAGATGAACCTTCATGCCAGGTTTTACAATCGTAATATCCTCTGGAATGTACTAATCCTTGGAACGGCTGCAGCTGCACTTCTTGCAAACCTTACCGGACTTCTTTTTGGCATCTCGACGGGCATCCCCCACCTCCTGTACATTCCGGTTGTCCTCGCCGCATATCATTATCCGAAACGGGGGGCCATCATTGCCGGGTGCATCGGAGCTATCTACCTTCTGCTCGTCATCCTCGTTGCCGGAACATCGCTCAATATTCTTCCCGATGCTCTGATGCGTACCGGTGTCCTCATCGTAATCGGTTGGCTGATTGCGGCTCTTACTATCCAGCTCCATGAAAAAGAAGATCTCTACAAAGCGCTCTTTGACCATTCGGAAGGAGGTAGTATCCTTATAGCAGATACCGACAACCTCCGGACAATAGAAGAGATCAACTGGAAAGCTGCTGATCTCCTCAACCGGAAAGCGGCTGACCTTGTAGGGTACTTCAATCACATCGATCTGGAGCGGGGAAGATGTACAGGAATTATTCGACCGTGTCTCTCGTGAGGGAGCGGTATACACTTCTGAGATGAGGTTCTCCTTACCGGATGAAACCCCGCTTATCGTACTTGTCTCTGCTGCCTCGCTTCCCGGTAAACGAGTGATTCTCACATTCTTTGATATCACCAGCCGCGTTAATGCCGAGCATGCGTTGCAGACGGCAAACGACAAACTCAGCCTTCTCTCACGTTTCTCGGTAGATCACCTTCACCGGTCGGTCGACCAGATACTCGAAACAGTCGATGAGGCCGATGCTCACTGTAACGATGCCGGGATACGCATGTATATCGAACGGATCCGGACGCTGACATGGAACGTCACCCGCCAGCTCTTCCTTACCGAGTCCTACAAAGATCTGGGTGCGATCCCACCGGTCTGGATGAGTGTGCAGCAGACGCTTGATACCGCCCGACTTCCTTCTGATGACGGCACGGTCTCGATCAGGTGCTGGGCAGGGCGCCTCGAGGTCTACGCAGATCCACTCTTTGCCGATGTCATTACCCATCTCCTGGAGAATTCACTACGCCACGGCAGAGATCTGGTGAAGAACATTGTTGTCACCTATCACGAGACACCGGAAGGGCTTGACCTCTGTTTCAGGGACGATGGCACCGGGATTCCTCCGGATAAGAAAAAACAGATATTTGAGTATGATGCCGGGGGACACGCGGGAATAGGGCTTTTCATCTGCCGCCAGATCGTTGAGGTGACCGGTATGACCATACAGGAGACAGGAGAAGAGGGAAAAGGGGCACGATTCGTGATCCATGTTCCGCCCGGCGGGTACCGGATCGAGGCCACCAGCGAGGATGCCCCTCCGCTTTTACTATCACCTGTGCCGGCCCTGCATCCCACAAAACACAGCACCGGGGTGACGGTGAAAGAACTGGTCTCTTCAGAATTTTCCCTTGCAGAAACACTCTGGGTCGATTACCACAATACGAAAGGCAACGTAAAAACAGACCGGATATTTGCGGCGTTTTTGGACGGGCAGGCAGTCTCTATCGCCAGGTGCAAACGGCACACGGACGGGTTTGAAGTGGATGGCGTATTCACCCCGGTCAGCCAGCGGGGTCACGGGTATGCGAATGCTGCAGTCTGGGGGCTTATCGAAGCGTGCGGGCAGGATACTCTCTATATGCATTCGGTCTGGAACCTCAGCGGATTCTATGGCAATTATGGATTTGTCCCGATTGATGAGAAGGAACTTCCCCTTACCATCCAGGAACGGTTTGCATGGGCGGAAGGGGAGATGGAAGGGGCAAACGTCCGTCCGATGAGACGAGACTCCACCCCGATCTGAACACCGGGGCATAGAAAAAGGGAGACTGACGTCACCGCTACCATCAATCAGTGTAGGGATTTGTGAAGGGTAAGCTACGGGATTTCTATTCATTAACCTTCAAAAAAATGAATCTGTAGAGATCCTCTTATCCCGTTACTTGCCAATCCTCTTCGGTATATATGAGGGGGACCCCCTCTCTCCCCCAGAGGGGGAGGCATCCCAAGGGGGGCACACCCTTGACCCCCATTTTGGAGGTTCTCGGACATTCTGATATTATCGCAATATGGGGGGATACCCGAGCGGCAGGGGCAAAAAGCACGAAGTGCGTGAGCCCCCAAGAGCGACTCCTCAGTTCCCCGCAAGGATTTCTATAGAGCAAAAAAAAGTTATTCTTTTACCGGCTTTGCAGCATCGGACACTACCGGTTCCCGCTTCTTTGGTCCTGCAACCGTGAACTTATCAAGACCGCCCCGGGCGGTCATTGCCGGGCGGTACTGGTTGTCCATGGTGAGACACTTGGTCGGGCACGCATCTACACAGGCACTGCAGACCACGCAGCGCATATTGTCAATCTGCCATGTCTTCTCTTTGACCTCAACACAGATTGCCAGGGTAGGGCACTTGCGCTGGCAGAGCCGGCAGGTGATACATCCATCCGGATTAATCTTCACATGCCCTCGGGTGTTGGGCGTCTTGTTTGCCGGTTTTGACCGGGTACATCAGGGTCGCCGGGCGGGAGAGCACACTTTTTAACACCGTTTTTGTCATCTCAAAAAATGTCATCGTCACATCACCTCTCCGCACAGCCGATGCAGGGATCGATGCTCAGGACAATCACCGGCACATCAGCAAGATCGCACCCTTTTAAGAGTGTAACGAGCGGGGGAATATTCGTAAACGTCGGAGTCCTTACACGGTGCCGGACAAGGTTCTTCTTCCCGTTGCCCTTGATGTAGTGGATAACTTCTCCCCGTGGCTGCTCGGCCCGGGCGAGGAATTCACCATCAGGGGCTCCGGTCACTTTCATATCAACCGGCCCGTCAGGTATCTTCTTTACGCACTGCTCGATGATATCAATCGAAGTGAACATCTCTTTTGCCCGCACAGCACAGCGGGCATAGCAGTCCCCTTCATACTCTACAACCGGTTTGAAATTGATCTTCCCGTAGGCAGCATAGCCGGTCTCGCGGACATCAATTGCAAGACCGCTGCCTCTTCCCGTAGGTCCAACCGCACCGAGGTAATAGGCATCCTCTTTGCTGAGCACTCCAATCCCACTCAACCGGTGCTTTATCGAACTGTCATGCAGGAATACGTTCGTGAGTGACTGGAGTCTCGTGCTCGATACCCTTAAGCCCTTTTACCATGTCGTCCAGTTTCTCCGGAGAGATATCCTTCCGGACTCCACCCACTTTGCAGACACCCTGGATGACCCTGCCACCGGTAGTTGCTTCAAGATCATCGAGAATATGCTCGCGGAGTCTCCAGGCGTTCATGAACACGCTCTCAAAGCCCATGCTGTCAGCAAAAAGTCCCGAGCCAGAGCAGGTGCGAGTGCAGACTTGAGTATTCCGACCAGATGGTCCTGAGATACTGGGCCCGCTCGGGATCTTCGAGTCCCATGATCTGCTCGATGCCCTGCACATAGGTCTGGCCGTGGATGTGACTGCAGATACCGCAGATCCGCTCGGCGATAAAGACGTACTCGGTGTATTCCCGTTTCTCCACCAGTTTCTCAAGACCGCGGTGGACGTACCCGATGGTCGGGATGACATCAACGACCTTCTCATCCTCAAGCACAAGATCGAGGTGGAGGGGTTCGGGAAGCACCGGGTGCTGGGGTCCGAACGGGACGGTTATTTGTTTTGACATGAGTCGTCCTCCTTGATTATGGTCACGCTGAAAGGATGTTTGATCGCAGTCTTGTAGAACGTGCCCTTGAAATCGATGTTGATCCCCTTGACGTGAATGCCGTACAGGTCGTGGATCTCGTTCTGGTACACAAACGCACCAAAGTAGACTCCGCTGATGCTCGGGATTTCATCGTCCTGTTTTACGGTGATGCGGTAATTTGTCAGTTTGTAGTCCTTATCGTAGACGTAGAGAATCTCGAAGTCGTCCCCGATCTTCGTGCACCCGATCTGGACGAGCCGGTTGCCGTCTTTCTTTGCCTGTTCGGCTTTCGTCAAACGACCTCCCCGACACTGATCGGGACGATTGTCTGTGGTTCCATCATTGTGCACCTCCTTCCGCGTGCCTGTGATGTTCTGCATGATCGTGGTCGGTTACCGTCGGGGAACTCACCTTTTTGCTCCGTTTCTCTTCAAGAATGCCCAGTGCAGTGACAATCCCGTCGATGATCGACTCGGGACGGGCAGCACACCCGGGCACATAAACGTCAACCGGGATAAGTTTGTCGATACCGCCGGCAACATTGTAGCATTCCCGGAATACTCCACCGGAACAGGCGCAGATACCAACCGCAACGACGACCTTCGGATCCGGCATCTGGTTGTAGATGTTCTGGATGACCTCGCGGTTCGCTTCGTTGATCGAACCGGTGACGACAAAGATATCTGCATGTTTCGGGTTGCCGGTGTTGATGATGCCGAACCGCTCGACATCGTACATAGGTGTCAGGCAGGCAAGGATCTCGATATCGCAGCCATTGCAGCTCGAGGCATCGTAGTGGATGATCCAGGGGGATTTTGCAAGGTAGGTCATGATACACCTCCTGACAGGAAGTAGAGTGCAGCCAGGTTGACCACACCCACGACTGCGGCAATCAGCCACGAGCTCTTCACCGCAAGCTGCCACTTAACACGGGCATTCGTGTTATCGATCAGGATCTCCAACAGGTAAACGATGATGACGGCGATACACCAATCAACGGGTTGAACCCGAAGAAGAGGTAGACAAAGCCGAGCAAAAAGACCGTCTCGTACCAGTGGGTGATCTCGATAAGGCCGAGTGAAGGGCCCGAAAACTCTGTGGTCACGCCTTTTACGATCTCCTGGTGTGCATGGTGCGATGTCGAGATATCGAACGGCGATTTGCGCAGTCTGATGGTCAGGACGTAGAGGAACCCAAGGAAGATGCCCGGGATGAGAAGGACAACCGGGGTCGTGGTAGCAGCGATATCGCGGACATTGAAGCTCTTTGTTGCGACGAACATGCCGACTGCTGTCAGGATCACCATCGGTTCGTAGGCCATGATCTGGAGAAGTTCCCGCTCCGCCCCGACATAACTGTAGGGGGAGTTGGCGGCAAATGCGCCCAGTACAAGGAAGATCTGCGCGAGTGTAAGCGCAAAGATGACGAGCAGCAGATCTCCGCCGGCAAAGAACAGCGCTCCGGTAAAGACCATGAAGATGATATAACAGACCGCATAGAAGATCTGCGTCTCGTTCACGACCGCCTGCTCTTTTTCGAAGAGTTTGCCTACATCGCAGAATGACTGAAAGATTGAGGGGCCGACCCTGCCCTGCATGTGTGCGGTGATCTTCCGGTCAATACCTGCAACCAGTCCGCCAACAACGGGTGCCACGAGCACAAAGACAATTGCCCAGACGATATTGATCACAGGATCACCCCCTGCAACACGGTTGCAACAAACATGATGCCGATGATAGCTGAACAGAGCCAGATCCCTGCGGTTTTGAGTTTCGTTTCACCGAAATACTCCGTGGAGATAGTAGTTCGAGAGCACCGTCTTTTTCTGGACGCCCAGGGATCCGGAGAAACGCATATCATGCGTGGTGGTTCTGCCACCCATGTACGGGGCTACGATGCCGGTGTTTTCTCCGTGGGATCAGAACGCTCAATGGCAGGATAATGAGGAGGACGAGCATCAGGATCATGATGATGATATTGTCCTGCGACAGCTGGGCTACGTGACCATAGTTCTCCATGAGGAATGGCTCAAGAAGTTTTGTCGAAATCAGCGGGAAGACGAGTGTGGTGATGAGCGAGAGCCCGGCAAGTGATACAAGAGCCGCCCATTCGCTGTGATCAACTTCCCCTTCGATGTTCTTACTGTCTGAAGTTACAGCAATGATCTTACCCATCCATTTGGCCCAGAAGAAGAGCGTCATGGCGCTGCCAAAGGCAAGGATGATGACGAACAGGAAACCATACGGTGCATCGATAAATGCCCGTATCGCCGCCCATTTGGAGATCAGCATACCAAATGGTGCAAGGAACATACCGGCGATACCGATCACCATCATGGCAGCAATCTTCGGCATCCGCACGATAAGCCCGTTCATATCATCGATCTCGCGGCTCTTGATCCGGTGCTCGACAGTCCCGACCGAGAGGAAGAGCAGGGACTTGGAGATCGCGTGGAAGACAATCAGGAGAATTGCTGCCCAGATCGCCTCATACGTCCCGATACCGGCGCAGGCTACGATGAGACCAAGGTTTGCTATCGTTGAATAGGCAAGCACCCGTTTTGCATTGCTCTGCGATATGGCAATTCCGGATGCGATGAGGAAGGTAAGTGCTCCCACCATGGCGAGCATATACCCGGTGAAGGTAGACTGGAAGATCGGTGCAAGCCTGACGATAATATAGACACCGGCTTTGACCATGGTGCTGGAGTGCAGGAGTGCCGAGACCGGGGTCGGTGCCACCATCGCCCCGACCAGCCATGAGGAAAACGGCAGCTGGGCTGCCTTGGTGAGACCGGCAAACCCGATAAGGGCTGCCGGGATGAGTGCAATTACCTTTCCCGAAGCGAGCAGTTCGCTCAGTCCCATGATACCATTGCCGAACATGGCAAGGTAGATGATAGCCCCGGCAAATGCAATACCGCCGAGCAGGTTCATCCAGAGGGCGAAAAATGCATTATTGGTGGCTTCCTCGGTCTTTGTGTACCCGATCAGCAGGAATGAACACAGGGTAGTGACTTCCCAGAAGAAATAGACCCAGATGATATTATTGGAAAATACGAGCCCGAACATCGCGGCAATGAAGACGAACATGACGAAAAAGAACGTCGTTCGCTTGTCCGGCATCTCCGGGTGATGTTCATGGAAGAACTTCATGTAGCCCAGCGAATACACGCAGATGAGACTGCCGATGATACCGATGATGAGTGCCAGGATATTGGAGAATTCATCGATGAACAGGTTGGATGATACTTCAACAGAATGGGCATACACCATTTCGAAGTACAGCATCATTACGGACTGGACGAGAATGAGCGCCACAACAAGCGTACTTCTTGTGTATGATACCGAGATACAGGATGAAAACGGCAATCAGCATCTCGATGATGAACATGATGAGGCCGATACGGCTCTGCCGGGATTGCTGATACCAGCAGGGCCCCCTTATCAAACGTGGTGATAAGAAGCCATACAGTAACCACACCAATGGCAAGTGCGGACAGTTTCACAATCCAGGCGCGTTCCATCTCTTTTTTTGCAAAGAGCATGAACACCGCGGTGATCAGCGGAAACAGGATGAGAAATATTAACAGCTGCGCAAGTTGCACCAGATACCCTCCCTCTCTGAATATGGGAATTTATCATTATTAATCATATTGAATTGTGCATGGAGTGTAAGATCCCGAGCATTTCTTAATATATCCGGTATTTTTTGAAGAAATTCGCTAAAAATGAGAGAAAACGCAGAAAAAAAGATGGAAAATGTTACAGAATGGGCAAAAATCCGGGCCAGCATTTTCCTTCAGGCATGGTACCCGGAGGATGGGGAGCGAAATTAATGATAAAAGTTTAATGTCTCAAAAAAGCACTAATGATCTCTTAGGATGGGTTGTGGAAAAAATCGGGGATATCCCGGGAACCGTTGCGCCATCCTTTGGTTCCGGTCTGGCAGAATACTGCCGATGCCAATTTATCATACCTGGTGTGTTACCCGGATCCTCTTTCGGGCGGTTCAGTTTCGTGCGGTCAATACGTTCTGTTCCGTCGGTTTGCAGGGTTCCCTCTGGCACAGCAGGGAGGTCATGGAATGATCGACTTTGTATTACTCATCGTAATTGCGATATGTATCATCGCTCTGGGACTTGCAGCAATCCTGACGCGTAATCTCCTCTCACAGGATGAGGGTACGCCCAAGATGCGCGAGGTCTCCGATGCGATCCGGGTGGGTGCAGAAGCATTCATCAAGCGCCAGTATTCGACTATCGCCGTGCTTGCCATCGTATCTGCAGTGGTGATCTTTGTTATTTATTATTTCACCGGACAACAGGCGATTGCCCTCGCTACGGCAGCTGCTTTTATCGTCGGTGCAGCCTGCAGCGCAGTTGCCGGCGTCGTTGCCATGTGGATTGCCGTCAGGACCAACATCCGCACGGCAGCAGCAGCGCAGACCAGCGACGGGAAGGCACTTGACTTCTCGTTCCGCGGCGGGGCCATCTCGGGTCTGATCATCACCTCGATGTCACTCCTCGGTGTCTCGCTGACGTATATCGCTCTCGGTGCAGACCCGATCCATACCCCGTTCGTCATCATCGGGTTCGCCTTCGGTGCCTCGTTCGTGGCACTCTTCGCCCAGCTCGGTGGCGGTATCTACACGAAAGCCGCTGATGTCGGTGCAGACATTGTCGGCAAAATCGAGGCCGGTATCCCCGAAGACGATGTCCGGAACCCGGCCACTATTGCAGATCTCGTCGGCGACAATGTCGGTGACTGTGCAGGCCGTGGCGCTGACCTCTTCGAGTCCACTGCAGCCGAGAACATCGGTGCAATGATCCTCGGTGTCGCGCTCTTCCCGATCTTCGGTGTCAACGGGATCCTTTTCCCAATCGTCATGTGTTCGCTCGGTCTCCTCGCGAGCATGATCGGTATCCTTTCCGTCAAGGGTGTCGATGGTGCCGACCCGATGGACGCCATGAACCGCGGATACTATATCACCGCCATCATATCAGCATTCTTCCTCGCTGGCGGAGTCTATTACCTCCTCGGTGCAACACCCGGCTGGATGTACTTCGTCCTTGCAGGTTTCGTTGGTATTGCCCTTTCCGTAGCCTTCCTCAGGGTCACCCTCTACTATACCGACCACCACTACCGGCCGGTGCAGGATATCGCTGACGCCTCTGAGACCGGTGCGGGAACCAACGTCATCATGGGATTCTCGGTCGGTCTCGAGACCACCGCGATTCCGGCTGTCCTTATCGGAGTGTCCCTCCTCGCTTCGTACTGGTGCGGGACCATGACCGGTATCCCGCAGGGCGGTCTCTACGGCACTGCCGTTGCAACCATCGGTATGCTGATGGTCTGCGCCTACGTCCTTACCATGGACACCTTCGGCCCTATTGCCGACAATGCCGGCGGTATCGTCGAGATGAGCCAGGCACCTGACGAAGTCAGGCACCGCATGGACAAGCTCGATGCAGCCGGCAACACAACAAAGGCACTTACCAAAGGGTATGCCATCGGCAGCGCATCCCTCGCGGTATTCCTGCTCTTCAACGCCTACATGGCCGACATTTCCAAGCTCACCGGCAAGGCATTCGATGTTGTCAACCTGGCAAACGTAAACGTCTTTGTCGGAGCACTCATCGGCGCAATGCTCGTCTTCCTCTTTGCAAGCCTCGCCATCCGTGCAGTCTCCAAGACTGCACAATATGTTATCGAAGAGGTCCGCATCCAGTTCAAGGACCCCGGTATCATGGCAGGAACCAAAAAGCCCGACTATGCCCGTGTCATTGATATCACGACCCAGGGTGCGCTGAAGAACATGATCCTTCCCGGCGCCCTTGTGATCCTGTTCCCAATTGTCATCGGTGTCACCATGAAGTACGAGGCCCTCGCCGGCTTCCTCATGGTAGCAACCATCACCGGTATCCTCATGGCACTCATCCTCAACAACAGCGGTGGTGCATGGGACAATGCCAAGAAATACATCGAGACCGGTGTCCATGGCGGCAAGAAGAGCGAGGCCCACAAGGCAGCGGTCATCGGGGATACCGTCGGCGACCCGTTCAAGGACACCGCCGGCCCGTCGCTCCACGTGCTCATCAAGCTCCTCGCTACCCTGACGCTCGTGCTTGCGCCGCTCTTCATCTAAAAAAAATATTTTTTTCTCCGTTTTTCGGGTATCTTAACATAAGTCAAAGAGTCTTCGCATATCATTCGGACATTCAGATACGCCCCGGTTTTACCTTCCCAATCCGTAAGTGTAAGTTACGTAAGGGAGGAGCTTCCCGATTTATCGGGGATACTAAAAAAGATCTGTGTAACCGGTTCCCCGGTCATTACTGTTTATCTCACTTCTTTCAGGTTGATACAAACGTCATTGGAGATCCGGGTGTATCGTCTTGTATTCTCATCGAACTGCTTCTTGCACCAGTTACAGCAGAAATAATATTTCTGGTCTTTATGGGTGCTGGTGAATTTTGCATCGTCTTCATCAATTATCATCAGACATACAGGATCGGTGGCCATGACATTTTACCTCGTTAGACTATAGTAGAATCGTATTTAATCCCTTTAAGTGTTATCGCATTTTGTTTTGTAAGACTCTGATCATCCGATGTACTGGACAGCCATTTATCATCCAACACCGGATAATACTCATGGATCCGCAGGAACATATCCACATCATCAGCGCTGGTGACAGTATCAATAAAACCTATCCTGCGATTCTTAAGGATCTCCGGACGGTCACGCACACGTTCATATTTGCTGAAAAGGAGATCTATACCAACTCATCCCGGGATGATAACAAGAAACGAGCGTGGAAATGCACCATCCGCGATGCGATTGATGAGGTTAACACCCTCTCCCTCTCCCGGAATATTTCCTGTGCTCTGGTTCCTATAGATGCGGCAACTTTTGATGCGATTCGCGATCCGGTGCTCGGGATATTCAGCGAACACCCGGATGCCCGGTATACATTCGATATCTCTGCCGGTTCAAAACGCCTCTCGCTTGGCCTGTTCTCTATGTCGCTCTGGGTAGAGGGTGATGCATATTACGCATTCGGAAATTCCCCCTTGCGACGAGTGCCTGTTCCAACACCCCCCACTAAAAATCTGCCGGCCAACCCGCACTACCTCGTGATTCTTACCATCCTCTTCCGGGGACAAAAACAAGGCAGGGAAGAAAGAACCCTGATGCCAAAAGAGACGTTGTTTAACGAGACAAAGGTCTGGCAGATCCCGGTCCGGGATCGGGATGAGGAATCCACCGGGCAGGAACTCTCTCCGACAGTATTTTCACGGCTTATTGCATCCCTGATCAGGTGGAACCTTATCCGGGAGGAGAGCGACCCGGACAATGAACAGGAAAAACTGTACAGTATCACTCCGGATGGCGAGCTGGCATTATTCGTATACTCAGCCCGTATGAAAAAACGGGGTGTCGCCAGCACACCCGGCCTCTCATAATTCTCTGCAAAGAGAGGACCTGAACAATCCCGGAATAAATTGGGGTCATGATAATATTTTCAATAAACTGAACTAAAGCGAACGGATCAAAAAAACGAGGGATTACTCCCCTTTCAGGGTTTGCTCATCTTCTTCAATCCATTTCTCCAGTTTCCGGATGCCTTCCTCAATATCCTTAATCCGGGCTTCAGTTTCTGCTAACTGTGCGGTTGCCTTTGCCTTTTTATCAGGGATCTCGCAGGTTGCGAGAAATGTGCGTATATGACCCCTGCCGATCTGGAAATTTTCCAGGGCACTCGCTGCCTTCCGGTACCGCTCATAATTGGCCTCAAGATTCTTCCGGATGCGGGATTCGGCTTCCGACTGCTGCCGTGGTTTTCCCGCTTTTATAGATTCCCATGCCGAATCGTGGGTTTTCCGGATCTTCTGGATCTGGTCAAAACAGGTTTTCTTGTGTTTTGCAATCATCTCATGCTTGAACTTCCCCAGCAGATCACCGGCATTTTTAAGCGCCAGCCCACGTTCCACCAGTTCATGAATCTCCGGTACTGAGGCACCGGGAGGGAGTTGTGCATGTTCCGCAAGTTTCATAATTTCATCGAGATGCCCCTTTGACAGGGATTCCAGCGTCCCGTACTCGGCTTTTTGTTTCTCCTTTACTTCCCAACAGTGGTCATTGAACTGTTTCCAGAGCAAATCCCGGTCACTCTGGGCAAGAGGCTTGAGCCTCTTTGAACAGCGCAGTGATCCGTTTTGCCTGGTTCCAGAAATCCTGGTACTTGGTAATAATCGGGAGGTTCTGTCTGATAGGACCGGTTAATGACGACAGGTTTTTTATTTCCCGATCCAGAAGTTCTGCATTTTTATGTGCGTTTTTGAGCCAGGGATCATCTTCGGGTTTCATTAAGGATCTCTATCTTGACTTGCGATTGATCGTCTTATTTGTTTCTGCCCGGTTTTAATACTCATCCTCTCCATTACCCTGTTAGGAACAATCATGGATGCACGAATTCTTGTTGCGTATGCGACACGGAATGGATCAACAGCGGAGATTGCCCAGGCAATCGGAAAGGAGCTGACAACTGCAGGATTTACTGCTAATGTTGCCGAGATCAAAACGGTTTCCACACTTGCGGGTTACACAGCAGTTGTAATTGGCGGACCGCTCTATATGGGGAGTGTTGATGGTGCAGTCGGAAAATTTATCGGGAAAAATCGTGAACAGACTCCTTAAACTGCCGGTCAGCTGCCTTTGCTGTCGGACTTGCGCCAAAAAATCCCAATCCTGCTGCAATCGAGGAGGCAATGGGAGCCCTGAAAAAATCCATGGGACCTGTTACACCTGTGGCATCCGTCCTGTTTACCGGAAAGCTCGATCCCGCAAAGGTAAATTTTGTAATGCGTAAGTTCCTTGAAATGGCAAAAATCCCTTCCGGTGACTTCCGCGACTGGGAGGCAATAGCCGCATGGGCAAAGGAGACTGCCGGGGATGATGAAACTCTGACCGGCTGCTTTGCCACCGCACTGATTAAAAAAACCGGGGATTGTGGGGTTACTGGAGATTGAATTCCTCTGCCTCTTTTGAGAGGAAATACCCCAGAATTGTCCTGATCACGACCACAACAGCAAGGCTGATGAGATCCTCCTGACTGGGAGAGAGCAGGGTGGCAAGAATGTCAGCTGCTATAAGAAATTCGAGTCCGAAAACAATCTTGTCGGTGAACTCGCGTCGGATCTGGTTATAGCTAAATGCCGGTTTTGCCAGTCTCAGCGAAACTACCATTATCAGAGCTTTAAATCCACCATAGATGATGAGGGCTGCGCCGATAATTCCAAGTGCTGCCCCGCACAGGCTGATAAGTGGATACACAACCGGTATTTCCATACAGAGACAGGATCACAATATGGCATGAACCCTTGGATCGTTTCCGGGATCGTGTATCATTTTCCACAATACCATTAAGCCACCGCCCGTTTCAGGATAATCAAAGATGCCCCCCATTATCAGAAAAGACTGCCCCTGCCCAAAGAAGACGTGTAAACGGTATACGCTCTGCGATGAATGCGAGGCAGTCCGCGTGGCAGAAGGTATGTTGCCGTTTTGCAGGCGGCCAAAGGTTTCTGTCTGGGGAAGGATACGGAAGATGCTCGGGCTGAAGAAGTAACCGATTTCCCCAATCCGTATCGCTAACAGGTAGCCTTTTATCATGAGGAAAGTTCTCCTCCATTTTGAAGGGACAGGTTCGCATTTTAACCGGTAGAACTCTCAAAAAAGAATACTATTTTAGAGATTATACCCGTCTGCCGGCCCAGTTTGGCGGACAGTCAGAACACCAGGTCAGCCACTGGGTGCCGATCAACTTGCCGGTCCAGCTCTTGTTGTCTGCTGCCATGGTCAGGTAGAACTTTCCGTCTGAACTCTTATCTTCAGGTTCACAACCGGTTGTCTTCCATGCCCCGTTGAGCTGGTTCTTTTCGATTGTGCCGGTAATCGTTCCGGTACACACCGGGTCTGTCGCGAATGCTACCGTCCCGGTCACATCCCAGCACTTCTGGGTCATCTGAACAACAGTTGCCTGAGGTGCGTTGATACCATTCCATGAGTCGGGTTCGCCCTCTTTTCCATCTGCTATAGTCCTGATATCGTGGTTACCTGCATAACCCATCCACCGGGTGTCCCACGAATAGTCCCATACACCTTTTTCATACTTGTCCGGGCATTCCGGTGTGGTTGAGGGGGCAACGGTTGCGGCGACTGCCGGAACCTGTGCAGATGGCGTTGCGGCGGGAGCAGATGGGGTAGTCACAGGTTGGGACGAAGTACATCCCGCTGCAAACATCGCGATACACGCGAGTGCCAGCAGGAGAACAAAGCATTTCTGGAATTTCATAAATTTTGAGGGATGTTTATCTAAAAAAGGATGGTGGTTTGATCCGATGTTCCTGATTCCGGTATCTACTGACGGACTTCGCACCCGTCTTCATGCAGGCCATTTTCATTCAACCAGCCGGATTTACACCACTCTACCTCGCAAATGCCATCTCCATCCTCACCAGCACAGATGGCATTGGCATTCGGGAGTGAGCAGACACGCCCGCACTTGCCGCAGTTGTTGTCATCAGAGTTAAGATCGATCTCGCATCCGTCTTCAGCAATGCCGTTACAGTCGGCCCAGCCAACAAAGCATTTTTTTATGTAGCATTTCCCGCCCGAGCAACCGTTCTCTGCGTTAGGGAGAGGACAGTGCCACCGGCAGGCACCACAGTGCGAAACATCGGTCATCAGGTCAACGCAATAATCGGTTGAGAAGACCCGGCACTGGGTGAGGGGCGGGGAGCAGGTGCCGGATGAGACCGCTGCTGTCGTAGCGGTAACAGTGGGGATAGCCGTAATGCCTGCAATAATCGTTGTTTCTGGAAAGGGTGTGCCAACACTATTCAGAGAGGCAGGCAAGGCCCCATTCGTGCATTTGTCAATACAGACATCCATCCCGCCCGGTGAGTCTTCCGAGCAGCCGGTCTACACAACATGTCGATAAACATTGTCCATTGTCCACATATTGTTTACAGATACTCATGCACTCAGCAGAGGCTCCTGTTGTTGTGTCGGAATCAAAGCCGCCGCTTGTACCGCTTGATGTTCCCGCAGAGGTGCCTGCTGTCGGGACCTGGGTTGTTCCACCGAAATCTCCGACACCCGCCTTGGTCAGGATATCGCCAGTACAGCCACTTGAGAACACAAGCAGAATGATCAATGAAGCAACCAGAACAGGAATCGGGGATTTCACACTATCACACCTTCCGGTGGGGAGTGCGGGGGATTTAAGATTGCGGTTTTTATCGAAGGGCCGGATTCTTCCTCCAAGATTAATTCATACACCTATATAATCCTTTATTCCCCATCAGAATCTATGAAGCAAAAAGCGATTGTGTGCATCTTGCTCGTGTTTCTCTGCATCGCGATGATCGCTGCCGGTTGTACTTCGTCGAAAACACCGGCAACAACCGAACAGACTTCTGCTCCTGCATCTTCGGGCGAAGGATCTGCCACCGCAGCACCTGTCCCCACGACAACTCCCTGCCCGGATAAGCTTGTCTGGGATGGATCCTGGGACTCCCGATACCTGGGCATGGCAGGTAATCATGACCTTGGCACGGCATGGACGAAATACAAGGACCGGGCCTACGGCGATGAGGCAAGCGCGAAAATGACCCAGTCCTGCTGGGATGTCGAGGGGACATTTATCGACAAGGGGATTAAATGTGAGGCAACATTCAAAGGTACGATTGTCAAAAACACGCTCTCGGGAACATGGTCTTCACCATCGATGTGTGGGACGAAATCTGAAGACGGCCGGAAATTCTCCCTGACCATGGCGGCAGACAACCAGACCTGGCTCGGCGATTTCTATTCCGCAGGTCAGGACCCTTCCCTCTTCCCGCCGAACTGGGCCGGGCGCAAGCCGGTAAAATAATTCCCTTTTTCTTTCAGGTGCTCACATCCCGCACAGATCAAAAACCAACTGATCATCATACGATATCTGCGGGACAACGACTGTATACAACCTAAAAATGGAACCAGAAAAAAAGGGAACTGACAGCATCTAAATATTTGTGGTCTTCTCCAGGGTGACTCCACATACAGAGGCACAACGCTTTGTGTCTTCAGGGGTTCGTGGCTGGCACTGGGCCAGACAGCAAGCCTTGTCGCAGTCGTCTACACTCTTCTTTGGAGATTTGATACAGGCCGGGTAGCAGGTCGTGTAGATGCTGCCCTGCCGCATCTGGGCGAGGCTGCCGGAGGAGGTTCCGATCGTTGTACCGGGGGTCACTGGGGGTGTTGCACCCGTTCCCTGGGTGTCTCCAAACCCGCCGACTTTCTGTTTGGTCAGTATGTCTGTACAGCCGCTCACCATGACAGTGACGAGAATTAAAAGGACACCCAGTGCCAGAAAACAAGCTTTCATGGAAACCTCACCGTGAGCATGAGAAGAGAAGAAAAATAAACCATTCGTTTTGTTCCCATGATCAAACCCCGTCACAAATCTGGACCGTGATGAAAAGAGGGGAATAAAATAATTGTGGTATCTGCCGGGGATTTACCGTCAGAATACGCAGACTGGAGCACCCAGTTTCACTTCGCAGTGCATCAGGGGTGGACAGGGGGGCATTTTATCACATACGGTGGGATCCACAACACAGACCGGGACGTTATTGAAGACCTCGCAATGCGTGAGGGGGGGGCAGGGGAAGTTGCTACAGATCTGGGTTGCTGAAGGTAGGCAGAGCTTGGAATTGCAGGCAAAGCCTGTCGGGCAGGCAAAGCCGCATATTCCGCAGTTCTTCGAGTCTGAAGTGAGATCGGCACATTCCCCGTTACAGGATTTTGTGCCGGACGGGCAGACTGCCGGCTGTCTGTGCCTGACCCTGTGAATTGAGATCTGCATTACTTGGAGAGGTTGGTCCGTTGCCCTTCTCGCAATGATTGACATTACAGTATTCGCCCGAACCGCATTTGGTATTACAGTTGCCGCAACGGTTGTTTGAGTTATACAGGGGAACACAGCCTTCAGCGAGGTCCCCGCAGAACCGGTGCTGATCCAGGCAGTCCCAGGTGCACTGGCCCTGGTAACAGTAGGGGCGGGTATTCGGCGGGGATGTACACTTGTTCCCGACACTCCCGCAATTATTCGCATCGCTGCTGGTATCCGGACCCTTGGGGGTTACCGGAGTCGATACTGAACCTGCCCGCGCAGGGGTAACTATTGCTGTGAGCGTTGGCAGCTGGGTGGGGAGGACCTTGATGCGCCCGAAACCTACAGAAGGCTTTTCTCCGGGCACAATACGTCCGGGAGCTGATGGTGGAAGCTGAAGGATTATACGGCAACGCGGTGGTCTGCAGGGCATCTCCTATGGTAAAGGTTACATCCGCTGCAGTACTTCCGCTGGAAACAGTAATCTTCTGCTTACCCTTTCCCCAGCCGGAGTCGGGCTTCTGGAACTCGACAATAAACCGACCGAAATCCCCGCCGGCCTGCTTCTCGACCTTGGTCACTTCGCGACCATTCTCCATGTACACCCAGCTCACCGTGATGGTGTCGCCTTTCTTAAAATTATCATAGATAACAAAGAAGTAGACCGAGCCGCCACTCACCGGGAAGGTGGTCACTTTATCGACGGGCATGTTGTTCGTGCTCAGGCCGGTCGTTATCAGGGGTTCCAGGAACCGGGACGGCTGATCATTGTTGGTCAACGGATCGCCATAGGTTGTCTTGAACCAGTCGATTGCTTTCTGTTCATCAGAAGATGCACCAAAGGCAGTGCCGAAGTCCCCGACTTTCTGCGTTGCCGTTACATCTGCACAGCCGCTTGCGAGAACAAGCAGGACAACACAGGATGCTGCCAGAACTGAAACCACATGCTTCACAGGATCACTGATTGAATTGTGCGGAGTGGTTGGATTTGAAGATTGTGTTTTGAGATTGACTATTTCTGAAGGGAAATGCCGGCCTCACAAACGGGATATCCTGTGTGTGGCAAGAGATTCATTTTAGATCGCGGTGATATTTTCTTTTTGTATCACCACGGTACTCATATTAACCTCATTGCCTTCAGTCTACGAAAGTGGGCGCAGACCACGGATCAGTAGTTCTTTTGATTGGGACCATTGAGGGATGGATAACCATTGAGGCACGACTGCTTGTAGTAACGGATGATAAGGAAGTTTTAGTGGCACCGGGATTATACGGCAACGCAGTCATCTGGACCGAATTTCCGATAGAGAACATCACATCCGCTGATACGCCTCTGCCGGAAACGGTAATCTTCTGCTTACCTGTACCCCAACCGGAGTCAGGTTTCTGGAACTCAATGATAAACCGGCCAAAGTCACCACCAGCCCGGTCCTCAACATGAGTGACCTCGCGACCATTTTCGAGATACGTCCAGTTGACTGTTATAGGGTCGCCTTCAAGGAAGTTATCGTATATCACGAAGTAATAGACTGACTCGCGGTTCATGGGGTACGTCATCAATACGTCAACAGGCATGTTGTCCTTGTCAAGTCCGCTCGTGATGAGCGGTTCTAAAAACCGGGGTGCCTGTTCGTTATTCGTAAATGGATCTCCATATGTTGCCTTAAACCAGTCTAAAGTTTTTTGTTCATCAGAGAAGTTATCAAAATCAGGGTTGACCTGAGTCGCCGGGTTAATCGATCCCGAAAGTTTGTATGGCAGTACTGAAGTCCGAAGAGCATCGTCAATATTAAAGTTCACCGATGACGAGACCCCATTTCCGCTCACAGTAATCATCTGGTTGCCCCTGCCCCAACCTGAGTCCGGCTTCTGGAACTCGACAATAAACCGGCCGAAATCCCCGCCGGCCTGCTTCTCAAACCGGGTTACCTCACGGCCGTTCTCAAGGTACACCCAGCTGACAATGATGGGATCACCTTTCCTGAAATTATCGTAGATGACAAAGAAGTGAACTGAATCATTACTGATAGGAAATGTCGTCACTTTGTCCCTGGGCAGATTGTTCTCATCCAGCCCGGTCGTTATCAGAGGTTCAACGAACCGGGACGGCTGGTCGTTGTTGGTCAGGGGATTGCCATAAGTTGTACCGAACCATTCGATAGCTTTCTCTTCTTCTGATGAGGTGCCAAAGGCCGTACCGAAATTCCCGACTTTCTGTTTCACTGAGATATCCGCACATCCGCTTGCCAGAACGAGAAGGATAATGTACAAAAGCGCCAGTGCAGATACCACAAACTTCACAGGATCACTGTTCGTGTACTTTGAAACGGGTAAATTTTAATATTGTTATTTAAAACCGGGCAATAAATAGTGGAGGTTTTTTCCCGATTGTACGATTATTCACAAATCGCAGGTAAAAAGACACCATTAAGATTATTCAGATTTCCGGAATGTGAGAACCGAGGGGGGATGGCCTTTATTGGATCGTTTATCAGGAAGAAAATCTGCTGTTTTCCATTAAGTGTGTTTATGGCAGGTAAATCCTGCACAAAATGCTGGAGCGGGGGACTCTGCAACTCCCGGCTTTTCACGAAAGGTCAACAAGAACAGTATCTCCCTCAACCCGGACCGGGTAGCATTTCAGGGGCACGGGTGGGCGGGATTTTCTGGCATAGGTGAGGACAACTCCTGTCAGGTCTGTCCATCTCACAACATGACCATCCCGAAGATCGAACTGTGAGCTATGCATCGGACAGGTGAGGATGGTTTGCTGAAGTGTGCCCTCTGACAGATCCGCTTCGAGGTGGGGGCAGAGCAACCCGGTTGCATAAAATTTGCCGTTTACTCTCGCGAGAAGGATACCGGTATCTGCCGGCCATTACTTTTTTCATGGTTCCATCGCGGAATTCCGACAGGTGTGCAACAGGAAGAAACTGGCTCATGCCCGTTTATGCTCCTGAACAAGGAAATCCTTCTGATAACCCATAACCGTTCTGGTTGTATGCTTCTTTTCTTGCCGATGGGATTATTTTCCCATGGTCAGAAGAGGACTCTTACCCCGCAGAATTGCTGCCATCTCCTCTACTACCTCCTTTATGCAGTGGTGGGAACTCCCCAAATCATAGTATTCCAGTAATCCCGCTTCGCATATTTCAGCACATCCTCACCGGCACACTTCCCCACCGCGAGGAATTCACTCTTCGTGCAGTGGACATAGGTCCTGGGGATTTTCCGGAGAGACCCTTCATCGAAGACAAGTGAGTCAGTAAATGGCCGGTCCGTCACGAGGCAAAACTTCTTGTATGGCACGCCGCATCGTTCCATGATCCCATAGAGCGAATCCCCGTTTTTTCGGGGTTACTGAGTCAATGTAGATGAGTTGCGCGATCCGTTCCGGGATCCGGGCAGTAACCCCAGTGATGACCATCGAGACATAGCTATGGCAAACAAGAACGAATGATGTCATCATGAGTCGCGTCTTGTCATCCTTATTGCCACATTATCTCAAGGGGTTTCCGGCGGGGAATACTGTAGACCTTGTACTGTGGGTAACCGAACATCATCGCATAGCAGATTTTCCGTCCTGCGGGGATGCCGAAGCTCTTTCTGGAGCGGCTCATAGGATGTTGCAGCCATCGCAACAAAACCGGCCCAACAGGTGCCGATACCGAATGCCGGTGCGGCAACATCAACGTGGGTTAGGGCGATAATGGCATCAACAGATGCAACCGGGTTACTATCAGGTATGTGAGCGAAAAGCAGGTGTGGTGCGTTACGGCATATACCGTCATGTCCCGCCTCCCATCCTGCGATAAGCATCGGCACGTAACCACTCATCGGGTGATTCGTATTCTGTAATGTCTTCATCCATTCAATGGTCAGCGCGGCGATTTTTTTCACCTTCATTGGATCATGAACGACAATCCACTGCACCGGTCTGCCCATTACCCCCAGAAGCAGCGTACCGGGCGATATCAAGAATTTCGAGAATCTTTTCCTTAGGCACAGGATCTTTTGTGAAGTGCCTGACGGACCTGCGTTTTTTGAGATAGCATCCGATGTCGGTTGGAGAGATGATGCCGGCTGACAGGAGCACCTTCTCATCCGGGCGGACATTTAAGATAAGCGCCTGAGAAGGGCAGGAGACTTCACAGTGCCCGCACTGAATACACATGCCGGCTTTGGCGTCAACGACTATGGGAAGGGTGTTTTCATCCGCGGGATCAACGATCGCCATCGGGCATACAACAGAGCAGATCCCGCACCGGGTGCAGAGATCCTGGTCAACAAGTATAGTTGCCATCATTTACCGTCCTTTTGTATACCTTTTGTGACTGCTGTATCAGATTCTTTCTGGCATTCTATACTTCCCACACGTACATCATGACCCCCCCCGGTAGTGATTTTCGGGAATTGTCAGGACTGGAGAGTTTATCTGCGAAAAACCGGGTTTAGCCTCTTTTACCGCCATTCCGGTGGAGTAGATCCTGGTATTTCGCTGAATAGTGCATGTTAATCGGCAGTGAGAGGATCTGAAATAGCCGGTATTCGGGGGAGAACGGGAATTCCCTGTTCATAAAGAAATGTGGATTACTCTTATCCATATCACGATTTGCCGGTTCACTTGCTCATAATCAAACAAAGTTACCTTCACCCGGCGCATGCCACATACATTATAATTCACCCATCCGTATTTTTTATCATGGATCCGGTTATTGTAAATATTCGACAGGAGCTCCAGGCCCGGGCTGATCCTGCAATTCAGGAAACATCACAGCGTTTTTTTAAGGAAGTGATCACGTGTTACGGCATTAAGACTGCAACCGTTGTCGCAATCGCCAAAAAGTACTGGAAAGAGGTCAAATCGAACGATAAGAAAGAGATTTTTTCACTTTGCGAAGAACTTTACCAGTCGGGATACATTGAGGAGTCCTTTATTGTTTCGAACTGGGTTCACGCACTCTCGGGAAGATATGAGAGAGAGGATATTGAAGTGTTCCGTTGCTGGATCGACACATACATCACTAACTGGGCATCATGCGATGGGTTCTGCAACCATACGATGGGTGACTTTATTGAAGAATATCCGGAGTGTATTGATGAACTTAAACGCTGGACACAGTCTGAAAACAGGTGGATGCGCCGGGCTGCTGCCGTTTCCCTTATTATTCCGGCCAAAAACGGGAAATTTCTCAACGAATCTATCGATATTGCCGATCTTTTACTAAAAGACGGCGACGATATGGTGCAGAAAGGTTATGGCTGGCTGCTCAAGGAAGTCAGCCGGAAGCATCAGAAAGAGGTATTCGACTACGTGATAAAGAACAAGAAGGTGATGCCCCGGACGGCATTGCGCTACGCGATTGAGCTGATGCCAAAAGATCTGAGGGCAGAGGCTATGAAGAAAGACCGGGTATAAAAAGAAAGGAGCCCCTTGCTGTGCCTATGGCAGGCTTATCGGGGATTTTTTAAACGATATATGACTTTATTCAGGGGCTATAAATCTGCTTGCCTTATTCCATCTGATGGATGTGATGTACACTCCCATCATCCAGCTGTTTTGCGATCTGGCTCTTAAAAGTCTCCAGCATAGCAGGGGTAGTCAACTCTCCTGACATCACATGAATTTCCTTTTTATTGGTGGATGGATTGAGCTCATATGTCATGATGAAATCCTCATGGTTCGCCATTGCAGAGAAGAGCATATCAGTCACTGCTTCATGAAACGGTTTTCCGGCTTTCTTCCGACGTACTTTTCTGATTGTCATTATGGTACGTGCTACGTGCAGGATTATAAAATATTCATCCAGCCGGATGACTGATACACAAATCTGGGGATTTTGCGTGCCTAAGATTGAGGAGAGCGCCTGTGGAGCAGTTTTTGGCGTTGATATTTACCGGGGGTTTCCCGGAAAGCCCGGGACGTATCACTGTATGTGGCAGCAAGATGAATTTAAAAAAATAGCGATAAAAAAATTGTTGAACCTGACTTAGGTAAAAATAATTACCGGGCTGTCTGTTGAAAGATCTCTGCAGGTTCAAATCCCGCACTTTTTCAAAAACCGTTCATGCAATCGTGTATCCCCACCCAATTCCGGGTGGAACGAGAGCGCCATGTGCTTTCCCTGCTCAACCGCAACGATTCCCTGATCCATTCTGGAGAGCACAGTAACACCCTCACCAACTCTTGTTGTAACCGGGGCACGAATGAAAATCGCATGAAACATGCCCCCTTCCAAACCCGTGATAGAAAGATCTGTTTCAAATGATTCACGCTGCCTGCCAAATGCGTTCCTGTCCACAGTCATATCGATAAGCCCCAGTGTCCGGATACGGGCATCATCAACGCATGTTGCCATCAGCACCATACCGGCACAGGTTGCAAAAATTCCCCCGGAGAAATTCCGGATTGGTTCATAGAGATGATTCTTGTCTATGAGCCGGGAAATGGTGGTTGATTCCCCGCCCGGGAAGGGCTAACGCATGGCATCCTTCCAGATCCGCCGGGTGGTGTACGGTGATCACATCTGAAGATCTTCCACAGCCGAGGCGTTCGAGTGCGAGCACAAACGCATCGATGTGCTCACTCACATTGCCCTGTAGCGCGAGAACCCCGATCTTAACGTCCACGGGTCTGCAGCACCTCATCGTCCCTGAGGGTATGGATATCGAGACCGGGCATTGCATCACCAAGCCCGCGGCTTACCCGGGCAATAATCTCCGGTTCATTGAAATGATTGACTGCTTCTACAATCGCCTTTGCCATCAGTTCAGGATTCGAGGATTTAAAGATCCCGGAACCGACGAACACGCCATCTGCTCCTAACTGCATCATCATTGCAGCATCTGAAGGTGTGGCAATGCCACCGGCTGAGAAGTTTACTACGGGCAGTCTCCCGCGTTCAGCACATTCGATGACAAGTTCTGCAGGAGCTTCAATATCCCGTGCATAATCGGTCATTTCCTGCCTGTCCATGCCCTTGAGCATGCGGATCTCTCCCATGATATTGCGCATGTGACGGACGGCCTCGACAACGTTACCGGTACCTGCCTCTCCCTTGGTCCGGATCATGGCCGCTCCTTCATTGACTCTGCGCAGCGCCTCTCCAAGATCGCGGGCTCCGCACACGAAAGGGACCTTAAACAGTTTCTTATCGATATGGTATTGTTCATCTGCCGGTGTCAGGACTTCGCTCTCGTCGATCATGTCGACGCCGAGTGTTTCAAGCACCTGCGCCTCCACAAAGTGGCCGATCCGAACTTTGCCCATCACCGGAATGGATACCGCTTCGATAATCTCGGTAACCTTCTCCGGATCTGCCATACGGGCGACACCGCCCATCTTACGGATATCTGAAGGCACACGCTCCAATGACATGACTGCGACGGCCCCGGCATCCTCAGCAATCTTTGCCTGCTGGGCATTCACGACATCCATGATAACGCCCCCCTTCTGCATGGATGCAAAGCCGCGCTTGAGGAGCTCGGTACCGAATCTCAGTTCCTCGAGTTTCATATGCCGGTACTATTGATCAGCGATCCCAATAAAAACAGAGTACAAACGGCAATCAGTGCAAACATCAGCGTAACATTCCTTGTTGCCTCAAGAATGTCTGGACCTCCCTCGTCAAGAGTCCGCTCAATGTCACCTATAGTATACATACCGGGCTTCTCAAACTGCACACCAGCACCACCGGCCATTGCTGCCATAACAATCCCGCCATTGAACCCGGGGCGGTTCCTGCCATCCCGCCGCATTACTTTTAGTGCATGGGAGAAACGCCCTTTTTGTGCGAAATGAAGCAAAATGAGATATGCGGTTATCCGGGCAGGGATATAATTGAGAATATCATCCATACGGGCCGCGCACCACCCGATACGTTCACGTTCATCCCGGTATCCCAGCATCGCGTCCATGGTATTAACTGCACGGAAGACTGCGGCCCCGGTTAACCCGAACAGGCAGAAGAAGAACAGAGGTGAGATGATACTGTCTGTAAGATTCTCTGTCATGGATTCATAACCGGCAGAGAGAATATGTTCACGATCAAGATCTGCCGTGCGGCGGGAGACCAGCATCGTGACTTTTTCACGTCCGGTCTCTACACCATCCTTGAGAGCATCGACAACCGCGAGCGTATGCTCCTCAAGGGATCGCCATGCAAAACAGCACTTCAGCAGAAACGGGGCGATGATCAGGTACAGGTACCAGGGAGCGGAGGCGGCAAAACAGAAAAAAGGGGCCGAAAAGAGGGCGACAGTTACCAGCCAGCCGGCTACTCCAATCAATCGCTGAATATTGTGAGGGTAGAGCTCGGGCTTTCCCCACCAGCCGATGAACCGGCCGAGAAGAGCAACCGGGTGCCAGGCCGAATGAGGATCCCCGATCAGCCGGTCAACCAGAAGTGCGGCAAATAAGACTATTGCAACAAGTGCTATCGCTGACGGTACCATATATAGAGTGCGCCAACAATGAGAATGATGAACGAGGCGATGTTTAACAGTTCAATTGCGGTATAGAGCCAGGCGGTGTAGAGAATAAGTGCGATTCCCATCATAACCATCAGGAGATGGGGGCGTCCGCGGGCAACCGGTTGGACCGGCAATTCTTCCAAAATGATTGGTTTCTTTTGTTGTGTACGGATCACATCCACTCGGGCTATGGTTTTCATCACGCCGTACCCCGCGATAATTTCCAGATCAAAGAACCCTTCCTGGACATCGGAATATATGGGTATAGCCAGCACCGATTCATCGACAACATACTGGTTTTCGTGATAAAAGTCAGTGAACATACTGGCATTTGCTGAAGTGATGGTAATATGAATCGGAGCCCCGCGGTTTATGAATTTCACGTGCAGGATATTTCCGGTTAAAGCCTGTATTTTTCCCCTTGGGAGATCAATCGAATTTATTCCACTGCGATTGAGGTATATATCATACCCTGATTCATTACGCCCGCTGCCTGGAGCAATCATTACAAAAAAGGGCAGCGGGAAGTTCATGCCTCCTCCTTTTATTCCTTGGGGGTCTGTGGCAGGAGATTGGGGATGCCTTCATTGATGGGATAATCCACCCGGCAGGCAGCACAATGAAGTCCGCCTTCAAGAATCTCTTTATCATCCTCTTTGGTGACCGAAAGGACGAGATCGCCCTTGCAGACCGGGCAACAGAGAATATCCATGAGGGAACGTCTCATTACAGCTCATCTCTCAAATCAATAATCTGAGTGACTTCAGGACCGGTGGAAATCAGGGCTACAGGGCATCCAATGTCTTCTTCAGCCTGTTTTATGAAGTCTTTTGCTTTCTTGGATAACTTTGCATAATCCCTGACACCAAAGCAGTCCTTATCGATGCGGTCAATACCGGTTATCGCGGCCTGTGTACACCCATTGATCATTGCTGAATACCGGGCCATCTCCCCGTCCCAGCCCCCGATACGGCGCTTACGGTGGGTAACCGTCCCGAACTCCTTGATTCCCATTGCATCGGATTTCTCAAATGTCATCTCGGTGCTGAACGGACCTTCCCCGACCCGGGTGGGGTAAGCCTTGAAGACCACGACCACATCATCGATCTTTGTCGGCCCGACACCATTATCTGCTGCAATCTGGGAAGCAGAGGTGTCCTTGCTGGTCACAAAGGGGTAGGTTCCGTAATAGAGTGAGATGCCAAAACCCTGAGTGCCCTCCAGCAGAATATTGCTGCCTTTTTTCAGCTCGTCGTCAATTGCCTTAGGGACATCGAGCATGTATTCAGCCAGCTCAGGAACATCTTTGGCCTGCGGTGAAACCCGCATGACCCTGTCGGAGTTCGCAGGTCCACATCCTGAACCGGTACTTCCGATCGTCTTTGACAGGTGATCGCTTCCCTTGTCGCGTGCGATATGATCTTCGGTTATGATCCCACAGCGCTTGTCCACAAAGACCCGGCCTTTTACACCCAGCGTTTCGACTTCGAACTTCAGGACTCTGGGATCAACAAGGACACCGCTCCCGATACAGAGTTTCGCATCCTTATAGACAAAACCGGACGGGACCATGCGAACACCATATTCGCGATCTCCGACCTGAACAGTGTGCCCGGCATTCGGACCGACACCGCCACGGGAAATGATTGCAGGTTTATCCTTGAAGGCGATATGAGCAACGACTTTGCCCTTCCCCTCATCCCCAAAAAATCCACCAACGATGATTGTGCAGCTCATTTTTGTTTCATGTAGTATAGGTTGAAGTGCAAAATAAACTATCCCTTATCTCCCTTTATTCAGAAATTGCCGGGATAATGAAAACAAAAAGAGAGGAAAATATCAGCGGATCAGAGTGAACTTATAAAAGTCTCCATCCGGCCGAGCGCTTCTGACAGATCTTTTCTGGAGACTGCATAAGCACACCTGATATGATCTTCCCCGCCGTCGCCAAAAACGCTGCCGGGAACAACCGCTATTTTATGCTCCCTTAACAGCCTTTCGGCAAATTCCACATCTGAAAGACCAGTTTTCTTTACTGAGGGGAAAGCATAGAACGCTCCCTCAGGTACATGGCAGGTAAGGCCGATACGGTTGAGGCCCGCGACAAACATGTTGCGCCTGAGACGGTACTCATTGACCATGTTGTTCTTATCTTCTTCAGCGGACCTGAGTGCTTCAAGTGCTCCAACCTGGCCCATCACCGGGGCACAGAGCATAATATACTGGTGGATTTTAAGGGCTGCATCGCACAGCTCCTTGGGGGCGCACAGGTAGCCGATACGCCATCCGGTCATTGCATACGCTTTGGAAAATCCATTGAGCGTGATTGTTCTCTCCCATAAATCGCTGACGGTTGCTGCAGCAACATGGGTGCCTTCGTAAGTCAGCTCTGCATATACCTCGTCACTAATCAGCAGGATATCCTTATCGATGACAATGTCTGCGATCGCTTTCAGATCGCTCTTATTCATTACCGCGCCAGTCGGGTTGTTGGGGAAATTGATGATCAATGCCTTGGTTTTTGGCGTGATCTGTTCCAGCAGCGCATCAGGATTGAGCTTGAAATGATCCTTTTCTGTGCACCTGACCGGGACCGGCTTTCCTCCCGAAAGAGTTACACAGGGAGCGTAAGAGACATAGCTTGGCTGGGCAATGGCAACTTCATCACCCGGATCAACGATCGAGCGTATAGCAATATCGAGAGCCTCAGATACACCGCTGGTAATCAGAATCTCATCTTTGCTGGTGTACGGGAGATTGTAGTGCTGCCCAAGATACCGGGATAGTGCATCCCTGAGTGACTGGAGACCTTTGTTGGATGTATACGAAGTTGTCCCCTGCTCAATTGAGTAGATGCTCGATTCACAGATGGTCCAGGGTGTTCGGAAATCCGGTTCACCGACACCCAGTGATATCACGTTGTCCATCGTAAGAGCCAGATCAAAAAATTTTCTGATTCCGGATGGAGGAATTACTTTTGCACGCTCTGAAACAAAATTGCGCATTCTTTAACCTCAGAAAGAATACGGGAGGCGTTCTGACTCCTGCTGTTCAAAAAGCGTGTGCCCGTTTTCCTTATACGATTTCATGATGATGTGCGTTGCAGTTTCCCGGATTCTGTCCATAGGTGCAATGTGCTCGGAGACAAACCGGGAGACTTCCTGCATATTCTTACCCGTTACAACAAGCTGCAGATCATAAGTTCCGGTCATAAGACGAAGGGTCTTTACCTGCCGGAACCGCGAGAGCCGTTCTGCGATCCTGTCATAGCCATAATCGCGTTCGGGACTGACTTTCAGTTCGATGATAGCTGATACCTCACCATTTCCTGCCCGTTCCCAGTTGATCACCGTGGAATAACGTTTGATCACCTGCGCAGCTTCGAGTGCATGAACCCGGCTCTCGACTTCTGCTTTCGGGAGGTTCGTCATAGTCGCAATTTCATCCGCTGATAACCGGCTGTTCTCCTCGAGAATTCGGAGGAGATCGAGATCCTTTTCATCCATCCTGTATCACCTGAACCAAGTCTTCAACCACTTTGCTTCCATCTGGGACACATCAAGGTCCTTCAGCCCGTTGAGCCGTGTGTCCTTTAAGACAACCTCGCGGATCTTGTCCGTGTTGGAATCAAACCACATCTCTTTTGTCCTGCCATACCGTCCGCGGCTCACAACCCGGGTGTTAATCACGCCAAGCATGTTCAACTCTGATATCAGGTCAGTAATCCTGCGGTGAGTGAGCACATCGAGCTGGATTGTCGGGGCAATATCCTGATATATACGTGAAACCTCTCCGCTCGTAAAGATATTCTGGCCCAGCTGCTCCAGAATCAGCATCGAAAAGAGGATCAGCTTGCTCTGGGTTGGCAGAGTGGCAATGCATTCAATCATACTGTCAGTTTCAATTTTTGCCTGCGCCTGTTTGACGTGTTGCTCGGTAACCTGCGAGGATTCGTCCCTATCAGCGAGTTCACCGGAGATCCTGAAAAGATCAAGCGCCCGCCGGGCGTCACCATGCTCCTGCGCTGCCAGTGCAGAACAGAGTGGGATAACACCTTCTGCAAGTGCTCCTGCAATAAATGCCCCGTCGGCGCGTTGTGCAAGGATATCAACCAGTTGTGGTGCGTTATATGGGGGAAATACAATCTCTTCTTCCGAAAGTGAGGAAAGCACCCGGGGATCCAGGAAATCCTTGAAACTCAGATCATTTGAGATTCCAATGATACTGACTTTGGAATTTTTCAGATCGGAATTGATTCGGGTGAGATTGTAGAGAGTGTCATCGCCACTCTTTTTAACCAGTTTGTCAATTTCATCCAGAACGATAACCAGTACACCACCACTGGCTTCAAGCTGGTTTTTGAGCTCTGCATAAACCTGATCGGTGGGCCACCCGGTCATAGGAATGTGTGTGCGAGTTTTATCACTTGCCAGTTCTTCAGATACATCAAGACTCTTGGCGATCTGGGCAAGCACCCGGTACTGAGTGTCGATAACTTCACAGTTCAGGTGGACGAGGCGGCAGATTGGTCCCATTTTACTGCTTGCTTTCTCCAGCTCTGTTCCTACATACCGGACACATGCAGTCTTGCCGGTCCCTGTTTTTCCATAGATCAGAATATTTGAGGGGGTTTCATTTCTAAGTGATGGTGCGAGGATCGATGCAACTTCTTCAATCTGTGGTTTTCTGTGAGGGAGGATCTGAGGACGATAAGAGTGCCTGAGCACTTCACGATCTTTGAATATCCGGTTGTTGGTGAGATATTTTTTAAATAATCCGGTTGATGAATCTTCAGTTTCGGGCATAGTCACACTGTAGTGCAGAGAATTGGTGCGAATAGCCTAAAAAACGATCGGTGTATCTGGATTATAAACCCTATTACTTCCATTGGAAATAATGTTAAATATCCTTTAAAACGTTAAATATGGCTGAAAATCGAGATTTGCATTTTAATATTTTTTTTCTTTTTCATAATAACAAATTTCAAAAAAAATTACAATCCGGCAAAGTTTTTTCTTTGTATAAGAATTTTGGGTTTTTAGAGAGAAAGGGGGAGACCCCTTTTCTTCGTGTGGAACTTTTTTAAAAAATACCATTGGGTATTATTAAAAATACAACAAAAAAAGCCATTTTAATATATTTGACTATTAGTATATATAATGTTTGAAAAAATTTGAGAAATATTTCAAAGGAATTTTTTAATTCTAAAAAAGCAGAGAACTAAAATGTGAGTAAATCCCACAAAAACTTCCATTGGAAATGAAGGGGTGGTCCCTGCAATAAAAAATGAAATTATTTTAGGATTATTGAGAATTTTATTAATGCTTAATTCACCTTACATTTATAAACATGAACCAGAATCACATACAAACCATCAAAATTTCTGCTGCGATTATCACTGTATCCAGTTCAAGAAATAAGGAAAATGATTCCAGTGGAGCAACCATATCTACCTTACTTTCAGCAGCAGGCATCCCTGTAAATCATTATGCAATTGTTCCTGACCGGGTAGAAGCTATCAGAAACGAAGTATTCACTGCTATGAAAATGACCAATTGTATCATTATCAATGGTGGTACCGGTCTCACTCATGATGATTGTACTATTGAAGCAATATTACCATTATTTGAAAAGAAAATCGATGGATTTGGAGAATTTTTCCGGATAAAAAGCCTTCAGGAAATTGGGACATCAGCCATGCTCTCGCGTGCAATTGCCGGTATCATGTACGGAAAAGCAATTTTCTGCATTCCTGGTTCAACACCTGCTGTAACACTTGCAACAAAGGAGTTGATCCTCCCGGAAATTGCACATATTCTTTCACATGCAAACAGGTAATACCGGTGATATTTACGGTTTTCATGTGGATTACCTTTCACGACATTTTTCCGAAAGATGTGGAAAATTTCAATCCTTTTTGAGATGATTACCGGTATACTTCCAACATGGCAATTCGTTCAAGTACCAGATCGATGATGGAAGAATCTACACTGGTTGTAGCAAGTTCATCCGGAGTAATACCGAAAAGATCCATAAGATATGCCTGTTTTTGCGGATCTATGGAACTCCAGGAATCTTCTACTATATGGATCGCAGGAGTGAGAGCATCCCATATACCATCACACGCTGGATAACAGCAGACATAGAGGTGATTCTCTCCAGGGTGAATTCCAAAAAGTGCAGCCAATGAGCACTGGCGGGAACCTGCAGCATATAAGAGTGCCTCCATTTCAAGCGTATTTGAGACCATCGTCTCTTCGTTATAAGACCGCACTGCATGGCAAATCGCGGAATGAGCGTGCCGTATTCCCGCCAGCATATCGGCATTAAAACAGATGATGTGCGTATCATATTTTTCTGCAATAGTCCGGATGTTCTGGAGAAATGCAGCACGATCTTCAATTGTGCCAATCGCCGCACGAATATCGTATGAAGTACCATCAAGAGTATGTTGAGTACAGGCCGCAGGGTCGTAACGCTCCTTATTTACCCAACCTAATCCAGCAGTTTCTTTTTTCCCAGTCATTTGATCATCCGAATTTTGACAGTGTTGACTGTCCGCGAACAGCCGCCTCTTCCCTCTCATCTGACAACACATTCCTGGATTTATCCAGTTGTGCAAAGAGTCTGTTCTGGCAATTCCCCGCCCAAGAATCTTTGTTACGTTCTCAATGCCTGCTGTACCCAGTGAAGCCGGTGAAGTAATGTTATTATTAAAGAGGCGCCGGGCACGAACCCGCCCGATACCCCGTAGTTTAACGAGAGGGAGCAGTTCACGACGGATCCCGTTTTTCATGCAGATCTCATATTCTTTGATCATTTGGTGGACTGAGGGGCAAACATTCTAGCCAGTTCAACGGTGGCGTGCAGCAGCCAGTTCACGTTCTCTACCATTCCATAGAGATCACCGGGGCCCACAGTATATCGTTCGCAAATTTTTGCATCAGGAAGTTCTTCAGCCCAGTCTGAAAGGAGCATCGCCGTCTTGAGTGCCCGGTAATAGGGTTCTGCCTCATCCTCATCAAGTGGTGGTTCAAACCATAACTCACCGGCATGTGCGCCTGCCATGCGATCAAGAGCCGGAATGTCAGAGTTTCTTGCATAGAGCTTCGGCATATCCGGCGTGCTGCAGATAACCTGGAGGACACCGAGATCTGCATAACTGATGTTTTTCTGAAGCTCGCTGACAATGAGCGCTGCGCTGCGGGGATCGATATACAGCCGGGAGACCAGACTGCCAAATTCTGTTGCGCCGAGATGCTCTCCCACCTCGACTAACATTTCTGATGATACCAGGAAGACAAGTGCGGCATCCACCGCTTTCTTCATCAGCCGGCCCTGCCCGGTGCTCATGGACATAAAAAGTCCTGTCCATAAATTCGGCAAGTTCTGCCCTTGTGGAAGTGAAACCTGAAGCGATTAGTGAGAGCACATGGGTATAGAGTGCATCAGGTTCGGCAATTTTGGAATGTATCTTTTCTGGAGGTGCATCGATATATCGATCGAAGAGTTCCTCAATTTGGCCCGCATCCTTGGCGATCAGGACTGCCTCACCATAGGGATCAAGTCAGTGGCCGGCCTGCCCTGCCTGCCATCTGGTGGTATTCGCTGGCAGGAATGGGTTGCATCCCCTCACCAGCAGAAAACCGCAGGTAATCGCGTATGATTACCCGGCGTGCAGGCAGGTTGAGCCCTGCTGCCAGGGTCGGTGTGGATGAAATGCATTTGATCAGGCCTTTTCCGGAAACCCTCTTCCACAATCGAACGTTCGGGACGGCTCAGTCCGGCGTGATGGAAGGCAGCGCCTTTTGTCACACATGCTGCCAGTGTTTTAACCATCTCGGTTTCGGCACTTTTACCAAGCTGTTCTCCATAGGCAGTGAGCGCGGGATCTTCACTTTTTATTGCTCCGGCGGCCCTTTTTGCGAATGCCTCGGCATTCCGGCGGGATGAAACAAAAACAAGACACTGTCCCCCCTCTTCTATGGTATCGAGACATAGGTTGAGATCATCAAAATTTTTTGAAATCTGTTTTACTGCGCGTTCCCTGTCTTTAAAATGGATGCTGTTGTTGCAGAATACCCCCTGACGCAGATCGACGGGGCGCCAGTTGCTGGTGACCAGTTCAGCATCAAGCCACCCGGCAAGGGTTTTTGGATTGCCGATTGTTGCAGAGAGTCCGATTACCTGCATGTCAGGATTACGGTGCCGCAGTTTTGCGATCACCATCTCAACCGTCGGGCCACGCCCATCAGAATCTATGAGGTGAATCTCATCGATCACTATAAGAGTGATCTCACGAATCCAGCGTGCGCTGTTGCGCAGGAGCGAATCCACCTTCTCGCTCGTGGCAACAATAATATCATTTCTGCCCAGCATATCGTCACGCCGGTCAAGATCTCCTGTTGAAATTCCAACGCGGACTCCCTTGTTACTGAACTCATCGAATTTTTCGCTTGCGAGTGCTTTTAAGGGGACGATATACAGGCATTTTCCACCAGCAGCAATGTGACAGTGCATCGCCATCTCGGCTATCAGTGTCTTTCCGCTTGCCGTGGGGATGGCAACGAGCAGGTTCTTCCCTGCAAGCATGCCGCGCTCCACACATTCTGCCTGCGGAGGATACAGCTCAGCAATACCTGCCTGTGTGTAATGCTGTTTGAGCCCTGCGGGAATCGGGAGTTCATGGATCAGCATGACAAATACCCCTTACTTAAGAACCCTGTGAATTCCACTGAAAAAATCATAAATTTACGGTATTTTGATAAATTGAGACTTTTAACCGTAGTTATTTTCCAGTGGAAAATGAGCAAAAACATAAATATTATATCAGGAATTTCTGCAGTTCCTGCGTTCAGTAATAATAACTGATCATATCCTGTTTTGCTTCTTTCTTTTTCCGGTCAAGGAAGGCAAAGACATTCTCATGGGGGACTCCTTCAATCAGCATATCAACGGCTGCCCGGGCGGTTTTGAGCTGCTCGGGATACCCTATGATAGCGACTGTCTTTCCGAACACGGAGATCTCCACATCAGTCATATCTTCGATCTGTTCCCGGGCCCTGCCATCTTTGCCAATGATACGGCCCCTAAGCCTGTCCAACTGTCGTGGACCTTCCGCCATTCCTGAAAGATCGATGACTTCGAGCAGAAGATCTTCATCTTCAATCATTTCGAATGCGCGTTCCGGAGAGAATCCATGGTTGATGGCGTTGATGATCTCGACAGCCCGGAGGAGAGAGATTGTGTGCTCTTCAGTTCCCTCAACTTTTACGATTCCTTCTTTACTGTCGATGGTGATGGTGGCGTGGGTTTTGGCCTCGAGCTCTCTCTTGGTAGCGCCGCCTTTTCCAATAAGGACACCCACCCTGCTACCGGCAATTTTGACTTCCTGCATCATGTTTGTTTCACCTTGGGTTTTATTTGATAATTTTTCGATTGCATAATGTTTTGACACTCATCCATTGGCAGTCAACGGTTATCATGGTTCGGCAACATTCAGTCCGGTAACTGCATTGAACAGATCAACATCCTTTCGGATTTCGCATCGGTTTTTAAAATACCGGTTGATGTTGCGAATATCCCGCATCAAAAACTGGAGTGCACGGGGATGATCGCGGGTGACGGACTGTCCCATATCAATGAAATAGGGTTGGTCACCATATAAAATATTGAACTCACTGAGATCTGCATGCACCAGCTCTGCTTTGTTATAGAGAATATCGATAGTGCTGGTGATATTTTCATAGATTGCAGCAGGATCTTCCATAATCACATTTCGCAGTTGCGGGAATGCAACCTCACCCTCCCCGATAAAAGACATGATCAGGATATTCCTGTCCCAGACAAGCGGTTCAGGAACGGCAATACCCGCATCCCGTGCCCGTACCAGGTTGGAAAATTCTTTTCTTGTCCAGGCAAAGATGAGATCTTTTTTGGCCTTTTTTACATGAGAAAACCTGCGGTCACCTGTGACATAGGAACTCATTGTGGTAAAATTTGCTGTACGGATCCGGTATATCTTGATGGCGATCGGCGCCCCGTCCCGTTCACCATAGAATACATTGGCTTCTTTACCGGTGCTGATCGAACCACCAATTACCGATAACCATTTTTTATGCACAAGTTTGTAAAGTGCAAGAAGGGTGACTTCGTCAAAGACATCCTCCCGTACTTTGAACTGGTTAGCATCCTTGATACGAATGCCCATTTCCTCAATTAGTTGATCGAATCGATCCTCTTTTTTTTCAAGACTCACGGGGGGTCACAATCCTAATTTTACCGTATTATCACTGGATATAGTCTCGCACTGGCGCAAGGATCTCAATAAGTGATTCGCCGCATGATTTCTTGAGATCCATCGGGTGAACTTCGCTCTTCCCATAGGCAGTTTCCAGATCAACGTAACTTGAAAATGTCCGGTCACCGCCGAATTTCTCCGGGCGTTTGATGGTAATCTCCGGCAGGCGGGGGAAGATGTGGTGCTGGAAGATCTGGAGCACCGGGTTCTCCGGAATTTCCGGCGGGCAGAATGCCTTCTGGCATTTCTTTTTAATCTCTTCTTCAGTGTCTGCAACCGATATGTAATTTCCCTGCGAAGAGGACATCTTCTTTCCATCAATCCCGTTCAGGATTGGCGTGTGTATGCAGACCGGTGCAGCGTAGCCAAAGTTGACGAGGTGCTCCCTTGCAAGCATGTGGATCTTACGCTGATCAATGCCTCCTACAGCGGCATCTGCGCCAAGCATGGCGATATCTGCCATCTGCATGATCGGGTAGATCATCTGTGAAACGGTGGGATGATCCATCTGCCGTCCCACTTCGTCCATGCTGCGGGTTGCACGGTTGAGGGTGATCTGCTGTGAGAGCTGGAGTACGAGCAGTTCGTAGTCCCGGTTGAGCTGGATATCGGATCCCAGTACGTACTGGACGTTTTTTAATCCGAGTCCTTCGAAACAGCGGCGGTTATAATCAGCAAGTTCCTGCACTTTTTCCATGGTCCCTTTGCGGTTTAAGAAAGCATGCACATCAGCCAGCAGTACAACGACTTCAAATCCGGCAGCCTGGAGATCCACCAGTTTGTTTACCGTGACAAGATGGCCAAGATGGATCTCGCCACTGGGTTCGTATCCGGCATAAACCTTTTTTGTGGGTTTGTTAAGTAGCGAACGGAGATCATCTTCTGTTACGATCTCTACTGTGTTGCGGGTTACCCGTTCGTACGCGTCCATTGAAAAGAATGGGTGATGATGGGTGTTAATGGTTGTTCTGGATCGGCGTAAACCCGAGTGCCTCATTAGTGGTTTTTATTGACGCTGCCGCATCCTTTTGCCCGCCCATCATCGCGCGGATTGCATCAACATTCTCAACCACGACATCTGCCTCCTGGTGGATTGCCTGGAAGAAGCAGAGATCGGTTTTGGTTGCATAGATCGAATCTTCAAATATGCAGTTCTCATACAGATCGGATCGCGGTCTACCAAGGTCCATGGCGAACTCCTTGAGTTCGGCGGTGCTCCTGATCCCGGCTGTATTTTTAATAAGGCCCATTCTGGGATGGTTTTTGATAAGTTCGATCACGCGATCTCTTGACAATTCCTTTTTTGTAGTTATCCGGATCGCATGCATATGCATCATCGTCGTTGGCACAATCATCGCCATGGTGGTGATCGAAATATGGGGGAGTACCGAAAGGACATCCGGACCGTGGTGGCTGGGAACACTTACGGGATCCAGTACAATTGCGTCGATTGGTCCTTTTTTGATCTCACCGGGGTCGGAACCACGGCGCACCATGATCGCATGCACGTGAGCAACACCGTATTCATTATCGATCGCATGGATAATCCGGCAGAGACCTGTTGTGTTACAGGACACCACTCTGACAAACTGCCTGCTGATTGCATCCTTGTAGTTGCAGGATGAGTTGAACGAGACACCGGCTAATTCATGCTTTTCTCCACCTTGCCAGAGTGCTTTTTTACCCAGTTTCTCGTAGAGTGGTTTGTTTGTCGCTCCCACGTCTCCCGGAGTTGCATCAACGATAATGTCAGCAGCTTTACACATATCCTCTACCGATCCTGCAACAGAAAGGCCGGCTTTTTCAAAGGCGGCTTTTTTGGAAAGATCGGCAATATAGAGTGGATACCCCCGCTGTTTTGCAACAAACGCCTCAGCATTTGGGCGGGTCTTTGAGACACCGATCACTTTCATATCCTTCTGAGCAGCGACCGCATCGGCAACGCGCTTGCCGATAGTACCATACCCGTTGATGGCAACCTTGATCATACAATCCTACTTGACGCTGGTAAAGAAAAAACTATGCGGAACGTATCGCTCTGATTATGGGTATGGAAAAAACGCAGAGAATTTAAAAAATTAAAAACTGTTTAACGCTGTAGATAGCTGATACAATCTCAGAAATGTTGATGAAAATAACGGGTCTGATAACGTGCAATCAAAAAAAGAGGTTACTCCAGATGCAATACTTCCGGAAAGAACGTTTTCATCAGCTGTTCGAGATGCTGGTAGGCTTTTTTATGATCAATATACACCCTGAATGCCGGTTCTTTTCCGGTATTGACTGTCAGGTACCCCGAGAGCAGTACCGGTTTTTTCAGCTCAAGTGACGTAATCTCTTTTTTATCTGATTCAAAAACCTTGTATTGTTCCAGTTCCTGTATGGATTTTGGGCGGATATCGACATCTGTTCCGAATAGTTCGCCCATCATAAAGGCGCCGAACTGGATGCCCTGTGACTTTGTGATATCGAGATCCGGGTTCTGGATCACAAACAACCGCTTATCTGTTGCATAGACGCCGTATCCACCGGTTGTGGAACCGAACGCCCCGGCAATAGCGCCTCCAATACCCTCACCGGCAACTTTAAGAGTAAGGCTTGAAATTCCGCCTATGAATGTCTCCTTAACCTGAGAGCCGGAGGTATCCTGTTGCTCACCAATAGTGATTGCCTGGATTGCAGCAATGAGTTCACCTTTCGCATCGTACACTGCCGTCCCTTTACCCCACAGGAACATTGGTTTTCCACGAATTTTCACCTGCTCCATTTCGCCAATGAACGTGTCGCCAACCTTTTTTATTGCCGGAAATTTTTCTGGCTGGATTCTGTCTTTGGGGGTGATGAGATAGTCGATAAGCATCGGGCGGCCATCCCCATAGAAGGGAACAGAGTATTCGTAGTTTCCTTTTCCCAGCATTGCCTTTTCATTTACCCCGGTTAATTGCTCCATAGCAGCATTCCAGGCAATCACTATCCCCTGGCGATCAATGGCAAAAACCGGGTTTTCAAGCGTCTTGATAGTCTCTGCAAGAGATTTCCATTCCTCTGAAGAGACAGGAGATGGATATGCTTTGGAAGGAATTGGATCAGCTGGTACCGTATTCTTCTCTTCAACATTCGGAGCCACAGTATTCTGGATCAGGTTACTGATGTCCCTCCCTGCAGTCTGGTACTCTGCAACAGAGCCTCCAGCATTGAACACCGCACGGTAATTCCACTGGAGTTGATGGATAGAGCCATTGCTCTTAATGATTGGATGTTCGATAACGACTCCCGGTTTTGCCTGCGAAAGTGCATGCAACCGCATCTCAACGGTCTTTAATTCATTCTGTGGAATAACAGAAAGGAAATTGCTCCCAATGCAGGTATCCTTCGGAATTCCCATAAAATGCCAGTATGCATCATTAACAAAAGTGATTGTACCATCCGGGTCGAACCGGCAGAGAAGATCCGGGTGATTCTCAACAATCGAACGGTATTTCGTGTCATACTCCTGAGGGGGGATCCGACTCGTTCTTTCGCGACACCATTTCTGATATATTTTATGAGCTGGGGGATGTCCTGAACGGCTTCCCCACCTTTCTGGAAATAGTAGTTTGCACCGTTATTGAGGGCATCAATGGCAATATGAGCGCGATGTTTACCGGTAATAATAATAAAAAGCCCCGGAAAACCACGGGAACGAACCTCTTTTAAGAGGGTGATGCCGTCAATATCCGGAATCGCATAGTCGGAGATAATAACGTCAAAATAATAGGAATTCAAAAATTCGATTGCATCTGAGCCTGTGCTACATGTTTGTACTGAAAAGTCCTGCTCGCGTTCAAGGATTTGTTTGAAACTATCCAAAAAAAACGGCTCATCATCAATGCATAATATCGATACAGCCGGAAAATCTGTCATGACGATTGTTAACCTCCGCCAATGGTGCCCACTCGGTATTGACTATTGGTGCGAAAATCATATATGTATTTTTCTTTTAATTATTCGTCTATATTTTTGATATTTCATGAATAAAAGCGAATACTGAGGGCTTTTTAAGAAATGAGGAAAATTTTGGGATTTTGAAAACGGACTTTTTTTAGAAAACGCAGAACAGCATCCCGATCGATATTATGTGAGTATGCAGTTTTCAATAATTATACGATTAGGGAAAATACCAATTGCTCTTTTTATCAAGGAAAATTTTCATTGATGTAAACAGTGTAAAAAGCGAATTGAAGGTTTTTTTTGGGAATATATTTAAATTTATCAGAAAAAGAAGAACATGTATATGAAAATCTCCACCCTCGCGTTTTCTGAAACCCCGGTGCGGTGGTGGCAGATCGCACTTATTGGTGTTATCATCTTTTTATCAGGAATTGATGCCTTCTTCTGGACGTCGATGTTTATCGATATCCTTGTTATGCTCTTTGGTATCCTTGCCCTTGCTGTAGGAGTGGTTATGATCGCCTTTTCCTACTCACACAAAGATGATATCATCTACAAATTCCCCATCTTTCTTGCCGGTATCACGTCGTTGCTTGTCGCAATCCTTGCTATTTTGATTCCCGGTCTTATTGCACCGACATTCATCATTATTATGGCCTTTATCGCAATTATCAACAGTATCCTTCTCATACTCGTCGGATGCTCCCTTCCTGATGAGTGGAAGACCCGCCTCGTTATTGTGCTTCTGGGTATGATCACCCTTTTTTTGAGTATCTTGATGGCACTCTTCCCCTCCCTGACCGCTGAGATGCTGGTAAAAATCTGGGGGATATACGCCTGGGTGATTGGATCTCTCTGCATTGCAGCGGGAATGATAATGCGGACAAATGAACCCTGCATTCCAAAAATACCCCCTCTTTCAGACGACTCTTAACATATAAATTAAAAACTTTTAAAAAATCGGATCTGCCGTTTTAATCTATGTAGAGTGACTGGATAGCGACAATTTCTGTGCTGTTCTTTGCATCAGCATAGAGATCAAGCGGCTCCTGGTTCACTTCTATGAAACGTATCCCCCAGTTAACCTTTGAGAGAACGGCAGCAGCCCGTTCTTTTTCACCCAGAATATATAACGTTGCAGCGAGTGCCTCAATTGAGGAAAGCATGCAGGGTTTGCCGAAGTTGACGGGATTTGCCGCCATCAGGAATGGGAGTGCCCTGCGGATTCGCCATGAACGGACTGCACCCGTATCCAGCACAACCCAGGAGCAGTCGAGGACGGTGATCGATCTCACGAACCTGTCCGCAGGAGATAGTGCCTGTTCAGCAGTGGGATCGAGCAGGAGGGTGTTTCGCGGGATCAGGGATAATTTGGTAAATATTTTTAGAAAACCCGCCTTTTCAAGTTTTTTGACCGTGCACTTCCGGGGGTCACAACTGTTGTCCCGGTAGGCATACAGAGGTATCATTGATCATCCATGCGTGCAAACACTGTATTAATGTACGTGCTCTGCAGCCCCTGCATTCTCCAACCTGAACTCCGGGCGACAGGTATTACAAAACCCTCGGATCTGGTACTGTTCGAGCGCACTATTGCACGCTGCAAACGTTTTGGTATTGAAATGGTGCCTCTTCCCTGCCCGGAAACATTGTATCTTGGTCCTGACAGGGAACCCGGGACATTTCTTGAACGGCTGAACACGCCGGTCTTTTGCCCTCCTGATGGATAAGCTTGAACAGCAGGTTCAGGATATCATCGATAAACGGGGCCCACCTCTCTGCATCCTTGGTGTCAACTCGTCTCCTACCTGCGGAGTAACCAGCACGTATTATGGAAGTGAAGATCAACAACCGCCAAAACGGGTTGGACGGGGGGTGTTTCTTGCACGATTTCCTGATATCTGTGCAATTGACGTGGCAACATTTGCAAAGTACCGGATATATCTTGCCGCACCTCTTTTTTCAGAAGCTGAACGCTCTTATAATGCAATGTTAGCGGATCTTCTGAAGCAACACCTGTTTGACGTCTTTCTCCCCCAGGAAGCGGGTGATGATACAGATACGAGATTGAAAACAGAACAGGCACGGATCTTCTCTAAAAATAAAAGTGATCTCGACAATGCTGATATTGTTGTTGCCGTTATCGATGGTGCAGATGCAGATTCCGGCACTGCATGGGAGATGGGGTATGCGTATGCACACAACATACCGGTGATCGCGGTTCGCACGGATTTTCGCAGGGCTGGTATGAACGAGCGGGTAAACCTGATGCTTGAAGAATCGTCAAAGGTCGTATCGAGTACCACAGAGTTACTAAAATCAATCAACTCCCCTCTCATTGGTGATATAGAGATATGAATCATCCAAAAACCGGTTAAGGTTTTGCAAATTACCATAGGTTGTTGTGGATGAAACGTTCTCTGAATAGAATGGGAATGCAACAAACTATATCCGAATATTTACGAAATAGTAGTTGATACCAATGGCGAAAAAACGCGAGGATCGGGTAAAAGAAAAAAAATCGGGAGTAGATACCGAATGTAATCTTGATGGGGATTACATCTCCCCGATCCAGTCGTTTCGGGATATTACTTTTGAAAATATCAAATCTGTTATAATTCACAGTCGGTATGCCCAGTCGCTTATCATTTTAACCTTACTTGGTTTTCTCCTCCGGTTTTACAACCTCGGGTTCAATTCTCTCTGGCTTGATGAAGCCTCGACGAATACGTTTGCTGTCATGTCATTTTCCGGTATCTGGCAGGCAACAGCTGGAGGTGAGTTCAATCCCCCTCTTTTCTACTGGATTGAACATCTCATGCTTTTGATAGGGAATAACGAAGTTGTACTCAGGTTTGTTCCCGCACTCCTCGGGGTCCTGACCATCCCACTGATCTATTTTGCCGGAAAGGAATTCATGGATCGGAATGTCGGGATCATTGCCTCGGCAGCGTTTGCATTCTCACCATTCCTGATCTTCTATTCACAGGAAGCCCGGGCATATTCGATGATGCTCTTTTTTATTGCATTTGCAATGGTCTTTTACTTCAAAGCCCTGAAAACAAACGACCTGAAAAACTGGTCACTATTTGGCATACTCTCCGCACTGGCGTTCTGGTCACACTTCTATGCATTTGTTATTATTGCCTCACTCATCCTCTATGCAATTCTGATGCAGCTTAGCAAACATCCAAAAAAATATACAGAATATCAAAATGATTGTAGTATCAATTGTTGTGTTTGTTATCCTCTGTTTTCCCCTCATCCTTCTTGCGATCCGAGCTTTTTCATCCCGGACATCTTCGGCACCAGCCTTCGGTATCCAGGGGCTGGGCGTCATCAGTGAAACATTCAGGCAGTTATCAGGCTTTTCTGACATCTCGATGTTCCTGTTTATCCTCCTCTTTATAATCGGAATCATCCAGGCATTTCTTCTCGATAAAAACAAAGGAATCTTTTTAGTGACACTCACTGTTCTTACGTTTGTCATCAGCTTCATTCTCTCTTTCAAAATGCCAATGGTTCCCCGATACCTGATCTTCTTTAATACTGTCTTTTTCATTGGTATAGCGGTCTCGTATAAGATGTTTTACGGTCTTATCAGCGACCGGAGGGTTGTCTATGGCTTTATCGCACTCCTTGTTATCGTCAGTGTCCCTACCCTTGTGAATTATTATTCAGGGTACTCAAAAGAGGACTGGAGAGGTTTTTCCGGCCAGGTTCAGCAGATGACTCAGCCTGGAGATCTTATCGTTGTGATACCGGGATATATCTCCCAACCGCTCAATTATTATTATTCAAATGCATCAGACCAGACGTTCCAGTTTGGTGCATATACTGCAAAAGATCTTGAAGCGATTAATGCAGGTAAAGGAAATAACTCCGCATACTTCATCGTGACCGGAGATATCAGTGCTGCAAATCCTGATGGAGATGCAGTTGCATGGTTAAATGATCACACAAAACCTCTCGGGCAGAACACCGGTATCTATCTCTTTGTTTCAGCATAGTATCCAGTCTTGTGAATCCTCATGTACGACCTTACGGTAATCATCCCCACCTATAAAGAAGAGGCAAATATCCGGAATATCATCACCGAAGTGGATGCGGTTTTCAAGCGGAATAATCTCAATGGGGAGATCCTAGTTGTTGATGATAACTCTCCTGACGGGACGATCTCAATTGTTAATGAAATTAAAAAAGCAAAACCAAATGTAAATATTCTTGTTCGTCTGGCGGATCACGGGCTCTCACAATCCGTGGCTGATGGATTTGTTCACGCTTCATCGGATATACTTGTAGTAATTGATGCCGATCTTTCCCATCCCCCGGCTCTGATCCCTTCGATGTATCATGAGATTCTGGGAGGAAACGATATTGTCATCGGAAGCAGGTACATGGATGGGGGAGGGATAAAAAAATGGCCGCTCAAACGCCGGGTAATATCCCTCGGAGCAACATTTTTAGGGCGGTCTGCTCTTCCCCGATGTATCAGATCCGGTAAGCGGTTTTTTTGCGATCAGGAAAAGTGTAGTAGCAAATGCCACCTTAAAACCCCGGGGGTATAAAATCCTCCTCGAAGTGCTTGGGAAGGGAACCTGGGAAAAGGATAAGGAGATCCCCTTTGAATTCGTGGACCGGGAAATCGGTTCGAGCAAACTGAAACTCAAAACCATTATCGAATATGCCCAGCAGGTGGTCGATATCACGCTCTTTTCATTTACCCATCACCAGAGTGCGGCATGGAGGGAATGGAAAAAGGTCTTCAAGTTCGGGATTGTGGGGATCTCAGGAATTGTTGTGAATCTGGGGATCTTAAATTCCTGCTCATGAGGAATTTACCGGTTATATTGCACTTTTTTTCGCCATTGTAGTTGCGATCCTGAATAACTTCCTCTGGAACGATGTCTGGACGTTTAAAGTCGTCACCACAGAGAACAGTCACCAGCATCTGGCAGCGGCTCTGGCTCATTCTGCACGGTATCTCCGCTGGTGGAGCAATCATCAACTACGGTGTTGCAATCCTCCTCAACCAATTCCTTGGGATGAATATTTACGTGTCGGATTTCATCGGGATCCTTCTCGGTTTTAGCTGGAATTTTCTAATCAACCGTCGGTTTCACTTGGGGACGGCGCTAATATCACTCTCCCTCTAACTGGTTTTCCTGCAGAAGTTAAACCCCAAGGATATTTCCCGAATAGATACAAACAGGCATTATACATCAATACATAACAGGGAGAGTGGATATGGGGAAAAAAAGTAAAATTGACGCTGGACAATCAGAAACAAGAGCCAAACAGGTTAAGACCCCATTGAGTTTTCTAAATGTTGAGTTCGGAAATGCCGATCTTCGCATGGTAAAGCACCATCTGCTGATTTTAATACTTGTCTCCATCTTGACTAAATTCATTGTCATATTTGGAACAACGTCGATATTTCAATCCTTTATTGATTCTTTCGATATCGGGTTTTATTTTGAGCATGCTATCAAGTTGGTCCAAGGTCGAGCCGCCCTATGTTAATTATAACTTTGATTACCCAATTCTGATTTTTATCCCCATAATAATAGCCCTCATCCCGGCACTTATAATCCAGAATGCTATGGCTTTTGTTTACACATTTCAGTTGCTTATGGTGTTTTGCGACATTGTCACAATTCTTTGTATTTATTTTATCGCGCTCAGGTTATGGAACGAAAAGACTGCATTTTTTGCTGGCCTGATTGATGCGACTGCGTTTTCGACCACATATTTTTGGACCTAACGAAATATGATGCTTTTCCAACCTGTCTCATGATGCTGGCAGTCCTTTTTACGGTTTATGACATGAATACGAGAGGATATATATCCACCTCACTAGGCTTTTTTGCAAAAATATTCCCGATCGTTGCGATGCCATTCATTGTCTTATATAATGCGAAAACCAATTCTCTTAAAGCAGAGATCCTGTCCGCAGGAAAAATTCTCCTCATATTGTGTGCCGTTTTGTTACTTCCCCTTGCAATTATTAACCCGAATGCAATCCAGTCCTACATTTTTACAACAGGAGGAAGTGTCGGAATATACGCAAACACAGCCACATACACGCTATATGCAAACCTCAATGAGGTACTTCACTTGGGTATTTCATCAGGTCTGGTATCCCTGTTCATGTATGGGGGAATGGCTGTGGCACTCCTCTTTCTGCTGTATGTCTCCTATATCAGTGAAGAGAGGGATCCAAACACTCTTAAAATTACTGTTATGTGCAATATTCTCGCTCGTTTTTTTCACGAAATTTCACAGCCCCTCAGTATATTGTATGGTTCACCCCCCTCCTTGCTCTGTTTGTTGCTGACGATCTGGTAAAATTTTTTTTATTCTACGTCACCCAGATCTTTGCGTATGTCGAATTTCCCCTTATGTTCGGAAAATATTATGTCAATCTTAATTATACAAACCCTGTGGGTTCCGCTGACTGGTATCTGACATTGTTGTTCTTCACGTCTTCAATACCTGACCCTCCTGCTGTTAGTGAACCATTATCCGCCCCTGAAGGGATCGTGAAAAAAATCAGAACAATACTATCGGGGAATTAATTTTTCAATATCACTTTACGATTACGAAGTCGGAAAAAGCATCATGAAGGAATCAATCTCCACGCGATCGCAGTCAATTGGAAAATTGTATATCGATTTTCTGATTTTTATTGTGGATCCAGAATACTTACTATTCGGTCACCCGCTTTCCCGTCACCGAATGGATTTTTCCATGAACGCGGTTTATCCAGCATCATTTCTGCTGCATTAACAATGTCCTGGGGATCAACCCCAGCGATAACATTTGCTCCCACATCGACTGTTTCGGGACGTTCAGTGGAATCCCGTATTGTAACACAGGGTACATTGAGAATGCAGGTCTCTTCCTGAACCCCTCCGGAATCGGTCAGAGCGAGCCGGGCATTCGATTCAGCTGAATAAATTCCAGAAAACCCCGCGGTTTAATCATCTGGAATCCCTTCAGTTTTAAGTCGAAGGATTTGATCATTTTTTCAGTGCGTGGGTGAACCGGAAATAAAAGTGGTAATCCGGAAAGACTCGTGAACCCGGGTAAGTCCTTCAAGAATTCCTTTGAATCTTTTTTTGTTGTCAACATTTTCCTGACGGTGGAGTGTAACAAGCAAATAGCCATCAGCAACAAGCCCGAGTCCACGGATCACATCGGATTTGTCTCTTGAGAGTGTCAGATTTTCAAGAACTGCATCAACTATAGTATTACCGGTCACAGAAATCTTCTCATCAGAAATACCCTCATTCAGGAGATTTTTCTTGGCAACATCAGTTGGTGCAAAGAGGTAGTCTGACAAGTGGTCTGCAACGACACGGTTTACTTCTTCCGGCATGGTCCGATCAAAGCTGCGCAATCCTGCTTCAACATGTCCCACTTCTACCGGTAATGAACGTTTCCCGCGCACGTAACATTTGGATGCTGCAAGGGTTCCTGCAAGAACGGTATTGGTGTCTCCCTGCACGAGCACTACTTCCGGTCTCTCTTTCTGGAGGATTTTTTCGATCCCGGTCATGATGAGCCCCGTCTGCTCTGCATGGCTTTTTGACCCTATATCGAGGTTAAAGTCCGGTGTGGGAAGGCCAAGTTCTTCAAAAAATACCCTGTCCATATCATAGGAGTAGTGCTGGCCAGTGTGGAGGACAAAGAACTCCATCCCTCTTCTTCTGGCACGAACGGATGATTGGCGACATCTTGATGATTTCAGGTCGGGTGCCAAGAATGATCGCAAACATATTACATGGTATTTACCGGTGCCAGATATAGGTAATGTGTAACAGGTCCGGTTTTTGTCTCTTAATATACAGAAAAATAGGAATTATTTCCACTCATAGTGGAGATATTTTGTTTTAAAAATCTTGTAAAGAAGCAGGATATAATTTTTTACCTCCTTTTTTACATTAATCTTTGATTCCCCATATTTCCGTTTCAGGAGGGGAACGGGGATCTCCACCACTTTTTTTCCGTCTATCAGGAGCTTCGAAATGATCTCAGCATTTATCTCAAAATTCCTGCTCGAGATGTTCATCCTGGTGAGCACACTACGCCGGTATAAGCGGAATATTGGACTCACACAGGTAATTTTGCCCCAAGGAGCATTCGATAGAGGAAATTCACCGATTTGCTCATCAACAGCCGGAGAGGTGTCACCTCCTCCATGAGCCCCTTCTCGAGATAGGGTGAACCTGATATGCAGTCCGCATCGGTCTCCCGGTATTTCTCAATGAGTTTCAAGACATCGAACCGGCACGGAAGGTCAGGTCCGCATCCATTGTTATGATAAGGTCGCTGCGGCTCGAATCGAGCCCTGTCTTTATCGCGGTTCCCATCCCGCTGTTTCTCTGGTGTACGAGGACTTTGACATCCGTCCGACTGTGAGCAATCTCCCTGATCTTTTCAACAGTGTCGTCCTGGCTGCCATCGTCAATAAAAATAAATTCGAATATTTCACCGGTTTTTTTTGCAATATCATCAATTATCGGAAAGAGATCGGTATTGTAATGGATGACATTATCCCGCTCGTTATACAGAGGAAAGATAATGGATATCATGGGAGTCCTGTACAAGTTTTAGACGTGCAGAGACATAAAAGCCCCATCACTTGATCAGGCATCCGGATCTGTTAAAAGATACTAAAGGGGATATAGCATCCCTGATAACATGTTTATTATCCGAGTGAGAGAGCGCAAATGGTCGAAGAGGTTTGGGAAAAGGTCTGGACAAAGAACCTGATTGCGAGTGATTACAGCCTTAAGTACCTCGATTTCATGCAGGGGATTGAAATGGAGTCCCGAAGGCTCCACCGTTCTTGAAGCCGGTTGCGGGACCGGTCAAACCCTCTCCCGCTTCTCAACGAGGCATAATACCGTTGGTCTCGATATCTCGCAGGCTGCCCTGAACCTTGCCCGGAGCAACTGTAAAAACCCGGTCCTCGGAAGTATTTTTGAGATCCCTTTCAAGGATAATACCTTTGATCTCGTCTATAACTCAGGTGTCATCGAGCATTTTAAGGATCCGGACAATGTCGCTGCAATACAGAGATGGCCCGAGTGACCAAACCTACTGGCAGGGTTATCATTATCGTTCCCAATACCCTCTGCCTCTGGTATAAAACAGGAAAATTGGTTGCGGTCATGATGAAAAATTTCGAGTTCGGGTATGAGGAGGACTACTCCCCGAAACGACTGAAAACAGCGGTCCGAAAGGCAGGGCTCGAGATTGAAAAGACCTTTGGTCTTCAGGCACTACCCCCACTCGCAACCAATGATCGTGAAATCATCTGCAGAGGCTTGCGGAAAAAGATCGGTCGTATCGAGAATGTGTTTCCGTATAAACAATTCTATGCCTATACCGTCGGAATCATTGCAAGAAAACCGGACTGGGTATTAATTCAGATCTTCAGGAATTGTGACAGGGTACCGGAAATAGACCCCGGCCCCAATCAATGCGATAAGCCAGTAACTCATGAACAGGTAGAGCAGCGAAAATGCAACTGCCTGTTCAGGTGATATGCCTTTAAGACCGAAAAGGAATATCAGCGCCACATCGCGGGTGCCAATACCTGATATACTGATGGGGAGCAAGTCGAGCAGGCTGAGTACCGGAATCACCAGCACGAAGAAGAGTACGCCGGTATCGATGCCAATCGATAGTGCCAGCAAATACCCGTAGAGAAATGGAGGAATCCATGATATGATCCCGATCCCTATACTGGAAAAGAACCGTGCCCGGTCATAATAGAACGTGAACAAACCGGTGAAGAAATCATCATAGTAGAAGGTCACCCTGCTCTTCAGGTGTTTTGGCACAAAAATATTGAAGAACGGTCTGAGAAGGGCTGACAGGAGTGGCCGGTGGAGCACAATATACAGACCTGCGACAATCCCTGCAATGATCAGGACCATTGTGCTGATCGAGAGGATCTCGATATGGTAGAGAAGCGAGAACCCAAAAATCCCGACCTGCCAGGGAAAAGAGCAGGATGATATCGATCAAGGCCGGTCAATAACCACGGTTGAAATGCATTTGCCCAGAGCCGCACCGGTCTCGTTGTAATATACAGTACTTTTACGAAATCCCCAAGTTTTGCCGGTGTGATCGTTGAGAAAGAAAAACCAACAAAGAATGCCTTAAGCTCTCCGCAAGGGAAAAATCAGGCTTAACAGAGTTTACGATGATCTTCCATTTCAGGGATTTCAGCATGATTGCGACACAGTTTACCAACAGGGCAAGGATCAGAAGAACCATATTGGTATGCGAGAGGATATTCAACAAGGGCGCCAAGATCGATCCGGGAAAGAATGATAATAAAAAGAGCAATCCCGATAAGACTTAAGATTTTGATGCCGCTCTTCATTTGCTCTCACAACTCTCGTCCGGAGCAGTAATTAGTTTTTGTGTTCCCCAGGCCCTGATTCTGCTTGCTGACCCAAAATCCTAATAGCCAGCATCGCAATAATATTCAGACTATGTCCAATCTCACCGTCGCAATCCTTGCCCCTCCCGATTATGCCAAAGATCTGGGAAAGAAGGGCACGGCAAGCGATATCACCTTCTATAACCTGAAAAAAGGTGATGCAACGGTCACCTTCATTGAACCGACCCGGTACCCGGAGAAACTCTCCTCGCTGTTTTATACGGTCTCCATGTCGGACCGGATAGTCCTTGTCGTGATGAGATCAATGCCACATTTGGTGAATGCGTGCTGATGCTCCAGTGTGCCGGGAAATCTGCCGGGTATCTCATTCTCAAGAACTATATCTCCACCGGACCAGATCGCCCCGCTCATCAAAGGCACGGTTCTCGAACATTACGAGGTCATTGAAGAGGATATGGTCGGCCTGCGCGAGAAGATGCTCGAGATATCCGTAAAACAGACCGCCCACCAGAAAGCCCACGAAGCCGCAGGAAAAGGTATCGTACCGGTCGACTGCCCATTTCAATGTGAAAGGGGTCGGGGTTGTTGTCCTCGGGTCTGTTGCCCAGGGAATGATAAAAAAGCACGACACCCTGAAAGTCCTTCCGACAGAAAAAACCGCCCAGATCCGTTCTATCCAGAAACACGACGATGATGCCGAGACTGCCATTACCGGTGATCGGGTCGGTCTTGCCCTGAAGAATATCGAATCCGAAGATCTCGACCGCGGTTTTGTCCTGACCAACGATCCCGCAGTAAAATTCGCAACCACGGTTTCCGGAAAAGCCCAGCTCGTGAAATACTGGCCGGCCCCGCTCAAGGAAGGCATGGTGCTGTATGCCGGCCACTGGATGCAGTTCCTCCCCACCCGGCTTGAAAAAATAACCGTGGAAGGGGACTGGAGGATGCCGACTCTCACGCTAACCATGGAAAAAGCACTGGTATATCCGCCCGGTGCCCGGGTAGTGCTCCATTACCTTGAAGGCGGCAAACTCCGCGTTGTGGGGTATCTCGCTCTCTCATAAGGTATATCATCCCTTTTTTCCAGTGGTTTTTTGTGTTTTTATCATCATTTCCCCATGATCTTATCTTCAGAACGATCATCATTATTCTGAGTAACAATGATTGAATGATGGATTATTCTGGGTGTTATCGCCCTTGTTATCGTAGGACTGATCCTCTGGGTGATTGGCATCTACAACCGCTTTGTCAGCCTGAAGAACTCCTCGGAAGCAACCCTCGGCCAGATCCGGGTTGCCATGAAAAAGCGGCTCGACATGATCGAGCAGCTCCTCGGCTCGGTCAAGAGCTACGCAAAGTTTGAGAAAGAGACCCTTGAGAAAGTCACTGCCATGCGGGCAAGCGTTGCAACAGCATGCCCCGGGGACCTGAACAAGGTCGAGGCAGAATCCCGTTCTATCTTCGGGCGGCTGCTTGCCGTTGCGGAGAACTATCCCGACCTCAAGACCTCCGGCACCGTCATGAGCATGATGGACTCGATCAAAGGACTCGAAGATGAGATCGCCCGCCAGCGGTATACCTTCAACAACATCTCGCAGGAATTCAACACCATGATGGATACGATTCCCTCGAATTTCGTTGCGAAACTGATGGGTCTCATCAAACTCGAGTACCTCCAGTTCGAAGAAGCGATCAAGACTCCCCCGAAGATCGAGTTCTAAAGAGGTAATTGCGTGAGTGAGAAAGTCAGACTGACTGGACTTGTCATTGGAGGGTTGGTCCTCGGTCTCATCGCGCTTCTCGTCAGTCACCGCGATCCCCACCCTTTTTGACGGGGATCTAGCTGTTGATTCCTATGAGGCGATCCTGCAGAAGACGGGACCCTCCAGGAACACTACACCTATGATGTCTCGGGCAGCGGCCAGTACCGCATGCTCTATCGCCTGTGGGAAGCCCCGCTTGTCTTTAACAGCAAACCTTTCATACCCTCCGTACGGTTCGTTTCGATGGTCCCTCCTGAGGGGACAATCGGGTATGTAAAGGATGACCTTGGAGCGGTGTCAGCTCACCGGTGGTGCAGGTGCCAGCGAATCGAAGTCCAGAATTCGAATCCCTTGCACTATCCGATGAAGTGGGGATATTCAATCCAGACTACTATTCTGCCGGGAAATACTCCGTTGATTACACGTACACTCTTTATCCGCCCATCGAATACGATGCGGTTTCGACGCACCTCAACCTGAAACTGGCCGGGGAATAGCATATCCCGTACCGGTCGATCACGATAACGGTGCCTGCAGGAGATATCGACCAGGTATATGTCTATCCACCGTCTCTGAAAACGCAAAAATCCGGGACCAGTTATATTATAACGGGTAGTGCCGCAGAAAATGAGATCATTGCCGTTGAAATGGTGGGAAACGCACAAGGATTTTCCAGCATCCCGGGGTTCCGTACTGAAACCGGGGATATCCAGGGCAAGGCATCCTCCGCGAGTTTCTGGTATAATCTTCCCTATTTCCTGTCGATACTCCTGAACCTGGTTGCAAAGGTTGCGGTAATCCTGGTTCCGCTGCTCCTGATAGTGATCTACAACCGGTATGGCAGGGAAAAGGAATTCACGGTTCCTGCGTACCTGAGCACCCTCCCGTCAACAGCGCTCAAACCCTGGCAGGTGAACCTGCTCTTTAAAGGCGATGCCCTTGATTTCGATGAAAACGGTTATTATGCCACCCTGCTCGATCTTCACCGGCGAAAGATCATTTCCATCACCGAAAAAGGTGAAGGAAAAGGCATCGAGATCCGGTGCTCTCAGCGGCGACCACCGATCCCTATGAGTTGCGGGTGCTCAACTTTATCGGGCTGGTGTCAGAAAATGGTGTGCTTGACACCGATTCGATTGTAGCACTTGCGAAACGTGCCAAAACTATGATCAGCGCAGAAGAGAAAGCATTGAAATACCAGCGTTCGCTTACTGATGTTACCAGCAGGGTGGATACCTCGCTCTCAAACCAGTACATTGTGGATGGAAGGGAACATATCCTACCGTTCGCGTTCGTATCCGTTGTCCTGTTTGCGATCTCCCTCATCCTTGCTTTGTCATGCCCATGCAGTCCTATATCCTCTTCCCTGCGTGTTGCCCTGTGGTTTATTGTAGTTATCCAGGTTGCAATCGCCTTTGCTGCCCCCTCCACCCTCTTCGGTCACTGGAAGGATGACCGGTACAAGGAGAAACTGGAATGGGATGCATTCACCCATTTCCTCTCGGACATGGCGATGATCCAGAAGTATGCTCCCGCAGATCTCTCCATGTGGGGCGAATGGCTGGTCTACGGTACAGCGCTCGGTGTCGGTGACAAAGTGGAGAATGCCATGAAAACGCTCAATATCAGCATCGCGGATACCGGTGTACCGATTGGCGTCATGGGGATGAACTCATGCCTTTATCCCGCTCATGCACTTCTCCCCTCCAAGTCATGGCAGTTCAGGCGGAGGCGGCTTTGGTGGCGGAGGGTTTGGCGGTGGCGGAGGGTTTGGCGGCGGTGGTGCCGGAGGAAGATAACTCAATCTCGTTTTTTTATAAGCATCATCGCTTCAGTCGGGACAGATGGCAACCTGGTCCGGTGACGGTCATATAAGATATAAACCCGCACAAACCATATGAATACCAAAAAAGGAATCTGATCATATGCAATATACGGAAGGTCAGCTCGGCAGGGTCTTTGTCGTGAGGATTGATGACGGCGAGGACATGCTCGTCTCGCTGCGTCAGTTCATCATTGACAAAGGTATCCAGGCCGGCTCGATAACCTTCCTTGGGGCCCTGATGAACGGGAGGATGGTGACCGGTCCGGAAGAGCCGGTAATACCTCCTGTTCCCCATTTTGTCATGTTCGAAGGCGGCTGGGAGGTATTTGGAATCGGCACCATCTACCCCGGTGAAGGGTGGCCCGCATATCCATTATCATGCCTCGGTCGGCCGGTCAGGTCATGCCCTCACCGGCTGTCTCCGGGAAAAAGCCATAACCTACCTCATCGTCGAAGCAGTCATCATGGAGTTCACCGGTCTCACCGCACGACGGGAATTCGATGAGAAGACCCAGCTCCACCTTCCGGTGCTCGGGGAGCGTGGGGACAGCCGAAGCTCATGGATTTTGAGAAACCATTCAGAAAAGAAAGAAGAAACGCACTGCCCAGGAAAAGAAGGAAGATACGAATGAGCTCCCGGGAGGACTTGCTGAGATCATCCGGGACCTGACCCGTCGCCCACCCCAATGACCGTAATATTCCCTCTTTATATGAACACCCAGTATCCGTTGTTTTCACTATGATCCGGCAACCACCGTTTCTCCCCATGTCCCTTAAGGAAGGGGAAAAACTGGGTATCCGCCAGTTCGATATCATCCTTATCACCGGGGATGCCTATGTGGATCATCCCTCCTTTGGCACAGCCCTGATCGGCAGGGTCTCTCTGGGATGCCGGGTTTTCGGTCGGGAGTCATTGCACAGCCGACTGGAAGACTGACACGGATTTTACTGCGCTGGGAAAACCCCGGCTTTTCTTTGGCATCTCGTCGGGAAATGTTGACTCGATGGTGAACAATTTCACTCCCGAACCTGAAACGGCGGAGTGATGATGTCTATTCCCCGGGTGGGATCCCGAAACGGCCGGACCGTGCCACGATTGTCTACACCAACAAGGTGCACGAGCCTTTTCCCGGACACACCGATTGTCATCGGGGGTATCGAAGCAAGCCTCCGCAGGTTCGCCCACTATGATTACTGGCAGGACCGCGTTCGCCAGTCGCTCCTTGCCGATGCCCCGGCCGATCTTCTTGTCTTTGGTATGGGCGAGCGACAGGTAGTAGAAATTGCCCGGCGGCTTGCTGCCGGAGAACCCGTTGCATCCCTGCGGGATATCCGGGGAACTGCGTACGCGATGGAGATCGCAGAATGGCGCAATAAGCGTCCTGAAGGAATTGTTGAACTCCCCGGGTTTTCTGAAGTCTCACAGGACAAAACCGCGTATGCCCGTGCATTTGCCCTCCACTATCACGAGCAGGATCCGGTGCGGGGCAAACCCGTTGCCCAGCCGCACCCAAAGACCGTTGTCATCCAGAATCCCCCGGCACTCCCGCTCACGCACTGAAGAACTCGACCATATCTACGATCTCCCGTTCTCCCGTTGGGCACACCCCTCGTACAAATCCCCGATCCCCGCTCTTGAACCAGTCCAGTTCTCGGTAACCAGTCACCGGGGCTGTTTTGGTGCCTGTTCGTTCTGTGCCCTCACCCATCACCAGGGCCGGATCATCCAGAGCCGGAGCAGCCGCTTCGATCATCCGTGAAGTAACCCGGATGACGAAGATGCCGGAGTTCAAAGGCATTGTCCAGGATGTTGGCGGCCCGACAGCGAATATGTACGGGCTCTCGTGCGACCAGTGGGAAACCTACGGTGCCTGTCGGAACAAGCACTGCAGCTCCTGCCTGTAAAACCCTCAAGACGAGTCACGAGGAACAGTGCGATCTGCTGGAAAAACTCCGGGAAATTCCGGGAGTGAAGAAGGTCTTTATCGGATCCGGTATCCGCTATGATCTTGCCCTTGCCGATGATGCAGGATATCTCCGCACGATCTGTGATCATCACGTCTCCGGGCATCTCAAGGTTGCACCGGAACATATTGCAAAGAAGGTGACCGGCATCATGAACAAACCGGACCGGGCAGTCTTTGACCGGTTCCGTGAACAGTTCGAAACGCTCCAGAAAGGAAAAAAGAGCGGCAGTATCTCCTGCCCTACTTCATGTCAGGACATCCCGGCTGCACAGTGACAGATATGGTTGAGCTTGCCCTCTACATCCGTGATAACCAGCTCTACACCGAACAGGTGCAGGACTTTACCCCGACACCGATGAGTGTCTCGACCTGCATGTACTATACCGGGCTCAACCCGTTCACCCTCGAACCGGTGCATGTGCCCAAAGGGCAGGAAAAGAAGATTCAGCGGGCGCTGATGCAGTATCGCGATCCCCGCAACAAGGGATTGGTGATCGATGGGCTCAGGGCTGCCGGCAGAGCCGATCTTATCGGCAGCGGGAACGAATGTCTGGTGTCTGCAGAGGACCGGGCCAATCGCCAGTTCATGACAAAATATCACGGAACGAAAAAATAACCCGGATTTTTCGTTTCTTTCCCGATAGGAAAATCCGCTCTTGCGTATAGCATTATACGGTTTATAACTCAAAATACTATTTTTTGGGGTTATTTCCACTACTGTTTGAGAAATTACTATTCACAGGGAAAGTATCTGAAAAAACGTCGGAATTTCTCAATCGTCGGGAATTCCTGAAAAAGTCTGACGAGTTTCCTGAAAATTAATCCCGGCCGTAATCGTCATCGAACCGGACAATATCGTCCTCTTCAAGATACTCGCCCAGCTGCACTTCGATTACCTCAAGCGGGATGACACCGGGATTTTTCAGCCGGTGCCGCATCCCGCTGCGGACAAAGGTGCTCTCTCCCTTGCCGGAGTAACCGGGTCTCGCCATTGAGCTCGACCTCTGCTGTCCCGCTTACCACCACCCAGTGCTCGCTCCGGTGATGGTGGAGCTGGAGGGAGAGTTTCTGGCCGGGTCTTACCGTGACCCGCTTGATCTTGTAGACTCGCGGACTCTTCGAGCACCGTATACGAACCCCAGGGGCGGTGCACCTGCCGGTGGAACTGGGTCATCGGGATCTCTGCCTTGTTATACCGGTTGACCAGATCTTTCACCTGTTCGGTGTGCCTGTTGTCGCAGATAAGGAGTGCATCGGCAGTATCCACAACCATCAGATCATGCACACCGATGAGCCCGACATGCTTTCCCGAAGCATGCACAAAATTGTTTTTGGCCGAGAGATACTCTGCCTTCCCGACATTGCCCTCTGCATCGTGGTGTTCGATATCGTAGAGTGCCTTGAATGTCCCGAGATCGCTCCATGGTGCGTCAAGCGGGACAACAGCAACCCGCTGTGAATGCTCCAGCAGCCCGTAATCGATCGAAATCGATGCAAGGCTCGCATAATCGGGGATTGATACCGGGAGAGAATGCAGCGGAGATATCCGGGCGGTACTTTTCCAGTTCCTCAAAAAAGCAGTCCGATGACAGGAGAAATATCCCGCTGTTCCAGAGATATCCTTTCTTAACATACTCTTCTGCGGTCTTCTCATCGGGTTTTTCCTTGAATTCCTCGACAACGTTGCCAACCGACAGGCGTTTTCCCGGTTTGATATACCCATACCCGGTATGGGGTGACGTAGGCCTGATACCGAATGTGACCAGATATTTGCTGGCAAGCGGTTCTGCTGCCCGGATCTGGTCGAGGGCAGCATCGCCCAGCAGGTGATCGCTGGGGAAGACGACCGCTGTTGCCGAGGGGTCATCTGCCCGGATCCGCTGCATTGCCCATGCAATGGCAGGCAGGGTATTTTTTCCTGCCGGTTCTGCGAGGAGATGATCATCCGGCAGGGAATAGCCCAGTTCCTCGATCTGGTTCCGGACAAGATACTGGTGGATCTCGTTTGTCACGACGTAAATTCCATCAGATCCTGAAAGCAGGGCTGCCCGTTCACACGTTCTCTGGAAGAGTGAGTGACCGTCCAGCTGGATGAACTGCTTGGGATAATATTCGCGGGAGAGTGGCCAGAGTCGTGTCCCGACACCGCCGGCAAGGATGATGGATTTCATGGGTCACCTGATACCGTCAGAAAGTGGGAATCAAACTTTCTGTCGGGGTTGTATCACATAGATCTGTCCGGAGTCACCATTTATAGGATTCGATCCCGTCTGGCGCGAATATCAGGAACCTGCGGATGCGGAGGCAGGCATGTCAAAGAATTTCCTGAGCCAGAGTTCGGTACAGACGATCCGCCAGATCTCCGGGGAATAAGCAGATTTTCCCCTCAAGAAATGCCAGATAGTTCCGGATAACCGCATCGGCATCCCAGTACGGGCGTGCTGGAACTCATCCGAGCTGACCAGTTCGAGAACAAACGGGCGGAGCGCCTCTTTCATCCAGATCTCTTCCGGTGTGACAAACCCCATCTTGTCCATCCGGCAGCGGATGGATTCCGGGATTATCCCCTTGATTGCATTCCGGAGAGCGATCTTTGTAATTCCGTTACGGATCTTCTGGTTGAGCGGGAGCGATGCGACGTACTCCACGAATCGCACATCGAGATAAGGTACCCGGGATTCGATCGAGAACGCCATGGAGTTCCGGTCCTCGTAGTGGAGGAGTGCCGGGAGGTTTGTGCCGGTCAGTTCGCGGAGCAGCACCTCGTCAAGTGTGCCTCCGTACCGATCAACAGGTGGTGCCGTGCACTTCAGGAGCCCCCTGCGACCTTTGCGAACAAACAGTTGCTCAACTGCTGAACGGAAAAAACCGCGATGGTGCCGGAGGCTTCCGATAATTTCCCGGAATCCGGTCAACGCATGGAATGACCGGAACAGTCCCCCGATATAACTGCCCTGGTATGCAAGGTAACCGGCCAGGAACTCATCAGCCCCCTGCCCGTCGAGCACGACCTTGACCTGTTCATGGGCAAGCTGCATCACGCAGTACTGGGCATAAATCGAGAGCGAACCGAACGGTTCGTCCTGCATGTAGACCAGCCGGTCAATATCATCCCAGAGTTTTTCCGGGGACGGTTCAGTACCGGTGGGCATCAACCCCGGTTGCGGCAACAATCTCGTCGATATACCGGCTCTCATCAAATCTTTTGTCGGAAAAGACCACGGAGAACGTCTTCTGTTGTGCCCCGACACTTGCCGGAGCCTCTTCCCGGATAAGCTCGTTGATGATTGCAGTGAGTGTCGACGAATCAATCCCCCCGGAGAGGCAGGTGCCGACAGCGACATCGCTCCTGAGATGGATGCGGGTTGCATCGTGCAGCAGGGCAACGGAGCCTTCGATGCCACTTCTTCGTCAGGGACCGTTGAGCGGATCTCCGTGTTGACTTTTACATCCCAGTACCGGAACGGTGACTGTGCCCCCTCCTTTGTTACCACCATCGCATGAGCGGGTCTCAGCTGGAGGATCCCGTCAAACATCGTCCGTTCGGAATGGTCGTGTACCCCCCATGCCAGATACGTGCCCAGCGTGGCATCGTCTGGTTTTTTGCCGACTGCCGGGTGAGCGAGCAGTGCCTTGATCTCTGAAGCGAACAGGAATGAATCCCCGGTCTGAGCGTAATAGAACGGTTTGATCCCGAAACGGTCCCGGGCACAGAACAGTTCCTGCCGTTTCCCATCCCAGAGTGCAAATGCCCACATGCCATTGAACCGGGTGAGGCATTCATGCCCCCATTCCTCGTAGGCATGGAGGATCACTTCAGTGTCGGATTTTGAATGGAACCGGTGGCCTTTTTCGATCAGCTCCTCGCGGAGCTCGACGAAATTGTAGATCTCGCCATTGAAGACCAGCCAGAGTGTGCCATCCTCGCTGGTCATCGGCTGTAAACCATCTTCCGAGAGATCGATGATCGCGAGCCTGCGGTGGGCAAGCGCTACCGGACCCGTGATATGGGTGCCTTCCCCGTCCGGTCCCCGGTGGGTGAGCCGTTCGGACATAACCGAGAGAAGTCTTTTATCCGGTATGTTCCCGTCAAGACAGGTACTGCCCTGCTATCCCGCACATTATGATAAAGGTGGGCACCGGTGGTTTAAAAGGATGTGAGGGTGACTGAACGGAGGAGCCCGGTAATTCTTCGGATCGTTCTTTTCGGATTCGATGGAGCGAAATCCTTAATGTGTTTCAGGAGATTATGTGGGCTAATGCCGGATCCTTTTTGAGGATTCGATAAAGGAAGGAGCACGCTTCATTTCATTTTAACATGCAGACGGGAGGAGCGATGGACCGTCGATGCAAACACAGCATTTGTAGAAGAGATCATGCGGGACTTTGCTGCTGCTACCGGTCTCGAACCGGCCGGTGTCCGCCCGATCCGTTACCTGTGGACCGATGCCTTTGCCGTCTGCAATTATCTTGCACTGTTTAACCGGACGAACGAGACGAAATGGCGGGATCTCGCACTGCGGCTTGTCGATCAGGTCCATCATACCCTTGGACGGCACCGTGAGGATGATCCCCGGAAAGGGTGGATAAGCGGCCTTCCGGAGCAGGAAGGCAGGCTGCATCCCACCCGGGGGGGCCTTCGAATCGGAAAACCATTGCAGGAACGCAGACTTACCGAACCATCGGATGAGCGCCGTGAATGGGACCGGGACGGTCAGTATTTCCATTACCTCACCAAGTGGATGCATGCGCTCAATCGTATCAGCCGCGTGACCGGGGATTCCCAATATACCCTGTGGGCCGTCGAACTGGCTGATGCAGCCCATGCAGGATTTACCTGCACTTCACCGGCAGGGGGGCGGAAACAGATGTACTGGAAGATGAGCATCGACCTCTCCCGCCCGCTGGTAACGGCGATGGGCCAGCACGATCCGCTCAATGGTTTTGTCACGTTCAGCGAACTCGGGATGACGGCAACCCGGGATTTCGGATTCCCGCAGCAGGCCAACCTGAGTACGATGATTACTGATATGGCGGGGATCTGCCGGGGCATGAGCCTGACAACCGAGGATCCGCTCGGCACAGGGGGACTCCTGGCTGATGCAACCCGGATTGCCGGGCTGATAATTACCGGAAAATACCGGTATGAACACCTGCTTGAACAGGTGATGGATGCTGCCCTGCGGGGAACCATTGCTTTTTCAGAAAGTGATGACCGGCGCCTGCCTGCCGGTTATCGCCTTGCCTTCCGCGAACTCGGGCTCTCGATCGGACTGAAGGGCATGCAACAACTTGAAGAAGTGATCCGGATGAACCCCGGGGTGTTTGGCCAAAAGAGCAGGCTGCATACAATTGCAGAAGATCTTACAATGTATGTGCCGCTCGGGGAGACAATCGAGAAGTTCTGGATGGATCACCGGAATCGTGAAGCTGCCACATGGCAGGAACACCACGACATCAACCGCGTGATGCTTGCAACCAGTCTCGCACCTGAGGGGTTCCTGGTGATATGAAGGTGTGTAATATTTTCTGATGTGGCCCGCATCTTCCAGACCCCTCAGGTACCTTCAGTGCAGTTTCCGTGATCTTTTTCAGTACATTTCTCTCGAAAGTGTTTCAGGAAAATACAATGCTGCATCAAAAACGGTTTCACCGGATCGCAGGGCAAAGTGGTAATGGTCGTAAATGTTTCTTACATCCACATCAGCGTCATGAGTGCCGCTGCCGCCATCACTATGTTCAATGCATTGATGACCATGATCGCTTTGGTATTCGTATGGTATCCCCACGCGATCAGGACAAGCCCCCCGATAAACCAGAGCATGAACCCAGACTCCCTGGCACCGGGATTTACTTCCATCCGGACGCCCAGAGATCCGATGATCCCGAGACACACCCCGGAATATTCGAGAAACGTATTCAGGGAGATCGGGATAAAATCGTGGGCTTTCCCTCCCGGTGAAGCTCCCTTTATGGTGTAGTTCGTACTGACAGATGTGCCACTGGTGTCCATGGATCACCACCCGCTTGTACTCCGTTCCTGTTACAGGATTTTCCTTTATGAAATACTACAATGGCCGGAGTTCAATGCATGAATGATCGAAAAAAGCACAGGAATATGCGGGACATCCCGGTAAAAACGTCGGAAAAATCTCCTTTTCTTAAATGATCCCCCCATAAATCCTGCATGCAAAAACCCGGTATGTATACTGCAAATAGTACAATACGATTTATTTACTACCTGAACGGAACAGATCTAGGTTTTTATGGATATCCGGGAAAAGACACTGGCACAGATGATCGTCATCTTCGCAGTAGTGACGATCATGCTTCTTTTCATTTCCCAGACGATCCTGCTTGACAGTTACCGGGCTATTGAATCTAAGGATATCGTGGATGACATCGGCCTGATCCTTGACAATATCAACAGCGAATTTGCCAGCCTTGAAACAAACACCCTCGACTGGGGAAAGTGGGATGATACGTATGCGTTTGCGCGCGGAGAAAATCCGACGTTTGTCAAGGAATACCTGGCAAAAAATACGTACGACGTCCTGCACCTGAATTTCATTGTCATAACCGATACGGGCGGGACCATCATCTACGGACAATCGTACAATTTCACTGACAGCAGTTTCAGTCCCCTGCCCCCGGAGCTGGCCCGGGAGATCGCAAAGGACTCATCATACCTGCTCCTGGCCGATAATTCCGGAACCTTCCGGGTTCCTTGCACTCCCCGATACTACCGCCATGGTGGCTTCCTTTCCTATCCTCCGCAATGATCTCTCTGGTCCTCCGGCAGGCACCCTCATCATGGGGCGCTATCTCTCTGAATCAGAGATCCGGGCTTTCGGGCTGCCATATGAGCCCCTGCCCTCCCTCTCCCCTGTCACGCCAGTGGTTGTATACCCACCGGATGAACCTGTACCAGCAGATATCCGCAAACCCGCCGTTCAGGTCAGTCTGGAGAGTGAAGAGATTATAGAGGGGAGAACAACCCTGCGGGACATACATGGCGATGATGTTCTCGTGCTCTCCTTCAAAAAACCCCGTGACTTTTACCAGCAGGGAAAACAGACGATCGAATTTTTCATCGCCGTCCAGTTAGCCATCATGCTCCTGCTCGGCTTTTTCATCATCTACCGTATTGATCGTTCAGTCCTGACCCGGTTGAACCGCATCATAAACGATACCCGGGCGATTTCTCAAGGCAGTTCCAGGCGGATCCAGAAGAACGGTGATGATGAGATCGCCCAACTTGCCGAGGCCATGAACCAGATGATTGGACAGGCTCGAAAGATCGAACACCGATCTTCAGGGCAGCGAGCAGAAGTTCCGCTCCTTTGTCCAGGAATCAGCCGACGGATACATCCTGCTGGGCAGCCGGGGGCAGGTGATTGAGTGGAACCCCGCAAACGAGCGTATTACCGGTATCCCCCGGGAAGAGGCGCTGGGTATCCCGTTTATTGAGATCCAGATCCGTCTTCTCGTGCCGGAGCACCGGACCCCGCAGTTTATTGAACACCTGAGGCAGGAATCCACAACCATTGTTAATACCGGGGAATTCCCCGGGTTTTACCAGCCGATGGAGATCGGGATTGTCCAGCCTGACGGCATCCGCCGCACTCTCCAGCAGATCTCGTTTCCCCTCAGGATATCCGGAGAACTGCACTTTGGCATCATCAACCGGGACATCACGGAAAGCCGGTTGACCGAGGACGCATTGCGGCAGTCCCGCAAGAAACTGAACCTGCTCAACACGATCACGTTCCAGGATATCCGGAGTGCCAGTTTTGCCCTGTCGGGATACCACGAACTGATCGGGAAGTACATAAGCAGCGAGGAAGGCAGGAATCTCTTAAAAAAAGAGGTACTCCTTCTCCGACAGATCGACAAGTCGCTCAATGTTGCGAAGAACTACCAGGATCTCGGCATTAACCTGCCCCTTTGGCAGGATGTGAACCAGGTCTTCCTCTATGCCCTCTCTCATCTTGACACCCTGAAGATCTCCCGTACGGTACGGCTCGAAGGTCTCGAGATATTTGCCGATCCCCTGCTGGAAAAGGTCTTTTTTAACCTTCTGGAAAATGCCATGCAGCGCGGCGGGGGCGTTACTTCCATCAACCTTACCTGCCAAAAGAGGGAAACCGGGCTTGAGATGATCTTTGAAGATAACGGCAGAAGTATTCCATCAGGCGAGAAGGAGAAGATCTTCGAGCGTGAGTACAAAGACGGCCTCGGTCTCTTTTTCGCCCGGGAGATCCTTTCCATCACCGGCATGACAATTCAGGAGACCGGGGTAGAAGGGGAAGGGGCCCGGTTCATTATCATGGTGCCGGAAGCGGTGTACCGGTTCCACCACGACCCGCTGTAACCTGCAACGATTCTCCGGACCAGAAAGACACTCCGTTACTTCCGCTTCGCCGGCGCTGCTTTCCCCGCCGGTTTCTTCCTGGCAGGAGCTTTCCGCACAACACCCTTTGTTTCGCACGGGATGCATGCCGCCATCTTCTCGTCAACAATCCGGTACGCATTTGCCAGCACCGACGAGTTCGAAATCATACCCGCCAGAAGGACGACTTCAAGCACTTCCTCCCGGGTTGCTCCCATACTGAGGGCTGCCTGCATGTGGTAGCCGGTACAGTGCGGGCACTTGAGGGCGGCACCCACCGCCATGCTGATCAGTTCCACGTACTTGGGATCGAGCGGGCTGGTCTGGGCCACTGTTCCCTTGTAGAGCAGGTGGGAGATGAGCACTTCGGGGCGCTCGCCCATCCGTTTGAAGACCAGCGGCACTTTCCCGTATTCCTCTTCGATAGACTTCAGCCACTCCTCAGCCGTGACATCTGCACCCTGCGCCACGATCTGGGCGAGCTTCTCCTCGAACTGGTCCTTTGTGGATTTTGCTGATACTGTTTTTCCCATCATATCACCGTATTCGTCTCTGAGAACGGCAGGACTTTGACAAGGATATAGTCCCGCATCCGCGAGGGCAGGATCTCTGCAATATCGCCGAGCTTGATCCCGTCCTCGATCTCCATTTTCCGGAGTTCTGCGGCAAACGTATCGTAGGGCAGCTTTCACCCGGAGCCCGGCCATCTGCACCGTGAGCGGCGTAGGGGAAGTCACGTCAAGGATCGCCGGCACCTGCTCCCTGATCAGGTCCATGAGCCGGGCCGGGGCGACCGAGAGCGGGTCCTTTGCAATATCTTCGCGCTTCTTCTCAAGCACCCGGGTGATCTCGGCGATGATCTCGTCGAGTTTGTCCAGCTGGTCGGCTTCCTTGGTTCGGCGCATGAACCGCCCGACACCGCCCACGTAACCCGTCTACCGGCGGATCGACGATTCTTAATCAGTGTCTCTTTGTCCGGGCCGCCGCAGACCACGACCGGCACCTCGATTCCCCGCAGGAGAATGGGCATCTTGTGCTCGATGCAGGTCTCGAAATTGCCCATGAGGTAGACGGCGATATCGTGCTCGTTGATCACGTCCCGCTCCTCGTCATTGAGCCCGGTGATCCGCTTTCCGGGTCCCCGTGCGAGGCTCACCATGTTGCTCTTTGCCCCGATGCGGCGGACGTACTCCGCGATGTCGCAGGAAGGGTGGGGGAGGTGATGGATCTCAAGGCTCATGCTGACAATCGCAATCTCGGTCCCGACCAGCGGGGAATCGGTCACTTCACCGAAGATCGGCCGGGAGATCTCCCGGATCAGCTCGATATCGTCTTTGGGCACGAAACACTGGAGCACCACTTCCTGTGCGAGCACGTGCTTCTGGACTACATAACCCCCGAGGTCCTCGATGAGATCGATCACGATATCGTGCTGGTAGATGCCGCCCTTGTAGGTGACGGGAACAAGCATCATGGCATCTCCCCCATCAGGGCAAACTTTGCTTTTACCAGTTCGTCGATCTCTTCTGTAAGCAGTGTTCTCACTGGCAACAAACGAGAACTTTCCGTTTTCAAAGCGTTCGGCTCGGACCCGGAACCCTTCCGGAGCAATGCACCGGAACGCATAGATCAGGTCTTTGTTCAGGGTCTCGCCGGGGTGGGCGATCACGAGTCTCTTCGATCTCTTTTGCCTCTTCCGTGACATTGTAGAGGATCACCGTGAACCGGTCCGGCTGCTCGACCTGGTCCTTGCCGAAACGCTCCCAGAATATCTTAAGCATCGGGGCAAGGTAGGTCTCATCAGTGATGACGAGCGTCATCTTGCCCTCCTGCGGGTTGATGTTAGCGATATCCCTCACGCGGACTACGCTGGTGATCGGTTTGAGTATGCCGACCGCGACAAAGATCGGCACCTTCGGGTCGATATAGATGTGGAGTTTGTCGATCACCTTGAGGAGATTGTGGTCGAGCAGGACGTCGTTGGTGATCTGCTTGTAGTACTCGGCGCCCAGCGGCTCGGGGCATTCCACTTCAAAGTACTCAATGGCAAGCATCTAATCGTCCTTTATGAATCCTGATGCAAGGAGTGCAGATCCCACGGCGCCGATATACTGCGAGTATGGCGGCACGACCACCTTGGTCTGGAGCAGTTCGCCCATCGCAAGGACCAGCCCTTCGATAAGCGATGTGCCCCCGACCATGATCACCGGCTCCTTGATATCCACTTCCTGCAGTTGCTGTTCGATACACCTGCTCGGCAACGCTGTGACAGGCGGCGGCAGCGACATCTTCCCGGGTGCTGCCGGCGGCAAGGGCATTGACCAGGCTCTGCGTCCCAAAGACGATACAGTAACTGTTCATCGGCACGCGTCCGCCAAAGCCTTTCATCGAGAGCGGACCGAGTTCGGTGATCTCGACGCCAAGCCGTTTTGCTGTCATCTCAAGGAACCGCCCGCTTGCTCCGGCACAGATCCCGCCCATCGTAAAGACCCCGGGAATACCGTCCATCACCGAGATCGCCTTGTTGTCCATACCGCCGATATCGATCACCGTGGCCGGACCGTGCTGGCGGTCAGCGAGATAGACCGCTCCTTTCGAGTTGACCGTCAGTTCTTCCTGGATGAGATCTGCCTTGATCTCTTTTCCTACGAGGAACCGGCCGTATCCCGTTGTCCCTACGGCCTGTATTTCATCGCGGGTGACCCCGGCTTCGGCAAGGGCGTGGGCGATCACTTCATTGGCACTTTTCAGGACTTCGGTCGTCGGCTGCCATCCCGTGCCGATGATCTTGTTGTCCCGCATCACGATCGCTTTTGTCGTTGCAGAACCCGAGTCAAGACCGAGGGTGAGACCGCTCTGGGTCTCCCGGGCGAGCAGGGCACGGCGCTTTGCAATGGTGGTGAGCGCTTCCATCCGGGTGAGGAGCGTTCCTGAGGTTGTGCGTTCGGTAAACGAGTAACTGACCACCGGGAGCCGCGAATGTTCATTGATGTAGCGCCGGAGTTCGTTCCGGACGATCGCTGCCTCGGCGCACCGGAAGCAGGTGGCGATGAAGACCGCGTCGGCCTCCACCCGTCCCTTCCACGAGTGCCATGGCCCGGGCAATCGCGAGTTTTAAGTCCGGGCTCTTGACATCCAGCCCGAACTTTTCAAAATCCCGGCGGATGTCTTTTAAGGCAACATCCGGGTAAAAGATCTCGCCGCCGACTTCACGTGCTGCAGCATCGATCTCGTGCTGGATACCGGAATACTCCGGCCCGCAGGAGAGCTGCGCAATCCGTACCGGCTGGGTCATTTCGTACCTCCCAGTTCAGTTAGGAACCGTTTGATTGCTGCCACGAACTTCACACCCTCTTCCTCGTTCTTCGGGTAGTTCAGTTCGAGTCGTGGGATCTCTTTCTGGTGAACGAGGAACTTGATCAGCTCGTTTGTCCGGGCACATCCCATGCACCCGAACGCGAGATCGGCATCGTTGATGATGATCGCCGCCTCGCACGCCTCGATCATCGGCCCGTAGAGGGACATGCGCCCCCGGATCCCTGCGGGCACTTCGACGGCTGCCCACTTCAACCCTTTCTTGGGCTCTTCCGGGGTGATCTGGAGCGGTGGTGATTCGAGTCCTGCGGTCTGGACGCGTTCGCGGATCGCGGTAGCAGACGAAAGCGGTGTATGCCCGAAGCGTGCCACCATGTCAGAGAGGATCAGGCTTGTTGCAGGGTAGATGAATACTTTTGCCATTTCAGGACTCCTGTGCATCGATCAGTTTTTTGAGTTTATTGATATCGAGTAACGGGTGCTCCAGTGGATTTTCCGTGGGAGGAACGGTTGTTGCATCTTTGCTGGTGAGTTCTTCAAGCCCGTGCGAGACGTACGGGATGATGGTCATCTCGATACTCCATGCCGTTGTAACCGGGCCGTGCACCGCCGAGATTAGCCCGGCAGCGGCGGGCATCCCCGGGAGGAAAACCCCGGTCTTTCACAAAGATGTGTGCGGGATCGATCTTCCGCAGTCCCTCAACGATCCGGTCGACTTCCTCCTCCTTACCGTTGATGACAAGACCAAAACAGGTCTCTTTGATCATCGCCCCGTTCGAGATCTCGTAGCCCCGGATCGCAAGATCCGCCGGTGTAATATCAAATGATTCCACCACCACGTATTTTGTTACGCTGCCGACGTGGGTTGGCGTATATTCAGTCACTGCTTCACCTCACGGATATACACGGTCTCTTTCTCCCGCACTTTTTTGAGTTTTTCCGTATCGATCACGCGCCCGATAATATTGGTTCCTTCGAACGGCTCGGAAGTAGGACCGAACTCCCGAGCTTGCCGAAAGGCGCACACCGACAAGCCCCGTCCCTTTGCGGGAATCGTTGGTAATCGCAAGCGCAGCTGCCGGGGCCTCGTCCTTTGGCAGGTTTTCCGGGTTGATCTTCAGGCCCGGCAGGGATAATCGGCTTGAAGAGGACAACATCGTCGAACTTGAAAAAGACCGGCATCATGCCGGCATCGTGCTGGATGAGACCGGTCACCCGGCGGAAGACATCGCAGCTGGCAGGCGCAGCCGTGTCATCGAGTGTCGATATCGATCACCTTCTCAAGCGGTGCCGTCGTCACCTTCACTGCCTTTTCAGCGAGCACGTCAAGGGTGGTTCCCGGTTCCTGTGATACAATGATCCGCCCGACATCCTGTCTTGTCGGAGGTAAGCGCAACACCCCGGGCAGCGGTGATCTCCTGTACTTTATCGAAGGGAAGGCCCAGCAGGTCGATGCGTTCCGGTTCTGCGCTGACGGCAAGAATATCATGTTCCTTGGCCAGTTTTACCAGTTCGATGCCCTGCACCACCTGGCCAACCACGCTGTGCACAAGGCTTGCCGGGACATCTGCCCGGTAGATGTAGACCCCGCCTGCGGTCTTTCCGGTGGCCCGGACCGTCACCGTCCCCTCGCGGCGGGGACGGCGGAACTCTTTGGGTACATCCTCGGTTCCTGCCAGATGCTGGTCAAGGATATGGGTGCTCGTTGCCCTCCCCACGGTAAACCTTCCGGAATGGAGTGCGAGCAGCATATGCTCCACGCTGCCCGGCAGCTTCTGTCGTAATCTTATCAGGAGTATACCCCTGTGCCATGATCTTAACACGGGTTACTACCTGCATCCCGTCTTCCAGCACAAGATCCATATCATTGGTGGTGAACGAGCGGCTCGTATCCGCCCAGCTGATAACCGGTTCGATCTTCGTGATCCGGTCACCGGTGGAAAAGCGGTCGAGTACTGCCCTCCCGCTCACAATCGTCCCTACTATCCCGCCACTCTCATCAGCGCCGTGATCTGCGGAATGCCGGACCCGTGAGAAGATCAGGTAAGAGCGGGCCTGTTCATACCCCCCGCAGCCAAGGATCACATCCCCGCGATCATAGAGGTGGGGTTTTCTCTCGGGGTGGATACCTGTTGGAAAGGGCCCGAACGCGGTTGCGTACCGGTCAGTCCAGTGAAGTTTGAGTTGTTCTGTGATGCCGGGAGATTCCAGAAAAGCCGCAGCCTGCCCCTGCACTTCAATCGTGACAACACCGGCCGTGGTGGTGATCGCAAGACTGCTGGTCTTTGCCTGCTCTTTGATGGCCGGGCGGATAATTGCCACGCAGCAGCCCTTGTCGTGGCCGGAAAGAATTGATGCGAGCGTGCTGTCCTCTGTGGTCTCCAGCCTCTCTCCGTCGAGGTGGATACTGATCATCAGATGCCTCACGCGGCCGGCTGACTCATGACCTTGCGCTCCTCTTCAGTCAGGATCGCAAGCACGTCAGCAGTCTTTCCGATCTGCACTATCTTACCGCCCCGCATCAGGGCGAGCCGGTCGCAGATATCCCGCACGAACTCCATATCGTGGGAGACTACGATGAAGGTCTCGTCCATCTCCTCGCGGGCATGGAGGATCGAATGCTTCACATCGATCTTGGTGATTGGGTCCATCGTACCCGTAGGCTCATCGAGGATCACAATGCGCGGCTCCCGGATCAGCACCTGTGCGAGTGCCACGCGGTGGCGTTCACCTTCTGAAAGCTGAGCTGGCATCCGGTTGAGGATATCCTTACTCTTTTCATCGGTGAACCCGGCCATCTTAAGGGTGACTAACGCCTTTCGCATGGCAAGTTCTTTGGGGAATTCAAGGCCGATTGCATCGGTCAGGTTATCGAGCACGGTCCGGTGGGGGAAAAGGTCGTACTCCTGGTGCAGGAGGCCGATATAGGGTGTTGCCCGTCCCCGCTGATCGATTCCCGGCTTGGTCATATCGACCCACTCCTCACCGATACGGATGTTTATCTCCCCGCTGGTGGGTTCGATGAGACCGGCGATAATGGCGGAGAGCGTGGTCTTCCCCGCACCGCTCTTGCCGATGATCCCGAAGATCTCCTTGGTTGAGACGTCAAAGGTGACGCCATTGACTGCCTTGACCACCCCACGGTCAACCGAGATATAGCGCTTTACGAGATCCCGGGCCACCATGACGTGTTCGCCCAACTCTGCCACGTCGAACTGCTCGGTATCGTCACACCCTTTCATGAACTCGGTGATGACCTCTTTGGGCGACCCGAGTTTTGCAATGCTGCCATCCACGAGAAGGATAGCGCGGTTGGCCACATCCTCAATCACCTGCGAAAAGTGTGAGGTGACAACCATTCCCATGTTATTGGTCTTTGCCGCTTCGATGAGCATGGCATGGACGATCTTGGCCGTGCCGGGGTCGAGCGTACCGGTCGGTTCATCGGCAAAGAGTAAGAACGGCTCTTTTGCGAGCTGGCGGGCAAGTACCACCCGCTGCTTCTCCCCTCCTGAAAGGTCACGGGCGATATGCATCATACGGTGCGAGAGCCGGACCTGGTCGATTAAGTCCGCCGCACGGTTGATCGCCTTTTCCTGCGGGTAATTGATATCGTCAAGTGCATGAAGGACATTTTCGATCACGCGGTCATCGCCATACAGGGCGAATGTGCGCTGGAACATGATCGCGGTACGGCGCATAAGCCTGCGCCGTGTCTCTTCATCTTTCTCATTCCAGAGATCCACGTTTTGCGCCGTGAGTTTCGCGCCGCAGTGGGGACAGGGTTTACCCGTGGAACTCCCCACATCCATGTAGTCACAGGTGCCACAGGCCGCCACATGGTAGACAATCGTACCGCTCGTGGGGGGCTGCTCCACACCGCGCATCAGGTGCATCAGCACGGTCTTACCGGCACCGCTCCTGCCGATAATCCCGAGGATCTCCCCTTCTGCGATCTCAAAAGAAATATTCTTGAGTATCCTCTGGCCATCGAAATCCATGCAGAGGTTATCGACCGTGATCAATGGAGCCTTCATAATTCCCTTGTATCTAATGTGATACTGGTGTCATATTACTTTTTATATGCTGCACCGCTGTCGTCACGATCGCAAATTTCCTGAACCTGTCTGCGATGTGAGCAGTTCCTGCACAATGGGAAGCACAGCACTGACATCTTTTACTACGCAGTCTGCTGCTGCATAGAGTTCTTCAGGCCGATCGCCAGGTTGCTGTATAGTGAGGATAGCGATATCGGCATTCCGCATCGCACAGAGATCGTTGATCCCGTCCCCCACCATAAGCACCTTGTCATATTCCTGGCGCAGGTCACTGATGATCTGTGCTTTGACGGTCGGGGTGGCAACCCCGTACACCCGGTACCGGGGAATGCCGAGATGGTCTGCCATCTTTTCGAGTTTTGTTACCCGGTCTCCTGATGCAATGAATGTCGGTACGCCCATCCTGTGCAGGGCGGTGATCGTCTCTTTTGCCCCGTCAAACGGCCAGCCACCGGCCGTGATAGCAAATTCGACAGCCCCGTATGCCATATTGATGATCGCCCCGCTGTTGAGCGTGACTACTGATTCGGCTTTGCAGACAGTCCATACATTCCGGATGCACTCCTGCAGATCGCCTACCGTTGCCCTCTTGTCCGCGTAGAGGATATCGCCAATCTCTTCTGCTGTTGTGATCTTGCGTGTACAACTCACGCCAAAACCCATCTCATGCTGAACGAGATATTCAGAGAGGAGTGTTTCAGGAGGTGTACTGATCATTTCCTTGGAGTGCACAGGCAGCACAACGAGGACACGATCCGGTGAACTGAAGGTGAGTGTGGTAGTCTCGATACCCGGCAGCAGTTTTTTGTGGCAGATATCTTTTGCCACACGGTACGTGTTCAGGAGCGTACCTGCACTGTCAAAGACTACCGCAACCGACATGGGGCATCCGGAAATAAACTCTTAAGTACTTCTCGTCTCCATTGAATCAATGAAGCTGATGTTTCCTACTGAAACTGCAGAGAAGATAAAATGCATGGAGATTCGTGGGGCGGGCCGGATTGCGCGAGCCGCAGCCGAAGCCCTGAAAAATGAGGCCCTTGGTTCCAATGCATTGCTCACCGCTGCATTCACCCGTGAGATGGAACGGGCGGCCGACCTGCTGGTTGCAACCCGGCCCACGGCGGTATCCCTCCCGAATGCGGTTCATATGGTGATGTCCGGTATTCACCGGGGCAAAAACCGTGGACGAGGCGAGGGCAGGTGTTGTCCAGCGTGCAGATGCGTTTATCCAGTCCTCCCAGCACGCGGTGGAGAAGATCGCAGAATTCGGCGCCCGGCATATCCGTGACGGCGACACGCATTCTTACGCACTGCAACTCCGAAGTGGCGCTCGCGTGCATTATCGAAGCGCACCGGAGCGGAAAAGAGATAGAGGTCTTTGCCACCGAAGTGCGCCCGAGAAACCAGGGACTCATCACCATCCGCACCCTCAATGATGCAGGCATTAAGACAAATTTCATTGTCGACTCGGCAGTACGATCGTTCATCAATGACATGGATCTCGTCATTGTCGGGGCTGATGCGGTGACGGTGAATGGAGCGGTAGTAAACAAGATCGGCACCTCGCAGGTTGCCCACTCGGCCCATGAAGCCCGGGTAAACGTGCTCGTGGCTGCAGAGACGTACAAGTTTGCGCCCCGCACGATTATCGGCGAGATGATCCAGATCGAAGAGAGGGCAGCAGGAGAAGTACTCCCGGACGAAGTCAGGCGGACCCTTCCCCATGTTACCGTCCGCAACCCGGCCTTCGATGTCACACCTGCGGAGTATATCGACATCATCGTCACTGAGCAGGGCGCAATTCCTCCCCAGATGGCGTACGTGATCATCAAAGAGTATCTTGGCTGGGATATCGGGGAATTCCATAAAGCCTTTGAGATTAATACCGGACAGGGAGAATAAATTTTAACGTCAGAAAACAGGGTAAGGGAGCACGTATGGAGATACCATTTACGAAATTGCAGGGCAATGGCAATGATTTTGTACTGATTGACGAATACGAAAAGACCGTCATTCCTGAGGATATGAAAGCACAGTTTGCTGCACTGTATTGTGACCGCAGGTTCGGGATAGGCGCTGACGGGATCCTGTACCTGATGAAATCTGCAACCGGCAACCTTCGGATGCGCATCCTCCAGCCCGATGAGAGTGAAGCTGAGATGTGCGGCAATGGCATCCGCTGCCTTGCAAAATATGCCTTTGATGCCGGTTATGTCAAAGGCACCTGCACCATCGACACCCTTGCAGGTCCTGTCGGTGTTGACATGGCATACCGTGACGACACCTTCGTTGCCACCATCAGCATGCCAACCCCGAAGTTCAACCGGCCCGATATCCCTGCGAACGGAGAGGGGGATTACAAGGAACATATCGGCGTTTTTGATGTCTATGCAGCCAACACCGGTGTTCCGCATGCGGTAGTGATGGTGGATGATCTGGAGAACGTGAATGTAGAAGCCCTTGCGCCTCCCATCCGCCACCACGACTCGTTTATCAAAGGGGCGAATGTGAATTTTGTCCAGAAGACCGGTGAGGACAGCATAAAAATCCGCACGTTCGAGCGCGGTGTTGAAGGAGAGACACTTTCCTGCGGCACCGGTGCAACGGCATCTGCGGCAGTTATCCATCACCTTGGTATGATGGGAGAAACGGTAAAGGTGGAAACCGAGGGTGGACCGCTGGTCATTTACTTACTGGGCGGCACAAAGATGGAAGGCCCGGCTCGAGACGGTCTTTTCCGGAAAGATCACCTATTAATTTTTCCCCGGCTCATGAAACAGGCACAACCCCGGGATTCTTGAGAGATATATTCGGTTTTTCCCTGTTTTTCCGGCTTTTTTGGGGAATTATACTACAATCGAATTGCCCGATACTAATTTCTGCTGCATCTTCTCCCATGAGAGCTAACGCCGCCTCAGGTGCTACAGCATTCTTCCCCTCCTGTTCTGCGGCATCAGACGATTGTTTTACGAGGCGACGGTAACGATTTATGCTGGTGCTGAGTGTGTCTGCCTCTCCTTCCTGTTCGGGAATATCCCTGATCGTTACCAGCGTTGCAGGTTTCCCGTCGATAAGTGTCCGGACTCCCCTTCCTTCAACTTTTACCGAAGTCCCATCGAGCCGGAGTATCTGCAATTCTGCCTTTTGAGCCAGTACTCCGTCACGTTCTTTCTGGAAAGTATCCCTCAACGTACCATGGGATTCGGGATGGATAAAATCAATGATGAATTTCCCGACCATTTCTTCAGCATGAGAAGCGCCAACGAGTGTCCGGGCGGCGTGGTTCACGTAGATAATTTTCCCGTCACGGTAAAGACAAACCGCATCCGGAGAGATATCGATAAGAGTGCGGTACCGCTCCTCGCTCTCGTGCAGGGCCTGTTCTGCCCGGGTGCGTTTGGAAATATCAAGCGCAGCAATAGTGATCCCGTGCGAGAGAGCACCTGAATTGATGGGTGCAAAACTGAGGAGAATGTCAATGATGTCCCCGTCTTTTTTCTTCCACCTCGTCTGGAGCATACCCGATTCGTTCGGGCTAATCTGCGTATATTGATCCCTGCCAGCGATCTCAAAATCCCTCTCTGTCAGGTACAGTACCCGTGCTGATTTGCCAACGAGTTCACCTTCGCTGTACCCGGTCATCTGGCAGAGAAGAGGATTAGCCTCAAGAATTACACGATCCGAAACGACACCGATACCAACGGGTGCTGCACTGATGATGCTGCGCAGGCGTGCTTCACTTTCCTGCAACGCGATCTCGCGATGCCGGAGTTCGGTGAGATCTTCCAACCGGACAGAAACACCTTTACGACCGTTGTTAAATACCGCAGGAGCGATATGACAGGAAAAAACCAGGTCCCCTTTATTCAGCCGCAGTGTCCCATGCCATTCCTTACCGGAGATGCCGGTTTTTAGATAAGCAATAAAATCTTCGAAGGCGTCATCGAACACCCGTAACGCAACAGAGTATTCAATGTTCTTTCCGAAGAGATCAGCAGCATTCACCCGCAGCAGGGTCAAAAACGATTCATTGGCAAATACGATGCGCAGGTTGCTGTCCAGCTGCATGATAAGATCCGAAGAAATCGAGAGCATTGAATAAACGGGAACCCGTTGCGAAGCGGTGTAGATCTTTGCCATCCCGAAATGGCGCATCTCCACCTGACCGGAAACGAGAAGGCTGTCCAAATATCGCCCGGCGGTGTTCCGGTTGATTGCGATTTTTTTAACAATATCCGTTATACTGAGCCCTTGTGGATTTTGCTTTAAAAGATCGGTTATCCTGGTGGCCGTTTCCCTGCTCAGTACCATTGCTCTGTTATTATTCGCAGTGTTCTGATATAATGATTACAATTTTTTCTTTTTTTTTTGAAAAATACTAATAAAGGGATGCGTTCCGGTGTCACCCGCGATCACATTTTTGCAGCAATGCCCTCTTCCACAATATCGAATTCAAACGATGCACCCTCAGGCTGGGAGCGGTGTTTGACCAGCCGGGCCCGGCGGCGTCCCGGAATCTCCGTTTTTTCGATACGGATAATAATTTTTGAGAGATGTTCGAGCGCAAAACCCCCAAGGCCATACCACGTGTTTTTCCCGGTATCCATGTAGACCTGGTTGGTGATGATCACCGGAATCGCGTAGCGTTTGGCATACCCCAGCAGGTGGATCATCTGTTTGGTGAGTAACTGGATCGCATCCCGGCCTTTTTCGAGATCGGTGCGGTAGAGTGCGGTAGCCGAGTCCATGACCAGAAGCCCGACCTTTTGCCCTTTCAAAACCTTTTCTGCTTCTGCGATCATCTGTCCCTGGTGCTCGAAATCGATGGGCTCAAAGAGAAAGAGCCGGTCCGCGATCTTTTCGGTATCTGCTCCCGCAATCTCCCGGAACCGCTCGATCGAGAACCCTTCGGAGTCGATATACACGACGGCATGACCGGCCCGGAGAGCGGCAACTGCTGCAATCGTGCAGAGCGTACTTTTCCCGCTTGCCGGTTCGCCATAGAGCTGGGTGACCGTCCTTATTTCGAGTCCGCCGCCCAGTAGTTTGTCAAATGCTGCATTGCCGCTGCTCATTTTATCGGTTTTCATGGGTCACCAGATCCGGCCTGTCTTTTGTGCAGGGTTTTCCATCCTGCATCTTCGATTGCCCGGAGCACGTCTTTGACCGGGACACCCCGTTCGCAGGCCCAGTCACGTGCCGGATCAAACTCTGCCTTGAGCGTGTAGATTTTTCCGTGCATCCACCCGCACTTGACCGGCATCTTCCGCTGCTCTCCTGCGATTGTGACATCGATTTCCTCGAGTGTGCGCTCCGCGATGAAGCGGTGGACTGCCGGGATGCAGCGGATACCCAGTGTCCCGAGCTCGCGTGCCATCAGCTCGGCAAGAGCGGTACTGGTCTCCCTGAGACTGATGACACGGATGAGATACCCGGGCCTGCCCTTCTTCATTATCAACGGCGTGGCACTTGCATCCCGTGCACCGGCCTCCATGAACCGGGTGATCGCATGGGCAATCACCTCGCCGCTCACATCATCCACATTGGTTTCAAGAATATCTACCGTGTCCTGTGCCAGATCCATTGCAACCGCAACCGGTTCTACTATCATGGCCCGCAGGACATTGGGAGCGTGAACGGGGTCCCGTGTTCCTGCACCGTAACCGACCGAGAGTATTGTACAGGCAACGGGATCGGGAACCATCATCGTGGCAAATTCCGCGAGGAGTGCTGCACCGGTGGGGGTGCAGAGTTCACCCACGTGGTCCCCGGCAGCAGAAGAAAGGCCGGAGGCCTTGAGGATCAGGGCAGTTGCCGGTGCCGGGATGGGAAACGTGCCATGCGATCCGGTGGCGGTTCCGTGCCCCGTCGTAATGGGCAGGACAATAACCCCGTCAATGGAAAGCGAGTGCAGGGCGGTGCAGGCACCGATGATATCGGCTATTGCATCATCCGCACCGACTTCGTGGAAATGGGCGTGGGTCCCGTGAACCTCTTCTTCGGCAGCATGGATCCGTTGAAAGACCCGGCGTGCCATAGCGAGCGCCGGTGCCGGCACATCCCCGGCTGCGGCATCGATCCGCTGCATTACCTCAGGCAAGTGTCCGGTGGGCTGGTGTGGCGTGGGTATCCACCCTGACCGCCCGGATGCCGGCCCTGGTCACCGTTGAGATTCCCGGTTCTGCCACCACAGCCTTCATCGCCCGCAGGACGAGCGGATGGTCAGCCCCGCAGTCGAGCAGTGCTCCGGTGATCATGTCGCCTGCCGCGCCGTGGAACGGATCGAAAATGAGGATACGCATTTACAGTACCTATAAATCCCTGCGTATATGACCTTTAAGGTAATGCCTGAAGTGCAATTGAGAGTGGATTCCGCGTATCCCGGCGATCAGGGTGGCGGAAAGGCCCGGCTCGATCCCGAGACGATGCTGCTGTTAAAGATCTCGCCCGGAGATCTGGTTGCAATTGAAGGAAAACGCCGGACGGTGGCGAAGGTCTGGCGGTCTCTTGTCGAGGACTGGAACCAGCGCAAGATCCGGATCGATAATTTTACCCGGCAGAATGCCGGTGTTGCAATCGGTGATTCGGTCAAGATCATCAAGATCTCTGAAGAAGTCGAGGCCAAACGCGTAGTGCTTGCACCTCCTGAAGACCTCCCCCGAGAAAATACCGATTGCAAATAATCCGCATGTGGTCAACGGGCTGATCGATTTCCCCGTTGCCATGAACGATTCCGTCCCGATCATGCTGGGACTCCCGTTTATCCAGCCCCAGATCGTTGCGTTCAAGATCGTAGAGATCGAGCCCGAAGAAGCGGTCATCATCACCAAGAATACCGAGATCGAGTTCTCGGACAAACCCGCAGCCGGTTTTGAGGGAATCAAGAGGTTCTCGTACGAGGATATCGGTGGCCTGAAAGACGAGCTCCAGCGGCTCCGCGAGACGATCGAGCTCCCGCTCCGTCACCCCGAACTCTTCCAGAAACTGGGTATCGAACCCCCCAAGGGTGTTCTCCTGTACGGTCCGCCCGGGACCGGAAAGACCCTGATCGCAAAAGCGGTGGCAAGCGAGAGCGGTGCGCACTTCATCTCGATTGCCGGCCCCGAGGTCATCTCGAAATATTACGGCGAGAGCGAGCAGCGGCTCCGCGAGGTCTTTGAAGAGGCGCGGGAGAATGCACCCTCGATCATCTTCATCGATGAACTCGATTCCATTGCACCCCGGCGCGAGGAAGTGACCGGGGAAGTTGAGCGCCGGGTTGTTGCCCAGCTCTTAACCATGATGGACGGTCTCGAGGAACGCGGACAGGTGGTCGTGATCGGTGCAACGAACCGTGTCGATGCGATTGATGCTGCACTCCGCAGGCCCGGCCGGTTTGACCGGGAGATCGAGATCGGCGTTCCGGGAGAACCGGACCGGATCGATATCCTGAAGATCCACAGCCGGGGCATGCCGCTTTCGGAGGATGTGAGCCTCGAAGTCCTCGCCCAGCAGACGCACGGGTTTGTAGGTGCAGACCTTGCAGCGCTTGCCCGTGAGGCGGCAATCCGTGCCCTGCGCCGGTACTTGCCGGACCTGGATCTCGATGCCGAGGAGATCCCGCAGGAGATTCTCGATACGCTCAAGGTCTATTCCAGCGACTTCCGCAGCGCCCAGCGCGATGTGGGGCCGAGCGCGATGCGGGAAGTGATGCTCGAAGTCTCACACGTGAAGTGGCAGAATGTTGGCGGGCTCGAATCGGCAAAGACCGAAGTGCGGGAAGCCATTGAGCTCCCGCTCACCGACCGGCAGAAATTCGAAGACCTTGGCATCGTGCCCCCGCGTGGCATCCTGCTCTATGGTCCGCCGGGAACGGGAAAGACGCTGATCGCAAAGGCAGTCGCAAGCGAGAGCGGTGCGAACTTTATCCCGGTCCGCGGTCCCCAGTTGCTGTCCAAGTGGGTGGGCGAGAGCGAGCGGGCAGTCCGCGAGGTCTTCAAGAAGGCCCGGCAGGTTGCGCCCTCGATCATCTTCTTCGATGAGATCGATGCACTTGCCCCGGCCCGCGGCACGAACAGCGACTCGCACGTGAGCGACAATGTGCTCAACCAGATCTTAACCGAGATGGACGGCCTTGAGGATCTCAAGGATGTCGTGGTCATGGGTGCAACGAACCGCCCGGACATCGTGGACCCGGCCCTGCTCCGTGCAGGACGGTTTGACCGGCTCGTCTATATCGGTGAGCCCACGACTCGAGGACCGGAAGAAGATCATCGGTATCCACACCCGGTTCATGCCGCTCGAAGGTTCGGCACTCGAAGAGATTGTCGGGCTCTGCCAGAAATATAATGAAGAAGCGCTTGCCGAACTGGTCGAGAAGCTCGGGAAGGACAAGGCCGTCACTGCCGATGAGATAAAGGCAGCAATCACCCCGGCAGCAGATGATGCCACCGGCATTCCCACCGGGGCCCGGCGCGGCGGCTCATCGAGCTGATGCAGGAGAAGACACCTGACCTTTACCGATCCCGCCCGGGACGCCCTTGCGACTACCCTCGCCGGTATTACCGAAGGGTTCGTGGGTTCGGATCTGGAATCCCTCTGCCGCGAAGCCGGTATGCTTGCCCTCCGGGACAACCAGACAATCGTTTCAATGAAGTACTTCGAGGAGGCGCAGAAGAAGGTGCACCCCACGATGAACGAGAACCTGCGGAACTATTACGGCAAGATCCAGCAGCACTTCAAAGGCGGTCTGCCCAAGCAGGTGCAGCCACCGGAATACCAGTAATCCCCTTTTTTTTAAAATTACATTCTCAACCTCTCGTCTCACGCAAAAAACCTGATACCTTCCACTTCTCCGCAATCTTCGCGGGCAACAGTGCCCCTTTCCATCGCCAATTCTCACCCCCTATGACCTGAAATGGGGTGGCAGAAAACACAGACCAACCGGAGCCCGCTAAATTGGCCGGTTGGATTCTATTTTAAACGCGTATTTTCCGAAAATAATCGATTAAATTGATATTTTCCGTGGGCGTTGGCACCATTTCCACTGGAGCCGGAAACCGGATCCGGAAATGGGTAAACGGAGCCCGCAAAGGGCCCGGAATGGATCATCTCCCTGAGCGCTGGAACAGTCCGGATTACGGCTCTGTCTGACGTAAACCCGCCCCTCAGTTTGTGCATCCCCCAACATTGCGATAATCTTAGATTGTTGACAAGGACTTCCGAAATGGGGGTCAAGGGGGTGCTCCCCTTGGGATGCCTCCCCCTCTGGGGGAGAGAGGGGGTCACCTTCCCAACTGCCGAAAAGAAGGGATTGATTAATCCGGATAATTTTTCAAATACAATCGCAATCGCAATGAAAAAAATCAAACTCCGGTTACCCATTTTTTACCCTAAGTCTGATGAGAAAATTTCGATCAGGACACTCACAAGTGATCTTGTAACCTTTACATTCATCTCAGAACGAGCGTACCTGACAGTATAAAAAAAGAATCCGGAAAAAAATTAATTTACTTTATTTTCGCTGCTACAATACCTGCCAGTTGCCGGGTGGTTTCGTAATCTGTCGCGGTTCCATTTGTCCAGAAATTCTGGTACACGTCCTTTTTCACAAAGGCGATTAAGTACACCTCTGAGTTATCACTTTTATCAGAAACCTTCAGTGCAGCGCTGGAATCCCCGATAGTTGGCAGAGATAATTCTTCAAGGGTTAAATTTACATTGTTTTCTTCGACGGTCCAGTTTTTCCAGCCCTGTATCGTATCAGGTACTATGAGCGTGATATTTTCAGCGGGATAAACAGAGATATACTGTTCAATGACCGTTCCGGGAAGTGAATCCGGGTCATTCTTCTGGAAGACTGCATAATATCCTTTTTTCCAGCCGTGGTCGAGTGCCCATTCATTCATTTCAGAAACATTTCTATCGCCTTTTTCCACCAGGGTGAAATTTGCCGGCATATCTGAAAGTTGTAATATCATTTCCGAGGGCTCAATCGTTGATGGGGTTATGCCCGGAACCGGTGATACAGGCGGTGCCTGCGATGTACATCCGGCAATACCAACAGAGAGAATGATGAAACAGGTCATCAAAAATATCATTAACGTCAGGGACTGTTTTTTCATGTCTATGTATAGACCCGTATGACGCGATTAATGTTTGTCAGATATGCACATCCGACATCGATTTCTTTTTCAATGGATCCTGCAAACGGGTATCCCTCACCCTTCAACCAGCATCAGCACGCCGATGAGGATCAGCACTACGGCAAATACGATCTGCAAATTCCGGCTGGAAAACCGGTGAGCACACCGCACGCCAATCTGTGCGAGCGGGATGGTGGTTGCGGCAAGGATGGCAAAGGTTACGAGATCCACGTAGCCAACCGAGTACGGCGAGAGCCCGGCAACTCCCCACCCGTTAATGATATACGCGGTTACTGCACCGGCGGACGAGAAGATGAGGCAGGCAGAAGAGGTCCCGACCGCGGTATGCATGGGATAGCCGAGAAGTATCACGAGGACCGGGACGAGCAGGACGCCCCCGCCGATCCCGGCAAGGCCCGATACGATGCCGATCAGGAACCCGAGCACACAATAGATCACGGTCGACCCGCGGGGTTCACAGACCGTGCAGCTCCTTATGTGCCAGACCATGCGGATGGCCATCACGATGATCAGGATGGCAAAGAACGTCCGGAGCACGATGCCCGGCAGGTGGGAAGCGAGAGTGCCCCCGGCAAGTCCGCCGAAGACAGCGGCACAACCCATCGGTACCGCAGCGTTCCAGTTCACCGCCCCCCGGCTGTGGTGGGCGAATGCCCCGCTTACCATGGTCGGGATCATTACCGCAAGCGAAGTGCCGAATGCAAGGCGGGTCGCAAGTGTGCTGTCCATACCCCCCGAGAGAGAGAGCCAGAACTGGACCGGCGTCATCAGGAAACCGCCGCCGACCCCGAAGATCCCGGACGCGGTTCCGGCAATAATCCCGGTGATGATGAGGCTTGCGGAATACAGAACGGGTTCCATGGCGTCTCCAGACACTTGTTGGAGAGTTATTATATCCGCGATATCAATAGTCTAACGGGAGAGATCCATGGGACGCGCTGCACTGCTCATCATCGATATGCAGAACGATTTCGTATCTGGAGGAAAAACCGCTGAAAGTTGCCCACGCCTGGACGTTGTGCCACAGATCCAGTCTGTGCTCGCAGATTTCCGGGAACGGAACCTTCCGGTCTTTCATATCGTGCGGGTGCACCGGAAGGATGGATCGGACGTGGAGATCATCCGGCAGGATCTCTTCGCGGAAGCGCCCTTTGCCGTTGAGGGGACACCGGGAGCAGCCGTCATTGACGAACTGGCACCCCGTGCAGGAGAGCATGCATCCTGACCAAGACCCGGATGAGTGCGTTTATCGGAACGGAACTCGACCTGATGCTCCGGACCCTTGGCGTAACGACCCTGGTGGTCTGCGGCATCCAGACGCCGAACTGCATCCGGACCACCGTCTTTGACGGCATTGCACACAATTACCCGGTGGTGCTGGTCGAGCGATGCAACCGGTGCGGCTTCAGCAGAGGTGCACCAGGCCAATGTCCGGGATATGCAGAATATCGGGGTTAAGATTGTGAAAGCGGGAGATATGAGCAGTCTGCTGGATGCCCGGTGAGTATTTACGGATCTCAAACTTTCCCATACTTCCCCACGCACCGGTCGCGGAATTCATGCCAAATCCCGCGATCCCCCCTGTGATCTTTGATGATCCGGTAAAACAAGAACTCTTTTTTGACCTGCTGTTTTCAGGTTGTTGCCGTCGTGTTCCTGAACGCCGGCTACTCTCTTCCACGCCCTGAAAGGAATTTACCAACAATCACCGGCCCGCTGAATAATTACAACATATTTTCAAACCGAAAAACACCCGGTCAACAGAACAACCATTCAGGAGAGCACACTGTCCAAATTTTCCGATCCCGCATCCTTTTTCATTCATAGCATTCAGAATAAACACATAAGATATATTGTAAGCAGAATATACGGATTGTTCATGGAACTGCGGGTGTATCTGGCGGTACCTGTGTGCGGGGGCGTTTCTTTTTTGTAATGGATCTGCAGCGGGCGTATCCCTGAATGAACTCATGAGTGGGGGAACACAGGATTCAGGCATATCAATCCCGGCTCTCCCGCCCCCGACAGAGGGGAGTGTCCTCCAAAGAAAAGCACTGGATACACAACCTTATATTTTTAAAACGTCTGATCGCCTTCTCAATGAAGCCGAGATCAGCAGAGATATTGCGAATAAGCAATGGGACGCAGGGATGGTAAAATATACAGCGGAATTAAACCAGCGCCATGGAATGCACTTAACCGTAGAGACTGTCAAGTATGAATTTCTTCACAGTCCGGATCCGCGTTATACTCCTGAATTGATTGAAGCCCTTAATAACTACGAGGACGCTAATAAAAAATATAATGCAGCCTTGGCAGCAACCGGTGATAAAGAGTATGAACGTAAGGCCAGAATTTTTGAATCTGCCTCAGTTATGTACGCTGATATGGGAGCAACAGAAGCCAGTGGAAATTACCGAGAATGCAGCGATTGCTGCCCGTGCACAGGCTGCCGCCCAAAAGCTCTCCTTACCCGTTCCGGCATGGATTGCCGTATGCGGGATTCTTGGCGGGTTCTTGCTGATTCAAAGAAAACGGAAATAAAAGACCGGAATAACCGTCATCTCTCTTATTTTATGGGCGGAAGAGACACCGGTGGCGGGAAGATCTCCAGCCAGAAGAAATTGAGGATAATTGCCAGCAACCCTATGATTATTGCGATGATGGCACTGATCGGGATCTTCGCATGGTTCTTTCTTGCACTATAGAGCGAGAATACGCCCAGCACAACCGCAAAAAATCCAATAATTATCGGGTAAACCAGCCACGATACGAGAGAAAGAATGAAGCTGAGAATCGCGAGCCAGTTACGGGCAGGTTTTACGGTCATCCCCGCTGCCGGTTGTGCGGGTACGGCTGCAGGGAGAGGGATAATACCGTTAAAAATAATATCGTTAAAAAAATGGGGTTTGTCTGCGAGCCTGCAGGTTACAAGTTACCAGTATGGTTAAGCAGGTTCTTCGAGAATAACCGGAGCATGACCTTTGGCTCGGAAGGGGGGACATACCGGGAGAAATCCCGCCACGCCCTCTCTGCCATCGCGAGCGCCCCTGTCTGGCATTCTGCAAGTGATCCGGACTTCCGCACAAGGGCAATTCCCTCTTCCAGGGTCTGCGGATCCTGCCGCAGGCGCTCTGAACAGAGGATCTGCCGGAGACGGGAGCGGTCCGGGCTGTCCAGCAGTTCCAGCGCCCTGACAATCACGTACGTCAGCTTTCCCGCAGCCAGATCATCGCCCGGCATATCGCTGGACCCCGGGGTTGGCAAAAGCTCTGGATGTCATCGGTTATCTGGAATGCGATGCCGAGTGCCCGGGCATACGCAACACATGCCTCCCTGACTTCAGGTGTTGTTCCGGCAAGAATGCATCCCGCTTCAGCCGTAGCAACCACCGCCGAAGCGGTCTTGAACTCATACATACGGAGGATCTTTTCTGCCATTTTATCATCAGTCCATGTGGCAAGGTTCTCTTCATTCAGGTTTTTCGTCCAGTAAATATCCTGTGCCTGGCCAAAATGCCCACGGATAAAGGAATTATGGGTAATCCGGAAAAACTCAAGGCGCTGTGTATCCGTGAGATCGGGATGCGTGCTAAACAGCACCGAAGGAAGGAAATACAGGGTATTTGCAGCATTGATGGCCACATCCGTCCCGTACCTGTGGTGGATGCAGGTGTCACCACGGCGGATAAATGCACCATCCTCGATATCGTCAATAATGAGGGTCCCCGTGTGGGTCAATTCAGGTACAACCGAGAGCAGCATCTCGTATTTTTCTGAACTAATCCCGAGCGCTTCGAGGAGGAGCATGCCGAATACCGGCCGCCAGTTTTTCCTCTCCCGGGAGAGCAGGTCCCATGACGGTCGGATGATCGTCTCGTTGCATGCCGTGATATCATGTATCCCGAATGAGGAACCGACAAACCTCATGAAATCCTCCTCCCCGGGATCTGTGGGAAGAAACGATTCAATACATTTCTGGATCCGGTTTACGTGGTTTCCGATATACTGCTCGAAATCAAAGATATAGCCATATCCCTGCAGTTCAAGCCTGGCGGTTCCGGAGAACGAATTGTTCCCGACTGACCCCGTGACAACCGCTGCACCTTCCCAGATTGCCCGCATGGGGCCCAGGACCGGAATTTCCTGGTCGTCAGTGACCGGCTCCAGAATAAAACGTGCGGAAATTTCCGGAATTTCGATCTCCTGTGCCACCGGATAACGGATATGGGTTCTCTCACTGGTCCAGAACCGCACAGGTCGCATGGTAAATTCCGTAAATGTCCGGACCTCTCCGTTCTCCTGAAACTGCGTTGCGAAACGGCTGAGGATGTCACCGTTTTCCGGGTTGCGGAAGGTTAAAAATATCCAGTCAGAACCGTCCGCTCCATTGATGCCTGCCCAGTCCCACCCGGAGAGGTCTCCCCCGTCCGGGCTTGAGAGGAACCAGCCCGTGTTGCCCCACTGGTGATCGAACCATGCGTTCCCTGTCACGGGTTCATCACCCATGTACCCTGAAAGGGTAAGCCGGGGCCGGGTGGCATACGTCATAGTCCTGCCCGGCATTGACCCGATGTTTTCCATGGCATAGCGGGAGGATTGTGGTTTGAGATGGAACTGGCACTCGTCGTCCCTGTCGGTCGCACCGAATGAGAGATGAATCCCGGTATCGGTGATACGAAATGACAGGTCTTTCCAGGAAAACGAGAACGGATCGGATTCGAGTACCGGTTTTTCTTCTTCTAACGTTATGGGGGCAGGTGACCCGTATCTCCTGAGTTCTTCGATATATGTCTCAACGAGGGCCTGGTGAAGGCCGGTGGATTTCAGGTCACGGGCATAATCGCAGAGCCGGTCGATGATCCGGTGTTCTGCCCTGCTGACAACGGAATGTTCACCGGTAGCCGGGTCCAGCACAGAGAGAAGTACATAATAATCGTCCTCAGGTTCAGTTCCGGCTTTTGAAAGATCAAACCGGAAAATGCTCAGCATGAAATGCCGGTGCCCGATCGCTTTTCCCTGGAATGAGCCCTGTACAAACCACCATTCCAATAGGTTTTCCGGATGCACTGCTTCCCCGATGATAACGTCCCGTCCCCCCGTGGAGATTCTGACTGTCCCCGGAGCGGATTCATCCCGCGGAATACATCCCTGCGGAAATACTGTACCATCGGCCATGCTTTACTTCTCTTCTCTTACCGGAAGTTAATTTCTTTGAATCTCCCAAACGCCGTGGCAGGTTCACCCGCCGGATGCTTAAGGACACATGAGGCAATATATTAAAAAATTCGTGGCGGGATTTTTTGTTTGCATTTATCCATGGAATGTTCGGGGGAATTCAAAAGGTTTAATGCTCTCCCAAAAAATGTATGAAGGATGACACACCGAAAATCAGGATTCATTCTTCTTGCTGGTCTGCCTGCTCTTCCTTATCATGCCTCCACTGCAGGCGGCCTCCACGGATGCGTCCCTCTCCGCGCCACTCATTGCCGTAAGCTTCCCCAATCTCCTCCAGGAAAAGCCCAAGACGCAGTGGGACTGGAAGGACTTCCAGAAAGATGGTGAAAATGCGTTAAAAAATGGCAACTATGAGGATGCGATTGCGAGTTTCAACCATGCTGAAGCGATGCTGCTTACCTCCGATCCCGGCATACCGGGATTCCGAAACCGATTTTGCTCTCTCTTTCATGGAAAAGTTGAAAGGAGATTCGTATGCGAACTGGGGTGGTCACGAAACCGAGAAGCAGAAGGCATACGCGAAATCCGCTGAGCTGGAGGCCAAAGCAAAGTCGGGAAAGCAAAACGTTGACAATGGCTGTCTTATTGTAACTGCCACGTTCGGGTCCCCCCTGTCAAGTGAGGTGCAGCTGGTCAGGAGCTTCCGTGATGATTCGATTGTGAAGAGTTATACCGGATCCCGCTTCATGCCGGGGTTTAATGCATGGTATTACTCGTTCAGCCCGCAGGTATCAAAGTATATCAATGAACACCCGGTTATGAAACCGGCCATGCAGGTGCTGATAACCCCGATCCTCCAGATCGTTCTCATTGCCCAGACCTTTTACTCTGTCCTGAGTTTCAATCCCGAACTCGCGACGATTGTTGCTATTATTGTCGGAAGCACCCTGTTCGGTCTTATCTATCTCTTTCCGACTGCCCTGGCGGGTGTGTGGATTGCCCGTCTTCGCGGCTGGGATGGCGGGAATATCCGGGTTATCTGGCCGGCAGCGGTTGCATGGGGAGCCCTTCTCCTGCTTATCGTAGCGGGTTTGGCATTATCGCTGGACCTGCTCACGACGGTAGCATCGGGGCTCTTTGTGATTGCAACCATCATCCTCACAACCGGGGCACTTCTTTTGTCACTGTCCCGGTATATTGGCCGGAATGATGCCGTGAAGGGATAAATAATTTAAAAAATAGTTTTTTTTTAATCTGTCCGCGGGAAAATCAGAGATTCGGGGGAACAGGCGGCAGGATGACAAGGTAAAACATATCAAAGACGATAGATGCCATCCCTATCAGTATTGCAAGGCAGGCAATAATCAGGACCGCGCCTTTCCGGTTCTCGGGTTTTGCGATGACAACGCCGCCAAGGATTATGGCGAAGATCGCGAGAAGGTACGGGTACCGGAACCATGAACCAATACCGAGCAGAATCCCCACAATGCCCAGCACGAGCATTGTCTTATTCATAGGGGGTTTTGCAACGGGGGCTGCGGCTCCTGCCCCGGGAACCGGTGGCTGAACCTGGACCGGTGGGCGGATAGCTGACCGGTTGTGCCGGGGGTGGTACTGCAACCGGCGTTACGGGAACGGACACCGGCTGGGGTGCGGGTGCCTGCTGGGGCTTTTTCAGTTGTTTGCCACAGTTCTTACAGAACTGGTTGGTATCCGGGTTTTGTGTACCGCATTCACCACAGAACATGAAGATTCCTCATCTGACCGAAATGTTCAGTTGGACAGTTGAAGAACATTGCGTTTTCATTAAATCTCTCGTGGATAATTCCGAAATATCTTCTGCCAAATCTGCATGGCGGGACACAAAAAAGTGGGAGAAATATTATTGAGAATCACCGTTTAACGAACGCCGGACCCGGTATTCCGCCTTTTACACTGTTCATGCACCTGATGCAGGCACGAGGGCGACGTTTCTCATGAGATCCGGAAGATGGATCCGCGAGAATACGAGGGAGAAAAGACTCACACTATCAGGCCATGTGAATTATAACTCTCTGGCAACATCCGGATCTGTAGTTGCAGCCCGGTCCGGTGCCTGTTGAGCATTCGAAGGCAATCGCGGTTGATGCAGTACGGGTCGAACGGGAGAACAGAATCGTATATTTTTTCATCTCTTGTTTCCAAGGGGAGTATATGAGGAATAAGCGGATTATTCTCGCTGTTGTCGGGCTTATTTTCCTGGCATTGGCAGTCGCCCCTGTCCATGCACTATTTATCGATGGGTATGTGGATGGGGAGGATTTTATCAATTTTGTCCTTTTCAGTCCAAAACCCGCCTACCAGAAAACTGCACAGGATTATATCCAGGATGGGAATGACTGGAAAGAGCGCTGTGAAGTCTATAGCCAAAATTATGATGAACGGTTGCGTGCTTATGTCAGACAGGAGGCACTCGCGCAGAATCGTCCTGCCGCTGACATAAATGCGGGAATGAGAGAGCGACAGAATCCAACAGCCGAGCAGCGTTCCTATGCTATAAGCACTGGTCTCCACCAGAAAGATCCGCAGGCACAGCAATACTGGAATGCCATGCTCGAATCGTGTGCGGCTGCACAAAAGAATTACAACAGGGCATATGACATGACCGATGAAGATGACTACCGGCAGCAGGCTGAAATTTTCAACGAAGGAGCGGGTATGTACGATGCCCTTGGCATGACAGGAAATGCCGACAAGATGCGGCAGGCAGCAGCTGTTGCCGGAACGCATGCAGCTGCATCAAGCCTCTTCGATCTTCCCCTGCCGGGATGGCTCGCCGTTCTTGGAGTTGTTGGCGGGCTGTTCATCCTGCACCGCAGGAAGAATTAAAAAATAATCCCTGACCGGGAACCGGCCCGGTTCATTTTTTTGGATAATTACCGTATCGGGGGCAGGACCTGCGGGGCCGGGAAAATATCCAGCCAGAACAGATTCAGGATAATTGCGAGAAGTCCGATGATGATTGCGATAACGGCGCTTGCCGGGAATTTAGTCCCCTGCTTTTTTGCAAGGTAGATGCTGGCGATACCGAACAGTACAGCAACGATCCCAAGGAGGACCGGGTACAAAACCCACGAGAGAATTGCCGGGATGAGGCTTACAATCCCCAGCCATGTGCGCTTTGTTTTTTCCGTTACTGAAGGGGCAGCAGCGTCCTGCACACCCGCCGGCGGAATATAATATGATGGCTGCGCCGGTGCAGTAGCCTGAGCGGGTGTCGGCTGTGCAACAGGCGCAGCAGGTTGGTTTTTCTTCAATGGCTTGCCGCAATTTTTGCAGAAACCGTTCGTATCCGGATTATCAGTCCCACATTCGCCACAGAACATAACAAGGCTCCCTGTGATACGATCTTTTTCGAAAACTAATGAATCTTGTGAAAAAAAAATAAAAAAGGCAGACACCGGTAATTAACTGCTCCCTGAACCTCTGCAGTTCAACAATGACCGGGTATGTCTGTCAAATGCACATCTTCGCGATGACTTCTGCCAGATCTTTTTCTTTAAATTGAGTATTGCAACTCATTACGGCGGGCAGGCCTGTTTCTTTTACCGCAGGCCCAACCAAATTCCTGCAAGGGATACCATGCGTATACTAAAAAAATCCAGCCCTCTCAACTGAGATCCCAACCATTTTTCATTTCCGGCATCCCACTAACTGTTGTCGATTTCAGGAGATCGTTATCATGTTTTGTCAACAGTGTGGAAAATACAATCCGGACGGGGCACGGTTCTGTGACAGCTGTGGAGCCTCCCTTCAACAGGCACCTGTCCAACAGGTGCCGCCCCCGGTATACCAACAGCCCCCGCCCGTATACCCGCCTCCCCCGCCGGTGTACCAGCCGCAGCCCGTTTACCAGCAGGCGCCTGCGTACCAGCAGATGCCCCGGCCCAGCCGGGCTTCCCCCGGGGAGATCTGCGGAGTCCGGGAATTGCCGGTGTCCTCTCGTTCGTCTGCTGCGGTCTCGGACGAGCTCTACAACGGGGAAACCCTCAAGGGTGCCGGGCTTTTTGTCGGAGCTATCATCGCATCGGCAATCTTCAATCTTCTTGGGTTCATAGTCGTGCTTTTCGCGATTTACGATGCATTTACCACCGCAAAGAAGATCAATGCGGGTCAGGTACCCTTCACCGGTAAAAGTGTCCTGTTCTGGCCGGTCATTATCCTGTACATCATCCTGATTATCGTTGCCGTCCTGTTCCTTGGCGTCCTTGCCAGCGGGCTTAGCGGCTACTGATATCAGGAAATCTTTTTTTTTACAATAAACAAATTGCAAAATTGTGTAACTTTCCCGAAATTTTCTCTTAAAAAAGGGTGCTCTTAAAAAAACCGGAATATTCCGGCACCGCTACTCACAGTAGATATCGTTGGCCCATTCCTCGATGACCCGTTTCGGTGGCTTACCCCGGCCGCCTCCACGCGACTGCCGGGGCGGGGCAGCGCTCCGGTCCTGTTCAGTCTCTTCATCATCCAGACTGAGTTCTTTTGTTTCCTGTGCTTTCTCACCTGGCTGTTCTGCCGGTCGCGGAGCCTGTTCCCGGTAGGTATGGTGCCTGCGGGTGCCATGATACCGGGGAGCATCTCTCCGGGTATTCTGGGGGTTTTGTGTATTGGGAGTTTGTTGTGAATCGGGGGTATCTTCGGGCATATGTGTCAGGACAGATAATACGGGATTGGTTACAGAAATAGTTTGCCCTGATTATTTCCCGGTAGTGCGGGAATGAATGGCAATTATTCACGCTCCCGTATCCCCAACCATTGTATTTCCGATAATGAACACCTAAATACCCCAACGTCTTATTTTGTTTCACCAGAATCCGTCCGGTCAATCATGTCCAACGTCACCACTCTCCTAGATGCAAAGAGCGTTCCCGAGGCCAAAGCAGCGCTCATCTGCCCCTCCCGCAACGAAACCTATAGCTACCGGAAACTCCGGCAAGAGATGAACCGGATCGGTCAGGGACTCGTGAACCTTGGGGTGAAAAAGGGTGAGCGTGTCTGCATCTACCTCGACAGCTCTCCTGAATACCTGATCAGTTATTTTGCGATCTGGCGGATAGGGGCAGTTGCCGTCCCGACCAATATCGTATACCGGGGAGAGGAACTGCTGCACGCGATCAACAATGCCGGTGCTGTCGCAGTGATCACCGATGCACAGGGCATTGATATTGTTGCCGGGATCCGGGCACAGTCCCCCACGCTTGCGCATATCATCTGCACAGCAGGCTCCTGCACGGGATCTGTTGCATGGTCTTCTTTTCCCAAAGCTCCTGCAGGTATGCGGGCGGTCAACTGCGCAACCGATGATCTCTGCCACATCCAGTACACTGCCGGTACCGACCGGAAAACCCAAAGGTGCGATGCTCTCGCACGGCAACTGGATGACCGCACTCGATGCCGAGCGCGAAGCCCTCTGCATGTGTCCTGATGATGTGTATCTCGGGATTTACCCGATGGGACATGTCGGGCTCTCTTGGGGGCTTGCGATGCTCCGGGCGGGTGGCACGTACGTGATGATGGAGCGTTTTGAGCTCGATCGCTATCTCATGCTTACCGAACAGTACCATGTGACGGTTCTTGCCGGTATGCCCCCGGTTATTCATTCGCTCAATACCGCCCCGAAGGGTACCGAAGAGCGTCTCTGTAAGGTGCGGGTGATCATCTCGGGGGGAGGACAACTTCTCCCCGCAGTCTGGGAAGCCTTCGACCAGCGGTATCATATTCCGGTTGCCAACTCGTACGGGCTCTCCGAGACCATTGTGATCGGCTCAGGAACGACCACGCTCCCCGGTACCCGCAGCTGACTAAAAATTTCCAGAGCGTTGGTGTTGCAGTTGGGTACACTGAAGTAAAAATTGTTGATGTCGCAAATCCGGAAGTGGAGATGACCGGTGCCGAAACCGGCGAGATCGCGCTTCGCGGTCCCTCCGTTGCCCAGGGCTACTGGCAGATGCCGGACGCGACAGCAGAAGTATTCCGGCACGATGGCTGGTTCCTTACCGGCGATATCGGGCATCTCGATGAAGAAGGAATCCTGTATATCACCGACCGGAAAAAAGACATGATCATTATGTCGGGCTGGAAGATCTACCCGACCGAAGTTGAGAATGTTATTATCCGCCACCCGGCAGTTGCCGATGTTGCGGTATTTGGCATCCCCGATGAACGCAAAGGGGAAGTGCCGGTTGCTGCTGTTGTTGTCAGGCCCGGGATGGTGCTTACCGATGCCCAGCTGGAGAGTTATTGCCGGGATCACCTTGCTGGTTACAAGATCCCCCGCAAACTGGTAATTGTGGATTCGCTGCCCCGCGTCCATGGCTGGAAACTTTTGCGCAGGGACCTCCGGGAAAAATTCCGCGGATAGCGCACAAAATCCTGTTTAGGCGGATATTCTGCGACAAAATGACCCGAGCCTCCACAAACCTTTTAATCTGCCTGTAAATAATATTAGCCGGAGCATCCTCAATGGACGTAAAAAGCCGCATCCTGGACATTCCTGAAAGCGGGAAGGTCAAGAAGCGGACCACGGGTATCGTAGGTCTCAACCTGCTACTTGATGGTGGTTTTCCAGAGGGGACCCTCGTTATGCTCTATGGAACTCCGGTTGCCGGTGTTGATATTTCGGCAAAACAGTTCTGGCAGGCAGAAGGGGGAGAAGAGGGCACGTACCTGATAAACGAGGGAGATCTCGAATTGGATATGATCGATGCCACCGATCTCCATCCCGAGATGTACATACCCCATATGGCGGGTGGCAGGATCGTTGTGGACTCGCTCTCAACGATTATTATCAAGTACGGTATTGAAGAGTCCCTGAAATTTTTACGCAAAACCCGCGAAGAAATGAGAAAACGTGGCGCAAACCTGGTATTTATCGTTTATACTGGTATTCACACGCCAATGGAGATGACGAGGATTATGCGGGCGGCAGATCTCGTGATCGAGTTCAAAATCGATATTCACCAGGCCGAGATCGAACGTACCCTGGCCGTACATAAAATAAAGGATGCAGCTGCACCACGGAGGCTGCTGCCGTTCATCATCACAGACCGGGGCATTGAAGCCTCGACCACATCGCGTGTGGTCTGATCTGGCTGGTAGTATCCATCCGAAGTCCTTTTTTTATTCTTCCGGAATCAACCCGTATTTACGCGTGATTTTTGTGGAAATTCACATGGGGCCAAAGTGAGTACAGTTTTCAATTTACCTGATTAGTTTCTGGTTAAAAGAAATTTAACCAAAAATAAGCATAATTTCAATTAGATTATATTATATACTAATTATGTCAACTAAAAAAAATGAGCGTAAGGTATATCCGTACGTGTTCTCAACTTTGTATTACACGCATACATAAACTCGAAAGAGAGATCTCCTTCACAGGACATCAGTCGCATTCTTTCCCGGTATTTTTTCACCGGTTTTTTTGGGGATGCGCCCCTCCTGTGAAGGGAGCGTGATCGGGCAGTTGCACTCCATGACGTCAGGAGCCGTCTGCCTGTTTTGTGCGTGTGCACAAAAACCGGGACACGATACCATGCTCATCACTTCAGTAATGATCTGTCTTCTTGCCCTATTGGAAGTTACCAGAATGGCATCTCCAAGCGTGGCAACACCCATAAAGGCACCTCCTGTAAGTGCAGATCCCGATATATTCCCTGTTAACCAGGGAGTACGGAAACGACCTACCGGGATTGTTGGCCTGAACCTCCTGCTGGATGGTGGTTTTCCGGAAGGCACTCTTATCATGATACACGGGACTGCTGTTGCGGGTATGGAACTGGCAGCCCGGCAGTTCTGTAATGACCACCCGGATGAACCCTCCATGTATGTCGTTTATGAGGATCTTATCGAACAGGAAGGTGCAGATGCAAAGATGAATCCCGCCCTGCTCCTCGATTTAATGAAGGGAACACGGATTGTGGTGGATTCCCTTTCTGATATCGTCGAACGGTATGGTATCGAACAGGCGCTCTTCATCTTAAGCCAGGTAAAAGAGGACCTCAGGGAGAATAAAGCGAACCTGATGATTATCGTGTATTCCGATGTGCACTCCCCCATGGAGATGACACGGATCATGCGGGCAGCAGATATCGTGATCGAGTTCAAGACCGAGATCCACCAGGCTGAGATCTCCCGGACCCTTGCCGTTCAGAAAATCAAAGGCAGTGCCGTGCCCCGGCGGCTGCTGCCGTTTATTATCACTGATAACGGGATAGAGGCATCAACCACGTCGCGGGTTGTGTAACACGATTCTTTTTTTTATTATTTTTGATTATACCCGCGTGTATTCCGGAAATTCCCGGATAAAAACTCCATCGCCACCTGCCGGCACAGCCGGTTGCTCTCCGCAAGGTACCGTTGCGTATCGCGCCCGATCCGATCTTTGAGGAATGTCCTCTCACCTTTTGTCCAGTCCCGGATCAGGTTTTCGGTCATCTCGAGATGGAACTGGAGCCCGAGGGCAGATCCCAGCCGGAAACCCTGGTGCGGTACATTCTCTCCCCTGCACTGGAGCTGTGCCCTCACCGGGAGGTGGAATGTCTCACCATGCATCTGGAAGACATGGAAGGTATCAGAAAAGATGCAAATACCCCGGTACAATGGGGTGTCGTGTGGACCGGGTACCAGCCGGTCTCATTCACAAAACGGTACACGGTTGCGCCATGCGCAGATGCGATCAGCTGGGCGCCAAGGCAGAGACCGAGCACAGGAACCCGCTTCTTTACCGCTCTCCGGATCAGTTCCTTTTCCTCTTTGAGCCACGGGAGGTCTCTCTCATCGTTCACGCTCATTGGCCCGCCAAGGAAGACAAGGTGTGTGGCATCGTCCATGCGGACCGGGTCACCATCCCAGAGCCGGGCGTATTCAAACGGGATCTTCTCTTCAGAAAACATGTGTTCAAAATAGCCGAGCGGTTCTGAAGGTGTGTGCTGGAATGCCCTGACCCGTATTGGCTGTTCCTTATCTTCCGACATGGTTTTTCCTTGATCATAATCTTTAACAAACGATATTTCGGGTTTGTGGTCAGAGGTGCAATGACTCCCTTTTTGCAAGGGAACTACCGGTTATCTTCGACAGGGAAAAACCGGTTCCTAAAAACGGGCAGGCCTGAACGCAGATTGCCAGGTCCTGTCGTGAAATTCACGGTTACCGGAAAAATCCGTGGAGTGGGGTAACGGTGAAAATCGTTTCAAAAAATTATTTGCTCAGGGGCGACTCATCCATCCCGAGGAATGAGAGTGCATTCTCCCCGTATTCTACGGGTGCATAGTGTGAACCGACATGCGGGAGCCCCTTGAACCGCACGAGCCACGAGCCATTGATCTGCCCGGCCATCCGGACTGCAACGGCATCGGGTGTCAGGACATCTTCGGTTCCCACGACGAGCATGACATCCTTATTGATACCGGAAAGACCGTCATACGATCCGTTCCACGCGAGGTTTGCCTGTGCTTCATTCCGGATAGCCGGGGATTGGGTTGGATCTGCGGCAACCGATTCAATGGTCCCGAGCAGTTTTGCGTTCTCGGGTTCCCGGATGCTGTAGGTTACAGAATCCAGGACCAGTTTCCGTACGGATTCGGGGTGATCGATGACCAGCTGCTGGGATATTGAAGAGCCCATGGAGACCCCGTAGACATGCATGCTGTCATAGCCGAGAGCGGTCATCATGCCGGCAGCATCATCGGAGTACTGGGATATCGTTGGTGTTGCATTATTGTCACTGCTGTAGCCCATCCCCCGGTGGTCATAGGTATAGACGTGGTACTTCGAGGCAAGGATTCCGATGAAGGTCTGGTTCCAGTCATCGATAGTTGCGCCAAATCCCTGGATCATCAGGATAGGTTCACCGGCACCGAATTCACGGTACCCGAGAGAGACACCGTTGACCTCTGCATACTTTACGGGTGTTGCATTGAATGATACGGCCGTATATGGCTGGACTGCCGGGGTTGCCGGACTCACAGGAGCCGGGCAGGTGCCGGACGTGTCCGTACACCCTGCCACCGCGAGAAGGCAGATGGTGATGGCGATTGCCAGGATTGAGATCTGTTTATGGTTCATGAAAGTGCCTCGTAACCGGTTAATCCAAAGGAAAACGGGTTGTCACGTATTGGGCGAAGCAGGAAAATAATTCTTCGCACGTATGAAAAACACAAAGGAGGTTCTGTTGAAACGCACATGAACTGTTCGGGTTCACTCCCGAATTATGAAAATCATTAAAAATTCATATTTGGGAGGGCTCCCCGCCTCAGGGCCTCTCCGAGGCACGGCGGGGCAAGAAAGTTTCAGTAAATTTCCGTCATTAATCCGCCGCGGGGGCGCCCCCTCGGGGGCGGCGGCGTTCATCATAATTAGACAAAAAAACATTTTCAAATACTATCTGAATAAGCTGATTTTCATGGGAAACCCTCTAAAAAAGAGGGGGGTCAAGGGGGATACTCCCCTTGGGTTGCCTCCCCCTTCTGGGGGAGAGAGGGGGTCACCCTCCAAGCAGTCAAGAAGAAGAAGCACCTCCCTGTTATTTTTGCAGGGTTTCAACAAAACAAAAAAGGAAAAAATCTACAGTGCGATCCGCACTTCCTTTGCGGCATCGCACATGTTCTTGAGTTTCCAGTAGGCCGACTCCCGGCTCCGCATCCGCATCCCGCAGTCGGGATCGATGAGCATCGATCTTGGGCTCGAAGATCTCCACACCCTTCTCGATCCGCTTCCGGATCTCGGCAACGCTCTCGACCTGATCGATCGATGAGTCCACGCAGCCGAACCCGATCATCCGCCCGCCAGGTCCCGGCGGGAGAGGAGGTCGAGGTTTGCCGGGTTGTTCGCGAACTCGAAGTCAAGCACGTTCACGTTGAACTTCAGGATCTCGTCGATCACGTTCCCAAGGTTGCCGCAGACATGCATGCAGGTCGGGATGTGGACCGATGCGGTGATCATCTCGATCGCCTGTCTTGCCACATTCAGGTCCGCGATGCCGGTCGAGAGGATCGGTTCATCGATCTGGAGCAGGGTGACTCCCGCGGCTTCGAGGCTGCGCGCTTCGACAAGCAGGGCTGACGGCAAGATCGAGGCACCAGTTCCTCCTTGTTGCGGTACATCGGGGTGCTGATGTGGAGCCCGTGGGCGAGCGTGGATCGGGCCGGTGATGATCCCCTTCACCTTCGGGGCTTTTGAGATCGCGTATTTCGTGTCCGCAACGGTGATCGGCCCGTCGGCCGGCTGGATCTTGCCGATCACTTCCTGCTCCCGGATGCCCGGGAGTTTGCGGATGCAAAGGCCCCGATCATGTCGCCCCGCACCTGCCCGTCCGAGATGATATCAATCCCGGCCGCGATCTGGTCGCCAACCGCAGTCTCGACTGCGGGGCGGAGCGGGTCAAAGAGGCTTCTGAGGCCCCCGCCTTTCACGACCGGGTAACTGCCCACAACCGTTGTCGCCAGCACTTTATTGATGAAATATGCCTTTGCCATTATGTGTCCGGACACTGATTTGTTACATTTATGTCGATTTTGTCAAAAAGAAATAGTTCGTGGTCAGGGGACCAGCCGGTGCATGTCGCGGGGGAAGAGCACCGCTTCCCGCACGTTTGAGAGCCCGAGCATGGTCATGACGAGCCGCTCGGCGCCGAGTCCCCAGCCCGCGTGGGGCGGCATGCCGTACCGGAACGGGCGGAGGTAGAAGTCGAAGCTCTCGGGGTTGAGTCCCTTCTTTGCGATCTGCTGCACGAGCTGGTCATGGCTGGTGCTCGCGCTGGGCACCGCTCGAGAGTTCCATCCTCGGGTGCATCAGGTCGAAGGCCTTGCAGATCGAGGGATCGTTCTCGTACTGCATCGCGTAATACGGGCCGGATCTCGGACGGCCAGTCCACGATGAAGTAGTGGCCGCCCATCTCGGCGCCGATCGCCCGCTCGGCAGCGGTGCTGATGTCGTCGCCGTACTTGATCGGGTCCTCGATCTTCTTTGCGCGATCTCGATCGCCTCGGCGTAGGGAAGCCGGGGGAACGGGGCCTTTCGGCACCGCAAAATCGGTAATCTCGAGGTTTGCGAGCTGGTCGGGGCAGGTCTGGTCCACGTACTCGTAGGTCTTGACGATGACATCTTCGAGGATGCGCATGACCTCGAGGTGGTCGGCAAACGAGACCTCGATATCGATGCTCGTTGCCTCGTTGAGGTGCTTGGTGGTGTTGTGCTCCTCTGCCCGGAAGATCGGGCCGATCTCGTACACCTTCTCGCAGCCGGCCGCCATCATCATCTGCTTGTAGAGCTGCGGGCTCTGGTTGAGGAACGCTTCCTTGTCGAAGTAGGCGATCGGGAAGAGTTCGGTCCCGCCCTCGGTTGCGGCTGCCACGATCTTGGGGGTGGTGATGGCGGTGAACCCCTCGTGGTGGAAGTACTGGTGGATCGCATGCATCGCGGCGCTGCGGATCTCAAAGACCGCGGCAACGCGGGGTCTCCGGACATCGAGGAACCGGGCGTCGAGCCGGGTGTCGAGTTCGGCGGATACTTTCTCGGAAACATCGAGCGGCAGCGGGGTCTCGGCAAGGCTGACGATCTCGAATGGTCTCGGGCACGAGTTCGCGGCCGCCGGGGGCCTTCTCGATTGCCTTGACCGGGCCGCTGACCCGGACAACGGATTCGCGGGAGACGGCTTTTACCGCTGCAAGGACCGCTTCGGATACTTTCTTCTTCGGGATGGTCACCTGGATGATGCCGGTCCGGTCGCGGATCAAGCATGAAGGCAAGGCCGCCGAGGTCCCTGACCTCGTGGACCCAGCCGCAGACTTCCGCGTGCCCGGTTTCCGGTGTTACTGATCTGTATGGGTATACGCATCAAAATCCTATAACATATGGGTCGGGGGGGATAATGGACTTTATGGGAAATACCGGTTTTTTTAAACGTACAGGCACACCGGGTGCCGAAAATAATACAAAACCCGTAAATAGTCTTCTCTCTCCTGTACACTGGGAAAGAATCATGCCGAATTTACCTGCACAAAATGAGCAAGAGAGCACGAAAGGGTGGAGCACCGGAACGAAGGTACTTGTGGGCATTCTCGCTCTGATAGCGGTTATATCCGTCATCGCTGTTGTAACCCTGACAGTTGCAGTAATCGAATCCGATACCGGGACCTCGTTTCCCTACAGCACCAGCTACCGTGTCAGTCTGCCGGACGGGGAGCCCGTAACCATCGGGACTACCCGGATCATTGTCATGACCTACGAGAATGAGGTTGTGACCGATGTCGATGGGGTCAAGGAAAAACTCGTGGTCGGCCAGGAGCGCATCATTGACCCAAGGTATGCCCGTATCATGGCGCTCGGTATCCCGCTGATGGATACGGACTTCCAGATCACGCTCAAGTATCTCGGCACTACCGGGAATAACGCCATGTTTGACATGACGGTTAAAACCTCCAAGCAGGTCCCCGAGATGGTCATCAGCAAGTCTGATTCCCCCGGGCATGAATGCTCAGCCGAACTAACTTTTTTTTTTAAAATAACACACAATTGACTGTGATTATAATCAAAAAATAAACATATCTGTGTCCTTTAAAAATCCCTTTTCCCTTTATTGATCTCCTTTGCGAGTTTCGTTATTCCTTTCCACCGCTTTCTTTCAGACCTTACATGCCCTATATCGGCTTTCTCCTGCTCGAATGCAAGTTCACGCACGAGCCGGTGAATAGTTTTCCAGTCGGGATGAAGAAAGCGTCCCGTTTTTCACTGCTTCCTGTACGACACAGCCGGGTTCCTGCTCGTGCCGGGAGTCCGAGAACCGGCATCCGGTAGCAAGTTCGAGAATATCTGGAAATGTTTCAGCAATGCCGGCTGAAGCCGTACCAATACCAACCTCCCGAAGCCCGGGATTATCGATCATGAGTGCCCCCCCCTTCATGATGAAGAGTCTGTCGTACTGTTGTTGTATGCCGGCCTTTTCCGTCATTTTTACGGATGGCGGTGGTTTCCTGGATGGGCTGGTCCAGCAGCCGGTTGATCAGCGTGGACTTGCCGACTCCGGATGAACCGATGAGGACGATCGTTGTGCCGTGGGTAAGGAACGGTTCGAGCCGGGCGATCCCATCCCCGCTGATGGCACTAACAGGAATAACCGGAATACCGGATGCGACCGGGATAATTTCATCAGTGAGCAGTGCAGGGTCATCCGTAAGATCGGATTTATTGATCACGATCACGGGTTTTGCACCAGACGCATGGGCGATCGCAAGGTATCGTTCTATCCTCCGTGCGTTGAGGTCATGACCGGTCGCCGTGACAATAAACACGATATCAATGTTGGCTGCAATGATCTGGTCCGTTCCTTCTTTCCCGGAAGTTCCCCGCGTGAATACAGATTTCTGCGGCAGGATATCAACGATTGTGGAGGAGCCGGTTTCGGGCTGGTGAAGCAGCACGATAAAATCGCCCACTGCGGGAAAGCGACCGAGCTTTCGCAGGGCTCCGGAAATCCCGGCCGTAACAGATCCGCCATCGATAAAAACATCCCAGACTGTTTTCTGCCGGGAGGTCACGCGACCAGGCACATAAGGTCCGGTATATTTTGAAAATGCCTGCGTATGTTCTTCTGTCCAGCCAAGCTGTTTCAGAGTATAGGAATGCGCCTCTCCGCATCCGGAATCAGATTTGTCCATTTTAAAAACCTGAACGTGTTGCAGAAAATGTGGCATGCAGGATGCCAAGTGGTTTGTGGTCGTGATTGCTAACCACCATATCAGAAACAGGGAGGATGTATTTAAAAAAAAAGATTTTTCCTGAATTTTTCTGTTACTTCACCATCCGCATTTCAGGGTAGAGCACATCCTCTCTCCCGTCCAGCGGGATCGTTGCTATCGTTGTATTGAGTCTGGCTTAAGGAATTTGCAAGGATCTTTGCTGATGAGAGGGTGTACAGGGTATCGCCGATATAGAGCGAGCGCTTCACCTCGTTTCTCGAACTGCCGTAGTAATAGTACCCGCTGCCGCCCGTTCCGTGCTCCACGGTGCCCCGGAGGACAAACCCGGTCTCCGTGTTGACGCCGAACATGTACGCCCCGTACCAGATCTGTGGCTGGTCACCGCTCATTTTCGTATCCTGGACCGGTTCCTGCCGGACAACCCGGGCCGGGATCACGAGCAGGTTCTTTGCCTTGTCAAAGAGGAATGCCCGGTGGTCCGAGAGGGCTGCGGAATCCGAACCGGCATCGCCGATCTCAACTTTGCCCACCAGCCGGGGGTTCTCCACGTCGCTCACGTCAAAGAGGGCAAGCTTGATCCCCTGTGTTGAGACGCCGCCCCAGTCGTTCGCTGCCGTCTCCTTGCCAAGACCAATCACGTAGTTCTTGTCATACGGGTGGAGGTAGTCCGAGTACCCGGGGAGCTTCGAGTTTCCCGAGGATCTTCGGGCTTGCGGGAGTCGAGAGGTCGATGACAAAGAACGGGTCGATCCGCTTGAAGGTGACCATGTAGAGCCGGTCCCCGATAAACCGGGTCGAGTAGATCTTCTCCTGCTCGGCAATGTGGGTCAGGGAACCGATCGTTTTCATGCCAGCGTCCAGCACAAAGACATTGTTGTACTGGTACTGCCCCCGGGTAGTCCAGACATCCGACGTGGTTGCTACGCGGAGGTTGTTGTTGTACTCATCCATCGCAAACTGGTTGTTGAGGTATCCCGGCACCTCGCCTTTAGCACCGTAGGTGATCACACCGTTGTTGATCCCGATTTTATGAATCACCGTTGTGCTCTGGTCGATCTCGCGTTTGAGGAGTGCTTCCTGCTCTCCGCTTTTCAGCTCTGCAATGGTCGCCTCTCTCTCGGCATCACTTAAGGAGTTGAAATCAACCGCAATGGCGGGTGATGATACCTGTGCTCCTCCGGAAACCGAACCCCCGGAACCCAGTGCTACACCCATTGCGGGTTCTGGCATGCCCCGCATCGGGTAGATGTTGTGGTACTTCCGGTAGCTCACGTATATCGCATCAGTAGAGACGTAGACAATGTTTCCACTGCCGACAAGGTACGTCTTTGCATCCTTTGTGGCGCCGCTACCGGTATCGAATGAAGTGACGGTGGTAAAGTCATACTGGCGTTCAGGATTATCGAAGTAGTAGACATCCGGCGCAATGATTACTTTTTCATTTTCCCGGACTGCGGGAACAATGATCCGGTCATTATACGGGTACACCGATTCGCGGGAGAGCAGGTACACGGTGCTGCCAATCATCCGGGCGTTTGCGTAATCGCCGTCAATGGTGTATTCTTTGAGCAGTTTCGGGTTCCTGCGATCGCTGATATCGTAGAAGACTGCATGGGTGACCGGTGCTGTGCGGTAATACGGGTATCGCGGCATGATTGCAACCTTTGAAACGACATCCGTACCCTGTGTCGTGTCACTACCGGCAATATCTTCAGTGCCGGTCCTGAAGAGCACGAGCCGATCGCCGTTGACGAAGATCTCGCGGGGCGTATCTTCAATCTCGGTCTTTGACAGGATGGATGCAGTGGATGCAGGATATGCATCTACGATGGTGAGCGTGCTGCCGGAAATGACATAGATATACCGGGCATCATTCTTGACAAAATCCGGCTCATCGACCCCGGCTGACCTGAATGTTGGTCTGCGAGTAGTCCGGAGATTCAACGCCCCCAACTGATGGCATTGACGCTGGTACAGAAACGCCCTTACCGGCGATTCCTGCACCACCATATCTGTGACGGTGCCCATGCGTACGGTTGTTCCATCAGTAGCGTAATACGAACCCTGTGCAAGCTGCGTGTTGTTCGTGATGTACTCGCGGATCTCATCCACTGAGCCAAATTTTTTAATATCCCCGGATGGTGCTGGTACCGTTGAGCTCGTGCACCCGCTGGCAATGACAGCGGCAAGCACGAGTACAAGTGCAATAAGCCCGATCAGGGTGGGTTTCCTGTATGACATAGTTGATCAGGATCCTTTATTCCGGAAGAGATGATGAATCTGGCGTTGACTGCGAAAAAAATGGAAGGTATCGTGGTTTTCTCCTCCGGATCAGCCGACCACAACATTTTTCGGAACCTGTCGCATAGTTCATTCTTCATGGAGAATATTTTGCGTGAAATGGGTTCAGCAGTCTGTCAGAATCGTTCTCGTCCTTGTCCTTGTCGGGCTGGTCATCCCCGGGATCAATGCTGCCGTGTCCATCGAGACGCCACAGATCACTCCGTTCATCACTTATCCGGATATTTCGGTGACCAATGAGTCCCTCGCCAACCACACCCTCCCCGCCGAATTCAGGGAAACACCCACGCTCCTCAGCGTCGGGGTTGAACTGCCCGAAAATGCCCTTCCCGCGTCCAAGGGGGAGATGGCAGCTGGCCCGAGAGTCATTGGTTTTTCAACCGATCCGGTGTCCCTTGCGATCATCATTCTGGCAGTTGTGGCAGCTGCAGCCGGGATTGGCTATTTCCTGAAACGAAAACGGGATGAGGAAGAACAGGAATGAAGGTTTTACCCTTTTTTTCAGGAATACAACCGTAGCTGTCGAGATGATCCAATGCTGTCAATGGATTCAAAAAAATTCCGGCCATTTCTTGTAATTATCCTCGTCGCCTTTTTCGCTCTTTTTGCCCTGTGGCTGCGTCTGCTTCCAATGCTTTCCATGGGGAACACCGACTTCCTTTCCATGGTGTCAATGGATGACCCGCTGTATAACCTGCGGCAGGTTGAACTGATCCTTGCCAACTTCCCGGGCTACGGGTGGTTCGAACCAATGACCAACTACCCCTTCGGTACCAGGATTTACTGGGGTCCGCTCTTTCCCGCGATCATTGCCGCCTGCTGCCTGATAACCGGGGCCGTCACCCGCCCGGAAACTATCGGCGTGGGTTTACTGGTACCCCCGTTCATGGCTGCAGCCATTGTCGTGCTGATGTATTTCGCTGGCAGGGCCTTTGGGGACTGGAAGACCGGGATACTGGCATCAGGCTTTACCGCAATAGTATCCGGACAATTTTTTACGGTGTCGTGGTATGGCTATATCGATCACCATATTGCAGAAGTGCTTTTTTCCACGCTTTTCTGCCTTGCGTACTGCTATGCGATACTCTCTGAGTAAGATACACCAATTGATCTGAAAAATCCCGGCACGTATAAAAAAACACTGGTGCTCTCAATCTTCGCTGGCATCGCCTATCTTCTTGGCCTGTTTGTCATGCCGACCATGATCCTCTTTGCGATGATTGTCGGGATATTTACCGTGATCCAGTGCATCATTGACTTTTACCGGCACCGGTCCAGCGCATATATCCTGATCATCAATGGCACTGTTTTTCTGGTTGCCATAACCGGGCTTCTGCTGTTCGGCCTGAACAATCCGGGAATTGATCTGTCCACGTATTCCATTGGTCATGTCTACGCTTACCTCGGGTTGATTTTCGGAACGGTGGTATTGTACCTTCTGGCACGGGCGCTCCACGGACGGCAGACATGGTATTATCCGGCCTTTCTTGTCGGAAGTGCCGGTATCTTTGCCGTCATCCTGTTTGTCCTGGCCCCGCAGTTGTACAACCTGCTCATCGGTTCCCTGTTTGCCTTTTTCGGCCAGCAGGCAATTACCGAAACCGTGCTGGAAGCGAGGGGCTGGTCGCTCGATCATGCATGGTTTTCATTTAATTACGGGCTCATCCTGTTTGCGGGCGGGGCTCTTGTCATGCTGTACAATAACTGGCGGGACGAACACCCCCACCAGGTTTTTGCCCTTGTCTGGTCACTTGTCATGTTTTTTTCGACATGGCAGCATGTGAGGTACGAATATTACCTTGCCATCAATATCGCCCTGTTATCGGCTTTCTGTGTGGGTTTTGTTTTTGAACGGGGATGGGTGCAGATCCGGCATCGGACCGCTGGCATTTCCTGCCTTCAGGGATCTCCTGAACACAAAAACCGGGAAGATGAGCATATGCCCCGGAAAAAACTGCAAAAAGCAGACCGGAAAAAAATCGCCCGCTCTCCTGCACAGGGCTATCTTTTTATTGTTCTCTTTGTGCTGGCAGCCTTGATATGCGCTCTCTTTGCGCTAACTTCTGCATCCTACAGTTATACGAATGCATCGGACAATGCCGGCCAGATGAATCCCGACTGGAGGGAATCGCTCGAATGGTTAGGAAACAATACCCCGGAGACGGGGGTAAATTATCTCACGATATATGATCCCGTGACGTTTGACTATCCCCCGGAGTCGTATGGTATCATGTCATGGTGGGACTATGGGCACATGATCACGTATATTTCCAAAAGAATGCCGAATGCCAATCCATTCCAGCAGGGGGTTTCCGGAGATTCCGGCGCTGCTGCGTATTTTGTTTCAACATCCGAAGATCTTACCAATACGATTCTTGACAAGCTCGGCACCCGGTACGTGATCACGGATATCGAAATGGACACCGGTAAATTCCCGGCAATGGCAACATGGTATAATTCGTCGTTTGCTGCCGATCCGTATATGAAAACCCTGCTCGTCCCGGGTGCGGCTGATCCCAACCGGTTGGAACCACGGCTCTTAAACACGGAACAATATTACCTGACGATGGTGTCACGGCTCCATAATTTTGATGGATCGATGACCCCGGCAACAACGGTGTATTACGTTGAATATGCAGATCCGGCGGTCTACGGAGTCTCATTACCCGTTGTAACCAATGCAGAGACCATGAATGCCACTGATGCGATGAATCGCGCCGATCAGTTCAACCTGAATCCTTCAGCCGGTCACCATGCGATGGCCCTGAGCACGTCGCTTGTCAATCCGGTAGGGGACATCCCGGCGCTGCGCCATTACCGGCTGATCCATGAATCTCCCTCAAATGTTTTCGATGCGGCAACTCCGGACGTGAAATATGTAAAAGTTTTTGAGTATGTAAAAGGCGCACGCATCAGGGGCAATGGCATCATTGAACTGCCTCTTGTATCCAACACCGGGAGGATTTTTACTTACCGGCAGGAGAGCATAAACGGTGAATTTATTGTGCCTTTCTCAACAACCGGCAACCCGTATGATGTACATGCAACCGGCAAATACCGGATATCCGGTACTACCCTGCAATTCGATGTACCGGAACAGGCAGTTATGCTGGGAAGTTACGTTAATTAGCAATATCCTTTTTTTTTAAAAATTCGACCGAATCAGCAGCACCGGCTGTTTTATCCTTGAACTGTCCGTTATTTTCTGTAAGACCCCGTTGATCAGGAATCTTTACCCCAACAGGAGGATATGTCCGGAATTACCTGCGAAAAAAACTGTACCGGGATGAGGAGAGTGGAAGGGGAATTCTCATTGCCTGCCTGTTGCTTCCGTCAGTTTCTCTACATTGCTCCGGGAAAAAAACCCGTCAAAATTTCCGTAGCGGTGAATATATTCGTTCACCATCAGCGTGTGTTTCGAGGGTTCAGAGAAGATCTGTTTAAGTCCGTCGGCTTCTGAACCCACGAGTTCGAGCAGGAACTCCATGCCGTCATGACCGAGGGCAGCAACCGTATCTTCAATCCTGTCGGTCTTAAACGCCATGTGGTGCACCCGGGTCCCGTAATTCTGGATAAATCTCTCGGTTGGCCCGGATTCCTCGTCGCTCGTGTACGGGGTAATGCCTGAAGTAAAAACCATGGCAAAATCATTTTTTTCACGCCGTGCAACGCTCGTGATCGAGTTGAGTGGTTTGACGTGGACCCCGAAATCGTAATGGTAGTTTGTCAGGGAGAGGAACTCAAGGATCGCCGCGTTGCGGTCCTGTGCCTTTACGCGTGTCGCCGTATGGTCGAGCCTGCCAATATGGTCCAGGTACGGGTATGCCGGCTTGCTGATGTCGGGCAATATGCTGGTGGATCCCGCCGGGGCATATGACCGTTTTTCATCCCGCCACTCAATAATGCCGACAGAATTTCCTGTATAGGGCGAAGGAGCAGTCTGGATAAACGAACACTGTCCTGATTCCTGTGGTGCAGGTGTCAGGAATTTCACTCCCCGTTGTTCCTGGATGGCCACGTACTCTCCGATATCGGAAGTGGTGAAAACAAAGGTCTCGAGCCGGGTGTTCGGGAGGGCACCGGTCAATCGCGCCTTGTTGGCAATGGCAAAAGGGTTCGACCCATTGCCCCGTGAACGGATGACCAGCGATGCCGAACCGGCAATGCCGAGCACATAGCCCTGCGAGTCTGCATCAAAAAATGCTTCGGTACAGGAAAGGCCGGTATACCGCAGCAGTTCATAGACCGCAGGAACGAGATGATCCGTTTCGGCAGAGATGATAACTGAATCAAGACCGCCAACGAGCCCTTCAAGACCCGCATCCCGGCGTGAATCAAGCACCGGTCCCGTGCTCTCAATAAGGAGTTTTTCCTGTGCAGATGCTGAACTGAGTGCCGAATCCGTCTGTGCAGTCATAAATGTGGCGACACTCCCTTTGACTATAGATTCGGTCCCGCTCTCATAAAAATTGCGGAAGATTGCAAAGAACCGGAGATGAAAAACCCGGACCCGCCCCCTGCCGATGGTAACGGGCAATAAATACTATTAATACAGGCGCACAAAATGGATTAATGGAGAAAGTATGAAAACCGCCCACCAGCCAACGTATTCCTTTGTGATCCTCACCCTTGTCCTGATCGTGGTCAACACCCTCATTGCCCGGCTCAGTATTATTGCCCTTCCCGGGGGCATCGGGGGGGTATCCACGCTCTACTTTGCCGTAGCGTTTATGATCCTCTTTACGCTCTGGTTTGGTTTGTATGGTGCGATTGCTGCCTATGCCGGCACCCTTATCGGGTCCGGACTGCTTTCCACTGACCCGGTGATTCCTGCCGGGGTTGCAATGTACTGGTCGATCGCCGGTCTCCTGCAGGTCGTCATTCCGCTTGTTGCCCTGCGAACCTTTGAAGTGGATCTCAGTCTTGAGAACCGGCGTGACTGGACCCTGCTGCTGCTCTTTGGTGTGCTTATCAACAATGTAGTGGGTGCAGCCTGGGGTGCGTACACGCTCGCTCTTGGAAATGTCATTACCTCCAGTGAGATCGGGAGCGTATTTTCCCTCTGGCTTATTGGCAACATCATCGTGACGGTCCTTATCGTGCCGCTTGCGCTCCGGCACCTGACACCGAAGATCCGGAAATCAAAACTCTTTGTCAGGAATTACTGGGACTAGGCAGATCCTGTTCCTGCCTACTATTTTTCCCTGAAAAATCATTTATCCGCTTTTTTATTCCCTGTTCCGGAAATCTTCCTGATACCGAAGATGATCGGGATCAGGATATAGACCATCATGGAATACGGTGGCGAAAAAAAGGATATTACAATACCGATAATCGCAACGCCCGGGGTGGTTGCAAGAAACCAGAACCTTTTTTCCGGCAAAGGCGTTTGAGATCCGGCACTACAGAGATGACAATTCTGCGAGATGTATTTCCCGTGGGCAACGAACAGTGCCCCGAGAAGCAGGATATTGGTATGGAAGAGTATGACGGCGATCTCCACCCGGTCATAATTCCCGGCAATGTCTGTGGTGAATGGGATCAGGACAATAAAGATCAGGATAGCGACATTGAGTGAGAGAACGGTCGGATCAACAATCCTGAGATTATGGAACTGGTGGTGGTGTTCAATCCAGAACATAGCCAGCACGAGGAATGCAATGACGAAGAGAATGAATTGCGGGAGGATTTTCTGGATATATCCGGGAAGTTCCACAGCCGCCTGGCTTTCAAGAACCCTTGGGACTTCAATCCCCAGCGCGAGCAGGGTCATGGCAAATGCAAAGATCGCGTCAATTATGGTTTCGAGCCGATCTTTGGAAATCTGATAGGGGTTATCCTCTTCGTACCCGCTCATACACTGTACTGTTACGGAATGTTGGTATATGAATTATTTTTCCCGTGCGTCATTTTTGAAATTACGGCCGGGGAGGGTATCCTGAAGACGCTCCGTCAGTCATGAGATCCGGTTCTTCCATCCCCGGAGAAAACAGGCACATGCCCCTTATCACGATAAAGAGCAGATTCCCGGAGCAGATGATTACGGTTACCGACAACAGGATCTCCTGTCATCATACACCTTTTTACCCATCAGCAATCATCCTTACATGGAGACTGAAATCATGAAGGTTATCGGCATCAATGCAAGCCCGAAAGGGGACAAGAGCCAGACCCGGAGACTGGTCATGGCCGTTCTTGAGGGAGCACGGCAGAGTGGGGCGGACATTACGTTTGTGGATATCTGCGGCCTTGATATCAACTACTGCACGGCATGCGGTACCTGTTATGCAAAGGGCGAGTGCATCCATGACGATGACTATCCTGCCCTTTTTGAGAAGTTGATGGACGCAGACGGCATCGTGCTCGGCTCGCCGAATTACATCAACCAGGTCACGGCCCAGTTAAAGACCATACTCGACCGGATGGCCGATGCGATCCACTGCCAGCAGTTTTCCGGTAAATACGGCTGTGCGGTCTGCACCGCGGGCGGTTCATACGCAGACGAGGTGGCAGATTACATGAACGCAACCATGCTCCACCTTGGTGCGACTACGGTGGGAAAAGTGGGAGTACTGGTCGGGGCTGACCCGAATGCGATCGTTGCCGGGGAGAAGCAGGCAAAGGAACTGGGACGGAAACTTGCCGGTGCGATCAAGACGAAATGGAATGATCCGGCACAGGAGAAAGTCCATCTTGAACGAAAAGAGTACTTCAAGCGTCTGGTATCGTTCAACACGGAGACTCTGGAAGCACGAGTATGATTACTGGAAAGGGATAGGGGAACTGAAGTAATTTTTTTGGGTGTTCCTTTTCCCGTTTTTTCCATTGTTCTTCTATTTCCCATCCGGTTACTTCGGTTGTAAAAAGGTGACCTTCTCTCCCCGAGGGTTTACATCAACCTGTGAGGGCCATCCCCTCGCAGGGGAATGCCCTCCGGAGGGAACTCTCACACGTCTGATTTTCATGGTTCCCGTGTGAACCCGTTTGGTCCATATCCGTTTCAACAAAGATGTATTCTATTAAAAAAGCGAAAAATCAGAGAATATCATATTTTTTATGGGCCTGTTCTATGGTCATGATTTCAGTAATGTATACAGTGCTCCCAATAATCCGGTAAAATGTCGTATAACTATGACTTATATGCAGGCGATAGATTTTTTCACGTTTTTCCGCTTTTATTAACTCTTTATCCCCGCCTTTACCGGGAAACGGATCTTCTTCGAGAGAAAAAAGTCTCTCCCGGATAATCCGCTGGCTTTTTTTTGGGAGGGCATCGAGAAACACCCCGGCATCTTCATCGATAAGGATCTTAAACGTCACGTTTGAGCTCCACGAACCGATCCCTCTTCATGATCCGGTCCGTTTCGTCAAACAATCGCCGCCGCTTCTCTTTGTGTACCAGATCCTTAATTACCTCATCGAAAGTCTGACCGGGTTTGCGTAAACCGTGGATCTCTTCCCAGGTGCTCGGGCAGACCGGGATTCTTTTTGTTGCGCATTCCTGTGGGGGCATGATGCTATTGTAAGCATTGTAAATATTTACTTCTTTACAATCCTGCCCATGCGCCTATAAGGAAACACATCTGAACAAGGGGCCGGAGTTCCCAGGAATTCATTGAGAAATAATCATCCGGTCTTCACCTCATACCCCAGATCCCCCAGCGCTTTTTTAATTGCCTCCGCATGTTCCATCCCCCGCGTCTCAAGCTCGATATCCACCCGGGCCTGGTGCGCCGGGATATCGCTTTCGCCCTGCATATGCTGGATCGACAGGATATTTCCCCGCTCTTTGGCTATGGTAAAGAGGAGCCGGGCAAGGGTGCCGGGCTGGTCATCGAGCAGCACGGTAAAGCGGATGATTCTTCCCGTCCTCATGAGTGCCTGCCTCAGGATCCGGAACAGTTGCGGGCTGTCCACGTTCCCCCCGCTTATGATGAGCACGACCCTGCTGCCGGGTTTTACCGGAATGGACCCGTTCAGGAGTGCAGCAAGCGGCGTTGCACCCGCTCCCTCGGCAATGACATGCTTGCGTTCCATTAACAGGAGCATCGCATCAGCGATCTCATCTTCTGAAGCGAGTGCTATCATATCCACAAGTTCCCGCAAAAACGGCAGGGTTTCAGTCCCGGTCTGCAGTACCCGTATACCGTCGGCAATCGTCTGCCCGGCTTCGACGCTCACCGGCTCCATGTGTCGCATTGCTTCGTATGCAGACGGGCAGGCCTTTGCCTGTACGCCGATGATCGAAACAGCCGGCCGCAATCCTTTGGCAGCAACAGCGACTCCTGCAATCAACCCCCCTCCCCCAACAGGAACGACGATCATGTCGGTATCCGGGAGATCCTGCAGGATCTCGAGTGCGATGGTCCCCTGTCCGGTTATAATCCCCTCATCGTCATAGGGATGGATGAACAGTCCCCCCTCCCGTGCGATCTCCCGGGCCTGTCCGATGCTCTCTTCAAGCGTGAGACCGGCAATGATCACGTTCGCGCCATACCCGCGTGCAGCCTCCTGCTTGGCAATCGATGTCCATTCCGGGCATCACGATCGTTGCAGGGATCCCGGCGTGTTGTGCAGCAATTGCGACACCCTGTGCATGATTTCCGGCCGAAGCAGCAACCACGCCGTGCTCCCTGCAGCGTTCAAGGCAGGAAAGTATCCTGAAGCTTGCGCCCCGCACCTTGAACGATCCTGCTTTCTGGAGTGTTTCGAGTTTCAGGTACACCTCAGCACCGGTCAATGCAGAGATCGTGGGGGAATACACGAGGGGTGTGCGAATGATATGGGGAGCGATCAGCACCTGTGCACCCCTGATATCGGCAAGGGAGACCATGAAGAGAAGATATCCTGTGAGAATATGAGCCTTGCGGCACGAGAAAACGGCTCAGAGTGTCGCCGATATCTTCGTTCCAGAGGCGGGGATTTTCCCGGATGAATTCCTGCATCATAGTGACACATACAGGAAGATCCATGTCGATCACTTCGATGTTGTGCTCTTCCATAAACGCCCGTGCACCGGCAAAATTCCGCGATTCGCCGGCAATGACTTTTTTTATCCCGAACTGGACGGCGGCTCCTGCACAGAGATAGCAGGGCATGAGCGTGGAATAGAGCACGGTATCCCGGTACGTCCCGATCCGTCCGGCCTTTCTCAGGCAGTCTATTTCTGCGTGGATAATCGGATCACCCTCCTGCACACGGCGGTTATGTCCCCTGCCGATGATGGTATCCCCCCGCACCAGCACCGATCCGATGGGAATGCCCCCTTCTGCACGCCCTTTTTCTGCCTCTTTAATTGCTTCCTGCATGAATGGATCCATGGTTAACCATTGCCCGGTAAAAATACATGATTTTTCCGGTTTTTTTATTCCAGCCCGTTACCCGTTCTCAGGCACCCCGTCAATCAGCGGGGCGAAAAAGACATAGGCGACCAGAAGCAGTCCGGCACCAATGGCATTATAGAACGGCAGGGATGTAACCGGCATCACCCCAAGGGCACAAACCCAGATGAAAAATCCGATGGCGGATATGCCCTGCTGGACCACATCAGTAACCTTCTCTGCTTTCCAGAGATACAGTATCGTACCCAGTAACCCGAGGATCAGGATCCAGCGTGCCACCACAGGATACCATGGCTCCCCGCCGGACAGGTAATACGTGATACCATATACGGCAATAAACAGGGCAATCGTCTCTGCCGGGATATATTTGATCAACCGTTCCCGGTAGGTGTCATTGGGCATGTCCTGGCTGTACCTGCCTTTTGCATTCGACAGTACCTGCCTCCCGGTTCCGTCTGGTCACTACAAGCCGCATGAGTGTTTCACTCCCTTGCTTTCACGTGCATGCTCTGGCGGGCTTATCATATCAAACCATCGCAGCATACTGTAAAAAATTATTACGCTGACTGTTATTTTGAAAAAAAAAGATTTGCAGGTTTTATTGGGCGGTTCGTTTCTTTATCATTTCGAGCGCTTCGAATGCTTCCCGGCGCACGGCAACGTTCTCATCCGAGAGAAGACCGGTGATATGATCGACTGCCTTCTGGTCGCCAATCTCCCCGAGAAGAAGTACCGCACGCCTCCGGACATCGCTCTGGTCGTCTTTTAAGACCATGATAAGTGGCGTGGTTGCAGGCTGGCCAAGCATCCAGAGTGCTTCCATTGCGCCGGTTCTCATCATGGTATCTCCTTCACGGAAGATCTGCATGAGCGGTGCGATGGCAGGCACGCCGAGTGCGGCAAGGGATTTCACGACTTCAATCCGAACGAACCGGTCCGAATCATTGAGTGCTGCGATAATCGGGGATATTGCCCGCGTATTGCCGATCTGGCCAAGTACTTCCACTGCGCCTTTGCGGATGCCGGGATTCTGGTCACCGAGTGCTTTTATCAGCGAATCTACCGAGGGTTCCCCGATAGTGATAAGGGCGAGTCACTGCTCTCCGCTGGACATCTTCGTTTGCATCGGTGAGTGCCCGTATGAGCGGTTCAATGGATGACTCACCCAGCGAACAGAGTGTTGCCATTGCTGCCATGCGGACATGCTCCCGTGCGTCATTGAGGATCTCGATTAATGGCACGACAGCCTGTGGATCACCAATACGACCAAGTGCTACTGCACTCTCGTGCCTGACCCACGGGTCGGCATCTTTTAATGATTCGATAAGCGTGCCAACCGATCGTGCCTCTCCCATGATGCCCAGTGCCTGCACTGCCCCGCGACGGATCAGCGGATGAGTATGCTTCGTTGCCTGGATCAGGGGACTTACTGATGGTTCACCGATAAGCTGGAGTGCCCGGATGGTCTCCTGGCGCACATCATCCGATGATTCATCCAGCGCACTGATGAGAGGTGCGACGGCCGGAGCCCCGATCTTACCGAGCGTATCTGCCGATCCTCTCCGGATGATCCAGTACTCGTCTTTCAACCCGTGGATGAGCGGCTCGATGAATGGCTCTCCGAGATCCCCGACAGACCGTACTGCATTCCACCGGGTGTCAAGGTCGCCTTCAGTAAGGGCCATGAGGAAATTATCATAGCGCTCCTTCTGGGAAAGGCGACGCGCCGAATCATCTTCCTCGCCTTTTCCTGACTTGAACATGTTGAGGAATTTCTTTATAATACTCATTTGACTTCTCCGAACGAATATTAGTATAAAATCCCTCAAATAGGTATCGGATAGACAATCGACGGAATTGCGCTTTTCTGCCTTTTTTTCAGGGAAAAAATGGCGACTGGACGAAATCTGCAACCATGGCATGGGGATTTTTGCATTCACCATCCATTGTCAGGGAAGATATCCCCCATCATAAAAAACCCGGAAATGGCATGAATGTGTGCTGAAAAAAGGTAAGGATCAGGATGCAAACCCGACCGAGAACTGCGTGGTACTGGAGCCGGTATTCGGGATATCACGCACAGATATGGTATAGTCGCCCGTAGGCATGGTCGCATCAAGGGTATATGGAAAACTCCATGCCTTACCTGCTGTCACCGAGGTGGAGCCCAGTTCCTTTCCGCCGGCAAACTGTCCCGGCCCGTAGAGTACCAGCACTACATTCTTGGCGCCGGTTGTGCACTGGCCCGAAAAAGTAACCGTATTTCCTTTGACCGCTGAAGCGGTACTGGAAGAAATGGAGACCAATCCCCCTCCAATCACGGTAAATTCAATCCTTTCTGATGTGGTTTTCCATGCGTCAGAGACAATCATCGTGTAGGAGCCTGACTGGACTGCAGAACCCGGGTTCCACGTGTAACTCCACCTGCCGAGCCCGTCAACGTTTTGCTGGACCAGAGATACCCCGTTCTCATATTTTCCCGGCCCGTATAATGTCAGTAACACACGGTCCGTTCCGGATGCCCTGCCGGAAAAAACATTCGACTCCCCGATGATCATCGTTTCTTTTCCCGCCTGTATTGTTACGGCCGCCTGGGTAGTTGCAGGGGTTATGGCCATGAGTGATTCCCGGGAGACTTACTCGGCCTGGGTGGTTAATGCTGCATAATAATTTGATGGCCCTGCAGGGACGGTAATACTTGTTGACCAGCTCTTATACCCGGTATGGCGGTATTCCAGCGTGTGAGTCCCCGTTTCCACATCGGGAATGGTGACCGGGGTGCTTCCCCGGTACTGGCTGTCGAGGTAGACCTCCGAGCCGGAAGGTGACGATGTAAGACTGATGGTGCCCTTTTGCGCATCCGGACCTGATATACATCCGGAAAATACCACAAAAACAACTAAACATATAATGCCAATCTTACGGTACATTGCTCGTTAAGCCTCTCACGATAACCGTTATTGTGCAGCGTTAAATATGTTTGCAACGTATTGAAGGGCAATAACCCCGGCGATTTTGAAAAAAAGAAGAGTGATCCACCAGCCTGAAATTATCGGGAATCAGTGCTTTTTTATCAGGTACAGGATTTCCCGTGCCAGCGCGACGCTCTTGTCCTCATCGGTCATCAGCGTGTCGAACCTGACGGAATGGCTCACCTCGACCGGGTCCCGGATATCCTGCACGAAGACATCGGTCAGTCCGCCGTAACAGTTGAACGTCCCGATTGCGCTCGGTTCGAATCCTGCGGCCTTCATCAGGGCACCTGCCGGACCGCTGACCGGAGCATGTCCGATGAACGGGCTCACCGCGATGACGAATTTGTCCTTCAGTGCGCATGTTTCATCCCTTCGCAGGCAAGGATCGGCAGGATGCTGGTGATCGGGATTGAAGGGCCCGATCACGACCGCATCGCTCGCCTCGATCGCTGCCAGCACCTCCTCGGTTGCAACGGGCGGTTCGTTGAAACTCCGGACAACCTTCTGGATCTCGATCTTTCCCTTTGCCCGGATCCAGTACTCCTGGAAATGAATCAGGCCGAGGTCGGTCTTCACCTGCGTTGTCACTTCGGTATCGGTCATCGGGAGCACGGTTTCCCGGACGCCGAAACGGTCGCAGAGGATCTTGGTCGCGTTGGTCAGCCGCATCCCGTTTCGCATCATCTCGCCCCGGGCAATATGCACGGCCCGGTCCTTATCCCCCATCGCGATAAATTCATCGATACCCAGCCGGGTGATCTCGTCGTGGGTGGTGAAGGTATCGTTCCGGATCCCCCACCAGGTATCGGTGTTGAGGATGCCGGCAAAGAGGTACATGACCGTGTCAACATCCGGTGAGATGTGGTTTCCCGAAATCCAGATATCCTCGGCCGTGTTGACGATCACCGAGATCTCGTGCCGGTCCATCACTTTCTGCATGCCCCGCAGCAGTTTCGGGGTGCCGGTCCCGCCCGAAAGAAACGTAATCATTACTCAATACTTTTATGCGATGTATATGAAGATTCTTTAGTGAACCTTGAAAATCATCAAGGACCCGGTCCATGGCTATGTTGAAGTGGAGGATTTCGCGCTTGCCCTGCTCGATTCCCCGGCGCTCCAGCGCCTCCGCTACATCAAGCAGCTCGGGTTTTCCTATCTCGTGTATCCCGGTGCCAACCATACCCGGTTCGAGCACTCGCTGGGCACCATGTTCCTTGCGGACGTGGCATGCCCGCGGTTTCGGCCTTGCGGAAGACGAACGCAGGCTCGTCATCGCCGCCGCGCTCCTCCACGATATCGGTCACGGCCCGTTCTCCCATGCCAGCGAGCCCCTCATGGAGGAGTTCCTCCACCGGACCCATGATGATATCGACCGGATCGTCGAGGAGTCCGGGGGCACCTGCTCCGGAATTCTGGTATCGATCCCGATGAACTCTGTGCCGATGGTGAAAGGAAAACACCCGCTCTCCGGGATCATCCACGGGGATCTCGATGTGGACCGGATGGACTACCTGCTCCGGGATGCCTATTATACCGGTGCCCCGTACGGCACGGTGGATGCCCAGCGCCTTATCCGGCACCTGATCCGGACCCCGACGAAGGGACCGTGCTCGACGAGAACGGGGTGAATGCCGCCGAGTCGCTCCTGATCGCGCGGACGCTCATGCGCCCGAGCGTCTATTTCCACCACGTGAGCCGGATCGGCGAGAGCATGTTCCAGCTCGCGGTGCTGGAGCATCTCACCGGTGGCGCGGAAGCGATGGCGCAGCAGATCCTCACGATGGATGATGCGGGGTGCATGCATGCCCTGCAGACCTCGGAAAAACCCGTTGCCCGGGCACTTGCAGCACGGCTGTACGGGCGCAGGCTCTACAAGCGGGCACTCTTTGCCGGGAGTGACCAGGTGAATACTGCCGCCTTCCAGGACGGGGTTCCGATTGAAAACTGCCGGGACTATGCGGAACGGATCGCAGAACAGGCAGGTGTCGCGCCGCACGAGGTGCTGGTGGATATCCCCTCGGTCCCGAGCGAGATGTCGCTTGGTGTCCGGGTAAAGAACCGTCATGCGGTGGTCAGTTTCGAAGAGTTCTCGCCCCGTATCCGGACCCTGAATGCAACCCGTCGCGAGCAGTGGCGTCTCGGGGTCTACACCCTCTCCGGAACAGCAGGAACGCGTTGCCGATGCGGCCTGCGAGGTGCTGCATATCAGGAAACCGACCCGGCAGGACACGCTTTTTTAAAAGAAGCCGGTGACCCTGAACCGGGTGCATCCGGTGAAACATAAATAAACAATAATATATCCCCATCCCCTAACATCACCCATATGAAGTACAGTGTCTTAGTGATCCTTGCCCTGATCATAGCGGGTGTCATGGTTGCAGGATGCACCCAGGGCCCGGCAGCACCTGTTGCAACCGCCACGCCAACAGAGGTTCCGACCCCGTGGCGACAACGGTTGCAGCCAAACCCTCGTTTACGATGGGTGATCATTACCTGAAGGAATCCTACTCGTTCCAGAGCGAGAACGAAGTGATTGAAAAGCAGTTCCGGGTTGATAGTCCGTCATGGGGAATCGAGTTCGTTGTCCTCCCGCTCAACGACGAACACCATCTATTGCTGGTTCGAGATGAACGTGACCAACATGAACACCGGCCAGACCGATACCTATGGGTACGGCAGGGACAAAGGGTTTGATCTCAAAACCGCAGATTCCCATGTATACCACCGGGCCCTATAAGCTCGAGATGAAAGGTAACCGGGTCAAAGTGGATGTAACTGCGGCCAAACGGAACCCGTAACCTATGAGGTGAACTGAGATGATCGAAGACTGGATTGTAGTCACCTGCGGGGTTGTGGCAATTGTTCTCATCCTTGCCCTAACCTTCTATAAACTCTGGAATGCAGAACGCAGGATGCACGAGAACTACCCACAAACTCAGGGTCTATACGGACCTGCTCAACGCGATCACCGAACTGAACCTTGCCGGTGGCGATCCCTACAAGATGGATATTGCAAAGAAGAAGCCTTGCCATGACCCTCAACCGCCTCAACCTTATCGGAAGCACCGGGGTTCTCAAAAGCACCAATGACCTGCTGGATTTCCTAAACGAGCACAAGGACAAGGAATATCGACACCCTGCGGCTTCACAATATCCTCAACACGCTCGTTATCGAAGCGCGCCGTGACCTAAATCCGTCCCATGCCCGCAGGGTCGAAGAAGCACAGGTCAGGTACCGCTTCTTTGCCCCGCCAAAAATCAAATAATTTCCTGCCCGGCGGCCAGTTCCCGGCACAAACTCTTTTTGCCTCCAATCCGACATTGGTATCACAGGAGAGGGCACGGGAGTCATGAAAAAAGAGTATGTTAGTCGGAGTGACGGGGGCAAGCGGGGCGCTGCTATGCCCGCCGCCTGCTCGAGGTGCTGTGCAGGGATGCAAAGGTCCACCTGATTGTCTCGGATGTTGCAGCAACAGATCGCCGCCCACGAGGGTGTCTCGTTTGAAGGGTTCAATGCAACGGTACCATCACATCGACAAGATGGGGGCATCGATCGCAAGCGGTTCCCACAAATATGACGGGATGGTGGTAATCCCCTGCAGTGCCAAGACGCTTGCGGCGATTGCGACCGGGTATGCCGACAACCTGATCACCCGGACCGCGGATGTCTGCCTCAAGGAAGGCCGGAAATGCATCCTTGTCACCCGGGAGATGCCGCTCTCGAAAATTCACTTAAAGAACATGCTTGCTGCCGAGGAGGCCGGTGCAACGATCATGCCCGCCAGCCCCGGGTTCTACCACCACCCGAAGACCATCGATGATCTCGTGGACATGGTCGTTGCCCGCGTGCTCGACCATCTTGAGGTGGAACACACGCTTGCACAGCGCTGGAGTGGTTACGATGCGTGAATTCATTGAAAAGATGCGGAAAGCAGGGCTTGTTACCGAAGTGAAGAAAGACGGTATCTGCTGATATGCAGGCAGCAAAGATGGCGGCGTGCGACCGACAAACTCCTCTTCTTCCATAATATCGGCGGCCACACGTGCGGTGATGAACCTCACCGCGAGCCGCAGGCCTCGCTCTCCCTTGCCCTTGGCATTGACGAGAAGAAGATGGTCAAGACGCTTGCCGATGCAAAATTCGACGGGAAGGTTGTTGAGGCCGGGACGCTGAAGATGGAAAAGCCCGACCTCACCCGTATCCCGATCATGCACCACTTCCCGAAAGATGCCGGGAAATACCTCACCTCCGCGATCGTCTTCTCCGCTGGGATGGCGTGGAGAACGCATCGATCCACCGGATGCAGGTGCTCGACGACCACCGGGTGGCAGCCCGGCTCGTCGAAGGCCGGCACACGCACGTGATGCTCAAAAAGGCGCTGGCAAAGGGCGAGAAACTCCCCATTGCGGTCACCATCGGGACGCACCCGGCGGTCACCTTTGCGAGCTGCACGCGGGTGCCAACCGGCATGGAACTCCCGTTTGCCGCAGAACTGATGGGCGGCGAGACTGAAGGTGAAGCGGTGCAGTAACGGCGTGCTTGTCCCTGACGCGGAGATCGTGCTGGAAGGGTTCATCACCGGGGATCTCACCGAGGAAGGGCCGTTTGTCGATATCACCGGGACCTATGACCCGGTCCGCATGCAGCACATCATCGAGTTCACCGGCATGTACACAAAGCCGGACTTCATCTACCACGGGATCCTGCCCGGCGGCGACGAGCACAAGATGCTGATGGGTGCACCCTACGAGCCGAAGATCTACAAGGCGGTGGCGGGTGTCACCGAAGTGCGAAACGTCGTGCTGACCAAAGGTGGCTGCGGGTACCTCCACGCGGTGATCCAGATCAAAAAGAGCACGCAGGGCGATGCGAAGAACGCGATCATGGCCGCGTTTGCCGCCCATACCTCGCTCAAGCACGTGGTCGTGGTGGACGAGGACATCGATCCCGACGATCCCCATGACGTGGAGTACGCGATTGCGACCCGGGTGAGCGGCGACCGGGACGTGATGGTGATCACCGGTGTCCGGGGCTCCTCGCTCGACCCGTGCCAGCTCGAAGACGGCACGAACGTGAAGGTCGGCGTCGATGCAACGATGGTGCTCGGGCGCGAGGCGGACTTCTCGCGGGCCACGTGGTGACCGTGATGCACCTCGATGCTGATGACGAACGGATCCTTGCCGGCGAGCAGGGCGAGACCCGGCAGAAGATGCTCGAACTCCTCGTTGCGCTCGGCAAGGTGTTCGGGGCCGAACGGCTCGTCCCGATCCGGAGTGCCCAGGTGAGCGGGGCATCCTACAAGACGATCGGGAAGTACGGCCTTGAGTGGCTTCAACAGCCTCGATGCAAAAGCGGTTGTCCCGGCGGTGCTGAACCCGATCGGGATGCCCCGCGAACCGCTGGCAGGAGATGGGTGTCGATGCGGGACTTTGCGCAAAAACCAGCAGGCCGTTGTTGCTGCCTACGAGCGGCTCGGGATCGGCCTCGAATGCACCTGCACGCCGTATTACCTGCGCGAGACCTCGTACGGCGACCACCTCGCGTGGTCGGAGTCCTCCGCGGTCAGTTACGCAAACTCGGTGATCGGGGCCCGGACCAACCGCGAGGGCGGGCCCGGCGCCCTTGCCGCTGCCCTGATCGGAAAGACGCCCTGTTACGGGTCTCCACCTTGCAGAGAACCGGAAACCGCAGGTGGTCATCCGGGTGCAGGCCGATACCCGCGACTGGACGTATTGCCCACTACGGGGCGCTCGGGTACCATACCGGGAAACTGGTGGGCAACCGCATCCCGTTCTTTTCCGGGATAAGCCCGGACACGGGACCAGCTCAAGGCGCTCGGGGCGGCAATGGCGGCAACCGGTGCAGTTGCCCTGTATCACGTCGAAGGCGTCACGCCGGAAGCGGTGCAGGTGCCCGTTTGATCTCGACGGACTCGAAGCAATTCCCGGTGGAGACCTGATGAGATCCAGGCACCTGTTCACGGACCTCCCGGTCGATGCGGTTGCAGTCGGCTGCCCGCACTGCTCTCCCGAAGAACTGGCGAACCATTGCCCGGCTCCTGGACGGGAAACTCGTCACAAAACCCCTGTATGTCTTTGCATGCACAGGGTGTGATCGATACGAACCGGAAGACCGTGGATTCGATCGAGAAGAGCGGTGCCCGGGTCTTTGCCGATACCTGCATGGTAGTCTCTCCGGTCATGGAGCAGTATTCCGCGATCATGGTCAACAGCGGCAAGGCGCTCGCGTATGTGCCGGACATGTGCGGGGCGAATGCCCGGATCGGGACGATCGGAAGAGTGCGTGAATGTGGCAACGGAATAATTCACTTTTTTTAAAATTTCTGATTGTAAATTTTTTGGATATTTTTGGTATTTCCGGGTACACGATGAAACGCATATGAACCGGAGTTCATACCGGAACCATGAAAATTCATGATATTGCGAGGGTTCCCTGCCTCAGGGCCTCTCTTTAGGCACGGCAGGGCAAGGAGATTTCAGTACATTTCCGTCATTGATCCATCTCACAGGAAGCCCCTTCGGGTGGCAGCAGAATTTGGTGGACTTGATGTGTGAAGAACTTAACCTCATCACAATTCCTGACAGCGATCGGATTTTCATGGAAAACCCCAATCAAAAACAGGGGGTCAAGGGGGTGCTCCCCTTGGGTTGCCTCCCCCTCTGGGGGAGAGAGGGGGTCACCCTCCAATCTGCCTGTGAAAATAGCTATTGAAGATGAAATAATCCTCTTTAAGATAGTGGGGGTTAAGGCCTCCATACCCCAGTAGTGATAAACTCCGCCGCCCCCGAAGGGGCGCCCCCGCGGCGGCTCAGAAGCATGTTACCCAACTTAATTCATCTGCCTGGTAAGGATCAAATCGTGGCGGTTCAAGCTACTCCCTAAGGGAATGGGCAGACTCCTAAAAAATATAAGATATTTACGATTCTCATCGTTCCGGAAAGACCCCTTCCGGTTCACACCCGTATCAACAGACACGGTATTCACTAAAAAAAGAGGCGGCAATCAGGAGATCGCCAGCAGGATCTTTTTGATCTCGGTAACGGCCTGCGGAGAAGGATTCTTTCCGGGGCCGACTCCTTTGCCATGGGAAAGGATCTTCTGGACATCGCTCTTTGTAACTTTGGAAAAAGGTATTTTATCCCAGATCTTCTGATCGATTGTATTCCACGTGCACTGCAGAAGGTGCCCGAGAAGGATGATATCCTCTTCAGAATATAATCGCCACTCTGCTCCCAGACCCTGCTGGATCAGCTTGATCGCCTGTTCCACAAGTTTCTCACGGTGAACATGGTACATTCGCCGTCCTATCTCAGCCTGCGTTACATCCGGCATCTGTTTTTCCTCCCACTCAATGGTGAATGAATCCCATTGACCCAGCATATACTTTGTGGAGAACAGGGTTTCCATGCAAAACCGTTTCCCGGTCAAATCCGGATTCAGCTGCAGTTCCGGGAAAAACAATATAACCCGGCATGGTCATAATTCCCACCAGTACCCTACCATGTCCCGCACCACTGAAGAAGAGCTTGGCCGACGGCGGTTCCAGATCCAGAAAGAAAAAGCCGTTGAAGAAGCCTATGAAAAGATCCGTCGCAGCTTTGGTGAGGATTGGAAATCATTTTCTGCGGAGGATTGTGCAGTTCTCCGCGATGTATTAGGAGAGATCTGGATCGGTGTGGACCGGGAAAGCTGGAACAATTACTGCTTTTCCACGCTCTCCTATAACGAGGTTCTTACCCTCATTGCCATCGCTAAAGAGGTCCATTCCCAGAAAGGTCTGACCCGGGACGCCCTTGCCCGCCTTGATGAAGTCCTTGAGTAGACGCTTTGGTGGAAGCTGAGCTACCGACGTTAACTGATTTTTATCGACCATTATTATTCCAATAGTTTTATATGTGTATAGCCTTTTAGGTTGTATCATTGGGAGGTATCAAAATGGTCGGTTGGGAAGTTCCCATTGGAGCGGCAATTGCATTTGCTTTCGGTGCGATTGCAACAGGTTGGGCGCAATCGCGGATTGGTGCAGCCGGAGCCGGTGCGATTGCCGAACGCCCGGAAACTGCGGGATCGATTATAATATTAGAAGCGATTCCCGAAACACTGGTGATCTTAGGTTTTGTCGTTGCTTCGATGATCATCCTGATGGTCAAGTGATAGTGTACATGCCGGAATGACGCGTTAACGGACGTGGTTTCCCGTCCGGACAGAATTTTTCTTTCCGCCTGCGGGAAGAACAGAATCAATCCGGGCATGCATGCCGGCTTTTCGGTCAGAAAAAACGGCTGGTGATCCATTTGGCCTATGAAAACCTGTTGAAATCGGTTGACGAGAGTGCAGAGGAGCGGGAGCGTGAGCTGCAGGAAAATGCACGCATCACTATCGAGAACATCAGAAAAAAGGCACGGGAACAGGCTGAACAGATACGGCAATCACATACTGGCTGATGCAGAAAAATCCGCGGGCATAGAGAAGAACAAACTCATGTATATTGCCGGTGCGGAGAACAAGGCACGCCTGATCAAAATCAGGGAAGAACTCTTTTCATCGGCATTTAACGAAGCGAAACTCCGGCTGTCCAGCTTACGAAAAGACCCTGAATACCCGGATATTTTTAAAAAACTCACTCTGGCTGCCGCGGGCGCACTGGGGTCGGGTCCGTTCCATGCCCACGTCGATAAACGGGATGAAGAGCTCTGCAGGAAAACCCTCGCATCTTCAAATCTCCATGCCGAGATTATCCCTGACCTTAATTCTGCCGGCGGAATTGTGGTGAGCCTGCCCGAGGGATCGGTCATCCATTTCAAATACCGTGGAATCCCGGCTGGAACGTGCACAGGAACTCAAAAAACTGGAGATATATTCGATCCTGACTGGTGACTGAGATGGACTGGGGGTATATCAACGCACGGATGCGGGGGATGAAAAGCCGCCTGCTGGACCGGCGTGCGTTTGATAACCTCATTCTGCAACCGGATCTTGAATCCCTCATTGCCGACCTCGAAAAAACCCCCTACAGGTCTGATATCATCGATGCAAAAGTCCAGTATTCCGGTGTGCTCTGCATTGAATATGCCCTGCGAAAAAATTTCACCAGGACTTTTCGGAACATCCTGAAATTTGTCCGGGAGGAAGAGGCGGAAAAGTACATTTCCCTATTCCTCCACCGCTGGGATATCCAGAACATCAAAACGATCCTCCGCGGGAAAAACATCCACATCACGAATGAAGAGATCCTTGAATGCCTCGTTCCTGCCGGGGAACTCGATGAAGTAACCCTGATCGAGCTCGTCCGGCAGCCGGATGTCCGGGCAGTCATCGATATGCTTGCGACATGGAAGATCGCGTATGCAAAACCCCTGACCAGAGAGTTTCCCGGCGTTTGTAAAGGCCGGGGATCTTGCCCTGCTCGAATGTGCACTGGACGAATACTATTATGCCGATGCACTCGCAACAGGTGAAAACACCCACGTATAACAACGGCCTGATCAGGAATATCATCTCGCTGGAGATCGATGTCGTGAACCTCAGGACGATCCTCCGGATGATCCGGGACCATGTCGATCCAAAAGAGGCAAAAAAATTCCTCATCAGCGGCGGGAAGGAATTTGACTCCCGCAAGCTCGACCATCTCCTCTCCCTGCACTCGATTGAAGAGGTGGTAGAAGAACTGAAAACAACGCCGTACCGGTTCCTCGCCGATCTCCCGACCGGCTGCCATAAGGACCCAGAAGATCTCGGTGATCGAAAAACAACTGGAAAAGTTCCTGGTACAACAGGGTGTGAGCGCTTTTCTCGGCGATCCCTTAAGCGTGGCCTCGGTTATCGGGTATTTCTGGGCAAAATATAACGAGATCACCAATATCCGGATCATCTCCCGGTGCAAGACAGCAGATTTCCCGGTAGAGCAGCTGAAAGAGGAACTGGTGTATGTATAAATTCGTCATCGTTACCGACAGCGACCGGGCATCCGGGTTCCGGCTTGCCGGTGTGGAGGTCCTTGAAGCGGGAACGATGGACGAAGCCAGGAAAGTGATCCCGCCGCTGCTGTACAAGGACGACATCGGCATCGTGGCGGTGAACGAGGAGTTCATGCTCTCCTTGGATGAGAAACTGATGGACCGGATCGAGAAGATGCACCGCCCGCTCATCATCCCGATACCCTCGAAATCAAAAGAGGTTGACCGGAGGACATATATCGAACGGCTCCTGCGAAAAGCGATCGGGTACAATATCGTTTTGAAGAGGTGATGGAATGATACAAGGAACAATTTCACGAATTTCCGGACCCGTCATCATCGCCCGGGGTATGAAAGGGTCAAAAATGTATGACGTGGTCAAGGTGGGAGAAGAGGCGCTCCGGGGAGAGATCATCCGGCTTGAGGGAGAGATGCGGTCATCCAGGTCTATGAGGACACCACCGGCCTTACGATCGGCGAGACCGTGGAAAATACCGAAAAGCCTCTCTCGGTCGAACTCGGCCCCGGGCTCCTCGCCTCCATCTACGACGGGGTCCAGCGCCCGCTCCCGGTGCTCCTGAAGCTGTGCGGGGACTTCATTGCCCGCGGGATATCGGCACCGGGTCTCGACCGGGAGAAAAAATGGGAGTTTGTCCCGTCGGTAAAGACGGTGACACGGTCACTGCCGGAGATATTTTCGGGACCGTGAAGGAGTTCCATTTCGAGCACCGGATCCTTGTCCCGCACCGGTGTTCCGGGACCGTCACCGATATCCGGAGCGGCTCGTTCACGGTTGAAGAAACGATCTGCACCCTCGATACCCCCTCAATACCACCATCCACCTCTCCATGATGCAGGTCTGGCCGGTCAGGATTCCCCGGCCCCATCAGAAGAAACTCGACCCGGTCCTGCCGCTGATCACCGGACAGCGGGTCTTTGACTGCATCTTCCCGGTAACAAAAGGCGGGACGGCGATGATCCCGGGCGGGTTCGGGACCGGAAAGACCGTCTCCGAGCAGACGCTTGCCAAGTGGTCCGATACGCAGGTCGTGGTGTATATCGGGTGCGGGGAGCGGGGCAACGAGATGACCGATGTGCTCGAAGAGTTTCCCGAACTGGTCGACCCCCGGACCAACCTCCCGCTTATCGAGCGGACAATCCTGATCGCCAACACCTCCAACATGCCGGTTGCTGCCCGCGAAGCCTCGATCTACACCGGGATCACCATCGCCGAGTATTTCCGGGACATGGGGTACGATGTGGCCCTGATGGCAGACTCGACCTCGCGGTGGGGCGAGGCGCTCCGGGAAGTATCCGGACGGCTCGAGGAGATGCCCGGCGAGGAAGGGTATCCTGCGTACCTTGCGACCCGGCTCTCGGCGTTCTACGAGCGGGCGGGCAGGGTGATCTGCATGGGTTCCGGGGAGCGGAACGGTTCGATCACGGTTGTCGGGGCGGTCTCTCCCCCGGGCGGGGACTTCTCCGAACCGATCACGCAGAACACGCTCCGGGTGGTCGGGACGTTCTGGGCGCTGGACACGAACCTCGCCTACCGCCGCCATTTCCCCTCGGTGAACTGGATCAAGAGTTACTCGCTCTACCTCGACAGCATCGGGGACTGGTATACGACAGAATGTTGCACCGGACTGGCGGGAGCTGCGGGAGAAGCCGATGTACCTGCTCCAGAAGGAAGTCGAGCTGCAGGAGATTGTCCAGCTGGTGGGTCCCGATGCCCTGCCCGAGAGCGAGAAGGCGATCCTCGATGTGACGCGGATGATCCGCGAGGACTTCCTCCAGCAGAGTGCCTACAGCGACACTCGACTCCTTCTGCCCCATTGAGAAACAGTACCTGATGCTCAAGGTGATCATGACCTACTATGCCAGCGTGATCGAAGGCGATGAACCGGGGCATCACGCTCAAACAGGTGCAGGGACTTCCGCTTAAAGGCAGATATCGGGCGGATGAAGGAGATACAGGATGTCAACCTGATCCAGGACATGATCGGGGAGATCGATAAGCAGCTGATGTCTCTGGAGGTGGAACGATGAAGACCCGTCTCGCTGGTTACCAAAGAGTACCGGACGATCGATTATGTCTCCGGTCCCTTGATCTTTGTCAACAATGTCAAAGGTGCCTCGTTCGGCGAGATCGTGAGGATCACCCTCCGGGATGGCGAGGTGCGGACCGGGCAGGTGCTCGATATCTCGGAAGAGCATGCGGTCGTCCAGGTGTACGAGGGCACGCGGGGCATCGATACAACGGACACAACGGTCCGGTTCACCGGGGAACCTGCCCGGATTCAATGTCTCGCTGGATATGCTGGGCCGGGTCTTCAGCGGCGTGGGAAAAGCCCGGGACGGCGGCCCGGAGATCATCCCGGAGGCGATCCTCGATATTGCCGGCACGCCCATCAACCCGTCTGCCCGGGACAAGCCGGCGGACTTCATCCAGACCGGCATGTCGGCCATCGACGGGCTCAACACGCTGGTCCGGGGACAGAAACTGCCGATCTTCTCCGGCTCCGGCCTTCCGGCCAGCAAACTTGCCGCCCAGATCGCCCGGCAGGCAAAAGTCCGGGGCGAGGGGGAGAAGTTTGCCGTGGTCTTTGTCGCGATGGGCATCACCCACAAGGAGGCCTCGTTCTTCATGCGGGACTTCGAGCGGACGGGAGCGCTCGACCGGGTGGTCTTCTTCATGAACCTTGCCGACGACCCGACCGTTGAGCGGCTCGCTGCCCCCCGGTGCGGGCTGACGGTGGCAGAGTTCCTCGCCTTCACCCACAACCTCCACGTGCTCGTCATCTTAACGGACATGATCAATTACTGCGAAGCCCTCCGCGAGATCTCGACTGCCCGGGAAGAAGTGCCCGGCAGGCGGGGCTATCCCGGCTACATGTACACCGACCTCTCCTCCATCTACGAGCGGGCCGGGAGGCTGAAAGGCAAGAACGGGTCGATCACCCAGATCCCGATCCTGACGATGCCCGACGACGACATCACCCACCCGGTGCCCGACCTCACCGGGTACATCACCGAAGGGCAGATCGTCCTGTCCCGGGACCTCTTCCGCCGGGGTGCAGACCCGCCGGTCGATGCCCTGCCCTGCCTCTCCCGGCTCATGAACCTCGGGATCGGGCCCGGGGAAGACCCGGGAAGATCACCGGGGCGTGGCGGACCAGCTCTATGCCAGCTACGCGTACGGCCGCGACCTGCGCCGGCTCGTGGCGATTGTCGGGGAAGAAGCCCTGACGGAACTGGACAAGAAATACCTGAAGTTCGCAGACGGGTTCGAGAAGCAGTTCATCTCGCAGGGGGACGATGACCGGTCGATTGAAGACGACGCTTGCGATCGCGTGGGACCTCTTTGCCATCCTGCCCGAGGACGAGCTCAAGCGGATAAAGCGGGAGTACATCAAAAAATACCATCCCCAGTACCAAGGAAGCCGGCGGGAGGCTGAGATCATGGAGCAGGTCAAGCCCACCCGGATGGAGCTGATGAAGAAGAAGGCCCAGATCCGGCTCGCGGAGCAGGGCCGGGACCTCCTGCGGGAGAAGATGGATGCCCTGATCCAGGAGTTCTTCAAGATCCTCTCCACGGTCTCGGACTCCCGCGATGAACTGGAACTGGTCTCGCAGGCAGCCGACCTGGCCCTCATGATCGCACAGGCAGTCGATGATCCGGTCACGCTGAAGTCCGCATCGTTTGCCACCCGGCGCTCGATCACGGTCGATATCACCGGCAAGAACATCATGGGTGTCCCGGTCCCGGTGATCGAGAAGAAACGGATCTCGAAGAGCATGCTGGAGCGGGGCTACGGGATCATCACCACGAGTGCCCGGATCGATGAGACTGCCGAGCGGTACGAGGCGGAGCTGGACCTGCTCATCAAGCTCGCCGAGACCGAGACCGCGATGCGGCGGCTCGGGATCCGAGATCCAGATGAACCGCCGGCGGGTGAATGCCCTTGAACAGATCCTGATCCCCGAGCTAAAGAGCCAGGCGAAGTACATCAAGAACGCCATCGAGGAGCGGGAACGCGAGGACCTGTTCCGGTTAAAGAAGGTCAAGAGTATTCTCGAGAGGAAGAAAAAGAAGGCGAAGGAGAAGAAACTGCAGGGTGGGTAGGGTGACCGGACTCTTTTTCCCTGTGAATTTTTTTTAATTACCAAAACCGTTTGTTCTCCCGCACGAACCGATCGGTAAATACCGCCAAATATGAGAAAAATTTTCAGATATGAGGGGATATTCCGGGGATTGTGTGCGGGGTGATTCATCTCACTAAAGTCTTTTACAGCCGCCCCTTGCACGCCTTCCCGCTCTTTCAGCCGATCACACAACGCCGACTGCGAGTGACAAGGTCTACGAAGAACGTGCAAATAAAAAAGTGGAGGAGGGGATTATCAGAAGCGATACATATCCTGAATACAATTCAGGCAAAATTGTCTGGCTGGTTTGAATATCTCCCGGATATCATCGAATTGTTCGACCGTCCAGTCACCCTTTTTCGATAACAACAGCCCTTCACAAACGGCACCCATCGTTCCGATCAAGCCGGTTTCTGCATAAACCGCTGTGCATTTTGCAGATTTTCGTCCACAATCCTCCAGTGTATGCAACCGTTCAATTTCCATGGAAACGGACTGGATCAGGTTGCCGGGTTCGTTCTCTCTCTCATGGACCAGAACAAACAGGTGGATCTCACTTTCGATTATCAGTCTCTCGCTTAATTCCCGACCAGTTATTGGATCATTTTTCTTACGATCCTTTCCTTTTCTTCTATCAATATCTTCAGAAATACGGGGATTGTAACCGGCATCAAGGAGGAATTCTTTCAGCGAGATCAAACCCGGCTTTCTTGATTCATAAAACGATCCAAAAATGCTGATCGGCGTATCCTTTTTCAGTCGGTCAAATTGTTTTCTCCTCTCTGAATAATAATGGTTGGACTCTTCAGAAAGGGACATTAAATTCAGATTATCGTATGCAGGTTTAGATAATCTGATCATTGCGGTGTGAAAGTGGTATCAAAAGGATTATGAGTTACCAATTAGTAACTAGTTATGAGGTAGTAACTCATGGATGAGCATGCTGTACAGCATTACCTGGATCAAGTCCCGGTTGAGATCCGCGAAGCGGTTATGGAACTTGACACCCCGCAGAAATGGGCGATCTATATCGCCCTGACCGTCGATGGGGACAAATATTTCAACCAGCTGAAAAAACAGTTCAAGGCAAATCCAAACACCATCGATAAAGCCCTGAAATCATTGGTAGCGGGTGGTCTTGTTGCAAAGAAGGTCAGGCAACTGGTGGACACCGGTGACACCAACAAGACGTACTATACCTCAACAACCCTTGGCGAAAAACTGTTGGCTGGTTTGTATGAGGTTGCACTGCCCCCTCTGGCGACGCCGCCGGCAGCCGCTCCTGTCACCCGTTCCCGCAGCCGTGCCTCCCGTGTCGAAGAAACCTGATTTTTTTCCTTTTTCCAGGGGGGCAGTTGTTAAGTTTTCTTTAACAACCGGATTTCTCTCCGTCCTCCTGCAATCCCCTTTCCCTGCCCCCGCCCCTCCTCCACAACCGCCTTCTTAAACGGCTTATACACCACGCCGGCCAGCCGCCCCTGCTCTCTCAAACGACTCCTCCGCCTCCTCCTCCCGGCCAAGCCGCTTCAGTGCATTCCCGCGGGCCATCCACGCCCCGGCATCCTCGGGATTAATGGCAATCGCCTGGTCGTACGAGGCAACCGCTTCTTCATCACGGCCGAGAGCGGCCAGCGCTGCTCCCTGGTTATACCATGCTTCAGCGTACGCCGGCCGCTGGCGCAGTGCAGCATCGTAAGAGATGATCGCGTCCTCGTGCCGGCCGAGTTCACTCAGGGCGTACCCGTGGTTATACCATGCCTCAACATAATCCGGCCGCAATGAGACTGCCGCAAAATACGCATCGGCTGCATCGGCAGGACGGCCGAGGGCAAAGAGCGAGTTCCCGCGGTTGTTGTGCGCCTCGGCGTATCGCGGGTCGAGGGCGATGGCCCGGTCATACGCGGCAAGGGCCTCTGCCTGCCGTCCTAAGGCTGCCAGCATGTTCCCGCGGTTGAACCATGCCCCGGAAAACCCGGGGTTGATCTCGATAATCCGGTCGTATGAGGACAGGGCATCCCCATGACGGCCGCAGGCGACGAGCACGTTGCCCCGCATGTTCCACGCCTCCACATCCTCCGGGCTGAGGCTGGTTGCCCGGTCACAGGATTCAAGGGCTTCAGGATACCGGCCAAGGCCTGCAAGCACCCACCCGCGGAGGAAAAATGCCTCGGCAAATTCCGGCCGGAGACGGATTGCCTTATCGAGGGATTCGAGCGCTTCGGTATTGCGGCCGAGGTACCCCAGCACCCACCCGCGGTTGCTCCATGCCTTGAAGTAACCGGGGTCCATGGCAACGGCAGTATCGCAGGCCTCGAGGGCTTCGGTATAATACCCCATGTTCGCGAGCACAGCCCCGCGGCCGTTCCATGCCCGGGCAGAGTCCGGGCACAAGGGCGATGGCCCGGTCAAACAGCTCAAGGGCTTCGGAATATTCACCGTGCCGGAACCGGTGTATAGCCTCTGCCAGGACATGCTCCGGTGTATCTCCGGTATCGTTTCCTTTCTTTTTGGGGTCATCGCTGTTGGGATCACCAGCAGAATGACGCTCCTTTCCGGTTCCTTTATGCACCATTACCCACACCCCGTTTCAGGAGGCAGCAGCCGTGGCATTCAGGACTTTTCCTCCTTTTTCCCGGACGCGATCTTCCGGTTCTTCTCCGCAAGGGAGAACGACGGGTCGATGGCGAGTGCCCGGTCATACGATTCTACCGCCTCGGCAACCCGGCCAAGCGCAAGGAGCGCATTGCCGCGGTTGAACCAGACCGGTGCAACCGCCGGGTCGATAGCGATCGCCCGGTCGTATGACGCGATCGCATCGGTATGGTTCCCGAGCGCCTCAAGCACCACGCCCCGGTTGATCCATGCCCGGGCCAGGCCCGGGTTGATGGCAACGGCGCGGTCAAGTGATTCCGCTGCTTCAGGAAAGCGGCCAAGGACGCCAAGCGACTGCCCGCGGTCGGCCCAGATGTACTCCGTATTCATGCCGGCGGCGATCGCATGGTCGTAGGAGTCAACCGCCTCCACTTCCCTCGAAAGGCCGGAGAGCACGTTTGCCCGGTTGTACCATGCCCGTGCATTCTCCGGGTTCAGGGCAACCGCCCGGTCATACGCGGCAATGGCTTTTTCAGCCTGCCCCAGCTCGGAGAGTGCAACAGCCCGGTAGGTCCAGGCAGCGACATACCCCGGGTCAAGGGCGATCGCCTTGTCAAACGATGCAAGCGCATCGGCATGCCTGCCAAGGCCTCCCAGCGCGAGCCCGCGTTTGTACCACATTTCGGGGATCGTTGAGAGCAGGGCGGTTGCCCGGTCATAGGATTCAACCGCTTCAGCAAACATTCCGAGTTCCGACAGTGCATTCCCGCGGTACAGCCACGTGCCGGCAAACTTCGGGTTGAGGACATTTGCGCGGTCAAACGAGGCTATCGCCTCCTGTGGCAGCCCGAGTCCGGCGAGCGCCTTCCCGCGGTTGATCCATGCCGGGGCGTTATCCGGGTTTACCGCAATCTCCCGGTCACACGATTCGGCTGCTTCAGAAAACCGGCCGAGTTCGAGCAAGGCGATCCCGCGCATGAGCCACACGTCGGGGAGCTGCGGGTTTTCTGCAATCGCCTTGTCAAACCATCCGACCGCTTCTGCATATTCTCCGTTTGAGGAACACTCATCGCCCTTGTTGCAATACTGTTCTGCCGGATCAGCCATGAAGAATGATACGGGGTTCAGGTATTATTATTGATGTGGTGGCTGGCGTTCGATTTGCCAAACCCGACTATCAGGAATAAATCCCCTTTACCCCCGCCCCTCCTCCACAACCGCCTTCTTAAACGGCTTATACACCACGCCCCCGCCTTCGTAAAACTTCGAGAAGAATTCCACGATATGCAGACGCATCGAGTGGATCGAGGGGCTGAACATCGCAAGCATGATATTGAGTGCATGCAGCAGCAACGCCACAATAATTCCGATGATCGCGATCTCAAAGGACTCCCCCAGCCGGTTGGCAACCATCGCGAGGATCACCGATGCCATGCCGATGGCCATCAGACGGGCATAGGAGAGAATATTTCCCACCGTACTCATGACCTCAATCGTCCCGAAAACCCCCGCACCAAAGAGGATCAGGGGGAGCGCGATAACGACGAGGATGGCGGCAGGGTAGATCCCTGACTCCGGGGTAATCCCCGCCAGCATCGTGACTGCGACAATGATCCCGAGGAGCATGAGCAGCATGCCGGCTTTTTCACAGAAGTGCTTTTTGCTTTTGGTGATGATCGCGTTGCGCATCCCGATGATGAGGCCCAAAAACACATGGACTGCGCCAATCATCACGGCAAGGATCAGCATCGGGATCATCGCCTCAACCCGGTTCCACGTGATGCCGAGGAAATGAACCGGGTGCAGCCATCCCATGATCTCGCCGAAATCCCCGAAAAATTCCCCGAACAGGTACCCGAATATGATGGTCGGTACCGACGATATTATGAGGATATCCGCAAGACTGGTGGCAAATGTCATATCCTGAAATTTCTTTCTGATGAGCAGGGCGATGAGGAGGATGATAATCCCGTACCCGATGTCTCCAACCATGACCCCGAAAAAGAGCGGGAAAAAGATCGCGAGGATCGGTGATGGATCGATCTCCCGGTACCGGGGGGAGCCACAAGCTGCATGATGATCTCAAAGGGTTTTACCCAGCGGGGATTATCGTAAAAGACCGGCGCGGTTTCCATATCCTTCTCAGTAGTGCCCAGTTCCTGTATGATAACCCGGTCCGAAAAAACATCCGACAGGGATTTTTTCACCATGTGCAGTTTTTTCTTAGGAATCCATCCCATGATAACGAAAGTATATTCCGATAACGCGAAATTCGAAAATGCGCCCAGTTCATCGTTTATGTTCTCAAGAGTTTTTTTCAGGACCGAGAGTTCCTGGTACCAGGCAGATGAAAGGGTGAACAGTTCCGACTCGATCTTCTTAATCGCGGTGCCTGCCCGGAGTTTCTCCTCTTCGATCAGGGCAAACATCTCGTAAAATGGTTTTCCCATGTATTCCCGGGGCAGGCGCACCTCGTTCACGTTGACCGAGTAAATGAAGGAATGGACATCTTCGGAATGCCGCTTGTTAAAGACCATAATCGCAGCGAGCGTATCCGCATCAACCGTTGACGATGTCATTTCGAACTGGTTGCCGGTAATGATATCCAGTTCCTTTTTTATCAGCTCAACAACATCGCTGTGTTCCTTCTGGATCAGGAGGATCGTGACTTCAAAACCCTCCAGCAGGGGCAGTTCGCGCTCAAGCGGCTGGAGGATGTCAAGGACTTTTGAGTACCGGTTTAAGGCCGTGATGGCCAGCGTGAGTTCACTTTTCCGGGATGCCAGATTACGGGTAGTGGTCTCGAGTTTCCGGATAATCTCTTTTGCCCGCACAAGGACCTGCTCATGGCTCAGCTTCCGGACGGATTTAGAGAGTTCCTGCTGGAGTGCCGGATCATCGGTCACTTCCGGAAGCGTGGCAAAGATCCCGTTGATCTTTCCCAACACATCAGCAACATCTCCTGTGGTATCCAGTACCACTTTTTGTAACGGCATCTCTTCCGGGGAGACCGACAGGGATGCATCCTCGAGATGAAGTGACCCTTCCTGGTACAGCAGGTCGACTACACGGTTGAATTCCGTTTTAGGTCCGATTACCTGGATTCTTTTCATCTGCTGGAGCATAGGAATCCATGCCGGCACATACCGGGCTATTCCATAGTCACATACCGTACGATGGCATCTGCTGCGCGGGAAATATTTTTTTTGCCTCTCTCTTCCTCTGTATTAGCCGCACGGGCAGCTTCTTGTTTCAACTGTTCAATCCGGGCCTCAGTCATCCCTTTTTCCCGCCAGTACAATTCTTCGGCTGCCTTTTTTCCTTCGGCATCCGCCGTGCACAACAGGTTTTCTGCATCAGTTCGTGCAGCGTCAACCGACGCTTCGGTCCCGGCTTGTACATCGTCTATCTTTTTTGCCACATCCTGTTCTTTTTCCCGTATCTGCTGCAACAGGGTTTTTTCCATATCCATCCCTCCTTTACAGCCCGTGCTTGCGTTTCAGGATCGATGTCGCCCCGCACCGGGGTTCAGTGGGCACGGATCGTTTTTTCTCCTCGTCCGCCTGCCCGTTTCCCCGCAACTCACGCGCTTTCCGGGCTGCTTCTTCAATTCGCTGGCGGCATCTCCCAACGGCAGAATTTTTCAGCGTGTTTATCGCTTTCAATATGTCCTGGACCATTGCGTTGAGACACCCCCGGATATCGTTAGTGGACTATACCTGTCAGGGTGAATAAATAGTTTCTTATACATTTACGTGAATAAATAAAAATTTCTGCAGGGTGCCCTGTCGCGGAGAGGGATCCGGAAAGGGTGTGATGCACTCAAAGTAAAGAGAATCATCCGGTTCTTGCTGCAGGTTTCCGGCATTCTCATGGCCTGTGCAGTGCAGGCAAAAAAGGGTTTTTACGCAAACCCAAGATACGCGGGCAGGAAAAGGAGTGCAAAATAGATCAGCATCAGGGCGAGTCCAAGGGGGATGCCGTACCGCACCCACTCCCTGCTGGTAATCCCGATCCTGCCTGCTGCGATGATATTGGGGATATTTCCGGGGAATCAGCATGCCCCCGGAGATGAGCAACCCCATCAATGCGCTTTTTATCTGGATCAGGGAGAGTTGCGGCCCAATCTCTGCTGCCGCAAGCGTCGCGTTGTCGAGCACCGCAGACATGATATTTACCCAGTAAAGGCCCTCGGACGGTATCCTGATAATATACTCGAGGATGAGTGGCTTGAACCCCTCCCCGAGGAATACCAGTGCCATGATGAACAGGTATACTTTGCCGGCGCGGATTACTACATCGCGAATACTCTCGCGGGAGAGTTTGCATTCAAGCCCCTCGGAACCGGCATTTTGCCGCTTTAAGAAGATGACACCGAGAATGCCCAGTGCGAGAATTCCTGGTATGACATAGATTGCCAGCATGTCGAAAAGGAACCCGAATCCTGCATTGTACGGTTCACCGGATAATTTTGAGATGGCGATGGTTGAGAGCGGTTCGCCGAGGGGTGTGAGGGCGGCCCCCATACCAATGGAAAAACAGGAGATGACCGTGACCCCGATCTTTTCCTGTCGCTGGAGCGGGAGGGCGCAGACGATCTCAACGAGAATGATGGCTGCAAGGATGGCCGAGATAATGCCCGAAATAATCCCGAGGATGCAGATGAGTAAGAACACAATGACAGGAATCGGCACCCGGTCAACCATCTTCTGGATGGCTGCCTGGAACTGCCTGTGCGCAAAATAAATGATCAACCCCATGAGAAGGACAATCTGGACAATGCCGACGGGAATGCCGGCGATTGTGGTGATCATGACCGGGGCTGAAAGCGCTTCAAGAATTATTTTATTGCTCCACCCGAAAGCTTCCCCGTCCATAAAGGCAAAACTGGAAACGGTTAATGCGGCAATCCCGCAGACAAAGAGAAACGCCTCAAGGTTCTCTTCGATCTTTTTGATTTTGAACGGGAGGATCATTACGATTACGAATATACAAAAGAGCAGGATATTGACGATCACGAGTTGTTCCATAATACCATGGTCCTGTGCTGAGCGCTGTTGATAGTATATTCACCTGCGGATCACAAAACAGTGATCCTGCCCTTTTTATGTATGCGGGTAATCCGGAAAACCGCTCCCCGGGACTCTCTGACTAATCGTCCCGGAGAACAACACACAATCCATTTATCGGTGTCTTGCAATAGTACCATCAGATGAAATCCGCCCCTCCGGTTTTCCGGCTGCAACGCCTCCTTTACCTGATGGCATTTATCGTAGCGGGACTGGGGTTTTTTGACCGTTTCTCTCTTGAAGGAATTATGGGGCCGGATGTGAAAAAACATGCAGAACGACGGGATATTGCCGGTCTTTCCCGCATGCTGGAACATACGGATCCCCAGGTCCAGTACGAGGCGGCAGAAGCGCTGGGAATGCTCGGGGATGAATGTGCGGTAGAGCCGCTCATCACCGCATTGAAACGGGTCGAGTTCAGTGGTGTGCGGTGGAAAGCGGCAGAAGCGCTCTCAAAGATCGGGAACCCCGCAGTCCCGTTGCTCATCGCAACCCTTCAGCACCCGGATGATGATGTCCGCTGGAAAGCAGCGATTGCCCTTGGCGAGATCAGTAACCCGGATGCCATCGGGCCGCTCATCGCGCTCTTTTCCGATGAGGACCGGTTTGTGCGAAGCCGGGCTGCCCAGGCCGTCAGCATGATTGGCGAACCGGCGGTCACGCCGCTCATTCGCACCCTTAAGGATGAGGATCCTGCGATGCGGCGGGGGGCAGCACTGGCACTGGCGAAAATAAAAAGTGTGAATGCCGTAGAACCGCTGATCCGGGCGCTTGCCGATAAGGAGGTAATGGTGCGGACTGAAGCTGCAGCAGCGCTTGCCGCTATCGGGACTCCCGCTCTCCACCCCCTGCTGGGTTTTTTAAAGAGTGCGCAGGGAGATATCCGCATCGAAGTGATGACTGCGCTGGGGGAACTCAAAGACGAAGGTGCGATCGAGCCCCTTATCCAGCTTCTTGAGAATGCGGATGAGGATGAGCGGAAGGCAATTGCCGATGCCATTGATGCAATCCTGATCCCGGCAGTTGAACCGCTGGTACGCACGGATCCGGGACGGACCCGCGAAAAATGGATGCAAAGACCAGAAATGAGGAAATAATGATGCAGCAGAATTCCCAGAATCCCTTAAACCCGGCCGATGAGCAGAAGATCACCAGACTTATTGCTGCACTGGAGAACCCGTCAATCGATGTCCGGCATGAGGCGGTGGAAGCCCTGAAGGCGTATGGTGAACCGGTAGTCCCGCACCTGATCCGGGCACTTGCGGATTCACCGGATAACGATCACCGCTGGTATGCGGCAGTTACGCTCTCCCGGATCGGTACGCCGGCCATCAACCCCCTGATCGCTGCCATGCGGGAGAATAAAAATACGGATTTCCGCCGCTATGCTGCTGCTGCGCTGGGAAATATCGGAGAACCGGCTGATTGAACCCCTGATCGATGCGATGGCAAGCGATGATCCGGACCTGCGGGGCTCTCTCTCCCGGGCGCTCTGCCGGATTGGAAAGCCCGCGGTTGAACCGCTCACCCGCAGGCTGGATGATGCCGATGCGATACTCAGCACCTGTGCGTCACTGACTCTCTGGCAGATGGGCGAGACGGGTATTCCTGCGATGGTGGAGAAGATACAGGGCGATGAGGAGAAACACTGAACTGAATATTTTGTGTTTTGTCGGCTCTGTTGAAACCCTCTAAAAAAGAGGAGGGGTCAAGGGGATACTCCCCTTGGGTTGCCTCCCCCTCTGGGGGAGAGAGGGGGTCACCCTCCAATCAGTCAAGAAGAAGAAGTGAATCGCTGGAAAGTAGGATTTCAACAGAGCTCGTTTTGTCTTTTTTTTAAGTGGATTCCAAAGACGGGGGCTGATGCCCCCATACCCCCGGAACGATAAACGCCGCCGCCCCCGACGGGGCACCCCCGCGGCGGATTAATTACTTGAAAACCTTTTAAATCGAACCTCTTTTTTCCCGTGTCACCCGATTCATCGTATTGTGATTGCTATTAAAAGCAGAAAACCTCTGAAAAGGGGGGTCAAGGGGATGCTCCCCTTGGGCTGCCTCCCCACTCTGGGGGAGAGAGGGGCACCCTCCCGGTCATGAGCCGGGAGAGAGGGGGTACCCCATTGAACGTCAGAATATTTGGACTGTGAACTCCTTTCCTTGTGAGTGTGGGTTTCCTCCCTATTGCATCGTGAGAGAATACGTGAACCCCGGGAAAAAGTGGTTTTCAACAGCACTAGAAATCCCAAAAACCCCAAGGGATAAATCCCCTCCCGCAGAATCCTACCGGTATGCTTAGTGCTCTCGCCCGCGATGCAGGCCTACGAGAAGTCCCTCCTGGACGAACTGCACCGCGCCATAGCGATAGCAAAAGAAGCCCGTTCCCGGGGCCTTGACCCCTCTCTCGATGTCGAGATCCCGATTGCAAGCGACCTTGCCGACCGTGTTGAGGTCCTGGTCGGGATCAAGGGTGTGGCAGTCCGGATCCGCGAGCTCGAAGCCACGATGTCCCGTGAGGAGGTTGCCCTCCGGATCGGTGACGACTTTGTTGCCCGGAAGTTCGGCGAGAAGGACATCGATGGAGGTCCTCGACCACGCCATCCGGGTCGCGATGGCGCTCCTCACCGAAGGGGTCGTGGCCGCACCCACGGAAGGGATAGCAAAGATTGCCCTTGGCAAGAACGATGACGGCAGCCAGTACCTGATGATCTTCTACGCAGGACCGATCCGGAGTGCCGGCGGGACGGCACAGGCCATGTCCGTGCTCGTCGGGGACTATGTGCGCCAGAAACTGGGGATCAACCGGTATATCCCCCGGCAGGAGGAAGTGGAGCGGTACATCGAGGAGATCCGGCAGTACAACTCGATCATGAACCTCCAGTACCTCCCGAGCGAGGCCGAGATCCGGCTCATCATCGAGAACTGCCCGGTCTGTGTTGACGGCGAAGCCACCGAGCAGGAGGAGGTCTCCGGGCCACCGCAACCTCGAGCGGGTGGAGACGAACGCTGTCCGGGGCGGCATGGCGCTCGTCATCGGGGAAGGTATTGCCGGCAAGGCCCGGAAGCTCAAGGGCCGGGTCGAGAAGATGAAGATGGAGGGCTGGGACTGGCTCGACAAGCTCATCGCCGGTGCAGCAAAGAGCGGTGACGGGGAGAAGACCGTGGGTATCAAGCCGCTCGACAAGTACCTCCGCGATCTCATCGGCGGCCGACCGGTCTTTGCCTACCCGATGCGCAAAGGCGGGTTCCGGCTCCGGTACGGGCGGTCGCGGAACACCGGGTTTGCCGCAGCCGGCATGCACCCGGCCACCCTCTATGTCCTCGGGGAATTCCTTGCCACCGGCACCCAGATGAAGACCGAGCGGCCGGGCAAGGCCTGCGGTGTCGTGCCGGTCGATTCCATCGAAGGGCCGACCGTGCGGCTGAAGAACGGGGACGTGCTCCGGATCGATGACGAGGCGACCGCAAAGCGGCTGAAGTCCGAAGATCGAGAAGATCCTCGATGTCGGCGAGATCCTCATCTCGTACGGGGAGTTCCTAGAGAACAACCACCCGCTCGTCCCCGCGGGGTACTGTGCCGAATGGTGGCAGCTCGACAGTGGGCCGGGCGTAAAGCCCCCGAAGGACGAGGAGGAGGCGCTCGCGATGGCCCGGGCCGGGGGATATCTCCACCCGGACTATACGTGGTTCTGGGACGACATCACGGCTGACCAGATCCGGGCTCTTGCCGATGCGGTTGCAGCGGCGGGATCGATTGTGGACGATACGCTCTCGTCATCCCGCTTGATCCGGTAACGAAGACCTCCTCGAAACACTCCTCATCCCCCACCAGGTGCGGGAGGAGGCAGGTGCAGATCCGGACATACCGGGCATTCCTCGCCTGTCTCGGGCTCGACGAAGACCTGAAGAAACGCGACGTCGTGGGACGACTGCCCGGAAGACGCAGCCCCGCTCGACCTCGTCATGCACCTCAGCGGCCTGAAGATGCGGTCCCGGTCCGGGACCCGGATCGGCGGGCGCATGGGCAGGCCGGGCAAATCCAAGCCCCGGAAGATGAACCCGCCCCCGCACGTCCTCTTCCCGCTCGGGGACTCCGGGGGTGCCCGGCGCTCGTTCCAGTCGGCATCCGCCCATACCGAGGAAACGGACCAGAACAATACCGAGATCGATTTCCAGAAGGAAGGCGGGATCATCGAGATCGAGGTCGGGCGGCGGCGCTGTTCCCAGTGCGGGGAGATCGGCTACCTCTACCGGTGCGAGAAGTGCGGGGGGCATACCGTGCGATCTTCACCTGCACGAAATGCGGCCGGGAAACAACGCTTCCCCGCTGTCCCGGCTGTGACGCTCCCGGCCACCTGCAGCCAGCGGATGACCCTTGATGTGAAAGGGGAGTATGCAAAGGTCATGGCACGCCTGGGGCTGAAAACCGACAGTAGTCGCGCTGGTCAAAGGTGTCAAGGGGGTGATCTCGAAGGAGAAGACGGTCGAGGCGATGGAAAAAGGCATCCTGCGGGCGATCCGGAACATCTGGGTCTTCAAGGACGGGACCACGCGGTTTGACATGATCGACCTGCCGCTCACCCACATCCGCCCCGATGAGGTGCGGGTGTCCGTTGAGAAACTCCGCTCGCTCGGGCTACACGAAAGACACGCACGGGTACGATCTCCAGAACGACACGCAGGTGATCGAGCTCCACCCGCAGGACATCCTTGTCTCGGATTCCTGCGCCGAGTACATGGTCAGCGTTGCACAGTTCATGGACGACCTGCTCGTCAAGTGCTACGGTCTGCCCCCGTTCTACAACATCACAAAACCCGAAGACCTCGTCGGCCACCTCGTGATCGGCCTTGCCCCGCACACGAGTGCCGGCGTGCTTGCCCGGATCATCGGGTTCACCCGGGCAAACGTGGGCTATGCCCACCCGTTCTTCCATGCCGCCAAGCGGCGGAACTGCTTCTTTGGCGACACGGTGATCGAGGTGTACGATGGCAGGCACTGGGAGAAGACACCCGATCCGGAAGTTCGTGCTGGAAAACTTCGATCTCAGCCGCCCGGGTATCGACCGGCTCGGCACCTATTATTCGGACCCGGCCCGCCCGTTCTTACACCCGCTCGGTTGACACGAACGGGGGCATCCACCTCCGGAAGATCACCTCGGTCTCCATCCACCGCTCGCCGGCCACCCTGATCCGGTTCACGACCGCCAGGGGCAGGGAACTCGTCGTCACGCCCGATCACGCGATGCTCGTCTGGGACACCGGTTACCTCCGGAAGATCAGGGCCCTGGAGCTCAAAGTCGGGGATGCGGTCCCGGTCTTCGAGGGCATCGTGCGTGATCGTCGGACCGGATCACGGCAGCCGAACCGGTCCCGGCTCCCGAGGAACGGGTCTACTGCCTGACCGTTGCTGACGACCATACCCTGGTGGCAAACGGGATCTTCACCGGCCAGTGCGATGGCGATGAGGACTGCATCATGCTCCTCCTGGACGGCCTGATCAACTTCTCCCGCTCGTTCCTGCCCCAGAACCGGGGCGGCTCGATGGATGCCCCGCTCGTGCTGACGAGCCGGATCGACCCGGCCGAGATCGACAAGGAAGCCCTGAACGTCGATGTCTGCGACCATTACCCGATCGAGGTCTACACGAGTGCCCTCATCTACGCCGAGCCAAAGACGATTGTCAAGCTCATCGACCGGGTGGAGAACCGGATCGGGACCCCGCGATCAGGTGGAAGGGTTCCAGTTCACGCACGACACCTCGGATATCTCCTCGGGGCCGCTCGAATCCATGTACACCCAGATGAAGACGATGACCGACAAGCTCGAAGCGGAACTGGTGCTTGCCGAGAAGATCCGGGCCGTTGATGCGGACGATGTGGCAGAACGGGTGCTCAACACGCATTTCCTCCGCGACCTCATGGGCAACCTCTCGGCGTTCTCCAAGCAGAAGTTCCGGTGCACGAAGTGCAACACGAGTTACCGCCGGATGCCGCTTGCCGGCAAGTGCACGAAGTTCAAGGGCAAGGGCATCTGCAACGGCAACATCATCCCCACCGTGCACGAGGGCTCGGTGAAGAAATATCTCGAGATGTCCCGGGAGATCTGCCGGAAATACAAGGTCTCGGAGTACACCAAGCAGCGGATCGAAGTGCTCGACCTTGCCATCACTTCCACGTTCGGCGAGGAGAAGCACGAGCAGCTGGGGCTTGCGGATTTCATGTAACAGGGACCGCTCATTACGATCGGGAATTTTTCGGCAGGGATGATGAAAACGGGGTAGTTCCATCCCGGCCCTGTTTGCCATTTTAAGGATAGTGCAGTCTGCCCGGAAAGGAAAAAGGATCCGGCGGTTATGGTTTTCCGGAAACAAACCGCCGGCCTTCAGCCTTGCAGATCATCTGCACTGCTTTTCGTGCAGAAAGTGCTGCGCCCGGAAGTCCTCCACCCGGGGCTACCCATTGGCCGGCCATGTAAAATGACTGGAGGCCGGGGAGTGCCTGGGGAAGCTGGAGATTCATGGTCTTCTCCGTCGCGAGCCACCCTTCATACGACCCCCGCCAGTTTCCGGTATACTTAACGAAGGTATGCGGTGTTGCAATATCGATAAGCTCGACGTTGTCCCGTATTTTCGGGTAATAGTCCTGCATCACGTCGAGAACCTGGTTTCCGATACGGTCTTTTTCCTGCCGGTATGCATCCGACTGATAGGGTAACTTCTCCCAGAATGCATAGTCTGCTTCGATCATGGCAGAGAGCACCGTCTTACCCGGCGGGGCAAGTGTCGGGTCATGGGAGTGGTTCCTTACATAGATGCCTGATACCTCTTTTCCCGCGATGGTTAACGGCTTTTTTACCGGGAGGGCGACTGACCGGGGCAGCCCGGTGTAGTCCCCCGCAACGCCGAAAGAGGCGAACAAAATTGGCGGGAATGGCTTAAGGTCCCGGTAATACCCCCGTATCTTTTCGGTTACGTACTTGTCCGGAATCCATTGGAAGAGCGTCGAGTACCCATCAGCCGCAGAGAGCACGATATCGGATGACACCCGTGTCCCGTCCTCAAGCACCACGCCGGTTGCCCGGTTATTTTCAACCATCACTTCCCGGACTTTCGAGCGGTACCGGATTTTACCTCCCAGCGACAGGTATCGTTTTTCTATGGCCCGTGCAAGGGGCAGGGAACCCCCGACCGGGTACCCGGCCGCCTTGCGGGCCATGTATCCAAGCATTATCATTACAAAAAATGCAGACTGGTCATGCCAGTCAAGAGCAGCCTCAAAGAGGTCCCGGAGGACAGGGTTTTTTATCTTTCCGGCAAGTTCGTTTACCGGCAATGCGTACTTCCGGAAGAGGCCCATGAAGGGAAGCATCTTCAGGAGATCCAAAAGCCCGTGGTCGACCGGCATATCGATCCGCATCAGTTTTTTGATATCGCCCGTGAACTGTTCGATGAATTTTTTGTCTTCAGGCCCGATACGGAGCATCTCCTCGCGTAGCTTGTCGGGATCTGTCCACACGGTGAAACGTTCACCGGTTCTGCTGAATGCAACGGTGTAGTAATCCGCGTGCTGGAATGCCCTTCCCTGGACCATCCCGAGTTCTTCCCAGATCGGGTACATGCTTGTTCCCGGGGATGAGCCACAGAGCCAGTCGATGCAGAGATCGCAGGTGTATCCCTGCCGGTTCCACGCGGTGCAGAGTCCTCCCGGCAGGGTGTGCATTTCATGGATTTCTGCATCAAAGCCGTTCATCCGTGCATAACAGCCGGCTGCAAGACCGGCGATTCCACCCCCGATGATGATCACTGAACGCGACATACATTACTCCCCGTGATAGCGCAACGACCGTTTGAAGAAAATTATCTTGTGAATTATATATAAATAATATGCTTTCCCTGGGCGTGAATTCATCCGGGAGGTTTTCTCTTCTGAGAGCAGTTGTCGCAGGCATCGTTGCCATTATCTCTATGGGGTTGAACTGCCGACACCGGCAAAAGAAGAGCATGTCTTGTCGGGAAAACGGTTCATCTCCTTTTTTACCGGATTTTTACTACCCGATGCCTGACGGACTATTTGAAAAAAAGTGACGCGTTAAAAGAATACTATCCGAATCGGTCACATTTCATCCGGCAGTGCTGGTTGTCAGCGTAGCAGGCAGCAGCGCAACCGGCGTAGTTGCCCGAACCCCAGCAGGATGACAGGCAGGCATCGTACTGGATGTTACATTCATCCCAGCAGTCATACGTGTTGGTTGGCGCCTTGCAGGTTCTGCTGCTGCGGGAGGTCCACGGCATAGTAGTGCACCCCTGCAATGATGCTTCCGGCAACGGATAAACAGATCATGAACAGGACAAGGCGTGCCAGCGGTGATTTTTCTGATTTTGTCATCGATATTCTCCTTTGGGAAATGACTGATAGTATGTGTTTGGCGCAGGATATCATAATCCAACCCCTCCGAAAACTACCCTTCAGAAAGCCTTTGTCATTGCGTCTTTGAACGAAATCCCAAAGGAATGATGAGCCCTGTCAAAAGTACATTCAGGCAGACCGTTTTTTCTGGTTCTGCGCAGTTTCCCGGTGTACGTTTACTAACTGCCGGGAATTTATTGGCGATTCCTCGATTCAGGGCGCATTTCTATTTGCGATTTGCTCCACATTCTGGAGGGGCCAGTATACTTTTTATTTCCTGACTGACATCCATTCACTACAGTATGGCCCACACGCACCGGGATTATAAGAAAAACCTGCAGCTCGCTCTCGTCATTACGTTCCTCTTTTTTATTGTGGAACTCGCAGGTGGCCTGCTCTCGGGGTCACTTGCGCTGGTCAGCGATGCCGGCCACATGTTCAGCGATGTGCTGGCACTCATCCTCTCGTTAGGGGCGATCTCGCTTGCTGCCCGGCTTCCCACCAAGGAACGGACCTACGGGTTCTTACGGGCGGAGATCTTTGCCGCGTTTATCAATTCCCTGATGCTGATGGCAGTGAGCGTGGTGATCCTGTGGGAAGCATACCACCGGTTGCTGGACCCGGTACCGGTCCAGAGCGGTCTCATGGGTGCGGTGGCGGTGGCGGGTCTTATCGCAAACCTGGCGGTTGTGTACCTGCTGCACGGGAGCCACAGCCTGAATGTGCGGAGTGCCTTTTTGCATGTGGCCGGTGACGTGGTTTCATCGGTTGCGGTGATTGCCGCTGCTGTCTGGATCGCGTTTACCGGGCAGGTGACTGCCGACCCTCTCCTTTCGGGATTCATCGCGGTCCTGATCTTCGTTTCGGCTGCCGGTATTCTTCGCGAGACGATTGCCATTCTCCTCCAGTTCACCCCGCGTTCCGTGGACTTTGATGCAGTCATTGCGGATATGATGGCAGTTGAGGGGGTGACCGGGGTGCATCATGTCCACATCTGGAGCCTCAGTTCCGAAATCCACGTGCTCGACGCCCATATCTATTCCTGCGAACCGGATGTGGCAAAGATCGGGGAGATGAAGCGGGAGATCCGGACACGGCTGGAAAAATACCATATCCACCATTCCACGCTGGAGGTCGAATGCGAGGAATGTAAAAATTGTGCGATTGTGGAGCCGGTCAACGGGCACCCGGGATAACCGTTACCCGCCGGAGGTGAACGGTGTATGGGGATTTTTTAATTGCCTGCCGGATCGGCCGGGTGTAGTTGTTCCTTTCGCCAGTATTCTCTCACGCCGAGCCGGGATAGCCAGTCATGGCCACCGGTGACAGACTCAGGATTTACTCATGTTCTTTTGGATAAGATTCTTTACATCAAAAATCCATTTCTATTCCTACATTTAATTCTTGAGCGAGGGTATCCAAGCTTGGTCAACGGAGGCAGACTCAAGATCTGCTCTTGCAGAAGTTCGCGGGTTCAAATCCCTCCCCTCGCATTATTTTGAAGGGTTATAGTTATCTTGTATTTTGCAACCCATCACTTGTGATATCACATTTCTCAAGTGTGCCATTACTAAAAATCGTTCATTATTTGTAATTTAATAATTTCCTTTTCGTTGAGGAACACTATCAATCGTATCCATTCTCTCATATTGAATCAAGATCCAATGAAAGAATATAATCCAGACTGACCGGTCGATAATTCGTCAGTTCAGCACTAACATTGATCGTCTTTTTCTCACCGTTAATGAAGGGATAATTTTTCACATCATTGTTATGTGTATGGCCGTGGATCACCCAGCCATTCCATTTTATCGGAAGTTGTTTTGGATCATGGGACAAGCAGAAAGGCATGATCCCCGATGGTTTAAAATTGCATATTCTTGAGAATTTTTCACGCCGTATTCATGATTTCCACGAATAAATTGAATTTTTCCGTTCAGTTTGGAGAGCCAGATATTCCGCAGGTCTCGCACCTTTGCCAAACGTAAGATCGCCCAAAAAATAAACTGTATTCGAATCATGGACGACATGATTCCAATTTTCAACGAGAACCGAATTCATCTCATTGACATCGGAAGACAAAAAGGGCCGTGCGCAATAATGGATAATATTCGCAGTGATCGAGATGAAGGTCACTGATGAGATAAATCGAATTCGAGTGTTCATGATAATTTTCCATTCCCTTTTTCATTCGGAATAATTTCGAAGTCCGTTGCCATTCCCGTTTACTTAACGAATCCAATCTCGGTAAAAGTCTGCTGTTGGAGAAGATCATATTCACAAATAATCCGGGATTGATTGTTGAGGAATGTAATTCTTAATGCTGCCATTGGCAAATAGAAATATGGCATGATGAAATCATCAGAAATCGGATCAATCGAATTCACGTACACGGATATCCGTTCATATTCCGAATCAGATAATTTATAGGCCAAGGTTGAGTGAAAAAGAAAATCCTTATCAAAATCAAAGGGTTTGGTATCGGGAACAATTGAAATTAAGTTCCTGGCTAATTCATTCCTGAACTGCTTGAGTTCTTCAGATGGAACGATGTTGAAATAAATGACAATACCCTTTTCTCCTTCGATACATTGCAAGCCATCAATCGTAAAGGGTAAGAATGAATATTTTCTTCCGATAGTCGCAAGCACGGATTTTATTTTCTCAACCTGACCATGATTGGCGGAAAAACTACCATACAATGAGATATGCGGGACTCGGTGAATTTTATTGTCGGGAATTCGACATTTGTCACAAAAACGGGAAATCCAATTCGGAGATCTTCCGTTTTCCGGGACCAATGCGAATTTCGATAAGCATTAGGTAGATTTTCTTTGGATAAACCTGATAAGGATTTTGAATTACGATTAAGAAGGGTCACTTTTTTATCACCAACAATTTCATTCACTTTTTTTCTCCAGTCCGACTTAGCTCATTATTCGCTCTGATCCTCGATTTGATCAATTAAATCATTGAATCCCTCCGCCAAATAACCAAGTATCCAACAGCAGGCTTTTCTTTTTGAAATTCAAATCGATCCTGAACCGCATATTTGTAAAACATTAATCGATCAAAATGAGTGATAAAAGGAATATCCTCTATTAATTCGGTTCTAAAGTCTGTCGGATGTGAATCAATTTGATAACGATTTGAGATATAATCACTCGCACATCCGAGGATATACATATCATAACAAAGGTTCTCCAACGGGTATCGGTCGATTTCATTCGTGTTTTCTTTTACTGCATGGATAGAAATTTCCCATTTGTCCGATAATTCTTCGATATAATACTGAAAATTTTTACTAACTTTTCTGCGTGTTATTTTTTGGTTCCCATCATAATCTATTACAACTGTAATGCCCAAATACGGATTTATACAACCAACAAAGTCGCCATTTTCATGCCAAAAAACATGGAGTTTGTGTTAATTATTATGGATGTCATATCGATGGCGATATTGTCAACGCTCTGTCTTCTGGAGTCTTTTCGTTAGAAAAATACTCCATAACGAACGTCGATCCATTTTTTCAACAGGTTGATCTGAATCATCTTGTATTAATCTATCCACATCGCGCCAAGTAATTTTTTCACCAAAGATTTTTTTTAGGAAACCCATCATTCACCCATGATGAACGGTAATCAGTTTAAAGTATTAAGTACTTCGACAGGAAGCTAATATCCGATAACTTGCACGGTACATCAGAAACAGAAAATGAAAACGAATCTCCGGGCATTATCGTAGACGGATCGCACAATCATTTGACTGGGAAAAATACCCTCAGAGAAACAAAATCGAAACCGTGTTCTCTGTCCTGACAAGAAAAATCGGGGAATCCCTCAAAGTCCGTAGATACAGGCTCCCGATTAAGGAGATCAATATCAAAGTGAACCTGCACAACCTATCAAAAATGATCTCTACTTTGTCATTCCTTATTCTAACAGAGGAATTCTACAAAGCCCATACTCGGCTACTTTATCCCCTAACTCGCTTATTCGTAGATATCCTTCCTGTAACGCAAAATCAAGGAGACATTCCATGCATTCCGTAGTCGGTACTGTCGTAAGAGTGCCTATCAGTGTTTTTCCGATTTTCTCTTTACTTTATAATGCCCACGCACAAAAGTTCCATCAGATCGGTAATATCCTTTTACTCTGCATTTTTTTTCTGTAAACCATTCGCTTTCTAAGTTTCATCAACTCACCAGCCGATTCCGATCCCGAAACCGATGATAGGTATCAAACCATTTCTCAACTTTTCGGTCATGTCACAAGATCAAATAATATCTCAATGGCTGAATGAAACTGGTGGTTCCAATGTAAAAATGATTTCGAAATCAGCGCAGGGAACTTGTCACTTGAATCGCCACGGGGCTCTCCTTACGGAAAAAACATTTCAACGGCTATCCGGTTAGATGGATTGGATTGGATTGGATTGGTCTTTCTATTGATTCGTCTTCTGAAAACATTGAGACGCTGCTGTGGACAATCGTTCAAACCAATTAAATCCAAATCATGCTCCATCAAAATCGAGTGGAAATAAGAAATAATTTTTTTATCCTTTCTTTTTCATTCTGCATTTTCTCTACATTTTTCTATAAAATTTTACCATTTCCCCGCGCCCAAAACCTCCCCCAAAAACCCCGGCCCCCCACCCCGCCCGGTCCTCACAGTCCGACGCATATCTCCGTTACAAGAAAAATCCCAATCCTGCGAAGGTCCGGACAACCCGGAACCCATCAGCGGCGTGATTGACGTAAGTGAACCCGATAGCGAAGTGCCGGCCGTGTCAAAGCGACATCAGCCCGGTAGTGAATACATTTTTTATCCAAGAGAATACATTATGTATTCATGCTCGAAGCGCTCATCCCTTCCCGGACCCGGGTGAAACTCCTCACCCTCTTCCTGCTCAACCCGGAGAGCGAATTCTATGTCCGCGAGATCGTGCGGATGACCGGCGAGAACATGAACTCCGTGCGGCGGGAACTCGCCAATCTCGAATCGTTCGGGCTCATCACCGGACAGAAAAAAGGCGTCCAGCAGTACTACACCGTCAACCGCGACTTCTCCCTCTACGATGAGTTGCAGAAGATCGTACTCAAAACCGAAGGCGTTGCCCGGCACCTCAGGGAGAACCTTGCAGGACTGATGAGATCCAGTGCATGTTCATCTACGGATCGTTTGCCAGCGGAACTGCCGGCGCAAAAAGCGATATCGACCTGTTCATCATCGGCAGCGTGGACGAATCCCACCTGATCCCGCTCGTGCATGAAAGCGAACGGGCCCTGCATCGCGAGATCAACTACACGCTCATGCAGCCGGTGAATTTCCGGAAGCGAAAGCAGACCGGAGATCCTTTCGTAAAGAATGTAATGGATGAACCAAAGATCCTGATCATCGGAACCTGTGATGATTGACGATCTTGAGCGGCAGGGACTCATCAGGAAACTCCCGGTCGACCGGAAAAAAGTGGATGATGCCCTGGCACACGCCCGCCGCGATTTGGCCACTGCCGGAACCATCCTCGCAAACGATCAGGACTGGGCCTATACCATCGCGTACAACGCCGTCCTCCAGGCCGGTCGTGCCCTCATGTTCTCGAAAGGCTACCGGCCCGACGGGGCAAACCAGCACGTTGCTGTCGTAAAATTCGCGGAACTATTCCTCGACCAGCCGACACCATCACTTTTGACCGGATGCGGCGCAAGCGAAACAGTTCCGTCTACGACACAGCAGGTACGATCACGGATAGTGAAGCAGAGAATGCATTAGAGCAGGCCGAAATCCTTGTGCAGAAAATTGAAGCCTGCATCTCCCTGTAACCCGGTAAACGAAAAACCCCGGACCCGGCCCTCATCAGACTGAACAAAAACCCGACCGCCTCCCGTTCGCGTACACCGAAGTTAACATAAATGTTAACGTTAGTGTACCTAAGTAGGAACAAAAGGATAAGGAGCAAGGCATGACACTGGATATTCTCAAGTCCATGGCAAAGGAGGGCCAGGTATTTTCGATTTCTCAGCTGTACGAGAAGACCCACATCAAAAAAGAGGTACTCAAGGTCATCCTGTCCCGCATGGAAGAGAAGGGGTCCATTGAGCGGATTGAGAGAGGCAAGTACCTGATTATCCCTCTTTCCAGCGAGAAAGGGAAATACACCCTCCATGAATTTGTTATTGCCTCTTACCTTGTGGAACCGTACGCAATCTCCTACTGGAGCGCCCTCCACTATTACGGGCTCACCGAACAGATCCCCGGCACCGTGTTTGTCCAGACTCCTGCCCGAAAGAAAAAGAACGTACGGGAAATTTTCGGCGTGAATTACCAGATGGTGCGGGTGAAGGAAGACAAGTTCTTCGGTCTCCGGAAGGAATGGATCGAAGAGATCCCGGTCAGCATCACCGATAAGGAGAAGACGATCATCGACTGCCTTGACAAGCCCCACCTTGCCGGCGGCATCGTAGAACCGGCAAAAGCCCTGAAGAACAGTTCACTGGACCACGACAAGCTCAGCAGGTACGCGATCAAGATGGACAATTCCGCCGTGACCCGCAGGCTGGGATATCTCTGCGAGAGAATGGGTATCCCGCTGGATCTTCCCGCGCCGCGATCCAACAGTTATCTCCTGCTCGATCCCACGATGCCAGCGCAGGGTGAGAATGATGCGAAGTGGCGGCTCAAAATAAATGCAGACACCCTGCTTTCGGGTTCATCTGAATGATCCCGTCCCGTGAGATTAAGGAAAGGGCCCGGGAATTCGGTGTTCCTCCGTCAACGATCGAACGGGACTATGCACAGAACTGGCTCCTTTCTCACCTGCGTCCGATCCCTATGGCGCTGAAAGGCGGGACCGGTATAAGGAAAGTGTTCATCGAACACTACCGTTTTTCCGATGACCTGGATTTTACCCTCCTTGAGCCGGTCGATAAAGAGAATCTGCAAGCCGCTGTTCGTGATGCGGCAGCCCGGGTCCGGGAGAGAGCGGCATCCTGTTCGAAGAAGACATTGGCATTATTGAGACGGTGAGTGGTTTTCGGGCCACGGCCAAGTTCAGGATCCTGCATGGCAGCACAACAACGCCGATAAATATCGACCTGGACCTCACCGATCCGGACTGTGAAGAGGTTCTTCTTCCCGTTCAGGAACGAGCGATCTTCCATCACTATTCGGACTCGCTGAACGCCTCCGTGACTTCGTATGCGCTTGAAGAGATCATGGCAGAGAAGATCCGCTCGCTCTTCCAGCGGACCCGGTCCCGTGACCTGTACGACATCGGGAACCTGGCAGACCGGGTGAACCGGGAAGAAGTGAAATCAATCCTTCTCAAAAAATGCGAGAGTAAAGGTGTCATCGTGGATCAAACTCTCCTGACCCGGAAGCGTGACCAGTTCGCAGCGGCATGGAACGTATCGTTGCGGCACCAGATGCGGGAAATCCCCGACTTTAACGAAGCGTTTGAGAGAATGCTCAACGAAATTGAAGAGTATAAGGGCGGGGGAAACTAAAAACCTCAAATCCCGCTTTGATTGCTGTACCCCTGCATTTTAGAGATCCTGAAGTCTGATACGCCCTGTATGGGCTCCTTTTGGTTTCAGCGATACTTCTTCCGGCACCGGAAAACCCCGATTATTCCTTCTTTTCAGTTCCTGTGGAAAATACGCCAGTATGTCGCTCTGTTTGCCAAAATAAGGGAGAAAACCATCTCTTCTAAAGCCTGCCAAAGGGGTTTTTATCGGGGCAATTTTTGCCACTTAATTTACCCCCGCCGGGTTCTGGAAACCCTGCCAGAATGCGAATATGGGGGTCATTTTTTACGGGGAGGGTAGCAAAAATGGGGTTTTGGGCCGTTGAACAATCTAAGCTGAGTGGAGCCAAGTGCGAGCTCGGCGAAGATGTGCGACGCGTGCGACGCGGGCGGCGATCCTGGTATGTGTCAAAATACAGCGAGAAAATTATGGGGGAGTTTACGCTCAACGGGGCTCCGCCCCTTGCCGCGTGGGCTTCCCCGATAAGAACTTATTTTATTTTTATGGTGTACATTTGGTCATGTTCACTCGCCCCCGCTCTGCTCGCTGACTCTGAAATATCTAAAAATACCATCGGGAGTGACATTCCCAAACAGGGTTATTCTTCTCCAGCCCTACCGTTCGAATTTCCCCCGCCCCCGGTCCTCACCGTCCGACGCATATCTCCGGTAAAAAAAATCCCAATACTGCGAACGTCAGGACAACCCGAAATACATCAACGGCGGGATTGGCGTGAGCGGACCCGATATCTAACCCCCCACCCCCTCATAAGCCCGGGGGCAGCCCGTTCCTCGCGTCAAACGGGCACCCGGGATGAATCACAAATCGATATTATTATTTATTGAATTATTGAGCTATAATTCATGAAACGAGTACTATCCTGTGCTTTTTTGTGTATCCTCCTCATCGCAACGGTGTCTGCTGCGATCATCGTCCCGACATATACTTACGTGCCAGCACAAACGGTTTCGCCAACACCAACCCTGACCATTGGAGTTGAGCCACATGAGTACGTGACTATCCCGCCAAGTGCAACTCCTACCTCATAGTATGGAACTCTGCGAATAGACATCCGAGCCTTCCGGAGCGTTCATTGGGATAACATGGATCTCACAACTCGTTTCGCACTCCTCGTATTTTACACCAATTGGGCCCCGGGGGAATGGACGATTATCCTGAAATATCCGGGATACGAAGATTATACGAAAACGATAGTGGTTCAATCCGGAAAACAATCTGTTATTTCCGCAACACTCGTTCCTTTACCGGAACCAACCGCCTCTGCGACCGTGACCCAGACTTCTGCAATCCCGACCTCAGCCGATAACCCGCCTGCAACTCTCTCGTGAAAGTATCCCGACAAGCACTCCGGCGGTAACACAGCAGTTCCAGGATCAGCCCACCAGTACCGGATCAGCGGTTTTATCATCTGACTCCACCGGATCGCTGTCCGTTACCACAACTCCTGCGGGTGCAGAAGTCTCTATTGACAATGAAGTAAAGGGGATAAGTCCCACCATGATCTCCGGAATATCTCCCGGGGGTCATGCACTTAAAATCACCAAGGCAGGATACCAGGATTTCTCGACAACGATTACCATTGAAGCGGGCAAAGTGCGGGAATATTCAACGGGACTCGCTGAAGGAGTATCCGGAACAACAACCATACCGGCAACTTCAGCGTCAAATGCACCAGCAAAATCCCCGGGATTTGTGGTAGTTACTGCAATCGCTGCTGTTTTTTGTCTTGCACTTGCCTGGAACAGATCCCGGTAACTTTTTTTTTAAGATTCCTGACCGCCAGCCCGGACCCGGATACAACCGGTCAGGGGGACGTTGAAACTCTCTTCATGAACGTTTTACCCAAAGAAACCCGATTGCAGAATGATTTTCATTCCCCGGATGTTTCATCCCGGTAATGAAATACGCAAAACAAAACCGGATGGCAGAATTTGTCCGGGTAGAAGTGATCGGTGAACCAGATCTCCCGGCAACCGGACCGGTTGTCCGTAGTCCATCCTCCCAAATGATTACTAATTCTATCATATTGATAAATTTAATAAACAAAAAGCGAAAAATAATAAACGTGAGGAATATGAATGATAGCAAAACCTGAATGGTTTGATAGAAGGAAGTTTGGCTGGGGGGTAACGCCCCGAAACTGGCAGGGCTGGGCCTATACCCTGGCAATTTTAGCAGTGGTGATAATCTTCCAGGACCTGCCGGGCCTGGATGCCCAGGTCAGGACCGCAGGAACGGTTTTCTGGGTGGTATTTGTAATACTGGATCTCCTGCCCCTCATGGTGACGGTGAAAAAAGATGAACGGGAATACAGGAACGAAGCAATTGCCGAGCGGAATGCATCGTGGTTTATGGTCATGGTCCTGGTTGTCGGCATACTCTATGGATTCGTCATCAGCGGCCTGAACCATGAATTATCCATAAACTGGTTCATGGTCCTTGCACTCCTGGGCGGAGCCGTCGTTAAGGGTATTTCCAACTACAACCTGGATCGCAAAGGTGTCTGATATCATGACCGCGGTCAGATCCCCGGCAGAGCCTGAAGATGAAAACTAAAATCAAGGAGTTACGGGCACGGTATGACCTTACCCAGCAGGACCTTGCCGATAAGGTGGGAGTCTCCCGCATGACCATCGTGTTTCTGGAAAAGGGAACCTACAACCCTTCGCTGAAACTTGCCTGCCGGACCGCACGGGCGCTGAATACAACGATCGAGGATCTCTTCAGCTGCGATGAAGACAATGAGGAATGAATCCCCGGTCGTTCACAGGATACAGCCGTGAGCTTATGATCGCATGCCGTTTGGTACTTGATGGTATGCGATGGGCACCGGAACGTGCATTTACCGGTGGTTTTTAGAAGAGTGAACGGTACCGGAAAGGGCTGAGACAGCGATCACCCATACCATCAAAATGCCTTTGTAGGGCAACAACAATTATGGTGCAGGGGCATCCTATGGGAACCGAAACAGTATCCCTCAATACCGTTCTTGAATACGTCGGGAAGCTCGATATCGAAGACCAGCGCTATCTCCTGGAGATCATCCCCCGCAGGATAATCGACGCAAAACGCCTGGCTGTTGTCAGAAGGGCAAAACAAGCGAAAGCAAACGTGCAGAAACATAAAAGCCGGTGCGGAACGGCAAAAGATCTTCTGGCAGATGATCTTGCACCCGGCACGATGAACAGCATCTTCAAACAAGCACAACTCAGGGATTGATACTATGCACAGGTTTTTGATCGTCATCGAAAAAGCAGGAAAAAATTACTCGGCATATTCACCGGATCTCCCCGGCTGCATTGCAACAGGAAAGACCCGGGAGGAAACGGAAGAGCGGATGCACGAAGCGATCGGGATGCATATCCGTGGACTTATCGAAGACGGGATGCCTGTTCCGAAATCCCATTCATCAGCAACTTTTGTAGCCGTTCAGGCGGATTGAAAATCTGTTTTACCACTTTTTTTTATATCAGGTGATTTTTTTAAGGTTTCACCAGGGAGTTGCTCATCATTTCGGGCCCATACCCCACTCATCCGCTCATAATCCCGGGGGCCTGCCTGCCCTCGTTGCGACTTCGTATCGTGATCGCGTGCGTGCAGTTCCTGCAGAGAATGCAAACGGAGGATCATTATGACCTCCTGTGCAGCCGGCCAAATCCTCTGCGGAAGCGAAGGCCGCGTGTACGTCCGCATCTGGGGAGAACGTGACTACATCTGCCCCGAAGAGCTCGGCATGCTCTTCTTTGTCGGCGATCGTGTGCCCCTCCTCAAGAAAGGGCCGGTATCCAATGAGGTCCTGCAGGTTTCCGGGACCGTCTATCTCAGCCCGTCCGGTCGGGCCGTCATCATTGCCCCTGGCAAACAGCAGTACATCCTTCCCCTCGACAAGTTCCCTGCAGTCGCGCTCGGGGAGGACGTGTCCTGCATCTTCTTTGAAGTGCCCGGGAACGATCCGGACCTTGAAACAATCTCACCCCGCAAGGGAGGTGCAGCCTCATGACCAGCCGTCGCGGTACGCTGGTCGAGGAGGGAGCTCGTGAGTTCCTCCCTGTGCACGGATACCGTGTCCGGGTGGTCCCGCCCGGCTTTGACAAGAGATTGCCCCCGGCACATCTGGTCGCGGAACGGCCAAGCGGTGAGAAACGGTTCATCCGCATCCGGAAATTCTCGAAACTCCCCTCAACGGTCGAGGTATGGAATGAATAACCACCTGTTAAGACAAGGTGTTGTTGCCGCAACCGGAGTAATATTTATACAGATCAGCAAGAGTTGTGATTGGCAACCTTTTCAGAATACCCCAGCCCCGTACATAATAATGATAGAGTAAATCCCGATCACGATAAAAACCGCTGCAACCGCTCGTCGTATCCAGACTTCAGCAGCCCCGATTTTCTGAACGATCCCGCTGCACTTCCTCACGCCCAGCACGAGAAGGTACGAGATGACAATGACCGGCAACCCCGTGGCAATCGCAAACACTGCCGGGATGCGAATATGAAGGTCATTTTTTCCGGAGGTGTCTGAAAAATGGGGTTTACGCTGGAGATACCCCCAAAATCTTCCCGTCCTCCCTCACTTTTTCTTCTTCAGCCCGCACATAACAATTTCGTCATCATCGATCATAGGGATCTTCATATGCTCGATCGCCCAGTCGCAGAGAGCATCGAGGAGCGGGATGATTGTAACACCCAGCGGCGTGAGCGAATACTCGACCTTAGGCGGGACCTGGGTGTACACTTTTCTCTTGATAACGCCGTCCTGCTCCAGCTCCCGCAATTGTTTTGTCAGCATCACATCCGTAATGCCAGGAATTGACCGTCGGAGATCGCTGAACCGCAGCACACGTTTTCGTAAGAACCAGATGATCAGCGGCTTCCACTTACCGCCAATCACATCGAGCGTGCCTTCCACCGGGCAGAAATAACAGGAGGGATCTTTCATCATACACTATCACTATGTTTTTGCATAGTATATTAAATAAGAATTAGTATCCTCTATAAATTTAGTGCTGGCAGAGATTTACTTAGTGCTTTTATTCCGAAAGAAATCCGGCAATGAAAACGTTATCAGACCCGCCGAAGGAATTGCACAACGTCGGAAATTAAAAATTACAATAATGGTGAAACCGTGTTTGAAGAACAACTGACCATCGCATTCAATGAATTTATCCACGTTGCTCTCGTGCTCGTGATCCTTATCGCCGTAATCTCGGTGCTCACCGGTATCGTGCGTGAATATGTCCCGCAGGAAAAGATCCAGAAACGCCTCGGAAGCGGCCTCGGGAGGAAAGGACCCATTGTCGGGGCGCTTCTAGGAATCCTTACTCCGTTCTGCAGCGCGTCGATGGTACCGGTTTCCATGGGCATGATCGAGTCAAAAGTTCCCTTCTCAACCGTGCTGTCGTTTTTATTCTCGGCTCCGGTCTGCAACTTCATGGTCGTGGGAATCATCTTCGGGGTATTCGGCTGGCAAATCGCCCTTGTGTATTTTATCGTAACGCTTGTCATGGCAATTATCGGAGGGGCGATCCTGGGTAACACCCGGTTGAAGCATGAGATCAAGGAAGTGATGACCGGCGCGGATTCATTCTGTTCCGCATCGGTTTCCCCAACCACATCAACCTGCGGGTGCTCCGCTGTGGTGCAGCAGACCGGCATGCGGTATTTCACCGTGCAGTACCACCCCGCCCCGGCAATTGCTGTGTCAGGATGCGGGTGTGCTGCTCCGGTTATAACACCGGTCGCGGCATGCTGCTCTGAACCGGTAGTCCCGGCATCCGGGTGCTGTGGTGCAGCGTTACCAACCATGGAAGATCCGGACAGAAGATTCTGGGAACGCAACCGTCCCCGGCTCGTCCGCAGCCTGCCGTTTGCCCGGGCATTGTTTGTGAAGATCATCCCCTATGTGCTCATCGGTGCAGCAATCAGCGGAATCACAGCTGCATTCGTTCCGGAATCAATTGTTGAGACCTACGTCGGCAATGCCAACCTTCTTGCAATCCCCATCGCAGCGATAATCGGCGTCCCGCTGTACCTGAGAATCGAGATGGCGATCCCGCTGCTATCGGTTCTTCTTACAAAAGGCATGAGCCTCGGTGCCGCGATGGCGCTCCTCATCGGCGGAACCGGTGCGAGCCTGCCGGAGATTGCAATTCTCGGATCCATGCTCAAACCCAAGGCTATAGCGGCCTACGTCCTCTGGGTATTCGTCACGGCAACCCTCGGGGGTTTTGTCTTCTATGCAGTGTTCGTAGGATGATTATGCGGGAACGGGGTGATGAGGAAATGAACGGGCAGAGAATAGGGCAGAACAGATCCGATGAGCCCACAGTGTCCCAGTGCCCGGCTTCCTGCCCATCATCCAAGGGGGGAATCCGTGGTTCCCTCAGTTACCTGATCTCCTGCTGTCCCTACACGATGCTGGCAAAGGAGGTCCTGCGGTACGTGCGGGGCGAGACGGGAACTCCACCGGAACAGCTCACGAACCGGGAAATTTACCTGAGGAGTAATATCAGGATCGGGTACGGCATTATGCTCATTGGGGTATTCTGCCCGTTCTTCTGGTTCGCACTTTTATCCGGCGCACAGGGGAACGATCTCATGTTCAATGCCGTTCACTCGGGGATCGTAATCCTGTTTGGTCTCCTGTATTTCGCCACGTACAGAATTCAGTCTGCGAAATGAGCTGGTGACGACCAAACACAATTCATTAACATCGCAGGAAACCCGATGAGGGCGGGATACCTTATTGTCGCTGCATTTTCAGCCGGCTGATCCCTGTCACTCCCGCTTACTTTCCTGCATGCTCCGTGCATTGCAGGAGCCGGCGTCCGCGTTCGGTGATGGAGTAGATGATCCAGTTGCCCTCGTATTCCCCTTTGATCAATCCTGCCTCCTTGAGGCTCGTGAGATGGTAGGAAAGTTTCGAACCGGAGAGCCGCATGAACCGGTTGATGACACAGACGCAGAGCGGCTGGTCCCGGATGATGTACATGATGGAGAGCCGTATGGGTTCGGAGAGCGCCTGGTAAATTCTGCCCCGCGTCTCAAGCTCTGCCTGCAACGGGATACGCTTTGCGAGTGCATCCAGTCCACCCATGGCAGCCAGATCTTCCTGAACCTGCGGGGGAAGATCCGGTACCGGGCCGCTGTCCTGTTCCGGCGTTTCAGAGCAGCATACGTTTTTCTTTGCCATTTCAAACTAATCTGAAATGCAAAGATATATAATCTTGCCTTGTTCATCTTATTTCAACTAAATTTGAAATTCTGTTCCATGAGGATAAAAAATGGCTCTCTGCAACGGGTGTGTCGGATGGGGCGAGGATCCCCCGGTTTTTTTTCGTGCCCGGATGCAATCCGGTTTATTAGCAGATTTTTGACCAATACATGACAGAGTACAAAATCGGAGAGAGAACATGAAGATTTATGAAATTGTACCCGGGCTTTTCCACCGGGATCTCATCACCGCCAAAAACCCGGATTATTCAAAGGGGGGTGAAGACTGCCATGACCGCAATCAATGACCTCTTCACCGCCGGCCAGTTTTTCCTCGTCATCGCTGCTGAGCTTATCATCCTGTTTATCGGCATAAGTTTCCTTGTCGGTCTCATCCGCGAATATGTTCCGGAAGAGAAGATCAGGGCCGCGCTGAAAGACCGGAAATACGGGACAGGAAATGTCCTCGGTGCCGGATTCGGGGCGCTCACCCCGTTCTGTTCCTGCTCCACCATCCCGATCCTTGTCGGGCTGCTGGACGTCGGGATCCCGTTCGGGATTGCGTACTCGTATCTCATCGCCTCGCCCCTGCTGAACCCGGTCATCGTCTTTTTGCTGCTTGCCCTCTTCGGCATTGCCCCGACCCTGATCTACATCGTTGTCACGTTTTCCATTGCCGTCATCTCCGGCATCCTGCTCGAACGGGCGGGATATGCCCGTTACGTCAAAGCCGTAACGCTCGAAAAGACCGCGTGCTGTGATTGTCATGCGGAAGAACAACCGGCATCATCGGTCCACAAGGCCCGGTTCACCCGTTCGCTCGGGTTTGCGTTCTCGCTCTTCCGGCAGGTTCTGCCCTACCTCATGCTCGGTGCGGCTATCGGTGCATTCATCTACGGATTCATACCCGAAGAGCTGATCATTGCCATCGCGGGCCCGCAGAATCCGCTCGCTATTCCGGTCGCCGCGATCATCGGCATCCCGATGTACATCCGGGCAGAGACGATCATCCCCATCAGCGCAGTGCTTCTCGAAAAGGGGATGGGAATCGGCGCAGTGATGGCCCTCATTATCGGCGGGGCCGGAGCGAGCATTCCCGAGGTAACGCTCCTTGCATCGATCTTTGAAAAACGCCTGGTTGCCGCGTTCGTCATCACGGTCATCGGCGTTGCCATTCTTGCGGGAATTATCTTCCAGTTCCTTGCGATCGGTGGTTTTATTGCGTAGGCTCCAGTATGAAACAAACTATGTGAATTTATCCGGAATCTGGTGAACAGACTATGACAGACCCAATTATCGGCTCACTCCTGCTTGGCTGGGATACCCTCTGGGGATATCTCTCGGAGCATGTCGTGACCTGCCTTATCCCGGCATTCTTCATTGCCGGGGCCATTGCGACATTCATCAAAAAAGATGCCATCCTGAAATACTTCAGCCCGGAGACGAAGAAGACCACCTCGTACGGGATCGCGTCGGTATCAGGCACCGTGCTTGCGGTGTGCAGCTGCACGATCCTCCCGATGTTTGCCGGCATTCTGAAGAAAGGCAGCGGCCTTGGACCTGCGATCACGTTCCTGTACGCAGGACCGGCGATCAACATCCTTGCGATCGTCTACACGGCAAAGGTGCTCGGGTTCGATCTCGGTGTCGCCCGGGCCGTAGCGGCAGTCGTGCTTTCCATTGTGATCGGGCTCATCATGATGAGTCTCTTCCCGCAGCAGGACGAGGAGACAAAAAAAACCCATGCAGCAGCCCGGCGGGCGGTCATGGCGCAGGAGGACACCCGGCCGAAATGGGTCGTCCCGGCGTTCTTCATCTTCCTGATTGCGATCCTCCTTGTCGGAACATCCGCGCTCGATGTTTTCTTCCGGCTCCTGATCGTGTACTTCCTCTCGATGGCGGTCGCCTTCCTGCTGATCTACTACTTCACCCGGGATGAGGTAACCGACTGGGGACTTGAGATCTGGGACCTGACCAAGAAGATCTTCCCGATCCTCGTCATCGGCACGTTCGCGCTCGGCGTCCTTGCGTTTTTCCTCCCGCCGGAGACGTTCAAGCCGTTCATTGGTGACAACTCACTCCTGGCAAACTTCCTTGCAGCGATTGTCGGGGCTATCCTCTACATGCCGACCCTGCTTGAAGTGCCGGTCATCGGGACAACGCTCGGCTACCTGTCGGGCTCCATGGCAAAAGGCCCGGCCCTTGCCCTGCTCCTGACCGGCCCGAGCATCAGCCTGCCGAGCCTGCTCGTCATCTACCGGATCATCGGGGGGAAGAAGACGCTGGTCTATGCCGGGCTGGTTATCGTGTTCTCGACCATCGCCGGGTTCATCTTCGGGAATTTCTTCTGAGGTGAGATGATGGAAAACGACAAACCCTGCTGTGCTGCAGAAGCGCTCCGGCGCATCCGGCAGATCCCGATCAACGGGATCATGACCGGCATCACCATGCTTGACGAGAGCATCGCGGAGGTGAAGGAACAGAACCCGGGAAATGATCCGGCAATCCGCGAAGCGCTGATGAAGAAGATCCGGATCTACAACTATGTCCCGCCGGGTGTTGAAGAGGCATATGCCAGGCCCTCATGGAAGAATACAAAAAAAGCATCGCAAAAGAATAATACAAAAAAATTTGAAATGTTTTCTGTGGAGAAGTCATGACAAAGATCGAAATTCTCGGAACCGGCTGCGCAAAATGCAAGCGGCTGTTTGCCAATGTTCAGGCAGCGGTAAAGGAACTCGGCATAGCCGCCGAGGTCGTGAAGGTCGAAGACCTGGATGCGATCGTTGAGGCAGGGGTCATGCTGACCCCCGCCCTCATCATCAACGGCGAAGTCGTTTCTGAAGGCCGGGTGGCTGACGTGAACGAGATCAAATCAATATTACAGGAGTGAAAAATGGCAGAAGCACCATCCTGTTCATGCGGACAGAACGAGAAGAAACGGATCATTTTTCCCTGCGCCGGGCAGGCGAACACCGGACAGCTTACGAACCTTGCAGCCATTCAGCTGACCGAAGAGGGCTACGGGAGCATTGCCTGCGCATCGCTGCTCGCGATTGGCTCAGAGGGACTGGTCAGGAATGCAAAAGCCGTGGATGAGGTTGTCGTGCTCGATGGCTGCCCGATGCTCTGCGCAAAGAAGATTGCAGAAGCGCAGGGTGTCCCGGTCGGCCAGCACCTTGTCATGACCGAACTCGGGATCACGAAAGGCCCCTCGAAGAATTACACGCAGGACGATATCGAGAAGATCGTCTCCGCATGCTGGAAAGGCGAAGGCCGGGCGAAAACGGCTGCACCCACGGATAAGAAATCCGGCGGGAACAACAGCGGCTGCGGGTGCGGGTGCGGCGGGACCTGCTGACGAAAACGAGGCGAATGACCACGACTTCTGAAGACGAGATCCGTGCGTGGGCTCAAAATTACGCGGAGAAGAACGGCTGGGTGCTGAACCCGGACAAAGATGTCCTCGACCGGGTAATCCGTGGGCTGGCACGCAATGAGCAGAAGTTCGGTACAGCGGTACTGCCCGTGCCGGCTCCGGTCCCGGGACGAGGAGAAAGACAAGGCGATCATCTGCCCGTGCATATACCACCGCGACGAGATCGCAAAGGACGGGCATTGCCACTGCATGCTCTATTACCGGAAGGATACTGCACGGACCGTGGAGGAAAACAACCGATGACCTGCGCGCTGGTCACCTGCTCAGGCATCTCGAACACCGGGAAACTCACCACGCAGGCCGGGATGCTCCTGATGCAGAGAAAGCCGGGCAGGTTCTTCTGCATGAACTGCAAGCAGTCCGCCGAGACCCTGCGGATGGATGCCGGGGGAGCAGAGCGACTTATCGTGCTTGACGGGTGCACGGACTGCTGTGCAACAAAGAAACTCACCGCTGCCGGCCTTGTACCGGACATTCATATCATCGCCACTGAGCTCGGGATCGAAAAGAACGGCATGGCAGATGTGAAGTACGATGAGATCGAGACGGTGATCCGGGCTATCCTGAACAACGGGAGTAATGTTCCATGAATACCCCACGATACAAGCGACTTGAGATCGAATGGAAACACTTCGCGGTCGGTGACGCCACCTGCGAGCGGTGCGGGAAGACCGGCGACTCCCTCAAATCCGTTGTCGAAGACCTCCGTCGGGAGTTTGGCTCTGCCGGCGTGAAGATCAACCTGACCGAGACGCTTCTCGAAAAGACCCGTATGGCGGAATCGAACGAGATCCTCATGAACGGGACCCTGATCGAGGACCTGCTCGCTGCCGGGGTTGTCTCCACTGACTGCCCGTCATGCGGCACGCTTTCCGGGGAGAGCACCTGCTGCCGGGCGATCGAGATCGGCGATGAACGGTACGAGGATATCCCACCGGAGATGATCAGGAAAGCTGCGTACCGGGCGCTTGGGGTGAACCCATGAAGATCGGGATCGTCAGTGACGGGACATACGGTAACCGGGAACTGGTCCGTGCGATCGGTGCTGTATCGCCGGCTGTGGCAGAACGGGTGAAACCGTTCCGGATGAAATGGAGCAGGTCATCGACCAGAAAATAAATTGGGCGTAAGGGGAGAGCAGGGATTATTGTTCCCATGAGAAACACTATATGAGGAAAAGTCTGTGAACAAACCAGAAGCAGCACTTGACAGTTTCAGCAAGGGGATAACCTGTTCAGCAGCGGTCTTTTCAGCGTTCAGCAACGACCTGGGACTTGACGAGAAGGCCGCACGAAAGATTGCCTGCGGGTTTGGCGCCGGCATCTCCCGTACCGGGAATATCTGTGGCGCAGTATCGGGTGCTATCATGGTTATCGGTCTGAAGTACGGCAAGGAAGTGCCGGGCGATGACGGGGGTGCGACGGAAAAGACCCGGGAGCTCACCCGGCAGTTTATCCATGAATTTGAACAGAAGCACGGCTCGGTGAACTGCACCGGCATCCTCGGGCTCGATCTGAGCGTCCAGGCCGAGTGACGATAAAGCCGCAAAGGCGAACCTGTTCAAAACAAAATGCCCTGCCTGCGTGCGCGATGCCGCGGAGATCCTTGAGAGAATTCTTTGAGATAATGAATTATGGAAGTGGAGAAATGAAGATACAGGATGATGGTACGAGGAACACGCTGATGGTGAGGGGGAATGACCGCATTACCGCAAACGGAGTGAGTACCCTATGACCGAACGCAGTCTGAGTACTTTTGAGAAGTATCTCACGGTCTGGGTGGCACTCTGTATCGTTGGCGGTATCGTGATAGGCCGCATTGCTCCCGAAGTCGCTGTCACGCTCGACTCGTTTTCAGTCTACCAGGTTTCGATCCCGATTGCCATCGCCCTCTTCTTCATGATGTACCCCATCATGGTGAAGATCGATTTTGCAGAGGTGCTCAAAGCTGCCCGGACGCCAAAACCCGTGGCGCTCACCCTCATCATCAACTGGGTCATCAAACCCTTCACGATGTACATCCTTGCCACCTTCTTCCTCGGGTACCTCTTTGTGGGATTCATCCCCGGCACCGAGGTGCTCATGAACGGAACCGAGGTAGAACTCTGGCGCAGTTATGTTGCCGGGTGCATCCTTCTCGGCATCGCCCCCTGCACTGCAATGGTGCTGATGTGGAGTTACCTGGCAAAGGGCAATGACGGCCTCACCCTCATCATGGTCGCGATAAACTCGCTTACCATGCTCGTTCTCTATGCCCCGCTCGGGGGTTTCCTTCTCGGGGTGAACGCGATGCCGATCCCATGGGAGACCATCCTCCTCTCGGTTGCCGTGTACGTTGCGCTTCCGCTGGTTGCCGGTTACTTTACACGGAAGTGGGTGATCTCCCGTATGGGGATGGAATGGTTCGAGACCCGGTTCCTTCATTTCCTGACACCCGTCTCCATCATTGCGCTTCTCGGGACGCTTGTCCTCCTCTTCAGCTTCAAGGGAAATGTTATTGTCGAGAACCCGTTGACCATCCTCTGGATCGCAATCCCGCTCTTCATCCAGACGGTCCTCATCTTCACGCTCGGCTATTTCGTCCTCGCCCGGCGCTTTAATCTCCCTTACCGCGATGCAGCACCGGTCGGCATGATCGGCGCATCGAATCATTTCGAGGTTGCCATCGCCACAGCAACCATCCTCTTTGGGCTCTCGTCCGGGGCAGCGCTTGCCACAGTCGTGGGAGTCCTGATTGAAGTGCCCGTCATGCTGATGCTGGTGAAGATCTGCCTTCGGACGCAGGGTATGTTTCATGGAGAGCCGGCATGAAGAAAAAAGTCCTCTTCATCTGCACCCACAACGCCGCCCGCTCCCCGATGGCGGAAGGGTACATGAATGCAAAGTACGGTGACCGCTACGAAGTATTCAGTGGCGGAACCGAAGTCACCCGGGTCCACCCGAGAGCAATCGAGGTCATGAAGGAGATCGGGATCGATATCTCCGGTCACCGTTCGAAACTCATTGACGAGTTCTTCGGGCAGGGAATCGTCACGGTCGTCACGGTCTGTGATTCTGCACAGAGAGCGTGCCCGTTCTTCCCGGGCGCAAAAGAAGTGATCCACCAGAGTTTTACGGACCCTTCGGCGTTCAAAGGATCCGATGAGGAAGTCCGGGCCGGGTTCCGCCGCGTAAGGGACGAGATCATCCGGTGGATCGATGCGACATTTGGAAGTGCTCATGCGTAACGTACAACCGCACCCGGATTACCCCCCTGAAGGAGGCCGCTACCTGCGGGTTGTGAACGAGAAAGAGGTTATCTTATTTTTCAATCCATTCATCCCGCGAAATTCCGATCTGCCGGATAATTCTTACAAGAAGATCCACACTGATTTCCGCACGGTGAGGATTTGGGAGAGTAAGCACAAAGGATTCTTTGATCATATAGGGGTGTTTTCCCCCATGAAACGGGCCTTCAAACCCGAATAACTTTTAGTTTACGGACCAGTTCCGCCACGAAACCGGTGTCAGTTTATGCGTTGACACCAGTTTCCATCCTTGTCAGTTCCTCAATTGTGCAATTGTCAATGGGGGGAATAGGAAGCCCGCGGCGCAGCCTCACGATGATCCAGCCGTCGATTACACTCATGAGGTTCCTGCGGCACTCCTCCAGGGTTTTTCCTGTTGCCCAGACACCGGGCAGTTCGGGAACCTCGCCATAATACGGCTCCTCGTCAGCAATGACATCATATCGTGCATGGGCGAGAGCTGTTTCAATGTATTGGATTATCATATTGTTCAAAGGGAATGTTCCCGTTGTCCTGTACACATTCGATTATGTACCTGCGTTCAAATAGGTTCCGTATCGGATGGGCGGTTGAGTAACAACCGGCCAAAAACACGTTCAGGAAGATTCATCCCGGTTCTCAAAAAAACCAAAAAAAGTGAACTTCAGATCCTCGCGATCAGTTCGCTCCGGGAAAACATCCGTATCCCGATCCAGATCAGGCAGGCATCAATCACCAACAGAACCAGGCCCACGATCACTGCCACAAGCGGCGAGAGAAACAGGAGGCCGGTTGCCTGTGCCACCATCAGGACCAGGATCACGATGACCAGTATCCCCGGAGGCCTGGTAGGCTTCCATGAAGGTCTTTACCCGGGTGGAGATGATGACCGTCGCCGCAACGCCGAGCAGCACAACCGCCGGCACGACAAAGATCATAAGCCCCCACCAGCTTGCCGTCGGGAACCAGATGCGGCCCATAACCGGGTACCCTGCGATGTTTGTCACGACAGCAAAGATCGCAAAATTCACCCACGTGTACACGATTCCCGGGATGATTGCTGCGAGCGCTTTTCCGATGAACAGTTCCCCATCGGTCGCGGGTGTGTAGAGCAGGGCTTCCAGCGTTTTTCGTTCCTTTTCCCCGACAAATGCTTCGGCTGCGATAATGCAGGACAGCATCAGGGGAAGTACCAGGAAGAGCGGTGCGATAAGGTACCCGAGAATGAGGACGATCGGCAGCTGCTCCGGGGAGAGTGCCGCAACCTGGCCCTGGAGGTCTGCCGGGATAATCTTCAGGATCCCATCCAGTGACATCTGGCTGCTGTCCTGTTCCAGCATATTTATCCGGGTAATGAGGAGCGGAAGGCCGACAGCAAAGATTACCGACAGTATGATCGCGCCTGATACCGCGATCCGGTTCTTCAGCACTTCGGCAAAATCCTTCTCGGCGATTGCCCGGATAATCTGCCAGTTCATGATGATGCCCCTCCCTGTTCCTGCACGGCAAAATAGATCTCTTCAAGCGAATAATCCCGGGGCGTAACCCGGAAAATCTCCCCGCCATGCCGGATAGCGGTAAGGATCACGGATGGAATGAGATGTTTCTGGGAGACCCGCAGCGTGAGGGTATTTTCACGGACACTTTCAACGGTTACCCCCTCGATCTCCCGGATGTTCCTGAGCACTGCTTCAGGAGGGGCAGAAAGGAATTCCATCTCGACCGGGACTGCCTTCCAGAGCCGTTCCGTGAGTTCATTGATGCTGCCGAGCGCAAGGACCTTTCCCTTGTTAAGCATCGCAACGCGGGAACAGAGGTGCTGTGCCTCGTTGAGATTATGGGTGCATAAAAAGATCGTCCTGCCTTTATCGGCCGCAAGCTCGCGGATAATGCCATCCACCTGCCGCGATGATTCCGGGTCAAGACCGGATGTCGGTTCATCGAGGAAGATGACCTGCGGGTCGTGGAGCAGGGCACGGGCAATGGCGAGCCGCTGCTTCATGCCCTTGGAAAATCCCCCAACGGGTTCGTCAGCCCGGTCAGCAAGGTCAAAGAGTGCGAGGATCCTGTTCACCCGGCCGGACAGTTCGGCATCGGGAATCCCGTAGAACCTGCCGAAAAAATGGAGGTTCTTTTTCGCGGTGAAGCGTTCATACAGGGATGGTGTTTCAGTGAGAACGCCGGTCCGTGCACGGATGTACGACCCGTCAACCGTTACGTCCCGGCCAAAAACCGTGGCTTTTCCCGATGTGGGGGCAAGCACGCCGTTTAAAAGCCGGACGAGCGTGGTCTTTCCGGAACCGTTGGGCCCGAGGAGCCCGAAGACTTCTCCTTCCTCAACGGAGAAACTAATGCTGTTAATCGCACAATTGCTGCCGAATAAACGGCTGATGTTCTGGAGTTGGATGATAGGATGCATGGAATCAATGCCTCGTGGTGATGATTGTCATATTTGGAGAACCTGGGGGCGATCCCATGACGAAACACGGGTACCCTTTTTTAATCAGGATCCGGCAGATGACGGTCTGCTTGTCAGTAAAAATTGATCTTTTTTCTATAAATGCTGTTGTATACAAATCCCGGCAAACCGTTCGCCTGAAGGGAAACTCATGACGTTAATGAAGCGTTTGCCTGGAGCAGGGGGCTGTACCTGCACTGGATTTATGGCGGTGCATGCTGGCTCGACCGGGATCCGAACGGCGGTAATGATGATGGCCCGGGGACTGTTACAACATTACCGCACGTTTGCAGCATAATTACAGCAACTGCTGAAAAACAAAACGGACCAATTTCTGTTTCCGGATCTCCTGATTCCTTAGATATATAATAATAATTCTGTACTAAGAGAGGGTCAATTACAGCAAAAAGAGAATACTGCTACTCCGGAAGATACACAAGCAGAACCCTGTGTGCAGAATACTCACTGTCTCCATGATTTCCAAATTGCTGCAAATGAAAACAGATCTCAACAAATTTCTGCGCAATCGGAAAATAAGGTATCAGAACGGGCTCCGATGTCTTACAACACGTGCAGTAAATCTCCTGAATATGAACACGGATTCGCTAACTCCTGTTGTAAACAAGGATCAAAACCGGTCCATCCGGGCCAAAGATTACAAGAAACTCGAACCCCCGGAGCCGAAGACCGCGTGTTATGCCTGCGGGAAGAAAGGCTCCTGCGTATATTGAGAAACTTACCCGGGAGCGCCAGGCCCGGCCCCGGGACCAGCAGGATGCCCGGCGGGTGTGCCGGTCGTGTTATGATGTGGCGGTGAAGGCGGAGCAGATGGCGTCGGTGCCGTTACCGGGGACCGTGGATGTTTCCCGGTGTGAGCGGGTGACGGCAGCGATCGGGAAGTGTTCGGTGTGCGGGGTCGCAAAGGCAGCGTGGATTGACCGGGAGGCCGGGGTGATACTGTGTGAGCATTGTTACGCGAGAGGGGTGAGGGAGAGTCTACACAAAACGGGAGTGGTGTGACCGTTCCGCCGGCCCTGCTCTCGCATGAAAGCACGGAGCATTACACGCCAAAGTACATCCTCGATGCGGGGATTGCCTGCATAGGTGCGATCAATCTGGACTTGTGTAATAAACAGAAACACGTCGGCATCTTTATATTCCTAATCGTGATTAGTACTAATCATGATTAGAGAATTCATTGACCGCGAAGAGGAACGCTCTCTGCTTGAGCGGGAGTGGCAGGGCCCCGGCGGCAGGCTCATCATCCTCTATGGGCGCAGGAGAGTCGGAAAGACCCGGCTCATTGATGAATTTGTCCGGGAAAAACCCGGGATTCTCTATATCGCAGAAGATGCATCCCCGCATATCCAGATCGCCCAGTTCAAAGCCCGGTGTGCCGAGTATTTTTCCGATCCGCTCCTCGCAACCCTTGAAATGAATACCTGGGAGCAGATCTTCATGTATATCGCACAAAAACCGCTCCCCAAGAGAACCTATCTTATTATCGATGAATTCACGTACCTCATCAAAAATGATCCGTCCCTTCTATCAACCCTCCAGAAAGTCTGGGACCACAATCTTCCCGGTTCAGAATGGTGTCTCCTTCTCTCCGGTTCAATACTCTCATTGATGAGCGATCTCGCCCTCTCATCCACGTCTCCCCTCTACGGAAGAAGAACCCGGGACATGCTCCTTCGTCCACTTTCCTTCTCGTATGCTCACCAATTCTTTCATTTTTCATTTTCTGATTCCCTGAAAGTGTACCTGTCAATCGGGGGAATACCGGAATATCTTCTCAAAGCCAGCACCTATGACAACGCTGATTCTTTTTACCGGGAGGAGTTTTTTAACCGGTACGGGTATTTTTACCACGAACCATACTTCATCCTCTCACAGGAATTCAGGGAACTCAAGATTTACCAGTCGATCCTTCATGCAATGGCGCTCGGGAACACTGCACCTACAACAATTGCCCAGTTCTCCGGCCTGGACACCCGGCATATTTATCCGTACCTCGAATCGATGATTCGCCTGGGACTTATTGAGAAAGAGGTTCCGATCCTGGGGAATGCCCGGCAGGGAATTTACCGGATAAAGGACCGGGTCTTTGATTTCTGGTATCGTTTCGTTTTCTCTCACCGGCAGGAGATCGAGACCGGACGGTTTGATCTGTCGTCGATTGACTTAACCATGTACTTCGGCAGGCAGTTCGAGGCATTTGTGCGGGATGAGTATGCCGGGACTGTTCTCTCGGGATATCGAACCGGCCATTGGTGGTATAAGGAAGAGGAAATTGATCTGGTTGCAACGAATGATGAATCCTTGTCTGTCGTCTTTGGGGAATGCAAATGGGGTAATCTTCGTCGGGCTGAAGCAGGTAAGATACTTGCACACCTTAAAGAAAAGGCAAAAGGTGTGCAGGCTGACCGCTATACGCAACGGCAGTATTCCCTGTTCTGCGCAGGGAAAATCGAAGGTAAAACCCTCTTGAGAAAGGAGGGTTACCTGATCTATGATAGCGCGGATATTGAAAAACACATTTCCTCTTTGGTATGAACGGAGCGGTTCGAGAAGGCGTTTGCCGGGATCGGGGCGGAGCAGATGGCGTCGGTGCCGTTGCCGGGGACCGTGGATGTTTCCCGGTGTGAGCGGGTGACGGCAGCGATCGGGAAGTGTTCGGTGTGCGGGGTGGCAAAGGCGGCGTGGATTGACCGGGAGGCCGAAGTGATGCTGTGTGAGCATTGTTACGCGAGAGGGGTGAGGGAGGAGGGATGAGCCGCTTCTTAACAGGGAGAGTGACAGACCCGGGGCGTTCTGATCCCAAAAAAGAATAAATGCATGAATACTGATGATGTGTATATGAAATCGATCCATGTTCCCATCATGATCGAGACCGATGAGGATGGGATCTTCATCGTATCCTGTCCCCAGTTCAAAGGTTGTCACACCTACGGTAAAACCATCGATGAGGCACTTGTCCGCATCAGGGAAGTTATCGGGCTCTGCATGGAAGATTCGGAAGCTTCTGACCCTGTCAATACCTTTGTGGGTTTCCGCGAGGTTGAGATAGTCCAGGGTGCGTGATGCTCCCGGTCATATAAGGAAAAGATCTGGTTGCTTTTCTTGAGACGGTTGGTTTTACGGTCATCCGCCAGAGGGGATCCCATATCCGGATGAAGTCAGGTGAGGGCAGGTATACCACGGTGCCGGTTCATAGTGGCGAAGATATTCCTAAAGGGCTCCTGCGGAAGATTATTCGTGAGGATCTGGAAATGTCCCTCGAAGATTTTGCCCGGGATTATGAAAAATACAAGGGGCATTAATCGGGAACTTTTCCCTTCAGGTTTTCCTGGTTACCGCCGGATTACCCTACGTTTCAATGCAGGCACGGTGGCCGGACTTTTACTGAGGAGTTGCCATTGTCATGAAATTCCGGTATCGATGACATCCCCCAGGTAAGGGTAGCCTGCATCGAACCTGAACTTCATCATGTGTTATGTGGCCTCCGGCGTGTCGGATGCAGTTTCTGACCATTCGATCAGTTTCTTCTTCAGTTCCTCTTTTGAGGGCAGGTAGAGCTGATACTGGGAAGCGTAGATGTTTGCATTCTCCGGAAGGGTGAGCTCTGACGAGAGCGTCGTTCTTTGTCTTACAGAGGATCATGCCGATAGTCGGGTTCTCATCGTCGAGTTTCACTTCGCGGTTGTAATAATTGACATACATCTGCATCTGGCCGAGGTTCTCGTGCGTGAGTTTTCCGATCTTGAGGTCGATCAAGACATAGCACCGGAGGATACGGTTGTAGAAGACGAGGTCCACATAGAAATGGTCGGCATCGAAGGTGAACCGTTTCTGCCGGGATTCGAAGAGAAATCCTTTGCCGAGTTCCAGCAGGAACGTTTCGAGTTTATCGATGATGGCGGATTCGAGATCGCTCTCGGAGTAGTGTGAATTTTCATCAAGCCCGAGGAATTCGAGAACATAGGGATCTTTGAGCACGTCCTGCGGATTTCCGATAATCTGTCCTTTATCTGCGAGGGCTTTTACTCCGTTTTTATCCCGGCTGAGTGCGAGTCGTTCATAGATTCCGGAGTTGAACTGCCGTTTGAGTTCGGAGAGCGACCATTGGTTTTGCCCGGATTCGATCTCGTAAAACCGGCGCTCGTCCCGGTTGTCGATATTCATGAGGAAGACGTAGTGCGACCAGCTGAGGGTGAACTGGGGTGTCGAATTGAGCAGACACTGTCTGCAGAATTGGTGTTTCCGTCGGTATTTTGGCCGGCAATTGCGCAGACACTGTTTGCGGCAATTTGCGGTACTGCCTCATGATATTCGAGGTAAAACTGGCGCATATACTCTAAGATTTCTCTTTGAAAATCCGCGCCCGAGCTCTTCGGTCAACCTGCTGTGAAAGTTCTCGTACTATTCGTTCCCCGTATTCCGCCCGTCTGCTTCCCTTCTGTTCATACTCCACGATCCGCCGGCCAATCTCGAAGTTGGTGACGACCTGCAGGGTGTTGACGTTCTGTGCGGCAGTCCGTGCGTGCGCTTTGCACCAGCTCCCGGATTTCTTTGACGAGCGGGAGGAGGGGTTCTCCAGGGGGTTTTGGTAGTGTGGTCCCGGGTTTCATTTTGTGAATCGCTTTCCTGTTTATCGAAGTGTCGGGACAGGTGACGATAAGGAACCCGGTTGGCGGGGTGAAAGTGACGGGTTGAAGAATAAGTGAGGCGGAGGAAGGAGGGTAATGGGTTCTGGCCCGGGTATCCCGGAAATGCCTTAAAAAAATTTACGCCCGGGTCTTTTTCTTGCCGTGAGCGATAACAGCCGCAAGATATTTGTCAGGATCCTGTTCCAGCCATTGTTTTCGTATCTTTGGTGTAATCGCCGCTTCCCGGGTCATATATCTGGAGGAACCGGACCGCATCGACGGGTCCAAGCACTTTCACGAGTGCATCGATACCCTGTTTGTGGATATCATTTCGTGTCTTTGCTTCCATGTTCGTTCACCTCCATGAGCCATTCAACGGGATTTTTAACTTCAATAGTTATCTGATTACGGTGCTTCTTAATAATTCTGATGATCGCATCATCAGTCGTGAGCAGAATTGCACCAGCTGATTGTGCACATGCAAGATGTAGTGCGTCCGCAGAATCAATACCCATTTCCACACATTCATGATAGCGCCGGGAAACGGTTTTTGTGATTGTTACACGCTCTTTTGCCAGATCGGTGAGGTTTTGCGCTTTTTTCATCCGGGTTCTGTCAGGAATGCGTGAAATTTCAAAACTGACCGCATCACTGGTCACGAACGTCCAGTCCTGAGTGCATCGCATCAGGATCTCCTTGATGGCTTCTGCTTCAAGATGGATGCGGTTCATCTTCTGGTCGTCAAACGGCCGGCACAGGCAGCACACATCGAGATAGACTTTCAGATAAAAACCTCCTGATTCTCCATTCTCTTCCGGAATCAATAAATGATTCTGTTTACCAGGGATGATCCTCAAAATGGGTCTTGTCCGAAAATTCACGGGAAACCGGTAGGGTGTTTCTTCCTTGATCGTTGTGTGCAAATAGTGATTGTGGTGAATTTCCTGCCATGTGCATTATTGGGTCCGATGCCGGCACGATGGCCGGACTTTTACTGAGGGGTTGCCATTGTCACGAAACTCCGGCATGGCGGAAATGTCCGGGATTCATGAGGGACAGTGCGGGGAGATGATAAGCAGGGGCTTTAGGGGATAGGTGTTACGGATCCGGGAAATCTGTAAATCTGTAATGATCAAACGAAAAAAAAGTCAGGGAAAGACCCGGTAAATTTCTTCCCGCTCTTTACCCGGTAAAAAATAACGGTCTTATCATCGTTAATTTTACACCCGATTCGGTAGTGTCCGATACGAATGCGATAGTAGTGTTCAAACCCTTTCATCCTGCTGATGTCAAACTCAGAAAATACATTCTCTGATGCGGGGATCTGGTCAAATACCAGCCGTTCTATCCGGGAACGGTGACGTTTGGGTAGTGCGGCAAGGTCTTTTAAGAAAATTTTCTTATAGCCACAATCCGGCATTTCAATCCTTTTTTAATGATTTATAGTGTTTTTTGGCTTCATGGACAGAGAGAATCTCATCGTCCTCTGCCTCTTCCATAAACTTTGCAAGCCCGTTGTCTTCTATGATGGATTCCATCCGGTTGAAGGTTTCAAGATCAACAATCACCGCCTGCTTCTGGTTCCTGGCATCCGTAATATATTTCCGGGGTATTGCTGTCATGTCTGTGTCATTCCAGTGTTTTTACGTGAGAGAGCATAAAGGAGCTTGTGTCCGCAGAATCAATACCAAACTCCACAATTTCATGATAACGCCGGGAGACGGTTTTTGTCATCGCTCCATGCTCTTTTGCCCGATCGATAATCACCCGGTTTTTTTACCGGGCGGTCATGTCAGTTCAGGAGCACGACTCCCGCATTCAGGGCCGTGGCGATGCAGACCCAGGCAAGATAGGGAACGAGCAGTACGGCAGCGGGTTTTGATACCCGGCGGAATGCGACGATCGTTGCGATGATGAGTGCAAGCAGCAGGAAGATATCGGCAAGGGCCGCGACGGGTGATTGCATCCCAAAGAAAAGGAGCGACCATGCGAGGTTTGCCACCAGCTGGAGGCCAAAAAGAAGCACTCCGGTTTTCACGGGTTTCTTTTCCCACCCCTGGGAAATGACCAGGTACAGGGATATGCCCATCAGGATGTAGAGGACCGTCCAGACCGGGCCAAAGACGTAACCCGGTGGCGTGAACCAGGGTTTGTTGAGCGTGACATACCAGGTCTGGATCCCGCCCATGGTCAAAAATCCCACCGCTCCACCGGAGGCCACGGGTAGCAGGATACAGGCAGCTGCAAGGGCGGCTGAACGGAGCGTGCTCATATACCTCACTGGTGAACCGGAGGTAATGAGAGTATCGGTGGGTGATGCTTACCCGGGGGCACGGATGGGTTTACCTTTTTACATCAGGTTTTCCCGTTTACGGCCGGGTACAACGCCGGTGTGGTGGCCGGATCCGGAAACGGCCGGTGCGGGGAGTGTGCCGGAGAAGAGGGTGTCCTGGACCTGAGGGAAAATACGCCCTATACGGGCTCCGTTTCCCTTTTGTTATCCGGGTCACTTCCTGAGAAACGCTGATAATCGGTTCTTTTCAGTTCCTGTGGAAACGGGGGCGTTTTTGCGGTCTGTTTGGCGAAATGAGGGTGATTTGCACCTCGCCGGATGGCTGCCATGGGGGTTTGTTTTGAGGTTATTTTTGGGGGTTGGTTTAGCCCTTTCGGGGACCGGAAAGGCTGTTGGAAGGGCGAATGTGAGGGTTGTTTTTTTCGAGGGGGGTTTTGGAAATGGGGTTTGATGGTGGAACGGGGGTGATCGGGTGATGGTGAGGGTGTTGTTTTTTAAGGGGGATTCGACGCTCAAAAGGGGCTCTGCCCCTTGCCGCGTGGGCTTAGCCCCGGAGTTTTTCTGCACTAAATCGAAAGAAGCAAAATCATTCAAAGAGATCTTTCACTATGCAATCGTTTGATCTCGAAAATTTCAAAACGATCAACACGATTATTGAACGGGATAACAAAGACACAACTTACAAATTTGCCCTGTTACGCGGTGTCATTGAGATCTCGCAGGAGTACCAGCACTTGGGAAAAGAGTCCGGGGATCATGTCTCTCTCCCTCTTGGGCTCCTGATTGAGAAATGGCTCCTGTATTATTATCCCATCATTGAAAGCCAGGATTTTTTACCGCAGATGCACGGAGAAAAAATCGATTCCCTCCAAAAAAGGATCTCCTTTCGGCCGCAGTTCAAAGAAGTGACGGATTATTATGCCGGAAAGGGTGGCTTCTCAGTCTTCTATAATGATTATGTGAATGGATCCATCCCTTCAGAAATTTCTCCCACATTCAGCGAATTGATTGCAAAACTCAAAACTACCATCACCACCATGCCCATGAAACACCTGGGCTCGCTCACACGGACACCGGGATTTCTCTATTTTTTCGTATAACCATGATGCCCGGAAGATCCCCTCCGGAACACCGGTAGATCAGGAATCAGTTGTACGCTATTCCGGGACATTTTCTTTCCGGAACGATCTGTTCCTGGTATTCCAGTACCTGGGGAGTTTCATCTCGGGCGATGATTCGCTGGTCTATCAGTGGGCAGAGTTTACGAGCAGGGCAAGCGGTGGAGCGGTCGCGGTTGCGTCAGTGATGGAAACATTACGAACCCTGCCGGAAACCGGCCGTGCGGTGAATGAGGCACGACAGGTCTATACGAAAATTGTTCCAGAATGGTCACGCCCCTGAATGTGTCTGGTCCGGAAAGCCGATCGATGATATCGCATTGCTCCATGTGGATCACATGATCCCCTTCGCGGTCTGGAAGAACAACAATCTCTGGAATTTACTGCCGGCGCTGGAGAGCGTGAATGCAAAAAAGCGGGATAAGATTCCCTCTCCGGCGTTTATCGATAAGAGATCTGATGCGATTGTCACGCACTGGGACAGCATGTTCGAGATCTATCCCCGCCGCTTTTCCCGGGAGATTAATCTCGCCCTGATTGGTTCACCGGAAAAGATGCCCGGCTGGCAGGATGTAGCACTGGAACGGCTCGGGGAGAAATGCGAATATCTCATTGAGGTCCGGGGGTTCGATGCATGGAGCCTCATGAAATGCCCGTTCTGCAATCTTCTAATCGATGACACATTAGGAAAAACGTACGAGATAGTCAAGGTAACAAGAAGAGAATTAGATCAGCCGGTTCCTGAACCTTAATGCACATAATGTGCATTAAGCGCTAAATGTGCATTCACCGACCGGGAACTATGGCAGAAATCGAAAATACGGTGAAGTCCCGGCTTCATCATGGGAGCAACTCCCTGGATCTCACGATCCCTTCTGATGTTGTAAAGCCCTTCAAAATAAATCCCGGGGATGTTTTCAAACTCGTTGCGAAGACCGAGAAGGACTCCGTTGTTCTCCAGTACGAACGGGTCTATTCTGCAAAATCCGGATAATTCCATCTGTTCCGAGGTCGAAAGATGGAATATTTCCGGATAACTGGCTCTCCCTCTCCTGGTCCCCGTGGGTCCCCTTCACCGCAGCAAAAGAAGAATTCCGGCCAAATCCCCAAAGACCCCGGCCTCTACCGGATCCGGCCGGCAGGAAAAGATTTCCTGATGTATATCGGCGAAACGAGAAGAACCGTTCACGAACGAATCAACGAACTTCGCCACACCCTCAAACGAACGGATCTGATGCCGTGGAACGATCCCCATACCGCCGCACCCTCGCTATGGGCCTGGCAGGATGCAGAAGGATTTGAGTATGAATGTTCTGCCACGCCGCTGGATGCCGCAACAAACGGGAGACGGGGGATGGAGAGTTTTCTCCTCTATCGGTACCGGCAGGAATACGGTGAATCAACGCTCTGCAATTTCGGGCGGTTTCACCCTCGATACCGGAAATCCACCAACCGGAAAGAGAACCTTCGCGGCGGGAAACTGGAAGCGGACCAGAAAGATAACCCGGCCGGTGGTATGAGTCATCGCGCCGCTGCATGCAACCGGAAAACCCGGTGAACCCGGCTGGATGGGACTCTCGTGGAGTAGCTTTGAAATGCTCGTGCCGGAGAAAACCCGGACCGTTCCTGCAGGCCCGGGCCTGTATCTCCTGTCAGATGCCGGTTCGCAGGAGATTATCTATATCGGCCAGTCCGGGAACTGTGCGAAACGGTTGCTTTCTCATAGCCGAAAGTCCTGGGATGAAAAGCAGGTGGAATTTTCTTTCATCACGTTGAAAAAACAGTTCTTCCCCATCATCTCAAAGAACAGGAAAAACGATCTCATCGGCAATTATTTTGAACACTACCAGAAAGCACCGGAGCACCAGTTCACCAATAGCAGATAATTGTTCAACCCTGGGGGAAGCCCACGCGGCGAGGGGCCTAGCCCCGTTGAGCGTAACCCGGAAAAAATGAAAAACAACCTTATTGCAGATTTCCCTCCCATTACCTTTATCCTGTTCTATACCTCTCATTGCATAACGAGAATTTATATGAAAACTCCTGAACCCGAATTACAACAGCATATCAACAAGCTCCTCCAAGATCTCGATCTCCCCGATCTTTATAAAAAGTACAATTGGAAAGGAGATAGTCATACCAACGGATTTCCAGATATCTTACGTTTGGAAAAGGATATTTCAGAAGCCTGCGAAAAACAATACCCTCGGTCAGCAACACCTTGTCGAGATCGCAAAATGGGGGAAACATCCGGAATACCAAAGGGATCTCTTTCAAAGAACCTCTCGGACCGCTGCTGTATACACAAAAACAGCCCGCACCCAATCTGAACACTGAACCCGACAAAATTATTGAAGAGATCGATGCAACGATTCGTGGATTCGGACCCACATATTCCAGCAAGCTCCTGCATTTTGCAGTCCCTCAGATTTTTGGCGCTCTCGATTCACGGCTGGTCAGGATCTTCGGAAACTCTGCACCCGTATATCATCTTCTGAACCTGGATGCAACAAAATCCGGTGATCGATGGTTAATTAATCCGGATCAACCGGGTGGCCGGGTGAATACGGGACATGGACAAGAATTCTGAATTATCTTGCAGATCGTCTCAACAAAACAGGGAAATCCTGCCCCCATCCGGAAAAATATTATCAGGAAGGTCTTCGACAAAGGGGCATATGGCTTCCTGCAGATGTTGAAACCGCGTTATTCTCGTATGCATCCCAGCAGATTTCTTCATCGGTGAGTGAACTGGAAATCCTAATCGGATACATTTTCCAAGACAAAAATATCCTTGAAGAAGCTAGAACCCGTCGAGCAAACCCAACGAAAAAACTATTCAGGATAATGAGTGCATGGATCCTCTCGCAACCCTTGGGGATGCCGTTCTTGACACAATTGTAATATTCAAGCTCTATGAAGAAGGGGTGAACAGAAAAAGGTGAATTAACCAAAAATAAAATTGATCTGGTCAAGCGGAAACAGACTCGTGCCTTTGCAGACCAACATAAACTTGGCGAATATGTTCATTGGGGAATTGGTGAAGACAAAGACGAGACTTGGGATAAAAGTGACAAAGCTCTCGATGCCGTGACTGAAGCGTTGATTGGGGCGGTATTTCTCGACGCTCAAAAACGCGGGTGGAATGGCATGAATGTTGTCAGGCAATTGCTGGAACTGTTGAAATATTTTTAGATCCGGCGATATTCAATTTTTTTATGCGGGTAAGCGACGAGACAGCCCCCAGACCTAAGCCCACGCGGCTGGGGCATCAGCCCCGTTGAGCGTCAAATCCCCCACCAATAACCCTTATCCCTCTCCCTCTCTAAAACTCCTACAAGCATAACATGCACAACACTACCCCGTCTCCCGATCCCGATGACGACGCATTCGATGAAGATTTCCACTCCCTCTCCTGGTCCGTTGAACCCGGGCCGGTTGCCATAAAAAAGACCGACCGGCCGGTTTTCCTGTTCCGCGAAACCGTAATCCCCGAAAAGATCCGGGACTTCTTCTCAACCGGGGATCTCGAACCCGGTGACAAGCGGGGAATCGTCTTCTGGCTGGAGGACCAGCGGTTTGATGCCTTCATCGAAAAGACCCATCACGTGATCCCCCGCACCCGGATGATGTGGAATAAGGATTTCGCCGAGGTCCTCCGCACGGCCTGCCCCCAGTGGCTGGAGTTTTTCAAGAAACGGGGAGAAGAGTCCGAAGACACCCCTTCGCTTTTTTTTACCCGGCGGCCCGAACCGGACCACTACGATGTCGCGTTCGAAGGCGCCCTTTTACCCGGTGCTACCCCCGCGGAGTTTCACGTACCGCTCAAACCCGGCGACACCATTGACAACGACACCCTCCGGGCAGTCTTCTCGTGCGGTCATGCAGGAACCATCCGGCGATCGCTTAAGACCAGCAGCATCGTCATCGTCTCGGATCACACCAGTTCCCCGTATGAGGACACATGGGTGAACAATTTCTTCCACTATACCGGCAGGGGTCTCGCGGGCAAACAGGCCCTCTCCCTTCCGGAGAACAAAATTCTCGTGGATGCAAAAACCCATGGTGTCAGTCTCTACCTCTTTGAAGTCTTTGAAGAAGGCCACTACGTGTACATGGGAGAAGTCGAACTCTCGGACCGGCCCTTCCTGTCGCGACAGACCGACAGTGAAAAGAATACCCGGGATGTCTACATCTTCCCGTTAAAACTCACGGGCCAGAAACGCCCCCCTCTCCGCTACCGGGAACTAGAGGAAACAAAAGAGGAACTCGCCCGGAGGGCCGCACACCCATCAGACCCGGCAGATCCCGGATCCCGGCCCCTGTACGCCATGAAAGGGCGCCGGATGCACAACGCACCGTCTCTGGCACCGGATAAGGACCCGCTCGTTTCAGGCAATGCACACCGAAAAGCACAGGGAACCTGCCAGTTATGCAACCAGCCCGCCCCGTTCCGTACCCCCGACGGGGAACCCTACCTTGAGACCCATCATATCGTTCCCGTAAAAAATCATGGCAGGGATTCTCCTGAAAATGTGGTAGTTCTCTGCCCCAACTGCCACCGGAAAATGCATATCCTGAATTTACCGGGCAGATGTTGCCACCCTGAAGAACCGGAGCCCGGCCCCGATAGCCATGGACTTTTTCTCCCCCCGCAGCCGCCCGGCAATCAAAAAGTTATTGCACTGGCCGATACGATATATGCATTATAAAAAGCATAAGGAAAGTTACCGTATGAACAATTTCCGTTTTTCTGTAGTGATCGAAAAAGATGAAGATGGCTACACCGCATTCTGCCCGGAACTTCAGGGATGCTATGCACAGGGAGAGACCTATGAAGAAGTCCTTGACAATATCCGTGATGCCATCCGCCTCCATCTCGATGATCGCATCGAATCCGGAGAGAAGATCCCCCAGGCGCAGCTCATCAACTTAACGACGGTGGACGTCTCGGTATGAGTGAAAAACTCCCACGGATCCCTGCCAGCAGGATCATTACCCTGCTAAAAAGAGAGGGATTCACTTGTGTACGCCAGAGTAAAGAGTCATAAAATTTTTAAAAATGATGCGGGTATCCGGGTAACCGTACCGGATCATGCCGGAAAAATCCTGCACCCGAAGATCGTGAAACAGATCTGCAAAGATGCCAATATCAATCCTGATGAATTAGGGTGATTGCCGGAACATCCATCGGGATTTCACAATCCTTTTTGCGGATTACAGGGAAAATCCTTTATGATCAATACATCTGCATCTTCGGCCGTGTTGCAAGACACCCCGGCCCTGAAACTTATCACCGGGTTGTTCGGGGTAATCCTGGGAGCGGCAGTCATACTCACCCTGATGATCCTGCTCCTTGCCGACAACGTCTTTCTTGCAATAAGCAACTACCTCCAGATCATTACGGCAATTGCCGGATCACTGGTGTTCCTGTACTTCTGGTGCCGGTCCGGAGGCCAGGAGAATTTCCTCTATCTTGCGGGGGGATTCGGGCTCTGGGGAATAGCAAATATCGCCTGGTACGTAAATGTCCTCATGGGCCAGAGATCCCTGGTCTTTCCAAGCCTGATCGATATTGGAATGATCGCCTCGTTCCTCGTCATGAGTATAGCATTCCAGAAGGGCCTCCCCAAAAAACAGGTTGCCCCCCACATCCTCCTCGGGCTCCTTATCGTCTGCCTGCTAATTCCCGTTGGTGTCATCATCACTACGGGCATCAGCCTGGCCTCCCTGGTCACCCTGCTCTACTTCTTTGCCTGCGGGTCCTTCATTATCATCGGTCTGAACCACTCATTAACCGCGTACCCGGCGAATACTTGCCGGATCGCTTCTCTTTGCCTTTGCGTTCATGATCTATCCGCTCCGGGAGATGTTCCTTATACAGAACCCGCTCTTGTCGATCATCGGCACGTTCGTATCAGCCGGCTTCGCTCTCTTGGTAATCGGGTGGTTATCGGTCCGTAAACCGGCAAAAAATGCAAGGAACCTCTGATATCATTTTTTTCTAACTGGTACGGCTCAAATATCT
>CAVSYT010000007.1:0-151397 GCA_963732285.1 uncultured Methanomicrobiales archaeon | reverse complement strand
TTGGCTTTCACTGAATTGCAGTAAGCAGTTCGGTGGGGTGATGGACTTCGTGTTCATTGCCAGCATCTTAAAAAAAAACAAGCAAACAACATGTGGTGATAGCGGCCATAGCAGTTGGGAAACACCTGGTCTCATTCCGAACCCAGCAGTTAAGCCAACTCACGTAGTATGCTGTATCGAGGTACGCGAGTCCCCGGGAACCATACCAAGCTGCTATCACCTTTCCTTCTTACACGGCATCTGTTCTTAGGTAATTTCACTCAAGAGCGAAGCCAAGCATTACACTATCATCTGTTCATCCGGAACACCTTCAGGTTCACGACCTGTATGATATCTTATATTTGTGGTAGCGGCCATAGCAGTTGGGAAACACCTGGTCTCATTCCGAACCCAGCAGTTAAGCCAACTCACGTAGTATGCTGTACCGAGGTACGCGAGTCCCCGGGAACGATACCACGCTGCTATCACCTTTCCTTCTTACCTGGTCTTCTTGTAACGTTTTACCAACGAGCGAACTCTCACTTCATGTCATTGTATCGTTTTTACGGATACCGGCAAGGATCCGCGGGCCTTGCGTGACAAATTCTCCCCCCCCTAAAAAAAGGAGATCCTACAGTTTTCGCCGGAAGAAGACGATCATCTCGTTATACGCATCTTCCGCAACGTCATCTCGGACAAGGCTGCCGTTTGTAATCATGAAGCCATGGGGTTTTCCCTGGTAGACTTTCAATTCGAAGTACTTGTCCGCGGCGTCAAGCTGCATTGAGTAGTTATAGATTCCCGCAATAGGGCTCGGCTGGTCCCGGGAACCGTGGATTATGAGCATCGGGGTATCCAGTTCACTGATATGGGATGCAGGAGCCGTGTTGTTGGTATAGCCAATGCTGTTCGGGAACCCGTACCATGCTACGCCTGCTTTAAACACCTTCAACTGCGGGAGGAAGAGCATCGTGAAACGCCCCCGGCGCAGAAGCCCGTGAGACCGAGCCGGGTGCTGTCGACATCGGTGCGTGACTGGAGGGCTGCGATCGAAGAGCGGATGACCGACTCGACCTCGGGATCTCCTGCCCGCTGGCTGAACGTCTGCCACTCGGGAGCAATCACAACGAAGCCTTCACCGGCGATACGGTTGCACATCTCTTTGTAGCCCGGTTCGAGGCCGTTGAAGGAATGCATGAGCACGATCCCGGGATGCTTCCCGGGCGCTACAGGAGCAGCAATAAACGCCGGGTAGGTCTTACCCTCTGCTGTGATGGTTGTCATGCTGCCGGGTACAGGATCGGATATCAGTTCCGGGTTCGTCAAAGCAGCCGGACCGCTCATCTGCGCATTCGTGCATCCTGCCAGGAATACCGTGATAACCAGGGTGCATGTAAAAAGGACGGGAAGGGCTGATCTGTTCATCAGGTCTCACCTGCTGCCTGTTTTTGCGGGTGATAATAAATATCTTATGGTTATGATAAAATACTGGCAATAATGGCCGGACCTGGGACCGGTTTTTAAAAAGGCATGCCCGGAATGGGAATACGGAGGCGGTTGATGCGGATTGCCTGTTTTACGCAGGGTACTGTTCTTATAAAATTTTACGAACGAGCGAAAGGTCTCGATATAGATATATCATTCACGAATCTGTGCGTTAAGATAAGGTTCGCGGCCTGAATAATGTGTTTAAATTTGTGATAGCAGTCATAGCTTTCGGGAAACACCGGTCTTATCCCGAACCCGGAAGTTAAGCCGGAACACGTAGCATGCTGTACCGAGGTACGCGAGTACCCGGGAACCATGCCAGGCTGCTATCGTCTTCCTTCTTACCTCGTCTTCTTGTAACGTTTTACCAACGAGCGAATGCTCACTTCACGTCATTGTATCGTTATTTCCGGATACCGGCAAGGATCCGCGTGCTTTGCGTGATAAATCTCTCTGGCAGTGGTCCTGCTCCCGGATAATTTCATACGCTTAATATTCTTGTATTGACCAATTCCTCTGTGGATCTCTGGCTCATCCTTACCATCGCATTTGCCCCGGGCATCTTCTGGTTCTGGTACTTCTACAACCGCGACAAGTACGAACCGGAACCGCTCTCGCTTGTAGTAAAGATGTTTCTCCTCGGAATCGTGGCAGCTGGTATCGCCTTTTTTGTCGAGAACCAGCTCATCCTGTATCTCCCTGCGATCGTGTTTTTCGCATTCGCTGTCCCGTTTGTTGAGGAACTGCTTAAGTTCTCGATGGTGGGTCTGTTCGTGTACCGCGACCATGAGTTCGATGAGCCCATGGACGGGATTGTCTATGCAACGGCCACCGCACTCGGGTTTGCAACGCTCGAGAATATCATCTATGTCATCGACCTGCCCACCCTATCCTCCCTCTTGTTCACCGGGTCGCTGCGGGCGATCCTCTCGGTTCCTGCTCATGCCCTCTTTGCGATCATCTGGGGCGGCTCCCTTGGCATTGCGAAGTTCATGCCGGATGGAAGGCGGAAGAGTACCGTCATAGCGGGGGGCCTTCTCCTTGCCATCGGCGTTCATGCAGTCTTCAACTTCCTGCTGGAGCAGCAGTACACCGGCCTTGCGATCCTGCTGCTGCTGGCCCTGCCTGTCGTCTGGTGGTTCGCAGACAAGCGCATTCAGGCCGCTCTCCTCGGATCAAAATTCAGGCAGGAAGATAAGCCCTGATAATCACCATATTCCCGGGATTATTTTGATCAGTTTATATTCCGGCAAGCGGTTCTGTACACTGTTAGAACTGTGTGCTGACGAGTGGTAAACCATGGGCGAAGAACAACAACCAGATTCAGGTAAGGAAAAAAAGTCCGGCCTTCCGCAGCTGAGCATTGTGCATGTTATCATTGCACTGGCAGTTATTGTCCTTGCGGTGGTATTTATTGTACAGTTTGGGTTCGGCATGGACATCATCCGCCCGACCTCGGGAGAGATGGCGATGTTCAAGAAGCCGGTGACACCGGTGTCGACACTTGTCCAGACGCCGGATATGAGGCCGACTGTTTCATTCCGTCCCGAGGTATCTGTCCAGCGAACCAGACCCCGTGCGGAAGTACCTGCACGAACAGGATGACCGATCCCGACAATTGTGGTTTCTGTGGAAAAGCCTGTCCTTCCTATAACTCGACAGACCGTAAATGTATCACAGGAAAATGCAGTAATGCGTGTCTGCCCGGGTACTATGACTGCAACCAGAATATGGCTGACGGGTGCGAGTCCACACTCAGTGACAATGATAACTGCGGTGCCTGCGGGAAATCCTGCGGCAGTTCCGGTTTCTGCGTGTTTTCCAACTGTCAGTATGACACGGCCGGACCATTAAACGATCCCCGGCCTGGATACTGCATTAATACATTATTGACGCCCGTGGCTGTGCGGGTTAAACACATTTTACCTGCTTTTTCTGTCCTCATACATCGGGGCAATACCTGTTCACCGGAATCATTTTGGAATCTTTATATTCTCACGTGTATTTCAGTACACTGTTAGTTTCGTGTGCTGACAGGTGTTTATTCTGGTAGATGAAAAGGGATCAGAACCAAAGAAGGAATCGAAGTCCGGCCTTCCGCAGCTGAGCGTTGTGCATGTCATCATTGCCGTGGCAGTCATTATCCTTGCGGTGGTATTTATTGCAAAGTTCGGGTTCGGTATGGACCTGATCAGCCCGTCCTCGGGCGAGATGGCGATTGTAAAACGACCGGTGACACCGGTCCCGACCAATGTCCAGAACCCGGCAATACGGCCGCCTCTCTCCATCCGTCCCGAACCTATTCCGACATGCGCATCACCGACAACCATGTGCGGCGAGTCCTGCACCAACACCGCCACGGATCGAAATAACTGCGGCTATTGCGGGCGCGTTTGTTCTGTTGACTATGCCGATGCAAAGAACGTAGCAGGATATGGCTGCGCTGCCGGCCAGTGCACGATCCAGTCATGTCAGCCGGGGTTTGGGGACTGCTCCGACAAGGGACCGCTCAATACCAATGGCGGCGCCTGTGAGACCGACCTCAAGGATGGCACGAGCTGGCTCTTTAATCAATACGATATCTTACGTGTATCTGGCAAAGGACCCCTCCCAAAAGGTGTACCTTGAAAATCCCCGGAACTGTGGTTCATGCGGGAATGCCTGCACGGGCGGCTCAAGTTACTTTGGTATCTGCGATAACGGGGCCTGCCGTCAGGTCTGCTGGGGCCCCTGGCTCAACTGCGACAACTCCATGAATAACGGCTGCGAGCAGGTCTTTAATGACAACAACTGCGGAGCCTGCGGTGCGAAGTGCCCGTCGGGTTCTCCCTGTTCGAAGGGTGCTGCTGGAAAGCCCAGTATAATCCATCTGTCGGCCAGAGGAACAGGTCACGGTCGCTGACTCGCTCGGTGGCACCTGCAGTGGGAATGCATGGAACCGGATGGTCAAGTAATCTCCACATTTCTTTTTGCTGCCTGAATTTTGTCATTACCCGGTTTTACTGGAACAATTGTACATGTCGGGATTGTGGTCCATCCCAATGAAAAGTTTTATTCAGGTTCATGTTTCTGTTCCCCTTTGAAAACTCCCGGATCTCAAATCCCCAATCATAATCTCAATCCTGCGCCAATTTTCGGAATGGACGAATCCTCAGGTGTTTTAGTGTTATCCTTCTTGCCGTCCTTATCAGCGGGTGCCTCGACCCGCAGCAACTCCGGTTCCCGTAAGTTTCCCCCACGGTCACTCCTGGTGTCGTGGGGACCCCCCCACGGCAGTAACCACTGTCCCGTCCATGGAGAAACAGAACAATGTCACGGCTGCCGATCCGGACGGAAGTCATTGTCACGTATAATGGCGATCCTGCTGCCCGATCACCTTGCCCCAAATATACGGATCAACAACCAGACCGGAATGATCAGCGCCTCATCACCAACCCGCTCATCGGTGATTCGTCCATTTTTAAATGCCGTGGTGTGGCCGATGCCAGTGTTGTCAACGTTGTCGGCCAGTTCCGTGACGTGAGCAGACTGTTCTTATGGCATATTTATGACACCTCAAAAATCCCCTCTTTCCCGGACAACACCGCTCATTACCAAGACAATTCAGGTAAAACAATCGTTCACCAGCAGGATGCGGGTAATTGCCCACGAACTGGTTGCTACATCCCGGACTGAAGTCGGCAACCTCATCTTTTTTGCTGCAGAATCCCTCGAAACCGAAGGACTGTTCATCATCACTTCTGCATGGTGGGACCAGGAATCCTATGAAAAACATCAGGCATCGCCCTATGTCCGGGCATTCGGGAGCCAGAAAGTTATGGAGATCCTCCGTGCACTGGTCTCATCGGCGGCCTGGCAGAAAATCGGGTAAGATCTGCAGAACCAATAACCCGAAAAAAAGAAAAATTACCGGGAGATTATCCCCAGCCGTTGAGTTCCATCACTACGTCGCCATCGCTCGATGGGGACACGAACTTGACAAATGTCGGGACGCCGGGTGCAGTCCAGTAATAGATATTCTGCCCTTCAGAGGTAATCATATATTTAGTAGCAGCCGGGTAGGTGCCTGCTCCTACGGATACCGGCTCGATACCCACAAAGGTAAACTTGACATCGGATTTAACATCTGCGGGATTGCCCTGACCCGGTTGTCCGCTGGTTTGACCTGTCGATGAACAATCGATTGTCATACCCCCGCTGGGTAAATCTGCACCTTCCATACGCATGGTGCATTTTCCTGACTTTTCGAATTTCATATATGCTGTCATACCGGATGCGACCATCTTATACTCGATCCAGTTATAGGAGGCACCTGTTCCAAAGATATTTGCTCCGGTGACGTCAGACCCTGCTGCCGGAACTGCTGAACCGCCAGCCGGTGCCGCGGTTCCACTGGGCGCTGCCCCACCGGGTGCGGCTGCTGCCGGAGTTGACGGGCTGGAGCTGGTACATCCTGCAATCGAGACTGCAATCACAACAAAGATAATTGCTATTAGACTGACCTGTGAAAATTTCATTTACCTGTCTCCCTGTTAATAAAGTTCCAAGCGACCATTATCCCGTCGTGCGGGATTATGTGTTCCTGGGTTGAGAATTATTATCTACCGTGCCCTATTAAAAAATTCCTAAAATATCCTTGAGTTTTTATCGTGAATTCGAAATACCCGTTCAATGTTTTTAGAATCAGCTATTTTGCCTGATGCTTTTGTTAACCATGATCGATGGGAAAAGAAACTATTTTCCCGCTCACTTAATCGTGGTATTTCTCTCCTTTTCATTAACCCCGGTCCAAGCATAAATGCCTGCAATAACCAAAAATTTTGATAGTGGCACTCTTGATTGAGGGCATTTTCGCCACTTTTTTCAGTTATAACCGGACGATTAATTGTTTTTTGGCAAATATGTTTAGTAATCAGGTATCGGACCGACCCGGGATTTTTCCGCTCTGCGCTTGCAGAATGGCCGGATTTTAGTGAATGCACCCTCCTGCTTTATTTCCCCATCTCACCATATCCGGACACAATGATTGTTGATCCAATAGGTGATCTCCTATCCGCTCTCAGAGCGGGCATCCCGGACCCCAATAAACCCATTGCCCAGGTACGTAAAGAGTTTTCTGCCCTATACGAGGAATTCCAGGCGCCCGAACCGCCGGTAATGAAACGCGTAGTCATCCGTGACGGACTTGACGGGTTTTGGATCAGCGTTCCCGAGTCACTTCCGGAACGCACCATCCTGTTTTTCCATGGCGGGGGATTTTCTGTCGGGTCTACCCGCGATCATCATGGTCTTTGCACAAACCTTGCCCGTGCGTGTCGTTCCCGGGTCTTTTCGGTAGACTACCGGCTCGCCCCGGAGCATATATTTCCCTCAGCAGCAGAGGATGCACTTTGTGCCTACCAATATCTTATGGCCCAGGGAATACCCCCGCACCATATTGTCCCGATAGGCATCTCTGCCGGTGGAACGCTGGTGCTCGATCTGTTAATCTCTGCCAGGGATCAAAGGTTAGCACTCCCCCACGCCGCAGTCTGCCTGTCACCATTAACCGATATGTCATTTGAGGGGGAATCGGTGACGAAAAATACCGGGCTCGACTGGATTACGCCGGCGCGGCTCCATGCCGTCCGTAAGGTTTACCTTGCAGGAAATGATCACAAGGTCCCTCTTGCATCTCCGGTGAATGCCCGCCTGCAGGGGCTCCCCCGCCTCTATATCCAGATTGGGACGCATGAGTCTCTTGCTCTCGGATGTTGCTGCCTTTGTTCAGAAAGCGCGATGGGCTGGATCACCGGTCCAACTGGAACTCTGGGAAGGCATGTTCCACTGCTGGCAGGTTTTTTCCCGGGATGTACCAGAAGGGGAACGTGCGATAGAGCATATCGGGGCATTCGTTCAGGATGCAATGACCCGGTGATCCGGGGCAGAGCAACATATCTATCCTTTTTCCCGCTGACATCCCCTGGTTGATCCCTATGATCCATAAAACCGTCAAATTTTTTCTCGTGATTACCTTTGTCCTGTTTTTAATCATGCCGGCAGCCGCGACAGGTAACCGTACAGGCAATCACAGCCCGTTTTTCTTTTCTTTTTTATCACTTCTCACAACCTTCTTTGCATGAAACGTCCTATTTTTCTTCCTATGTTTGAAAGTATTGGCAGAAGTTTCGCGCTCGTAAAAACGAGCTGGAACATTCTCATGGACGACAAAAAGCTCCTCGTGTTCCCGTTGCTTTCGGGTATCGTGTCGCTCATTGTTATCCTCACCTTTGCGCTCCCCCTCCTGCTTACCAACAGTCTCGGTAGTATGACCGGGTTTGGCCCGATTATGTCCTACGGGCTCCTGTTTGTTTTTTATGTTGTCAGCTACTTCGTGGTGATCTTCTTCAACACGGCATTAATCACGTGTGTCAATGCACGGTTGAACGGCAGGGAAGCAACGATCAGCGACGGGCTCTCGAATGCCATGAAGCATATCGGCTCGATCTTTGTATGGTCACTGATCTCTGCAACCGTTGGTCTGATCCTTCAAATTCTTGAGGATAAGGCCGGTTTCATCGGCCAGATCGCAGCCACCCTTGTAGGCGGTGCATGGGGCCTTGTCACCTTCTTTGTCGTCCCGATCCTTATCCTTGAGGACAAAGGTGTTGTCGATTCGGTAAAAGACTCCGTATCATTGATTAAGAAGACCTGGGGCGAGAGTATCGTCGGTGGCGGCTCAATATTCCTCGTTTTTCTGATAGTCGGGATTATTGCCGCGATTGGGATTTTTGCAATCTGGATGGTCAGCCAGAGTATCCTGTTAGCCATCGCACTTCTGATTATTGTTGTTGCGATTCTCGCAGTGGTGGCATCGGCCATGCAGGGAATCTTTGTTATTGCGCTCTATACTTACGCACGGACGGGTACGGTCCCCTCATCTTTTAACAAAGACCTTATCGCAAATGCCTTTGTGCCAAAACAGGGTTCGACACAGGGAAATATCTGAACCGGAATATCCCTGTTCACGTTCTTTTTACACAGAGTGTATAATCACAGACCGAAAATATAAGGATTGATAGATCATGGCAGATGAATTTACAAAAACCAAAGGCGCGAAGAAATGGTGGTACAGTATTGCAATGATGGGCATGCTCTGTATCTTTTTTATTGGTATGGACATCTACCAGACGGGCACCATCACATGGTCGATCTGGCCGGTTGCTGCAGTCCTGTTCTTTGGTGTCGGCTTTTCGGTGCTCAACAAGTTTGGCAGGGAATAATTCTCTTTTTATTAGGAAAATGGCCCAGTGGTTTTCATGTGACTGCATGGGTCTGTCCATGAGAATACGGTGTTTTTAATCATCCCCTATCCATAGCTTTACACCTGTCGCCCACCCACCTTTTTTATGGAAAAAATAAAAGCCTGGTCCGCCCTTAGTGGGAAAACTCCTCTGGAAAAACTGGGTTCCCTTGGCGTTTTAGAAGGCCGGACTCTCGATGTCCGTTTTCTCGATGAAATTGCCCGTACGTACGGGGTCGATGTTATCCTGTTTTTTGAAGAAGATCTCGCCCGTACCCGCACCCTTGAATCGGTAAGAGAGGAGTTTGCCGCTATTGATGAATATGAACGGCCATATATTGCTATCAGTAATTTCCTTCAGTTTACCCGGGAAAATGACCCCTCGTTTGAACAGACCATGCGTGAATTTCCCCTTATGGTCGAAATCGTAACGGTGGGAGAAACGTGCAGGATAGGGGATGGGAAAATCGTGCCGTATGTTGGCGGACTGATGCCATTCCTGGATGAACTCGATGTTGATGCACCGCCCCCGGTCCTGCAGTATTAACGAAATCGCCCGCCTGCCGTCTGTATGGCAGCCCGGTCTCTGTTTTTTTACTCACTTCCAAATCCCGCGGAAAATAAAGGTAATTTTATCATATTTTGTGCAGAATGGCATATAACGGGATATTCCCGGGCGAAGGTTTTATGAAAAAAATACAACAAAGAGGACACTACCGATGGATACTTTCCCTGACCGTCCTGGTCATGCTGGTATGCATCTCTGTTGCCAGTGCGGCGGACTGCGCTGCGGGCTGCAGCTGTCTGCAGCCTGCAGATGCAAAAGCAAAATCTCTCAGTTTCTGTAACGGTCAGCAGAATATTTGTGGATACGACCAAGCCAAGAATGCCATGTACTGTTACGGCAGCGGGATCACGCTGGTCACACCGCGCATCACCCTGATTCCTGTGACCCTCGCCACTACTGCACAGCCGGCCTGCCCGGGCGGTTGCGAATGCCTGACAGACCCCGCCGCAACAACAAAATACGGCAGTGATACTCGCTGCACCGAACAGGCCTGCGGGTATGAACAGGTGCTGACCCATGTGGCAGCCCCGATCCCGAAGTACTGCGTGAAACCGCAGAACCCGGGGACCTGCCCGGCTGGCTGTGAGTGTATGTTTGAGTCTGCCGCAAAGGATAAGTTCGGTAATTATGAACGGTGTTCGCAGACCTCCTGCTATTCCGTAGTGACGGGATCGGCGACCATAAATGCGTACTGCTTCCGGGAGACGGTCGTTTCGCCGGTAACCTGCCCGTCCGGCTGCGACTGCATCAGCGATGTGACTGCCAAGGCCAAAGGCGGGAACTGGGCACGGTGCTCGGCGGATATCTGTGGGTATGAGCAGAGCACGGCCACGCTTGCGGCTGTGGTGCAGGTGCCGAAATACTGCATGAAGCAGCAGTCTCCTCCCTGTCCGGTGGGGTGTGCCTGCGTGCCTGAGGAAGACGCTCAGCTCAAAGGGATGGTGAAATGCGATCCCAATGAAGCACCCTGCGCATATCAGCCACTCTCGCTCGCCGCCAATATCCCCAATTCAGAAAAACCGCTCTATTGTTATAGGATGGGTGTAACGCCTACTGTGACATCTGTACCCGTATGCCCTGAGAACTGTGGGTGCATGAGCGAGGCTATTGCAAAGGAGAAGTTTGGTACCTACAAACAGTGCTCCGACAAGATCTGCGGCTATCAACCCACGGCAACTATTGCGAACGGGATCCCCCAGGACCGTTTCGGGCCGGGCACAACCGTAACGACAACCACGCTGCCCCCGACAAACACCTGCGCTTATGATGTGCAGAAGAATGCCTGTACCGGCAGTCTGCGGGACAGGCACTCCCTGCACTGTCATCAGTAAGGAGATCGGTACCGTAACCGCGGCTGCATCCCCGGTCTGCGGGTGCATGGCCAGCGGGTGCTCCTTTGATTACAGCAAGAGTGCCTGCACCGGTACCTGCCCGGCATCCGGTGAGGCCTGCCAGCTTAACACCCTCTCCCGCAATGCGGCCGGGGAAATCTCGTTTGCCGAATGCCACTGCAAGGTCGGGGGGGACACGACAACGGTTACACCGTCCGTTCCCTGCACGTGCGATCCCACGCGGGGATCCTGCACCGGCACCTGCCCCGGAGGGGAGAGCTGCTGGATGTCAGGAACAACCATGGACAATGCCGGTAAGGCCCTCTGCACCAGCTGTGAGTGTAAACCCACCTGCACCCTCGATGCCAACAATGCCTGCAGCGGAATCTGCCCGCAAGGCGGTGCCTGTACAACAAGCGTGACAAAGGACGACAGCGGGATCGAGAAAGTCAGTTGCGGTTGCGGCGGTTCTGCCACCGGGGCTGCCCCGCCGTCTCAGGCACAACAGCCGGATATCTTGCAATCCATTGGGAATTTCTTTAAATCGCTGTTTGGCTGGAAATAACTCTGTCACCCCTCCCGTGGGAAAAACCACAACCTCTTTTTGATTGTCCCGTTAAATCTCTACCAGTACTCCCACCTCCTCCCATTCGGGGGGAATACGGGCTCTCTGATCATGGCACGAAGATCAAAGACCTACATCTGGCAGTTTGTCATCGGGCTCGGTTTCCTCTCCGGGCTCTGGACAGCGATCGGCATCGATCCAGAAGAGGTGATCCTCAATGTGCTCGGAAATGCTGTTGACACGATTTACCCGAATCCGAATGTCCGCACCCTGTTTCTCATCCTCCCAACCCTGCTACTCTTTATTTCGATTTTCAGTGCCTACAAGAAGGGGAGGGTCCCCGGGCTGATTGCAGTCATTGTCGCTTATGCAGCGGGACTCGCAATCCTTGTTTCAATCACATCAGCAATCCTCTTACTTTTACTTGCAGCAGTAATCGGTTATAGTGCAACAAACCGCCGCCTTTTAAAAAAAATCACCCGCCATTAATCCCTAAAACCGGGACACTCTGTGACGGGATAAACCTGTGACCCGGGTATAAAACACTATAAATTTCAGGAAAACAAATATAATAAGACATGAGCCTGTTTCGAAAGAAGAACCTTTTCAGCGCAGTAGATTCCATTATGCCGAGCAGGTATCTTAATAAATTCCGTAAATTTGTTTTTTTTGAACCCTTTATTGGAAACGATATCGCAAACCGGGGCAGGTTCTCTCACTACGGCTGTTCGGATCGCAAGGAGTTTGCAAAGATCCTTAAAAAAATACGGTCTGAAACCGAACTGCTGCTTGAAGATATCGAGGCCTATCACATCTATATGGTCAGTGAAACGGACGCAAAAAGTACCGGGCGATATTGCGGAAGTTGGTGTGTTCAAAGGCGGTTCGGCAAAGATCATCTGCTCGGCAAAGGGTGACAAATCCCTTCACCTCTTCGATACGTTTGAAGGATTGCCAAAAGTAGAAGAGATCGATATGGTCTGGCCGTTTTATGAAGGTAAATTTGCCGCATCCTATGATTCAGTAAAAGATTACCTTAAAGATCACACAAATGTGTTTTTCTACAAGGGGATCTTTCCCGGCACCTCAGAACCGGTAAAGGATAAGACTTTCTCAATGGTAAATCTCGATGTTGACACGTACGAGAGCACCAAACTGTGCCTTGAGTTCTTCTACTCCCGGATGACACCCGGAGGTATCCTCCTCTCCCATGATTATGTTACTGCACCCGGTGTGAAAAAGGCATTTGATGACTTTTTCGAAGAAAAGGAGAGCCGGTGCTCGAAACTGCGGGTTCGCAGTGCCTGGTAGTCAAGGTATAAAAACAGAATTTTTTTATTGTATTTTTAAGACTCGTTAGCACTTTTTAGTCCCTGATCATCAGGATGCCAAAAAGGACCATCATGAGTCCAATACAGAGGACTGCTATCCCGCCCAGCCCTTTTATGGCAATAATGACCTCCGGAAGAAATGCCCAGATTGCATAACCTCCGAGTGCGCACAGAATAATTCCCAAGATTAACGCAATAATTCCCGTCTTTTCCATAATAAGACCTCACTGTTCCTGTATAATAAATCTGATCCTGTAAGGTTACCGGATTTTACTGCGATTGTGTCATCAGGTGTCTCTGCCTGAATGTTTTCCACGGGTAGGGAAGTATGATCATCAGGAAAATGGCAGCGATAATCGGGATGGGGATGGTACCGAGCGCTGTTGCCAGAGAGTAATGGTCGGCGATGATACCGTTGACTGCCACCCCGAGACCCCCGAATCCGATTGCAAGCCCGAGCATGATGCCCGAGGCGAGTCCCACGTTTCCGGGAAGGAGTTCATGCGACATAGCGACGGCAACCGCAAAGGTGGACCAGAGGAAGAACCCGAAGAGGATAAGTCCAATGATCGACAGGATCCCGCCCGTCAGCATGAAGATGCAGAACGGGGGGATACAGAGCACGAGCCCGAAGATCATGAACTCTTTCCTGCCGTAACGGTCCGAGAAATGTCCCCCGACAACCTGCCCGGATACACCGGCGAGCAGCATCAGGGTGACGATCACGCTCGCCATCACCAAGTCATATCCCTGCGAGACGAGATACGTTGGCAGGAATGTGATGGCGGCAAAGATTGCCCATGCACGGAGGATGGATGCGATCATCAGGATGATAAACGGCTTTTTTGACGTGGCTGTATGCGGGGTTTCCCTCGGAACCGCCTTTGGAGGACAGGCTTTTGTGATTCCCCCGGGCAGGATGTACTTTAAGGCAAAGGCCATGACGACCGCCGGGATGATCAGGAGGAGGAGCCCGGGCAGTCCCAGCCACATGGCAAGGCCCCCGGCCAGTACCGGGCCGATTGCGTACCCGAAATTACCCCCGACCACGAAGTATGACGTGAGCCTGCCCCGGTTTTCACTGCTGCACAGGCGGCTCACCATGCTGAGCGCAGCCGGGTGGAAACAGGCATGCCCGAGTGCGGCGAGTACAGCAAAGAGCATGATGAGGTAATAGTTATGGGCTACACCCATCAGCCCGACAAATACCGCAGATATGAGGAGGCTGATGCTGATATTGACCGTCAAACCTTTTGTGTCGGAGAGCCAGCCAAATACCGGCTGGGTAAATGATGATGTGACATTGTAGGCCGTGATTAAGAGTCCTGCAGTAAAATAGGAGTACCCGTTGTTGAGGATCAACAGCGGAAGTATTGCAGGCAGCACCGGCATGTAAATATCGGTGACCATATGGGCAGCAGCAAGTCCGGTGATGGTCTTTGTTGCGCTGCGTGGCGGGGTTATTGTTTCCGTACCAGTCGTAAGATCTCGACCTCGAACTCCAGCGTGTCCCGGGTGTGAAAGGCAAAGGTGCGTTTGATGGCAAATGCACTGCCGACCTGTTCGGCAACTTCGGCCCGTTTACGGATGAAGGCTTTTACAAATGGGGTGGAACCCGCATTAAATATACTGTAGACCACCGGTGCGGTTTTGATTGCAAGGTCGATGAACGGGCGATCGGCATGGATCTTCTGTGCCCCGAAAGGCGGATTCATGATCACGGTGTCGCAGGCGCCGATCTTCTCCGGCAGAGCTGGGTCTAGGATATCTGCGACAATGAATTCCACGTCTGCACCAAGGAGTTCAGCGTTCGCCTGTGCCACTACAACGGCATTGGGATCTTTTTCAACTCCTTTTACTGAATTAGCGCCAAGAAGTGCAGCGCCAATCGCCAGGACCCCGGTGCCGCTCCCGAGATCGCAGACGTTTTTTCCCTCGATGTCGCCTTTCATGAGCGCGTGGTAGAGCAGGCGGGCGGCAAGTGGAGCAGGGGTCATGTATTGTTCGAGCGAAGGCCGGGGTTTGGTATACCCTGCCGCCTTCTGGAGTGTCATCTCAAGGTGTTTAAGTTTCATATGATCTCGTCAATTGCATAGTTTTCCCATGTCCGCACACCACAGAGGATCTCGAATTCCTGCGGAGAGAGTACAGGTGCGGGAAAGCGTACCTGGTCATCGTAAGCGAGCCGGGGGCAGGCGGTGTTCACGTAGCAGGCAAACCCGAGATTGAGCAGTTCGTCAGGGCTTACTTCCCTCATTGTCACGATCACCGCTTTAGGAGAGAGTGCCACAAGGCGCTGTGCGAGTGCCATGCGTTCCTGCCCGCTCTTTGAGCTGACGATGATGCCGACACTTTCTGCGTCCCGGGCTTTCTCCATCACGGCGAACCGCCGGCGCAGGAGGGAGTCCCCGCTGACTTCCTGCGCAATGCCGGTCAGGGGATCAAGTGCGATCACCCGTGCTCCCGTGGAAAGGGCAATGCCGATCGGGTGAAAGACACCGGTACCGACAAAGAGGATTTCGGAAGCCTGCGTGGCCCGGGCTGCGGCAAAACTGCACCCAAGCACCTGCCCGCGGTTGGGTGCCCGCGTTCCTCCATCAGCCACCCGTACGTCGATCCCGTTCTTCTTCAGGAATGACTTCCATTGCCGGGATCAGGTGGACGTGCTGCACGGTAGTGACGAGCCCCACAGTCTTTTCTTTCAGGAGCGGGAGTGCGTTTGCCAGAATGGCGATATCAAACCCGACCGGGTAGGGTTCAAAGATCACGTTCTCCCGCTCGTCCACCGGTGTGTGCCCGATATGCACGAGCACATCTGCATGGGCAAGAGTATCGAGTGCAAGGTCACAGGCGCCATAACAGGGATCGCCATTGATAATCACCTCAAAACCTGCTGTCCTGAGCCCAGCGGCATACTCCGCTGCCCGCCGCTTCAGTCCGGCGGGAAACTGGAGGGCGATGGTATGTGCCCCCCGCTGCTGTAACCGTTCCACCAGATCAGAGATATCGTTCAACGACATGCACCTTTTCGGTGACCTCGATCTTTACCAGTGACTTGTACGGGCGCCCGATATCCGGATCGCCCCGCTGGATCGCAATGCAGACATCGACGACTTCGGCCCCGGCAATCTCAAGAGCCTTTAAGAGCGCCTTCATCGTACCTCCCGTGCTCACCACATCATCGATGATCACAACGCGATCGCCCTTGTATACACCGTTTAAGTAGAGCTCGCCTTTGGAATACCCGGTGGTCTGGTGGACCGGGATCTCGTGCGGGAGGTTGTACACCCGCTTGCGCATAACAACCATCGGGATGTCGGTCATCGTGGAGAGCACCGAACCGATATGGATGCCCATCGCTTCCACCACGACGATCTTGTCGACATTGTTCAGGTCCATTACCTTGATCATCGCGGTACAGACATCACGGAGCAGTGCGGGTTCAACGATCGGTACGCCATCGGTGATCGGGTGGATGAAATAGTTATACTCTCCCCTTTTCACCATGGGGCACGTTTCTAAGGATTCTACCAGTTTGTCAAGCATGTAATTCACCAATATCAGTTAAAAAAGCCTCAATACGATCGCCATGCACGTGGGGCATGCAGACGATTCGCAGGTGTCCCTGCCTCGTCCATGAGACTTTCCACGGTGCCGGGATATCTTCTTTTGTTGCGATGAACGTGGCAACATTCACATCCGGTGTTGCCGCCCGCTCAAAGCCAAAGGTTTCCATACCGGCAATAAGGCGCTGTGTGTTCTTCATGCATCCTTTTACGATTGCCCGCATGCCCTTCGATCCCGAGATAGTCCATTACCGCAAGCGCCCCGACAACCGGTGCACCCGGGCGGGTACCGGCAAGGGTGAACTCCTGTTTTACCGTCAGGTACGGGGTGTCGATGTTGAGGGCATTGAGCAGGTATGGTTCCCGGGTGAGCAGGCAGCCGGCGGGAATCGTGCTCATGCCCATCTTATGCGGATCGACGGCGATAGTCGTTACGCCGGGCAGGGAGAAGTCGAACGGGATTGGTTTGTCCAGGAACGGGATTACCATGCCGCCGAATGCCGCATCAACGTGGAAGAAGATGTTATGCTGGTATGCGATCTTTGCAAGGGCGGCGATGGGATCGACCATGCCGTATTCGGTGGTTCCGGCAATCCCCACGAGGGCGATCGTATTGCTGTCGATCTGCTCTGCTGCAGCATCGGCATCCATCCGCAGATCCTCGGACAGTGGCACTCCCCGCAGTTCAATGCCAAGAATGTCACAGGATTTCTTGAACGAGAAATGTGCGGATTCCGGGACTACGGCATTCGGGTAGGAGATCTCTTTTGCCTGCACTTTTGCCAGCCGGAGTGCCTGGAGATTGGATTCGGTGCCCCCGCTGGTGGCATATCCCCCGGCATCCGGGCAGTGATAGAGCACACCGAACCGTTTGATCAAGAGTTGTTCAAGCGATGCCGTGCCGGGAAAAAGGCCGGGGTCTCCGAGATTGGTCTCCATGAACATGCAGTGCGCCCGTACCGCTACCGGGTGGGGGAGCGTGCACATGGAGTCTGAGTATGTAATTATGGTCAAGGTCCTCCCGTTTTTTCCGGGAGAAAAAAGAGAAGAGTTCTTCTTCAGAACAACCCTTATTCAGCATCTTTTGATCTCGCGGCTTCGAGGATAATGCGCTTTTCCGTGCGGGCAACCGCCTCGCGGATCTTTGCGATTGCATCGATGTTTGCCGAGATGCTCGTAATGCCGTGCTCGACTAACCATGTTGCCATCTTCGGGTCAGAACCGGCCTGGCCACAGATTGAGCATTCGATGTCGTAAGTCCTGCATACCTGTATCGCGTTGTGGATCAGGTGAAGGACGGCCGGGTGCTGCGGCTGGTACATGTCCGCTACGTTTTCGTTGTTGCGATCGATGGCGAGCGTGTACTGGATCAGGTCATTGGTTCCGAATGAGGCAAATTTGATACCTGCCCTGCAGAAATCCTCGATCATGATCGCGCTCGACGGGATCTCGATCATGATGCCGAGGGCGACCTTCTCAACGTCCACGCCGTTTGCCCGCATCATCTCTTTTGCGGCAAGGAACTGGCTGGGGTGGGAGACCATCGGGAACATGATGCCGAGGTTCTCGTATCCCTCTTTCCAGAGGCGCTTGAATGCCTCAACCTGCAGCCGGAACTGGTCCGGGCTCTGGAGATCGCGCCGGATACCTCTCCAGCCGAGCATCGGGTTGTGTTCGTGGGGTTCGCTCTCCCCGCCCTGCATGTTCCGGAACTCGTCGGTTGGTGCATCGAGGGTCCGGACCCAGACGGTCTTTCCCGGGAAGGCATCGAGGACAATCTTGATGCCGTCGTGGAGTTCCTTAACGAACTCATCTTCCTTGTTGTTGGCAATAAACCAGCCCGGTGTCTTGTTCAGGCCGAGGATCAGGTGCTCGATCCGGAGCAGGCCGACACCATCTGCGCCGGTTGCTGCTGCCCGTGCTGCTGCTTCGGGAATCGATACGTTCACCTTTACACTGGTTGCGGTGATGATCGAAGAGGACGGTGCGACCAATCTGTTGTGGGGCTGCTCCCTGTACCGGGGCTGCTGCCTGCGGGAGTAACCCTTCGTAGATGAGTCCCATCTCGCCATCGACCGTGATAAGTTGCCCGTTGCTGAGCACTTTGGTGGCGGTCTTGGTACCCACAATTGCCGGTGTGCCGAGTTCACGGCTCACAATCGCTGCATGGCAGGTCATGCCGCCTTCATCGGTGATGATTGCAGCCACCTTACGCATTGCCGGCACCATGTCCGGGTTGGTCATCTTCGTGACAAGGATGTCGCCTTCACGGACTGAACCTGTGTCTTTTACATCACGGATAACGACGACTTTTCCTGAAGCGATACCGGGTGCTGCACCCTGACCCTTTAAGATGATCTTTGCTTCCGATTTCTGTCCGGACATGCTCTTATTCTCCTTTTTTGCGCCGATGGTGGTGATCGGACGGGACTGGAGGATATAGATGGTCCCTTTTACAATTCCCCATTCAACGTCCTGCGGTATGCCGTAATGGTTCTCGGCGATCTTGCCGTACATGCCCAGCTTGGCAACTTCTGCGTCAGAAAGCACCTGTGTGTCCTGCCGGGCCGGGGGAACATCCACGAGTTTTGTGCCGTGATCGCCATCGGCGATAATCTCGACTTTCTTGTTCGAGATGAGGGTGTCGATGACCTTCTCTGTCCGCTGGTCAAAGACATATTTGTCCGGCGAGACTGATCCCGAGACCACTGCCTCACCCAGTCCCCATGAGCCTTCAATGATGGTATTGGATTCGCCCGTGATCGGGTGGGAAGTGAACATGACTCCCGCCTTTTCGGAATGGACAAGCTGCTGGACGACAACTGCGATATTGACCGTGTAGTCATCGAACCCCTGTTTTGAACGGTAGTAGATTGCCCGTGCCCCGTACAGCGATGCCCAGCACTTCTGGACGGAATCGAGAAGATTTGCCTCCCCTTTGATATTGAGATAGGTCTCCTGCTGGCCGGCAAAACTGGCATCAGGGAGATCCTCTGCGGTTGCACTTGACCGCACTGCCACAATGAGATTTTCGGCAGACATCTTTTTGTACGCCTTTTTGATCTCATCACTGATGATCGCCGGCATCTTTGCCTTCATCACCAGCTGTTTGGCATGCTCGGCAGCCTTTTCAAGCGCTGCGTTGTCCTCCACATCGAGCTTATCGAACGATGAAAATATCTTGTCTTCAAGATTGGTCTCGACCAAAAACCTGCGGAAAGCCTGAGCCGTGACCACGAAGGCTTTCGGTACGGGAAGGCCGATTGAGGCCATCTCTCCCAGAGAAGCTCCTTTACCCCCGACAGAAATGATATCTTCCTTCCTGATCTCTTCTAACCAGAGAATATTAGGGACGTTTTTCATGTTCGCACCACTTATGATGTCAACTTCACCTGTATAATAATTATCATCGCCTGTCATCCTGCGGGCCGGACGTTTTTGCCGGAATGGTGAATTTCTTTTTTTTGTTTACTCTGTTGAATGGAATAAAACGAGGGGACAAATCACTGGAGATTATTACGGTGATCCCCTCTCTTCCCTTTTGGGGAGGCATCCCGGGAGGGGCGCCTCTTGACCTCCGCGTTTTCCCACGATTTTATGCCGGGAGAAAATTCTACTTTTCTTCGGTTTTCTCCCCAATCATCTGTTTCATCAGAATTACCCCCGTTGTTTGAGTAACTAAACCGGTTAAAACCTATTTGGTCCTCCGTGCCTATGGGAAGCCCTGAGGCGGGGGAGCCTCGCAAACAAAATCTGGGGTATTATGTACGTGAGCCCCTGCCGGCACGGAAAGAATAACCCTGATTAAGTATGGCGCTGATATTGTATGGGTTTTTATGGTAATCGCAAAGGTGCTCGTCAGTGATCCGCTGGCGGAAGAAGGGCTTGTTATCCTGCGGGCGGCAGTTGACGTAGACGTCAAAACCGACCTCAAGGAAGACGAGCTCATAAAGATCATCGGGGACTACGATGCGCTGCTCGTGCGGAGCAGTACGGATGTCAACGCAAAGGTGATCGAGGCTGGCAAAAAGTCTGAAGTTCATCGGGCGTGCCGGTGTCGGCGTGGACAATATCGATATGGATGCGGCAACGAGAAAAGGTATCATCGTTGCCAATGCTCCCGAGGGAAACACCCTTGCCGCAACTGAGCACACGATGGCAATGATGCAGTCCCTTGCCCGCAACATCCCGCAGGCGAATGCGAGCCTGAAGAAGAAGGAGTGGAAGCGCTCGAAGTTCATGGGCGTGGAACTTAACGAAAAGACGCTCGGCATTGTCGGGTTCGGGCGAATCGGGCGTGAAGTGGCAAAGCGGGCAAACGCAATGGATATGAAATGCGTTGCCTATGACCCCTTCATTACCAAGGAGCGGGCAGCCCAGCTCGGTGTTGAGATGATGTCAATGGCCGACCTGTTCAAGGTCGCCGATGTCATTACCGTCCACACACCCCTGATAGCAGAGACGAAGCACGTCATCAACGAAAAGAGCATCGCGACGATGAAAGATGGCGTGCGGATCATCAACTGCGCACGCGGCGGTATCATCGATGAGAAGGCGCTTTACGATGCAATCAGGAGCGGCAAGGTGGCCGGTGCGGCACTCGATGTTTTTGAGACCGAGCCCCCGACCGAGTCCCCGCTCCTGACACTCGACCAGGTCATTGTCACCCCTCACCTCGGGGCAAGCACGGTCGAGGCACAGGTCAATGTGGCAGTCTCCGTTGCAAAGCAGTGCATCGAAGTCTTAAATGGCGGGTCGGCAAAATATGTGGTTAATGCCCCCATGGTCCCTGCCGAGCTTGCTGATGTGCTTGCACCCTTTGCCCAGCTCGCCGAGAAGATGGGGCGCTTCGTCACCCAGATTGCGGGAGGCAGGCTCTCGTCCGTTGAGCTCATCTATGGCGGTGAACTTTCTGCCTATGCCGGCAGCATGAAGTATGTCACCCGCCTGGCTCTCAAGGGTCTCCTCGACCCGGTCCTCCAGCAGCCAATCAATATCGTAAACGCGGATTTCATTGCAAAGGAACGCGGTATTGCCGTCAGCGAGACCGTTACGCAGGAGTCCAGCGGATTCAAGAACCTCATCACCATCCGGGTCAAGACCGAGAAGGGCGAAGAGACGGTCAGTGGCACGGTGTTTTTCAAGGGTCGCAGCCGCATTGTCGCTGTCGGTGGCTACACGATGGATATGATCCCCGAAGGCTACGTGATTGTGTCACGTCACCTGGACAAGCCCGGCGTTATCGGGCGGGCATCCACCATCCTCGGGAAGGTCAATATCAACATTGCCGGCATGCAGGTGGGAAGAGTTCACCCCGGCGAGCATGCCATCATGGTCCTGAACGTGGACAGTGAGGTACCTGCAGCAGTTATGGAAGAGATCCGTGCCCTGCCGGGGATCTTTACTGCAACGTGTGCCAGGATTACGGGCGGGAAGATTTAATCTTTTTTTTAACTACGTAAAAAATATTCAACTCAGCATCATCCAATATTGTGATGAACCCCGCCGCACCTGAAAGGGATGCCCCCGCGGCGGATCAGGGATCGGTCATCTCGCTTAAACCGTTTTGCCCAGCGAGGCCCCGAAGAGGCGGCCGAGCGACCCCCGCAGGGGGTGGGTTTGCTTGCCCGCATGTGTGAGTTTAAATGTCGACCCCCGCAAGGGGTGGGCTTGCTCATTTTAAAATCGACATGAAACAATTTCAGCAAAATTTCTTTCCTATCCTCAGCACCCGCCCCTTTCCTCCGAATCCCCCTCCCTTACTTCTCACAAAAACCGGTTTGTGATATTGTGTGAAAATGAAAATGATGTTATCAGGATACAGGTCCGGCATGTTTATGACCCCCTCATTCCACAATACCCTCAGTATATCCCCCGGTTTGCCCGCATGTGTGAGTTTAAATGTAATCATATTCACTAATATGATGACACCGGGTAGATCTTTTTAGTCAGGACCTGCGGCATTTCGTGATGCCAGCCTTCGTGGAGATGCTTGTATGCTGAAGAAGATCCTTAAAGAATTTCTATCCCTCAATGGGGTGACTACCGCAGCACTGGTTGGGCGCGACGGTTTTGTCATCGAAATCGTAGAACATCATCGTGAGACGGACATCGATGCACTTGGTGCCCTCTGTTCAGGAGCGATGAAATTTTTTGAGGTGAGTGGGGTATCGATGGATATGGGTTCCACCCGGCAGATTATGCTCGAGTACCAGGACGGGGCTCTCATTCTCACACCGGTCACTGCAGAAGAATTCCTTGTGATTCTTACGAATACCACCACCGGTCTGGGTAACCTGACCTACACGCTTGCGAAGACCCGTTCGCGGGTTGCATCAGTGATATAAGTCCCCCCGTATTCCAATCCCCAATCCGTGTTGTGGGATCGTATCACATGAGCCGGTCCAGCGTATGTCATTATTTTACCGTCGTATAAATCAATAGGAAAAATATTTTTCAATCTTTTTTTATGTCAATATCCGGTATGATTGCAGAGCGGGTTCCGGTCCGGCTAATCCCCGTTGGAGAAAAGGCCTCCTCACCCCCACATCCAGCCAAACAGCCCGCGATTCTGCTGCTCCTGTACGGAAACCTGCTCTCCCCGTGCCACTTCCTGCTGCATTATCCGGAGTTGCTCTTCCATTAACGTGCGGGTCTCTGCATCCATGGATGTTGTATTCATGAGCTGCTGAATCTCCCTGATGCGTACCTGGTTCCGGATGGTAAGGTTATTCAGTTCTGTTGCAGCATCCCGGTCCCCGCCAAAGAAAAACCTGCTGAATGCGTCCCGGTTCCTGATACGCTCTTCGAGCTGCAGGGCTGAGCTGGCAGAGTTGTTGAAATCCCGGGCAATTCCTGAAACCTGTGGGCCGATACCGCCGGTAAAATTTTCAATGGCGAGCAGCGTGTGGACCGCGAGCCGGACCTCGTTCTCATTCCGGACCCGCGTTGCTTGTGCAGGACCTGCATTCTGCAATAATGCATTCCGTTCCTCCTGGCTCATCCGGGCAATCTCGCGCAATTGTGACATATTTTGTGCGTTGTCGGCCATGTTTTGCTGTTCCCCGGCACCCGTTCGCTGGCGTTCTGCCTGGACGATTTCACGATTGGCAGGGGTGTTATCATCTGTACCGCCAACCTCTTTCTTTACGTTCTGAGACTGGTCGTTACCATCGGCAGCTGCAACCGTAATCCCCGCACGAATCCCGCTATCTTCTTTTACAGCACTTACCGGTAGTGTTATTGCTGAAAGTAAAACCGCGATTATCAGGATCATACTAAAAATCTTCATGATTGGCCTCCTTCATTTTACTTATCCCCCTATTGAGGCGATATATATAAAATTTTCCGTGAATCGAAAAAGCACGGAGTGATCTGAATCAAAAAAATTCCTGAAATGGGTATCTCCCAAGGTTTTTACGATATACTGGTGTGCAGGTGCCTGGTTTTCAGAAATTGTTTATCTTTTCTATTTTTACCCACGGTATGCCACAACTGATCTTTCTGCACTTGGTGCCAGTGCCCGCCACCTGCCATCAAATTTTCCCTGCAGGATAATCAATGGTATAAACCGGTATGTGGTATTTCCTCACTTCAGAATAATCGTGTGATTTTTGTATGAAGTGTCCGCTGTTTTTCCGGAACCGGAGCATTGAACATCACGTTCGCAAAGGTCTCCTTATCCTGTGTTGGCATCATCTCTAATAAATTATATATTGATTAATATTCATTACTAAGTGCGTGCGGGGCAGGACCCGGGTCCCGGCCTGTGACGTTTCAAGATGCCAGTCTTTGTGGAGATGCATGTATGCTGAAAAAGATACTTACGGAATTCCTTTTAATTGATGGAGTGTCTGCTGCCGCAGTGATTGGGCATGATGGTTTTGTTATCGAAATAGCGCAGAAATCCCAAAGCTCAGATATTGATGCACTCGGGGCACTCTGTTCAAGTTCGATAAGATTACTGGAGCAATCCGGGGAGTTACTGGATATGGGCCCCTTACGGCAGATTATCCTGGAATACCGGGAAGGGGGCATCATTCTGGTTCCGGTTTCCCCTGAAGAGTTTCTCGCGATTTTCATCGATACACTCGCGGGACTGGGCAGTCTGACATACACGATTGCAAGAACGAGCTCGCGGGTTGCAGCGATCATATAATCCCCATCAGTTCCCACGAATGTGCCAGGCCCGGTTTTTACCATTCTGTTCACGCTGAAAAAAACCTGGTGCCTCGGGAAATACGTATCCGGGATACCGGTTCAGGAAATCCCGTTCCCGTCTCCATCCGGTTACTCTCCACCCGTTACTCTCCATCCGGATCTCCAGTGAAGTGGTCCTGAACGAGCATCCTGCATGCCTGACACACAAAGCGCCTGATTTACCATCATTCATTAAAATAGATTTAATTGGACTCAGGATATACTATCTGCAAAATGTCTTATTTCTTTGAGATTGTCATCATTCTCGTTCTGATCATACTCAATGGCATCTTTTCCATGGCGGAATTTGCTATAATATCGGTCAAAAAATCCCGCCTTCAGATGCGGGCAGATAACGGTGACACGCGGGCCGCTGCCGCCCTTGAACTCGTAAATGAACCCACGCAGTTCCTCTCTACCGTACAGATCGGCATTACTCTTGTGGGAATCTTTGCCGGTGCCTTCGGTGGTGCCACGGTGGCAAAAGGACTCTCAATATATATTAAAGAATTTCCTGCCCTTGCACCATACAGCGATCTCCTCGGTATCCTGCTTGTGGTACTGGCAATCACGTACCTGACCTTAATCTTCGGAGAACTCGTCCCAAAACGCCTTGCGCTGAATAATGCTGAAAGCGTCGCCTCCGCGATTGCAAAACCGATGCACCTCTTCTCTCTCATAGCAGCCCCGCTGGTGCTCATTCTCAGTTTTTCAACTGATGCGGTTCTCCGGGTCATGCGGGTCCGAAAGATTCCTGATCCCTCGTTAACGGAAGAAGAGATCAAGATTATGCTTACGGAAAGTACCAAAGCCGGAGTATTCGACAAGGCCGAACTGAGCATGGTAGAAGGTGTTTTTGACCTTGGTGACCGCCGTGTTGAATCCTTAATGACACACCGCTCCGAAGTCATCGCTCTCGACCTGAATGATACTGATGAGGAGAACCTGCGCAAAATAACCCGGAGCGGACGATCACATTTTCCGGTATACGAAGGCGAGCTGGACAACATTATTGGCATGGTATCTGTCAGGGATGTTCTGGCCCGGATGGTGGAGGGCGGCAGCCCCGATATCAGGGACGCGGTAAAAATCCCGCATTATGTCCCGGAATCAATCCCTGTCCTGAAACTTCTCGAATTATTCAAGGAAAGTGGCGTGCATATCGCCCTGGTCACCGACGAATACGGGGGCATTCATGGCGTCATTTCCCTGCATGATATCCTTGAAGCAATCGTGGGCGATGTCCCTACCCCGGGAGAGCCGGAGGATACACCCGTTGTGGTCCGGGAAGACGGCTCATGGCTGATCAATGGCAATACACCCATTGATGATATCAGGAATATCTTTCCCGGTAGATTCCTTTCCGGGAGAGGAACCGGGACAATACCGGACTATTGCCGGCCTGATCCTGTATATCCTTGAGCGGATACCAAAAACCGGTGATCACTTCGAAGTGAACGGACTGCGCTATGAGGTCGTGGATATGGATGGCAACCGGATAGACAAGGTGCTGGTGACGCGGGTTCCTGCGGCGACTCCGGACTGAACACTGTACCGGTGAAGGCAACTGTTCTTCCCATTGCATGCCGGGCAGGTTTGCCTCCTATCCGTTGTGCCTGACACCTGTGCTTCATAACGATCCCAGATATTGGTGATACCGTCATTTTTGAGTCTGGCCTACCTCGTTTATCCAGGATCCTGACAGGAAATCCTGTTTTCATCATCCTCTTCACTTCTTTTTCCTCGCATCTTATTCTTCGATGCGGATGATCTGGACCGGGCAGAGATCTGCGGCTTCACGGGCACAGTCTTCCTGCTCTGGTGCCGGCGCTCCAACTGAAACATTTCCATCCACCTGATATTTCCCGATAATTTGTGCAAACGAGTCAATTTCGTTTTGTGAAAAAAGTTCAGGACATGTTTCCTGGCATGTCCCACAACTCACGCAGTTTTCACGTTCAATAATAATTTTCATAGTGTTTTCACTTACCCCCCCTGTTTTTTTAAGTACGGCAATGCAGCGGAAGCATGAGGGGTTTTATCCCCACAATAATGGCTGTTGGCCCCAACGGTTAGTGTGCCTCTGCGGTAAGTGGCCGGTTGGTGCCCACGGATTGTATATCGGGTCCAGGTCCGGGCTGGTGAAGTTTAGCGGGTGTCGGAACCCCGTTTTTGTCCCAGCCCCGCTCGGCGTAATATTCGCCCGGCAGCGGTTCACGTTCCCAGACTCTGCCCGTTGGGGCACCTTCCTTTAACGGCTCGATTATGCAGCCGTGCCGGTCCCGTTGTTTACGTCGTAATTTGTGGTTAACCCGGGAATAGTCGCTCATTCAATCCGCGATGTAATAAATATTTCTATAATTATATTAAATAAAATTATTTTAACGGTGGGCGTTTTACCCTGATTTCTTTCCAGAATCAGGAAGATCTCATTTCGGGTTGTGTGTCTGTTAAAGTGTTTTCTTCTTTCAAAAAAAGGCAATCCCGGGGAAAACTGACCCGCAATTGACAGCGTTCAGGGGCAGTTTCGTATCCCGTTAATTCCGTTACTGTTCTGCGGGGTCAGTCTGTTTCAATGACATTATCGACAAAGGTGGTGAGTTGTGTCATAAGCATGGGATCCAGTCCCTTCTCAACGGCTAAGGAATACCCCGGAAATATCCATGAGACCGGAGTTTGTTGGTGACAAAATGAATAAATTTCGAGATATTTGCCGATGACAGGTAGATCAGCATGGTGCTGACCGAGTCGTACATGATGCATACTTTCTTATCAGAGTGTTCTTTTAAGATTTCAGTAACCGCAATGCCCATATCCGTGAGATTTGCCGGATTGTTGATGAAGACGCACGACTCCGGGAATATTTTCGGCGCTCCCGATAGAGTTGCGGGTAACTGCATCGACGAATGAGACACTATCCAGTGAAACCCCGCTCTGGATATACAATTTTGTCAGAATACTGTAGGGAAAATTTGTCGTAATGACAACCGTATGGTATCCTAATGTCGATATCTGCTTAATAACCTCAATATTGCGCTGGCGGATATTTCCAGGTGATGAAAGGATCAAAAAGATCTTTTTCTGTTCCAGTTCCTTAGAGTCTATAATTTCCGGCACAACATCACCCTTCAAGGAATTTCCGGTATGCTTCGGGAATCGATCGGTTATTCTTAACAATTGAATTCTGGAACTCCTGGATATTCGGCTTCAATCTGGCTGGAGTTCCGTGCCTGCCCTTCGAGCACCAAAATAATCTCTTCCTGGGAGAGCATCCCCTCCTTTACCATCTGTGCTGATTCAATGAGGGTATTACTGATGATCCCGACCGGCTGTTTTAACCTCATGGTCATCTCGGTCATATAGGCAACCAGTGCTTCCTCAGCCAGGCGCTGCTCAGTGATGTCCCTTCCGATTGCGATCCTGTTATAGGTCCCTTCAGTACCGGTCTGCCGTGTGTTCCATGATATGATTCGCGGCTCGTTGTTTTTCGTGAGAATTGTTGTCACGAGATTTTCGAAATAGTTTTTCTCTGAAATAATTCTGATTATCTTCTGCGTAATTCCCCGGCGGTATTCAGGATCCGGATAGAGATCTTTCCAGATCGCATCGCTGCCGATCACATCATCGGCTGCATACCCGGTGATCATCTCTGCTGCATGGTTCCATGAAACGATCCGGCCCTTATCTTCGAGGACAGCAATCAATACGAGTGCATTGTCAAGAATACCTGCCTCGATACAGGATTTATTATCGTGTGTCATTTCCATAAGCTGACGTCCCCTGGAGACTTGTGATTACTATTGATGGTGAATGCGTCATGCGGTTATATGAATATATGGGGCAGCCTTCGATGCAGTGAATGCCGGTGATGCACCTGATAAAAAAACCGCAGAATCCGCATTTTAATACGGTTACGTTGTGCCGTTGAAACGGTACGCCCCTTTTGGAACGCGGATCTCAAACCGGACGCCGGTGCCGGGTTTTCCGGTTTCGGTTATGCTGATCCCGGTAATCGAGAGGATCTCTCTTGACAGGAACAGGCCAAGACCGGTATGTTTCCCAAACCCTCTCTGGAATAGTTTGCTTTTGTCCCCATCGGAAATTCCCACCCCGTTGTCCTGGTAGGTGATAACTGCACCGTCCGGGGTCTCTTCTGCGTCAAGTACAAGGGTGGTCACCCCACTCCCGTGACGCAGGGAGTTTTCGATAAGATTGTAGAACACCTTCTCGATAAGGGGATCTGCATATACTTCAAGATTGGACACCTGCACATCGACACTGATCTCCCCAAGCGGGAGTTGCGACGCAACAGACAGGAATATTCCAGGCACATCCTGCCACAGGGGTGTCTGGACCCCGAGATCCTCATAATACCGGGTGAATTCGATCTGCCCGGCGTATCGCATCCGCTGACATCTCTCCTTTATTCAGGAACTCAAGAAGTTCGGGGTCATCTTCCCTGTCTTTGGTAAGTTCGAGATAAAGGCGAAGGCCCATAAGCTGGTTGAGGATATCATGCCGGGTGATTGACGAGAGCATATTGAGTTTTTTGAGTGCCTGCTGCAATGCCAGTTCTGTCTTTTTCCGTTCGGTGATGTCCCTGATGATCCCGACAATAAACACTTCTCCGGCAGAATTGGTGTAGAGTGTTTTTTTGGTAATGATCGTATGGGTGTTCCCCAGCGAGTCGGTGATGTCCTCCTCATTTTCATTTTCGTGACCCGTCCGGAATACCTCTTCATCTTTTTTACGGAAGATATCTGCTTCTTCTTTTTCGAAAAAATCGTAATCGGTTTTTCCCAGCAGTTCTTTACGACTGTGTCCGGTAAACTGGCAGAAACTGTTATTCAGTTTGACAAAGCGGAACTCACAATCCTTGATGAAGAGGGGATCTGCCAGGGTATTGATCACGGTGTCGAGGTATGCATTTGATTCCTTCAAAGCACGCTGGACCTTTTTCTGGTCGGTGACATCCCGCACTGACTCTATCGCACCGGTGATCTCTCCCTTCCGGTTAATCAGCGGTGTTGCACTTATCCAGAGCGAGAAGCGGGTGCCATCTGTGCGAATAATGTCCTTCTCGGTCTTTACCGTGTTTCCCTCAAAGATGGCATGAGGATATGCAGTTATGATTCGTTTAATATCCAGTTTCAGGACACAGGAGATAAGGAGTGGATCAGTGTTATCGGAGATCCATTCCTTGTACGATTCTTCTCCCTTTCCGAGTATATCCGATTTTGGAATTCCGCTCATCAGCTCCATGGCCCGGTTCCACGCAACAACAGCACCTTCCTTGTTGATTACCATTGTCGGGTCGGGAAGGAAATCGATGATCTCTGCAAGACGCCGCGCTGGTCTCACGACTGGCTTCTTCTGCCTGTTTCCGTTGGGTAATATCCCGGTTGCTGGCACGTCTTCCGATACATTCTCCTTGTGCATTGAAGATGGGCTTGCAGACGTGTCCGATCCAGCGGACACTTCCATCACGATGAATAATCCGGAAATCAATGTTTTCCGGTTTTTGCGTTATGAATGCCTGGGACGTATGGTGCTCAAGAGCAGCCCGGTCATCGGGATGGAGAATGGTATTAATCAGGCGCCATGTCGTATAGAATTCCTTCTGGGTATAACCGGTGATATGTTCGCAGGAAGGGGTCGTGTACACGATCGATTCATCAGCATCAATCCAGTACTCCCAGTCATACGTGTAATCGGCGAGCAGGCGATATTTTTCTTCACTTTCCAAAAGGGCATCTTTTGTCCGGGCAAGTTCCGATATATCGATGAAACTTTCAAGGAGGTACGTGCGGTCCTGAAGAGTGATCGGTATTACCGATTTAATGACCGGGCATTCCTCCCCATTTGCCCGCAGCAGGACTTTTTCTGATCGGTCAACAACCTGGTGAAGATCGGTGATCGGGCATGCCCCTTCATGGGCAGGACATATGTAACTGGTGCACACCGATCCGATTATATCTTCTTTTTTTGCCCCGATAATATCTGCTGCAACGGCATTCACATCTTTTATTGTATGGTTCTCCGGATCGATGAGTACCACCCCGGCGATCATCGATTCCAGGATTGCATTCAGGAGGTCATCACGGTTTTTCAGTTCGGCTTCTGCCCGTTTCCTCTCAGTGACATCCCTCCCGACTACCTGTACTCCCGAGATCTCTCCGGCTTTTATTATGGGTGTGGTAAAAAATTCAAGGAATGCAATATCCCCGTCTTTTTTTATGAACCGGATCGTGATACCTTCGATTTCTGTCCCTTCCGTACTATTCGCCACCGCTTCCTGCAATAAGCCGGAATCGTCGGGATGGATATAATCGCCGGGCACCTTCCCGGTGATTTCGGCAGGTTCGTAGCCCAGGATTCTTTTCACTGAAGGAGAAACATACGATACCCGCCAATCAATATCGGCGAGTATGATAATATCGGAACTTCGTTCAGCAACACCCCGGAACTGTGTTTCGCTCTCTCGCAGGCGGGTTGTCAGGAATGAGACTACGGCTGCAATCAGGATAAAAATGATAACCCGTCCTCCGGCTGATAACAGCACCTCGGATATGACGGGGTTGAAAAAGTATGTCATGCCGCAATAGATCGCTGAAACGATGACTGAGAACAGGACTCCGCGCCGGGGAAAGAAGTACGCGGTAAGAATAATCGGGATATAAAAAAGGTGGGGGAGGACATTGGTTACTCCAACCATGAGCCCGTAACCATTCAGGATCAGGACCATAGCGGTAATAATTGCGATAAGTGCGGCTATTACCTGCGGCTTTTGTTGCAGACTATTAAAAAACGAATGATCCATACGGGCCGACACCTCGTTATAAGTACAACGTGTTTGTTCTTTTGGGGGATTAAATAATAGTTATTATCGTAAGGTCCCTCCACCATTATCGTTTTACAAAGTGACTGGATATTCACCCGGCAGGATACCCACGTTCTCCCTGTGTCCCCGGATGCGCCACCCGTTTTCCCGGAAGGGGGTGGATTATTTCCTTACAAGCAGGTTCCCGCCTTTACTTTCAACGGTTGTGCCCCCCGATGCCGATATTTTCTTCCACTCCTTAATATTTTTACAGTCATGCTCAAAAGGGAGGCGGTGTTTACCGCAAAAATACCGGTGGCAGTATTCGCAATGGAACGGAAGGTACACATGCTCCCCGCAGAAGGCACAGTCCGCATAGACCGGGGTTTTTTCTTCCCGAATAGTGTTGAGAAGAAGGTAACAATATCAGCGAGAATTCCCACGAATCTGTTATTGCCTTCCCGGGTTAAAAACATTGAACCCGGGATGTATTTGGGTAACTGGATTATTGGGGACGAAACTGGATGGGGAAGACATGAACCGGCCGGGGAACACACAACAGGACCCTGATACTTCAGCCGGGTATCTTTGCACCCTGAAAAAAAGGTTGACCGGTTCCGGTCATAAGGAATCTGACTCTTCGTAAATCCTGACGGTTGCCGGGAAGATATCCGGGCGCGTATCGGTCATGATATACGTGTAACTCATCACGGCTACAAGATATTCGAGATACCCCCGGGCAATGTCTGAGAGCGCTTCGTTCCTGCTGCCCAGGATCAGGATATGGAACCACTGGATGAACAGGCAGATGAACGCGATCATGCCATAGACCCAGAGAACGATACCGATCAGGACCCAGTAGAGGATGCGGATGAGCAGTTCAAAGCGGCTTGCATCCTGTTCATAGGTAAAGAGTTGTTTTTTTGTGCCAGTGTTTTCAGCCATACAATCACCAATTCAGCATATGCGTGTGTGCGTAATAGAGTTCACGGGTACCCGAAAAAGGCTCGGTTTTACCGATTCAGTACACTAATTTTTAATAATACTAGGTCGTATCTTATAGAGCATCAGATTTACGAGGGCTCGTGGTCTAGTTGGCTATGACGTCGCCTTGACATGGCGGAGGTCCTGAGTTCGAATCTCAGCGGGCCCATCTCTTTCTTTTCCGGATCATTCCCTAGGAGCAGCTGCTCTATTCACCCACATTCTCGTTCGTTTCGACCATCATTTCAACTTCACGAGAGTGTTAGTGGAGGCTTTGCCGGGTACCGCTGGTATAGAGATACAAAACAATCTCATCTCTGGTTTCGTTATTTCTCTACTCATAACTGTGGCATGGAGCAGCCCTGGGCAGGGAGACCTCTAAATAACTTAGTAACATAGTATCCGATTTTCATGATTCGCGTGTGAACTCCCATTCATATGCGTTTCTCCAGGCACACTCTTCAAAGTATGAAAACCGGATGCCACCGCCGCCATATAATATACAACCGAAAAGAAAGAAATTATCAGAATTCTGGTAATGTGTAACTGCCTGTCATTCTGATTCATATTTGTCAACAGGATCCGATAGATAAATCGTCATAAAAAAGAATTGTTTTTGTTTATTGTTTCCGCTGGTAAACACATGCCACAACCGCCATTGTACCGATCACTATAACCGGGAAGGCAGGATCCGGGAACTCCGGGGTGGGGATTGTCCCATCACCGATGATTATTATCCCTCCATCTGCTTTGACCAGAATCTTATAGGGTTCTGAAGTAATGGCACTGACGACAGGGACATTGTCCGCAAGCGTTAAAACTGCCCCATCAGATTCGATCTGGAGCGTGAAAGTTTTCGATAAGGATACTCCGGGTTTTGGAATGACGGTGATGATATAATTCCCGGGTTTCTTTTCGGGAATCAATATCTGCGGATCGGAAAGACCATCAGTATCAACGGTGGGTTCTGAATAGATGGCTCCTGGAATTTCATTCATCTGTTTATTGATTGTATGACCTTCGGGATCGGTTACTGATATATCAACCGGACATTTTGCCAGAATTGTGATGGGTGTGAGAGCTGGTGATGCCGTGCTGACTGTAATGACGTCCAATTTGACCTTAGTATCGCTTCCCCCCGGTCCGGTGACGGACAGTTTCACCGTATAGGTGCCGGCGGTTACGTAGGTGAATGACGGGTTCTGGATTGTGCTGTCAATAGTACCATCGTTGTCAAAGTCCCAGGCGTAAGTTAACGGTCCGGACCCTGTTGACTCGTCAGAGAACTGAACGGGTAAGGGAGCGGTCCCGGCCTCAACATCGGAGGTGAATGCGGCAACCGGAGCGACCGGTGCCGGGTTAACCGTGATGAAACTGGTCTTGAGCTCAGCATCACTACCGGCAGAATTAGTCACTGTCAGGTTCACCGTATAAGTGCCGGTCGTTGCGAATGTGAATGACGGGTTCTGGATTGTGCTGTCAATAGTACCATCGTTGTCAAAGTCCCAGGCGTAAGTTAACGGTCCGGACCCTGTTGAATCGTCAGAGAACTGAACGGTTAAGGGAGCGGTCCCGGCCTCAACATCGGAGGTGAATGCGGCAACCGGAGCGACCGGTGCCGGGTTAACCGTGATGAAACTGGTCTTGAGCTCAGCATCACTACCGGGAGAATTAGTCACTGTCAGGTTCACCGTATAGGTGCCGGCTGTTGCGAATGTGAATGACGGGTTCTGGATTGTGCTGTCAATAGTACCATCGTTGTCAAAGTCCCAGGCGTAAGTTAATGGTCCGGAACCTGTTGAATCGTCAGAGAACTGAACGGTTAATGGAGCGTTACCGGTCACAACATCGGAAGAGAAATCGGCAACCGGAGCGACCGGTGCCGGGTTAACCGTGATGAAACTGGTCTTGAGCACAGCATCACTACCGGGAGAATTAGTCACTGTCAGGTTCACCGTATAGGTGCCGGCTGTTGCGAATGTGAATGACGGGTTCTGGATTGTGCTGTCAATAATACCGTCGTTGTCAAAGTCCCAGGCGTAAGTTAACGGTCCGGACCCTGTTGAATCGTCAGAGAACTGAACGGTTAAGGGAGCGGTCCCGGCCTCAACATCGGAGGTGAATGCGGCTGCCGGTGCTGTTACCGCATTCGTGACCATCATATACCCGACCCGGGTTGTCGAATTGGCTCCTGAACTATTGGTGATCTGGAGTGTTACATCATAGGTTCCTGCAGCTGTGTAACTGAAGGTGGGATTCGCATCGGATGAGGCTGTTGCCATCCCCGAATGTCCAGAGATAACCGGTTGGACTGTCAACCACAGAATCTGCTGAAGAGAACTGGACGGCTAAGGGTGCTGTTCCGGATGTTATGTTTGCAGAGATCACGGGAACCGGTAATGCCGGTGAAGTGACAATGATGTACCCGGTCCGTTCCTTAATATCCGATACCGACCCGTCAGTTGCCTGTAAAGATACCGTGAACTCCCCGGTAAATGTATACGTGTGTTCGGGATTTGCCAGCGTAGAGGTATTCCCGTCGCCAAAGTCCCAGTTCCATCCGGTTGGTGCGCCCGTGGACGTGTCGGTGAACTGCACCGTCAGGGGTGCTGTGCCGGTGGTCAGGTTTGCGAAAAACCCGGCACTGATCCCCGACGGGGGATCACGCCCGAAGACCTGGATCCGGTGGTTCTCCGAATCAACGACATACACAAAACCTGAAGTATTGACCGCGATACTCAGCGGGTATGAGAACTGTCCATTGCCACTGCCGGGCAATCCCCATTGGGTGATGAATCCACCCTCACTATCGAACTTCTGAATCCGGTTGTTATCACTGTCAGCTACATATATCCCGCCTTCATCATCGATAGCAATGCCTTCAGGGAACTGGAACTGCCCGTCTTCGGTGCCGGAACTTCCCCATTTCCGGATAAACGATCCGTCAGTATCAAACACCTGGACCCGGTGGTTTTCAGACCCTTCAGTTACATAGATATGCCCGGAACCATCGATAGCAGTCTGCCTCGGATAGGTAAGCTGGCCATCGCCTGCACCTTCTGTTCCCCATGTTGTGATGAACGTACCCGCAGAATCGAATTTCTGGATCCGGTGATTGCCGGTATCGGTGACATACACATTTCCGGCACTGTCAACAGTAACACCATTCGGGTAGGTGAACTGGCCATTGCCGGTTCCCTCTGTTCCCCATGCTGTGATGAACGTACCTGCGGAATCGAATTTCTGGATCCGGTTATTCATAATATCTGCGACATACACGTTACCATCAGAATCTACAGCCAACCCGGAGATATAATCAAACTGCCCATTGCCGGTTCCCTGTGAGCCGAATGTTTTTACGAATATTCCATCCTGTGTAAATACCTGAATACGGTAATTAAACGAATCTGCAATATACAGGTTCCCGGACGGGTGGATAGCGATCCCTTCAGGGTAGGCTGAACTCGGCTTCTCCACCAGTTCCGGATCCTTCATATCCCCATGTTGTTACAAACAGGTACGTCTCTTGTGAACTTGCCGGGGAAACAGCGATATATCCCGGGCGGGTCATGATGTCCGATCCCGAAAGGTTGGTCACGGTCAGGGCGACATCAAACATGCCCGGTGAGGAGTAAGTATGCTCCGGATTTGCAAGCGATGATGTGCTGCCATCCCCGAATGCCCAGAGATACGCGGTCGGGGAGAGAACGTTTGCCGCAGATGAGTCAAAGGTAACGCTGAACGGCGCATTCCCGCCCCGGGGGCTGCCGGTAAAGTCAGCAACCGGGAGCGAATCGGAACCGCCGGTGATGCTGATCGAACCGCTGGTGACTGAGAGGTTCGTCAGGATTTCCAGTGCACCCGGCCAGCACCCTTCCCCTCCGGCACAGGCAATCTGGTCGGCCGGGTCTGCCGAGAGAACTGTAATCTCGCCCGCGGATCCTGTTGCCGCAAAATTCAGATCGGCAAGACGGGTAATCCCCGTGAACGATTGCATATTTTTCAGATTGAGCGTAATCACTGCTTCACCGGCAGCATTGTCAATCGATGTATCGATGGTGTCAACAATAACTGCTCCGTTCTGGACCCCGTTGAGCTGGACAATATCCGGGTCATACGTGAGAGTGAGTATCACTCTTGATGCGTCGGAGAGATCGTCGGCTGATAGGGCGAAAGTGCCGGTTCCGGCCGGATCAAGTGTTCCTGTTGGGAGAACCAGCCGCGGAGACCCGGTTACCACGATACAGTCTTCGAATACATCCGTATCGCTGCCATGGTCATTGGTCACCGTGAGCGTGACATTATACGTACCTTCTGCGGAATATACGTGGAACGGGTTCTGCTCGTCTGAACTCTCGCCGTCTCCAAATTCCCAGAGCCATGATGTGGGGTATCCCCTGGACTGATCGGTAAATGAAACGGTGAGGGGTGCCGGGCCATCAGCCGGAGAGATATCCGGCCACCATACCTCCGGTGCAACCGGTTTGGGCATCAGGATGATGTCATAGGTGATGACACTATCGGACAAGGAGATAGTGATATTCGAAGTATTGGTAACCAGCAGGTTCCTGTCATCCCACGGGGGTTCGACAACCATGGTATAATTTCCGGGAATCAGGCTTGGGAAGGTATAAGCACCTGCCGCATCGGTATCCGGTGCATAAGGCCAGGTTATCGTTATCGGGCCCTCTGTGACAGATACTTCTGCTTCCTCGAGCGGATTGCCGTTGAAATCCCTCACGGTGCCACTGATCGAGCGGGCATTATATGCAATGATATTCCATTCCCGGTTCTCCCCGGGGATAATTTCCACATCTGTTAAACGGTCGCTGACCAGACCCGACCCGGGTGGTGGGGAGTAAACAATGTAATTATAGGTACCGTTTTTTATGCCTGCAAGCTGGTAGGACCCATTGCCCCACGTGTCAAGGGTGAATACAGAAGTGGTTGGTCCGGTGGAATGAACAAAACCATCGGTCATCAGAGTCCCGTTCTCTGCAGTAACCGTTCCCCAGACACGTGCAGGGGAAAAGAGCGTGAAGTTGCAAAAGGTTGTTGTTCCACGCGAGACGCTCCTTACCTTATAATCAGTGCTCATGTTGAGCTCGGAGGGTGCCTGTGCGTGCACTCCTCCACTTAAGTTCTCCTCATAGAAAATCCGGTAGTACCCTGCCCCGTCCGTTGAACCTCTTTTTCCCAGTGCGGTAATCTCAACATTTTCCAGGGGTAGCCCGTACTCATTAGAGACATAACCACTCAAAAATGCTGCAGGTTCGAATTGTGTGTAATCGTAGGCGGCTGTTGTATAGGGAACTTCGGGGTTCACGTAATACGATGGTTTCAGCCCGCTATACGTGTCACCAGCCTGCAATTTCCCGAGCATATAGGGGCCATCGATTTCCTTTCCATTGATGCTCGTGCCGGGAAAATCCAGCGTGACGTGGTACAACCGGTCCTGTTCGAAATCATGATCGTTGTTCCCTGCACGGGCAATCAGTGTCCCAAAGGACTCATTCGCAGCTATATCCGGAACCATCAGGGCAGCGGACAGGGGGGTTGTCGGGAAGGGATTCCTATGACCCGTCTCCACATCGAACCCGAGCCTGATCGCGTCATACAGCCCGTTGCCGTCATAGTCGACCGGGTAATCCGTGACATTGCCGGTAATCCGTATGATCGGGCTGGTAAAACCGGTAAAATTATACGAGCGGGTGATGAAGGGGTTTGACCGACGATCAAATCCGTCGGGTCCGTACACGTTCAGGGACCGGAGGGAAAACGTCCCGTTCATCTGGTGAGCATAGATAGTTTCACCGCTGAATTCGAGGGTGAGTGGCATTTCACCAGAAGATTTGGCTTTGGTAACACCATTCATCGCCTGGATGAGATTTCCCTGTTCATCGACCAGACTGGCGCTGTAGGAGTACTTTGTATCCTTCACGGCCTGGATACTGACATTGATATTCAGGCTCTCGTACCTGCCGGTATCGTCCGGATAAGCACCGTATTCGGAATACGTGTCAGTCAGGATCGCCTGCATGTTCCCGTATTCTTCGGGGTTTATGATGACGGAACCCGCATCAGCCCGCTGGCTCACCGTTGTTCCGTCGGCATCAAGGATACGGAAATTCACAAGCTCGTACGTGCCTCCGCGATGGTATGCAGCGATCGCGTTGCCATCAAACCACAGGATCTGCATCGGTTGCACCGGCAGAATACATGGCGGTATCTGCGGCATGCGCCATCTTGACTCCACCGGGATCCTGCAGGTAGCCCTCAATGGTGTATTCCCCCGCCTTGCTGATTGTAAGGGGAATAACTGCCTTGAGATCGCCGTTGGACGGGGCTGCCATTGCGTTGCCGGAGATGACTGCGCTGACTGGTTCAAATGCGGAACTGAGGTAAGGGGCAGTTTGCCATGATGTGGAAGGAGACGCCCCGTCCTCCTGGTACTGGTTCCTCCATGTCAGGTCAATCGTATAGGGACCATCGATTCCGGCCGATGAGATTTCCGTGCCCGGGAATCTGGCGGAGATGGAATACGTCCCTTCATCCAGAGTTGTCAGGTTTTTGACAATGGTGATGATTTCCTGACCTGAGGTACCCTCCCCCCATAATTTTGCAGTGACCTCGTATGTTCCGGTCCTACTGACAGAGATATCATTGCTCACGGTCAGTGTCTCATAGAGCGCATCACCATTATCGTCATAGGGTGTGTCTGTAATGCCGACGAATGTGCCCTCGGGGAGTCTCAGAGAGTACACATCGCAACGATTGGCGGGGCATGTTGGAGATATCGTCGGGAATATTCCGGTTATCGTCCGCCGGACACCGGATTGTTTTCCCGGATACGCCCAGTCCTTGGTGGGATCGCCGCGTGAATCGTTCCCTGCCCGCATGCACATATACTCCTCATCTCCGTAATATTCGTAAACACTGTTCTTCAGTGTTTGGAGATCATACGTGTCTGTTGTATCAATGAGGGTATAGGATATTGTTTTCTCATAAAAATCGGGGAGAGAATCGTCCCATTCGCTCCCGGTAAAGGGATCGGATAAATAATCGGAATCAATCATTCCGTCGAATAGGGCGCCGGGCCGATGCTGCCGGTAAACCCAGCGGTGAAAATTCTCATGTGCAAGCACTTCTGCAACACTGTCAATACCTGTAACCGTCGGTCCCCCGAAAGACTCCCCAGAGGAGCTCAGGTTTGTTTTGGGAATAACAAGCGGGGTATCGTAATGTGTGGTTGGAGCAAGGGGCATGAGTGTAATATCCTCACCGTTCGGATCAGCGTTCCCAAAACTGGTATCATAAGGGTCGTATTTGATGTCCATGGTCAGGAGAGGGACAGCACCATCTTTTGCCCAGTATTCAAACCAGTTGGGTGTCCCGTTCAGATTATCGTCAGTCCAATAGGGGTACAATCCCTTGTCAAAGTAGATGGTGATCGGGACATATATCTCAGTGGTTTCCCGCTTTCCGGTCATCACCTCACGCACCTGCATCTCCGCGATCAGGTATTTCTCCCCGTACGCCCCGGGCGCCGGGCGGTATGTCAGGGTATTGGTGTTCGCGAGAACCTCGTAAAATTCCTGCGCGCCGGTCTTTTTGTCAAGCACGTAGTAGGAGATATCGACAATTTCCCAGTCGGGAGACTCACCGGTGATAACCGGTGTAACCTTGATGTCATGGCCGGTGATGAAGAGATCCGGGCTTGTTGTAAGATCATCCAGTTGCGGCATTTTCGATGGCACATAGGGAACATAAAAGGACACCGCAATGGATTCCGCCCGAATCCACCCGAAACGAAGAGTAGTTCCATCCTGTTCCGACCAGAGGGGCTTGGTATAAATAGAAACGGTATTTGTTCCTTCATGCAAAAGATCAGGATCTATCTCACCCCCTCTCCATTTACCCATATCAACACCGTTGAGAGACCAAACCGGCTCCTCGCAATTCCAGGCGACATTATTACAGCTGCGGACAGGTGTTCCCAAGTCGCCGTCACCGGGTCCTCCATCCAGGCCAATCCATGCACGATATATATGCGACACATTCACTTCGGCAGGGATGGTAAAAGGGTAGGTCGCAGTTACGGGAAAGTTCAGATCATTGACGCACTTGTAGCCACTCGGTTGACCATTTACATAAGGGCCTATCGGGTCGCAATGATATTTTCCGGTGTCAATGCGATTCCCCAGATCGCCCCCGGTGGTTTCCCTGATAGTATAAACGGTCGTCCCCCATGGCATGCAGTCATCCCTCCCGGATTCACACGTGAAAACCGAAACGGTTGCATCTCCTGTACCGCAGAGGAGAACGACAAAGAGTGAAAGGATCAGGAATACAAGCAGGAAATGACGGGAAATACGGGATGGGACAGGCACCGGGGGAACGCGCATAATTTTAAAAATGGAGTGCCGTTAACAATATACTTTCGATTTAATATTTCCAATCGTAATCTCCCGAAATTATTCGATGCGTGAGGGGATTTTAGCAGGGATCCTCGGTTGAAAAGTTTACCCGTTCCGGATTTGAAGCATCCTGTGCAAGGACAATACGTAAAAAAAATTAATCATAATCCCGGAAGAGGGCCGGGTTCTGGCGGCGGATCCACCACCTTCGTACCAGCACAACACTTCCGAACAGGATGGCTGCCACAGCTCCTGCGATAAGGACCGGCACCATGTAGCCCGGGACGGTATCCGGTTGTGACTGCACGGGAACCGTTTCGGTTGCGATAGGAGACTGGCCGGTATTTGCAGAGGAGATCTTAACCGGCCCTGTTGTCGGGCTTCCTGCCAGATCCCCAAACGTCTGGGGGGAGCGGCTTTCAGGCACCGTGGCAGCGTCTCCTGCTGAACGTACACCGATTGCAAACAGGGAGAACCCGTTACTTTCTGCGGTGAAATACATCTGGCCATTCCCGGTCTTTTCCCAGTGTGTGGGCAGGGCATGCCATTGCCCTGCAGTATAATGATACAGTTCGATGGGATCTGCAGTAACCTGCTTTTCATCCACCCACTGCTGCGGTACAGAGAACCGGATCACAGCCGATGTGATGGTGGTATACCGGGCAGGGTTGATCTCGACATACTGGTATACCGGGACAGTCAGTTCCGGTATGCCCGGTGTGGGACTCCAGTGGCTATACGCTGACACTACAAGATCATGAATGCCCGTGCCGGTGACCGTGACCTGCCGGATGGCAGAACTCCCGCCAACGTTTACGGTCTGGGTTCCGGTCACCGGCTCAGCGAGTGAAACCGGCGATGAATCTGAGTAGGAGGAGAAAGAACTACTATCGACCGAGGATGGTGATCGCCGGCGATGAAGGTGCCGGAGGTGAAGTTCCCGTCCCCATTCCGACAACCCCGAATGTCGAGAAACCGCCCGGAACCGTAATCTGGTACGTGGATATACCTCCTGAGGATCCGAGATACGTTGCGGTCAGCACGGTGCTGGTGCCGGCGTGTGTCCAGATGACGGCAATTCCTCCGCTGTTCCGCTCGCGGAATGCATCCGGCACGGTGAAGGTGAGAACCGAACCGGTAACCGAATCCATGCCGGTTGCCGTTATTTCAAAGACGAGAGCGGTCTCGTTCAACTGGCTCCCGAGCAGCGACTGGTACGCAGCGGTCAAATTTTCATCTGCACCTACAAACGTGAAATTTATTTCACCGCCACTGTCATAGGACGAGGCAGAGATATTTGCCTGGAAGGTGACGGAACCTTCAGGAATAGCAGCAGTCATCAGTGGCGTGGTGAGCTGGACGCCGGTGACTGTCCCGGTAAGATTTCCGGTCGTATTGGTAACCCCGCTCGTGAAAAAGATGATCTGGTCAAAACCGCCCTGGTTATTCAGGATGATCTGGTCGCCGTTTACCTCAGTACTCGCTGGAACCGGTGAGGTTGATGGAAATCTGGTCACCGGTGATAGTGCTGTTCGAAGGCAGGGATGTATTGGTGCCAACCATGATGTGGGTGGAGATATACCTGGCCCGTGTGGTTGTGTTAAACCCGGAACTGTTGGCAATCCGGAGCGAGACGCCGTAGACCCCGACCGTGGTATACCCGTGCGAGGGGTTTTCAAGTACTGATGTGCTGCCATCGCCAAAGGTCCAGAGGTATCCGGTGGGGGACACGGCATCTGATGGTGCGGAGGAGAACTGGACCGTGAGCGGGACTGCACCTGACGTGGTATCCGCGGTGAACGCGGGCAGGGGCAGGACACCCAGCGGTGCCGGTGATGCGGTGATGTAACCGGTCATGGTCGTTACGTTTGTTCCCGAGCTGTTGGTGATGCTGAGGGCAACGTTGTAGGTTCCTGCAACTGCGTAGGAATGCGATGGGTTTGCCTGAACCGATGTGTTGCCATCGCCAAAGTTCCAGAGATATGTGGTCGGGCTGGTGACCACGGAACTGGCCGAGGTGAACTGGACTGCCATTGGTACCGTTCCGGATGTTGCATTGGCAGTGACAACCGGTACCGGCAATACCGGTGAAGTGACGGTGATGGAAGATGTGGCCGAATTACTCCCCCCGGTGTTCGTAACCGTAAGGTTGGCAGTATACACACCAGCCGAAGCATAGGTATTGGAAGGGTTGATCGAGGTGGATGTCTGTCCGTCTCCAAAGTCCCATGCATAGGAATCAATCGAGCCTGTTGATGTGGAAGTGAACGCTACAGTCAGGGGTGCATCCCCGCTTATTATGTCTGCGCTAAATCCTGCAACCGGTGCCGGGAGTGCAGAGGTGACGGTGATGTAACCGGTCATTGTGGTGGTGTTCGAGCCGGAGCTGTTGGTGATCTGGAGCGCGACATTGTGCGTTCCAACAACCTCATAACGGTGAACCGGATCTGCAAGAACGGATGTATTGCCGTCCCCGAATGTCCAGAGATATGCGGTAGGGGATACGACATCGGAGAGCGAGGAGTCGAATGCAACCGAAAGCGGGCAGCTCCCGCTGGTCAGATTGGCGGTAAAATCTGCTACCGGCAGGGCGCTGCCACCGCCATTAATGATGATTGATCCGTTGGTCACCGAGAGTGGATTGTATTGCCACCCGGAATTAAAGTAAAGCCAATCCGCAGGATCGGCAGTGATCAGGCTTTCTTCACCCCCAAAACCAACCGCAGTGAAGTTAATGTTGGCAAAGGGGTTCATCACATTCTGTGGAACTGGCCCCCCCCCGATATTGACCGTTATTTGTGCAGTCCCGGCCACGTTGTCGATATCAGTAGTGTCAATGTCCCAATCCAAGGATCCATACCGTTCGGCATTGTTGAACTGGACCACCGCCGGATCAAAGCTGATATTCAATACCAGACGTGATGCCTGGAAGGGGATGGTATTGGCAGAAACCGAGACGAGCCCGGATGCACCGGGGTCCAGGGTGCCGGTGGCGAACTGTACCTCCGGCACGGGTTCTTCCTCAACCCGGATCCATTCTTCAAAATAACCTGTGTCGCTTCCAGAGGGATTACTCACCGTGAGGGTGATGTTATAAACCCCGTAATCGGTGTAGGTATGGACCGGGCGCCGCTCTGTTGAGTTCACCCCGTCGCCGAAATCCCAGAGCCACGCGGTGGGATACCCTGAGGCACGATCTGCAAACGATACCGTGAGCGGGGGCGGACCCTCCGTGGTGTTGCACGATATGAAGTCCCCCGCAACGGGCTCAGCGGGTTCGGGCATCAGGATGATATTTTGAGTAACTGCGGAATCTGCAGGTTCGATGGTAAAGTTTGTGGTGTTGGTGATGAGCAGGTCACGGTAGGTCCAGTTGGGACTGACAACCATGGTATAATTGCCGGGCATGAGACTTTGAAAGGTATAGACCCCTGCTGCATCTGTTTCCGGTTCAGATCCCCATCCGGTCGTTGTTATCGGCCCTTCGGTTATTGACACCTCTGCCTCCCCATGCGGGTTGCCGTAGATATCCGAGACGGTGACCTCTAAGGAACGTTTGTCGTAAGCGGTGATGTTCCACGCCCGGTTCTCCCCGGGTAAAATCAGCGTATCCCTCTGGTCGCTGATGAGATTGGATCCGGGGAGTGTGTATTGAATGGAATCATATGTCCCGTTCTTCAGGTTGGGAAGCTGGTAGGACCCGTTGCTCCACCAGTCAAGGTGGAAGCAATAATCTGTTGGCCCGTCTGAACAAACAGAACCCTCGGTCAGAATAGTCCCATTCTCCGCAGTAACTGTTCCATAGACCCGTGCCGGGGAAAAGAGCGTGATGTTCCAGTACGTGGGGGTTCCCGGTGAGACGCTCAGCACTTTGTAATCGGAGCTCATGTTGAGTGCGGCGGATGGCAATGCGAGCACTCCCATGGATCTTCCGGTGGGATAGAAAAGCCGGTAGAATCCTCCACCGTTCGTTACGGTGTTTTTCCCATCCGCGGAGATGTCCACACCCTCAAGCGGCTGTCCGATCTCGTTGCTGACCGTCCCCATCAGAATGGCGGCGGGCTCAAACAGCGTGTGATCATAGGCAGCCGTTGAATAGGATTCGGTATAATAATCGGTTGAAGCGCCCCCCCTTGCCTGGAGCAACGTCAGATCATACGGGCCGTCGATCCCCATGCCATTGATGGTGGTGCCGGGGAAGTCCAGCGTGACATGGTGGGTCATCTGCTGTTCCAGCAGCGGGTTGTACGTCCCGGATTGGGCAATAAGGGTGTTTGTGACCCCGGTCTGGTTGGCACCGGGCACGGTCAGGTCGGCGAGAAGGTAGATGGTTGCCGTTCCCGAACTGAACGTCCCGGTCTCTACATCGAACCCGACCCGGATTACATCATACAAGAGGTCACCGTCAAGGTCGACCGGATAATCCGTGACATTGCCAGTGATCATGACCGGTGGGCCGGCAAATTCGGTAAAGTTGTAGGAACCGGTTGTGAAGGGATGCGACCGGCGATCGGATCCGGTAGGGCCATAAACATCAAGGGAATGGACCGAAAATGTCCCGTTCACCCGGTTGGTATAGATGTCCTTACCGCTGAACAGGAGGTTGAGGGTTGCAGCCCCCACTGAAAGAACACCAGTCGTGCCCTCAAACGTCTGGATATACCCGCCCTCTTCATCAAAGAGGCTGGCGCTGTAGTAATACCTGCCTTCGGCCGGTACCGTGATTGCGGATGTGACCAACAGGATCTCGTATCTGCCGTCACTGTTCTGCTGGGTACCGGATGCGGAATAACTGTCAGTCAGGATCGCGACCGTGTTCCCGTAATCCGATGCATCGATAGAAACCGTTCCTGCATCGGCAAGCCGGCTTATGGTGGTTCCGGCGGTATCAAGGATCCGGAAGTTTACCAGCGCATATGTTCCGTCGCGGTTGTTGGCGGCAATCGCATTGCCATCAAATACCAGGTCCGCATTCGCGGCACCCGTAGTGAATGTCGCGGTATCTGCCGCATAGGCGATCTGAACCCCGTCCGGGTCCTGCAGGTACCCTTCAATGGTGTATTCCCCGTCCTTGTTGATGGTGAGGGGGGTGACGGCAGAGAGATTCCTGCTGGCAGGTGATGCCGTTGCCGTGCTGGCAAACCCGGCACTGACCGGCTCGAAATCCGTGCTGACGTATGTGCCTGTAGTCTGCCAGGATATGAATGACGGATCGCCATTCTCCTGGTACTCATGCCTCCATGTCAGGGTGATAGTGTACGGACCATCAATACCTGCTGATGAAATATCCGTTCCCGGAAAAACGGATGCGATCGAATAGTTACCTGTGGCAAATGTTGACTGGTTCCGCTGGATTGAAACAACCTCCTGACCGGCACCCCCACTCAGAACCGCTGCTATCTCATACAGGCCGGTGCGATTAATCGTGATATCATTGCTGGAAGTGAGCGTGTCATAGAGCGAGTTGCCATTGGTATCGGCAGGAGTTTCAATGACCCCGGGCAATACCCCCTCGGGTAGGCCCTGTGAGACCATATCGCACATGCCGGCACAGTTTTGTCGAATCGGGGGGCTGAAGGCAATGCCATCGTTGCGAGGTGCCTGTTTCCCCGGGTACCCCCAGTCGTTTTCGGGAATCCCGCGGGATCCGTTCCCGGCCCGCATCGCCATGTACTCCTGATCGCCATAGAAAAAGTAAACAGGGCTCTTCAGGTTCCTGAGTTCATAAGTATCAGTTAATGAGAATTCGTCTGTTAATGATACGTTCAGCTCATAAATATCCGGAAGCGCATCATCATAATACATCAGATTACCGTCAAATGTGATGGGTGACGGATCATAATCAGAATCGGTAAGTCCGCTCCACGCAGTTGTCCATTGTTCCGAAACCCACGAATGGTAATTCTCGTGAGCGACAACTTCTGCAGCACAGTCAATGCCCGATACGGTCGGTCCACCGAACGATTCTCCGGTGGGGCTCAACGTAGTGCTTGGGATAACGATGGCAGTGTTGTAGTGCATCGTTGCAGCCAGAGGTTCAAGTTCGACTGACCCGTCAGGGAAACTGACGCCATAACCGGTACCGGTAGCATTATATGTCACTGTAGCGTCAAGCCCCGGCACAGCCCCGTCTTTCATCCAGTTACTCGAACCAGTTGGGCTTGTCATTCCCGTCATCATCAACAAAGTCCGGGTACCGTCCCTTGTCGAAGTAGATATGGATCGGGACCCTGAACTCCGAGATCTCCTGGTGCCCGCTCAGGCCATCCCGTATGTGCATCTTTGCGATCAGCCATTTCCGGCCATATGCACCGGGACCCGGACGGAAGGTCAGGTTGCTGGTATCCGGCAGGGCCCGGTGCAACTCCTGCGCGCCGGTATTTATGTCTGTGACGTAGTAGGAGATGCCGAGAATTTCCCAGTCGGGAGTTCCGGGTTTGACTACCGGGCTGATGGTGATGTCATGGCCGGTGACCAGCATTTCCGGGGTAATGGTGAGGTCGAGCAGTTCCGGCTTTGCCGACGGGTCCAGGTATGTCTGAAGAGTGACATAGAGGTGATCGATCTCGACATAGCCCTGATAGAACGGTCCCCCGCTGTAGCCCTGATAATCGATATATGTCCATAAGGGTTCTGAATGAATCTTGAGTGTATTTTCTCCAGTGTGCAGGATAGCCGGATCAACGCGGCCAAAATCCCCGCTACCCACTTGCCAGTCAGTCATCTCCACGTCGTTAATATAATACACGGGATCCTCGCAGCCCCACCATGGGGCTACTGCGTCACAACCGGGAAGGTTCGTTCCACCGGCACTGTCCCCAGGGCCATCAAATGAGATATATGGCCGGGTGTACATACGTGAAAGGTTTACTCCGTCGGGAATCGTGAAGGGGAGTGTAACTGTTGCTGGAGAGTTAATTATATTCTCACACCCTGTGAGACGGGGCGTATTGTAGTTCAGCATCTCATAGTTACATTCATACTCCCCGGTCACAAACCGCTGTCCCAGATCCCCGCCGCTTGACTCATCGATAAAAACCGTGATAACCCCCCAGGGGAGACAGACAGGGTCGGTCTGCCCGTAGGGACAGGTTATGACCATCGTCTCGGCACCCGCCATGCCGCAGAAGAGTGTTGTGGAGAGCAGGAAGATAAGGATCAGGAGAGAATTTGGGCCGGATGAACCGCGGGATGCCGGGGGAACGCGCATTCTAAAAATTTAGGGGGAAAATGTAAATATACTTCCGATTTAATATCCGTGAAAAATTCCTGGTTTTATCCCGGCACACAAAAACGAAAGGATCACATTCCCGGTATGCCGGCACGAGACCGGATGCGTATAATAATGCTATTTTTCCTGTATCATCAGCCAGACAGCGATAAGCATCGCGATATTTGCGGCAAGGAACAGGTACGCATCAATCCCGGCAGTAAACGGGTCATACCCATCCGCGAGAGATTGAAGCACACATACAAGCCCGGATGTGGCAGCAATTGCCCGGCCGTCTTCTGCTTTTTTACCGCAATGAACACTGCTCCTGTCGCTATCAGAATTTCGATACCGACGGAGAGCAGCTGAATCGGGTCAGCACTACTCATATTCCATGGGTATCTGCCTGCTCGTATAAATGGATAGAGCGTTTTCAGATATCAGGCCGGTATTTCCCGCTGGGGTCCGGTTATTACCGGTCCCTGTTCCGGGCAATCACTTTTAATGGAGCAGACTTCCAAAACTACTGTCATGAAACGGCTGTACCGTTCGAAAACCCGGCGCATGCTTGGCGGTGTCTGTGGGGGGCTTGGCGAGTACCTTGAGATTGATCCTACGATCATACGCCTGGTATGGGCAGTACTGACGCTCTTTACCTGGGGAATCTGGCTCCTTGCCTACATCATCGCATGGATCATAATCCCGGATGAAGAGGAATCTGATAAGGTGGCATTACCCCCGTATGAAGATTACAAGGACCAGTAATCATCTCGCCGTCAAAATTCCCTGTGGCAGGTTTCATGAAAATCCTCTTTGTCGTCTGTGGTGAAGGACTCGGGCATGCATCCCGCAGTCTCCATCTCGGGCATTACATGCAGCAGCAGGGACACACCATCCACTTTGCCGGTTACGGGAAATCCTACGATTTCATGAAACAGCACCAGTGCTCCTATGTCCATTATACTCCCCGGGAAGTCTGCCTCGAAGGAGAAAACGGTTTTTTCAGTCTCAAAAAGACGCTCTGGTACTCGAAATGGATCGTGCTCGACATGATCCGTTCCGCCCTCAGCGTCCGAAGGCTCATCATCGAACACCAGTTTGACTGCGTGGTGTGCGATACCATGTATGGGGGTGTCCTTGCCGCACGGTTGCGCAAAATCCCCGTTGTATTCATCACCAACCAGAACCATTTCAACGGGCCCGGACGGGAGACAAACGGTGTATGGAAGTTCCTCAATTTCTCGATACGACGGTATATCCGTCTCGCCGATCAGGTGATCATCCCTGATTACCCTGCACCGGATACCGTGAGTGAATACAATATTGTTGTCCCGGACGGTGAAGAAGGGCGGTATTCCTTTACCGGGCCATTGTACGACTTTGATCCTTCCCGGTATCACTATGAAAAATCAACAATCTTTGTCAGTTTCGGGGGAGAACCGTACAAACTCCCGATGTACCTGATGTTGAAAGCCATTGCTGACAAGCGAAAAGACCTGCACTTTGATGTCTTCTATACGGGTGCGAACCTTCCGGACTCTTCTGACAATTTCATCTCCCATGGCTATGTCCCCAACCTCTACGAGCACCTTGCACGGGCACGGATTGCGATTGTGCACGGCGGTCTCACGACGCTGCACGAAGCCCTGCTCTTTGAAAAACCTGTCCTGATCATCATGGACACCAGCCACCCCGAGCAGCAGAACAATGCCAGAAAGATCGAAGATATCGGGGCAGGCACCCGGATTGACGGGCGGTTAGTGACCCTGGAAACCCTGGAGCAGAAAATTCTTGAAACTGTTGCACTCACCCCCCGCCCATTCCGCGAGGTTCATGCGACCATCAACGGCAGGAAAAATGCAGCAGGGATCATCTGTGATACCGTAAACCGCAGGAAAAATTCATCATGAACCCCTGCATAAAAAAGGGGATCAGGTAACGGTTATGCCAGAACCCGGGGAGATTACCACACTTAAGCCAACAGATGAAATCCGCGTATGCCCGGCATGCGGCTACACCTACGGGTTTCACACGTCCTTTGTTTCAGTTGTCGCCAACAAGGAGCACCCGGTAAAAGACACCCGGGAAGTATACCGGGTGATTCTCATCTGCCCTGAATGCGGGGCACGGTATGATGTGGGATGGCGTGTTTCATTTACCGATTCAGACAACCGGATTGTCAAAACCATAGAACTCCAGCACCCGTCATCATGAGTGCACGCACTGCAACCGCAAATCCGGTCCCGAAAGGACCCCCGTCCGACAAGACACCGGTGCCGGTATGATGCGGTGTGCGGAGTGCAAGGGAAAAGGGATGTGTGGTCTTGCCCGCTGCCCGATCATGAGCCGGTTCCATGCACAGGTAGCGGTAAAACCCGCAACGAGTTACCAGGGCAGTTCCCCCTCGGTCTTCATCGGCAGTTACGGGTATCCCGATGTGCAGGGCGGACCCCTGTTGATCAACGATTCTGACAATCCCCCTGAGTGGATCCGGCAGAATCTCGGCATGGAGGACATTGTGGGTATCCGTGCCCGCACGATCCGGGGGAATTCGGGTCTGCACGCTGTCGCCGGCAACCTGCAGGAGATTGCGCTCTCCACCATCCCGCTCGATGTCGATGTGGTGTTTACAAAACCGGTAGCCTTCAGCCTGGACTTCGATGGCACTGTTGCCCCGGTCGGGTTCACCGGCCCGGTGAAACATATGGACGTGATCGGCAGCGCCCGGGTGGAACGGGCCGTTGACCGGATCACGTCCGATACGGATATTGCGGCAACGGATGCCTGTGTTTCCCTGATGGACTCTGACATCGATGTCTACCAGATCACCAAACTGATGACTGCCGGGCTGCTGGGCAAACGGCGGAAATTTGTTCCCACCCGGTGGGCGATCACCGCTGTTGACGATACCCTGTCCACACAGATGAAAAAGGAGATTGCCCGGTATCCCCCGATTGAAGAGATCCGCCTGTTTGACGGTGAAATTTTCGGCAACCGGATCCTCTGCATCCTTGTCCCGGGCGACTGGAAGTATGAGATGATCGAGATCTGGGGAAAACAGACCCTCTGGGCTGGCGATGAGGCGGTGATCGTGCAGGACCGGGAGGGTATGACAAAGAAAGGCTACTCGCCCATATCCGGGGCGTATTACTCGGCACGGCTTGCGGCCTGCGAATATCTTAAAAGCGTACGACGCTGCGCCCGGGTGATCATCATTCGCCATGTATCGAGTGACTACTGGGCACCGCTCGGCACATGGGTGATCCGGGAGGCAACCCGGAAAGCGATGAACGCCCCGCCCCTTGCCTGTCCGTCACTCGATGTGGCTGTTGCACAGGTATCCGCCCGGCTCGGTGCAGGTGCGTGGCTGAAGCACAGCACGCTCATCCCGGAACTGAAAACCCAGAGAACGCTCTTTTAGGCCTTGTATGCCTGTGCGGAAGTTGCCTGCCGTTTGTACCGGTCCCGGATGCTGCCGAGCGTCTCGATATCGGTGATATCCTTGTCATCGCGGACCCGGATAAACCGGGGGAACCGCAGGGCAAACCCGCCCTCGTAATTCGTACTGGCCTGCAGTTCTGAATACCCCACTTCAAAGACCAGCGACGGCTCAAACGTCACTTCTTTTCCGCTCTTTGCAATGACCGTGTCCTTGAGCAACCCGTATACTTCTGCCAGTTGCTCCTCGGAAAAGCCGGTGGCAACCCTGCTTAACGGAATGAGTCTGCCCTCATCCTGGCAGGCGACAAGGAACGAACCGAATGCATGTGCCCGCTTCCCTTCGCCCCACTCGGCACCGATGACCGCGAGATCGAGCGTGTCCACTTCGGGTTTGATCTTGATCCAGTTCTTACCCCGCTGGCCGGGTGAATAGGGTGAAGAGGGCACCTTGATCATGATCCCTTCATGTCCGGCAACGAGGGCATCGATATAGGTCTTTTCGATCTCGAGTGGATCACTGCTGACAACCTGGGGAGCGATGTACATTTTCAGCACGCTCTCTAATTTTTTCCTTCGTTCCGTCAGGGGGAGATCGATCAGGGTCTCGCCGTCAAGCCAGAGGATGTCAAAGACATTGGGCACCAGTCTCGATCATCCCTGTTGCTTCTGCCACATCGTGGCGGCGCCGTAAGCGGCGGAGCACGGACTGGAAGGGCATCGGCTTTTTATCTTTTATCGCAATGACTTCCCCGTCAATGATCACATCGTGATCGGTTGCACTGAGCAGTTGCTGGATCACATCCGGCAGTGCCCCGGTCACATCCTCGAGCCGCCGGGAGTACATCCGTGCCCAGTTGCCTTTTTTATGGAACTGGAACCGTGAACCATCGTATTTGTACTCTGCTGCAATCGCCCCGTGCTCGGCGATCATATCAGCAATTGACCCCTGCTGGGCGAGCATCATCCGGACCGGGTGGAACTGGGTAATATGAACATCCCTGAGTGCATCAGGGCCGAGCTTTGCCAGCCGGGCTACCTCCCCGGTGTCATTTAAGGCCTGAATCGCATGTTCGACAAGGGCAGAATCCACGGAAAATGCCCTTGCGATCGCTTCCCGCACGCTGCCCTCGCCGACCCCGATACGGAGTTCTTCGAGCATGATCCGGGCCAGGTACCTGCCTTCGAGCGGGTGGGCATTGCCCAGCAGTCGCCGGACTGCGAGCAGTTTCTCCCGCTGGGATTTCTTCCCTTCCATCTCTGCGATGGCGATGAGTTCGCGATCAACGCGGACCATATCCAGTTCTTCGTGAAAGAACGTGGTCATCGACTTTCCCATCAGCAGTTCTTCAACAGCCTGCCCGACATCTCCTGTCTGGTTGACCTTCTCGATCACCTGCTCTTTTTTTATGCCTGCGACATACCCGATTGCCTCGTACAGGAGATTAGGACCTATCCCGAGTTTCCGGGCACTCCAGTCCGGAAAGATCCTCCCCATAATAAACCGCACAAAAACCGGCAGCTCATCGGGAGATAACGTGGGCAGGACGGTGCTGATGAGATCGATCATCTCCAGCCGGCTGGAGATCCCGTCCAGTTTCTCGCAGGTTTTGGAAAAATCCATAAAGAGCATGTGCGTTTCCCGCCCGGATGTTTGGCTGGTACAGAGATTAATATTGTTATTTTTTAAAGCCAGAATGCCGTCATTCTCTGCTTTTTATAAAAGACATAGATGAATTCGGTCTTTTTTGCTATTTTTTTAACAAATTTAATAACGCTCCAACGTGAATTAGGAGTATGGATAAAGAGTGGCAGCCTGATGCGATTGTCAGGATTAAGCTCGACCAGATAAAAAAAGATTTTTTGGATTACATTGAAAAAAATATCGATAAAATTGATGCCAATATTCCTGTTTTCTACGGCAACCTCATCACAACCCTTGAAAAATCCCTTCCCGATATAAACGATGATCTCTACGACAAATTTATCGATACTATCACCGTACGGGTTCTTGATTTCAGCAAACGGTCCACCGATATACCGTTTGTCGAGAAACTGTTCGACCATGCCATACGGATCAAGCGAAAGAAGAAAGGGCGGACGGTCTATGACATCATGCTGGGCTTAAAGATGATCAATACCGGCAAATATGCCGATGCAATCGATCAACTCAAACCCCACCGGAATATTGATGCGATCATCTGCCCTTCGATAGCGTATTGCTATTTTGTCCTCTCTACCCAGCAGGGTTCAGTTACTGATTCAACCGGAACGGTCCGTGGCCCCAACCAGATGTCGCTCTCTGCCCGCGAGCAGATGATAGAGTTAATCCGCATGAACCCGCCGATCAACCGGCTCAAGGACCTTGATATTGTTGACGATCCCCGCATCAACAAGATCTTCTGGTTCATGGTAAAGCAGTCCATTGAGTGGTTCCCGAGCGAACGGGAGCTTATCAGGATCGGTCTTGAGAAGGCCTCCCGTGATGGTAACAGTGATATCAGGGAAGAACTGCTCGGCATCGCGATCGGGCGGTTCCCGAATGATATGTATTTCCTGCGGGAACTCTACAAGCTCAAACTCGACCGGCGTGACGCCGGGGGCGTGGCCGGTGTAGTCAAGCAGATGACCCAGCAGTACCCCAATGATCTCGAACCCCTCTATTACGGCATGAAACTTTCGGTTATGACTGCCCGGGTCGAGACGTATTACCGGTTCAGGAAACTGGCGCTCATAAAGAATATGCCCCAGACTGCACTTGTGCTTCTCGATTTTGCGTTCGAGCTGATGAGTGGCAAACAGTATGAGGCAATGGCCTGCCTGGACGAGATCAAGGTGAAGTTCGGTCCCCAGCATTACTATGTGACCCTGCTTGAGTATGTGGCGCATGATTTCCTGTCTGACGATGAAAAGAAGGTCAAGCAGGCGAAAAAAGCGATAATCGATTCGATCGACCAGTACTGCGTGAAACTGCTGAAATTTAAGAATCAGTAAAGGGTGCGACAAATGAGATATGGATCTGGATTGTGTTTTCAAAGGACGGAACGGATACGGTCAGGTGTGAGCCTATGACCAGACTCCCGGTGATAATTGTTATTGATGACCCCGCACAGGCAGCGGAACTTTCAACCCTGGTCAAACAGAACGGGTATAGTGTTTCTGCCTCCGTATCGGGAGGGGAAGCTGCCATTGGACGTGCAGCGTCGGGTGACCCGGTAATAGCGCTTATCGATCTTACGATACCGGGTAAACCGGATGGCATCGCGACGGCAGAACAGATCCGCACAAAAACCGGAAACCCGGTTATTTTAATCGCATCCTCCGAAGATGATGCCCGGCATGCAATGGATACGCACCCCGGCTTGTACGGGTATATACTGAAACCATTCGATGAACGGGAAATTCGGATCGCCCTTGAATCAGCAGGGTACCGGCTGGATGCGGAAAAGAAGCTCCATCTGTCAGAGGATGAAAACAAAAAGTTCCGTGCCCATCACGAAGCGGTTATCGCACAACGCACTGCAGAGCCTCAAAAAGACCAATGCCCAGCTCCAGCGGCTCCTGCACGTTATCGAACTTACCGAACGCAAACTCGCCACCGACTCGCTGGATATTGACCTTAACGATGAAGAGGAGGTCATGGTTAGTTCCGAAGAGGGGGTAATCACGGCAGACAGGGACCTTAAGATCGTGATTATCAATGAACCCGCCCTTCAGATGCTCGCCCGGGAGGAAAATGATGCTGTCGGGGCATCCATCGGTGAAGTATTTGCCAGTAATGATCCGTCAATTGCCCGGAGGCTGGATGCATCCTTAAAATCCATGGCATCTTCCGGCACTGCACAAGAACCCCTGGGAACCATCCCGGTACAATCCCGATCCGGAAATCCGCTTGAACTTGTGAGCTATGCCGAACCCATTATTGACAGCGACGGCGAGCGGATGGGTGTTGTTCTCACCTTTAAAGACGCAGCAGAGAGCCGGAAAAAAGATTCCGAGGCATTGCGTACCCAAAAACTCGTCTTGCTCAACCTGATGGTACGGGGCGTTGCCCACGATTTCAACAATATTCTCTCATCGGTGCTCGCAAATATCCAGACTGGCAAAGATGGAGCTGGATGAGACGGGCACCGGGTACGGCCGCCTGAATCGTGCCGAAGACAGCCTGCTCCGGGCCCGTGAGTTATCGGAACAACTCCTGACAGTTCTCGGGTGGAGACAGCCTGCCGGGAAAAATCACCGACCTGGCGGCACTGATCAGGAATGTTGGTGCATCATCTGTGCGGGGCACGGGGGTGAACTGCGAGTTTGCAATTCCTTCCGACCTCTGGGAAGTGCCGCTGGATGAGGATCTTGTGCGGATGATGATCGACGACCTCTTCCTGTTTCTCGACAGCTCCATGGCAGAGGGCGGAACGATCCGTGTGTCTGCACAGAACATCCATGCCGGCACCGCAGAGGTCCGGGCGGTTCAGCCGGGTGATTATATCAGGATTACCCTGGACGCGCCAAAACTGGTCATCCCCCCTGATGCACTCGTGGATATCTTCAGGCCCGGTTCATCCCTTGCTTTTGCTCTTGACCTTTCCGTTGCTGAATCAATGATCCGTAAGTCGGGTGGTGTGCTGGATATCAGGTCCGGCACAGAAACCGGCACGGAAGTACTCCTGCACCTCCCGGCACAGCATGCTCCGGCAAGTCCAAAACCGCTCCAGAAAGCCATAACCCCGGTGAAAAAGGCAGAACCCGCACAGAAGAAGATTCTCCTGATGGATGATGAGGAGGCCATTCTTTCTGCAACCGGTGAGATGCTCAGTTTCCTCGGCTATGATGTTGAAGTTGCACTGAATGGTGAAGCAGCTATTGAACTGTTCCGGAATGCGCTGAATGCAGGGACACCTTTCGATGCGGCGATTCTTGATATCACGATTCCCCGGGGAATGGGTGCACAGGAGACCATGCCAAAACTTGCAGCCCTCGATCCATCGGTTAAGGGCATCATCTCCAGCGGGTACTCCACAAACCCGATGATTGTTGACTACCGCTCATTCGGGTATGCCGCGGTTATCGTAAAGCCATACGGGTTCCTGGAACTTAACGAAGCGCTTGATTCAGCATTCAAATAATTTTTTCAGATTTTCTCACAACGACAGGTGTTGCGGGCAGGCTTTGGTTGTACCGCACTGGGTGGCAACAATCACCTTCGCGTCGTCATAGAAGAGCCCAAGCCCTGCCCGTGCACTAACCGTCACCCTCTCCGGGGTGTTGTTGGTCTCGCTTAAGTGTGAGAGGATCACCAGTGGCACATCTTTTCCCAGTGCCTGCAGTCCGGCAGCGGCATCCGGGTTGGAAAGATGCCCCCGCTTTGAGCGGATCCGCCGCTTTAAGGATTCAGGGTACGGCCCGTTGGCGAGCATATCCGGGCAGTGATTGCTCTCGAGCACAACCCCATCACAACACCGGAGCCGGTCGATCATTGTGGGTGTCAGTATACCCGTATCGGTGCAGTACCCGAACCGCAGGCCGTTTTGTCGAACAACAAACCCGCAGGGTTCGGCAGCGTCATGCGATGTGGCAAACGGTTCAATGGAAAAATCCCCGACCGTGAACTCATCGTCATACCTGCATACCCGGCAGTCAACCGGCTTTGCCGATGTACGCCGGTAGTGCAGGAAATCATGCAGGGTCCCCTCCGTTGCATACGCAGGGATGTTGAGTTTCCTGATGAGCACGTCCAGCCCCCGGATATGATCGCCATGCTCATGGGTGACCAGCACCGCACTGATTTTGCCGGCATCCAGTCCGGCGGCTTCAATGCGCACGAGTATCTCTTTGGCGCTCAGTCCCGCATCGATGAGCAGTGCGCCACTATCCCCTTCAATAAAAAAGCAGTTGCCTTTGCTCCCGCTGGCAAGTGTTGTGCAGCGCATTACCTAATTATTGGCGATCTTCGTATTAACCATCTCTGATGGGGTAAAAAGGGAAGAATATGGAGAGAAAAGAGGTTATTATTTTTTGGCGCTGAGCATTTCGTATTCTGCCAGTACCGGTGCAATCGTTTTTGTGGATATTGAGCGGCGCACCAGCGTGGTGAGTTTGCGGCAGTAATGGATATGCGCAACCTGAAAACTGACGATAAGCCCGAAGCAGAAGCAGGTGATGCTGATTAAGGTATAACTAACAACGTCTACCATCTTTTTTACCCCGCTTTTATGTCTCCCTCGCGAGTTCGTCTATCATCGGTATAACGGATTCTGCGTCGGAACACTGAGCAGCTATCACCATGAATCGTTTCGTATAGTACATGATCAGTAACTGGTACCCGAGGATCATACCAATGGTAAATGTGATGATCCCGATACCCACGTAAATCAGAAGATCTGTGAGCAGTTCAGCCATAGCGCATCTCATTGACTGTTTCGATGGTAACCAGATAAATTTATTGAACCTCTCTTACGCTGCATCAGCACGGACATGAATTGCGGACGCTTTGACACTCGCAATAACGGTCATACCTGCTGAAAGCCCAAGTTCCCCGCAGGAGCGGGTAGTGATAAGGGCAGTGATGGGTGTTCCGCAGTCTACGGTAACCCGGATAAATGGCCCGAGTGACACCAGTTTTGTAATGGTCCCGGTAAGCTGGTTGCGGGCGCTGGTCTTTTTGGCTCCGTCAGGGATTGAGATCGTGACTTCCTCAGGCCGGATATAGAGTACAACTTTTTTACCTGCGGGACAGGAAGTGACCACTTCGAAACCGGCATTGCCGATTGCAACCGTGGCATGACCCTGCTCATTGGACTTTACCACGCCTTTTAAGATGGTATCGATGCCGACAAACCGTGCAACCTCCTTTCCATTTGGCTGGTAGAAGATATCGTGGAGTGTGCCCACCTGTGCAAGACGCCCGTTCATGATCACGCCCATGCGATGTGCAAGGCGCTGGCCCTGGACCATGTCATGCGTTGAGAACAGGATCGTTGTCTTCATCCGGCTGTTGATCCGGATGAGCAAATCTTCGATGATCTCCGTTGAGATCGGGTCGAGGTTTGCCGTGGGCTCATCCAGCAGCAGTACTTCCGGTTCGGTGACCATTGCCCGTGCGATTGCCACGCGTTGCATCTCGCCACCGGACAGGGTGACTGCCCTGCGGTTTTCAAACCCTGAAAGCCCGACCAGTTCCAGCGCTGATGTGACACGCTGTGGGATCTCTGCCCGGTCTTCGCCGCGGAATTTCAGGCCGAATGCCACATTTTCTGCCACGGTGGTATTGAGCACCGCGGATTTCTGGAAGACCATGGCCATGCGTCGCCGGATGGCGAGGCGTACCTGCTCAGTATCGTCAGTATCCTGCCCGTCGAAGATGATCGTGCCGGCAGTGGGTCGCTCAAGAAGGTCAACCAGCCGCAGCAGGGTAGTCTTGCCACTGCCGGAAGGACCGATGAGCGTGAGGATCTCGCCGCGCCGGATATCCAGGTTGATATCTTCAAGAATTTTCCGTTCACCGGCCTGCCATGAAAGACCGGATATTTTGATCATGTCCGGGGTCCTCCCATTACTTCCTGGTGTTCAGGCGACAGTCCCGTAGTGATGAGATTCATGGATACGACAACAACAAGTGCAATTACGAGGAGGATAATACCGAGCGCGATAGAAAACCCGAAGTCTCCCATGCCCGTCTGGAGGGCGATAGCAGTAGTCAGCACCCGTGTCTGGCCGGCAATGTTTCCTCCAATCATCATCGCAACCCCGACTTCCGAGATGGCTCTCCCGAATGCAAGAATGACCGCACTGAGGATACCCAGCCGGGCTTCTTTTACGATCTGAGTTATACTCTGGAATTCTGTTGCGCCGAGAGATATCAGGGTGTCGCTGATATTCCGGTCAATCCCGCTGAGTGCAGCGATTACAAGACCTGTTGTGATGGGAATGATGAGTATCATCTGCCCGACAATCATACCTTCCGGCGTGAAAAGAAGGCCAAAAAACCCGAGGGGACCGCTTCGTGAGAGCATGAGATACAAAAGCAGGCCGACTACGACGGTAGGGACTGAATAGAGTGTCTGGATGATCACTTTGAGGATTCGCTTGCCACGGAATTCGCGGAAATGGATCAATCCTCCAAGGGGTATGGAGATACATGCGGCAAGGAGGGTTGCTGCAAGGGATATGTATACCGAGAGGGCTGCGATATGCAGGACTTCCGGATTAAGCGTGATAATCAGGTTGAATGCCTGCGTGATTCCTGAAACGATATCGTTCATCCATATCACCGTATGTCAGGAAATAGTGGGTGAGGAGTAATTATAAGTCGTTCTAATAGAGTGCAACAGTTAACTGCCTCTGGTTGATTTTGGTTGCATTCACGAGTGTATTTTTGCACACCATACACCTGAATACGATGAATGCAGCCTCACCCCGCTGTCTTGCGGGAGGCCATGAAGCGGGGACTCTCGTACCTTCAAGTTTTTCATAGACCCGGTGTGAACCGCGTCGGTTCATATTCGTTTCCCATGAAAATTCGATTTTTTGATAGAGTGAGTTAATGGGGCTTAGCCCCAAACCCCCATAGGATTGTGCCGCCGCCCCCGACGGGGCTTCCTGTGCGGCGGATCAATGACGGAAATGTGCTGAAACTACCTTGCCCTGCCGTGCCTAAGAGAGGCCCTGAGGCAGGGGTTCCTCGCAATAGTATGGATTTTCATTATTCTTTAGTGAACTCCTGTTCCTCTTCGTTTCAACAGACCGGATTCACTCATGTCGGCCATTTTGTTGTCCCATAACCGCACATGAGGGTGAGAGTGACAACCGGGTAATAGACAAAAAAAAGATAGATTTAGTGTTTGGTAAAGGGATTGAACACGTTCTCGTAGATCATGTCGCTGCCGGTGTTGTGGAGCCGGCCGCGCTCCGTCTTTCTCCTCAACATACGCCATGAGCGGGAGTTCCATGTTGACACCCGGGACGTGGCCGAACATCTTCTCGAGTTCGACCTGCTGGGCGTGCATGAAGAGCGCGTTCGGGATCTCTGCCGGGCAGAGTTCCTGGCACTGGCCGCAGTTCACGCAGGAGTCTGCGATGTGGGCGAACCGGATCAGGTGGAACATGAAGTTCGGCGGGAAGTTCGCCGGGCTTGACATAGGCCGGGTTCTTGGTCGTGCAGTCCACGCAGTAGCAGATCGGGCAGGCCTCGATACACGAGTAGCACTTGATGCAGCGTGAGGTCTCGCTCATGATCTTCTTTAAGCGGTCCTTGCCTTCGCCGAGTGCTTCGAAGTCGTGCTTGCGCCACTTGTCGCCGAGCTTGAGCATGGCACCTTCGACCTTTCCGCGGATCTCAAGACCCTTGGGGTTGGCTGCCTCGGTTGCGAGGATGCCGTTCTTGACGGCACCGTTGAGGAGGTTTGCACCCTTCTCGGAGCAGACCTCAACGAAGGTGGCCTTTCCGGCCTTGTCGCCGATGACACCCCAGTTCCCGCAGGCAAGGTCTGCCTGGCGGGGGATCTTCATCTTGCAGCGGCGGCAGTTGCTGCGCCGGCCATAGCCTGCCTCTTCGAGTTCGTCGACGGAGATACCCTTGTGGCCGCCTTCGTACTCGATGATGAACTGGCCCTTGTCGATCTCTTCCTTGTGGACCATGTTCGGGTCAACGCCGTACTTGTCGGCAATCATCTTGCGGGCAAGGACCGGGCTGACCGACCCACCGCAGTTGACACCGATCATGATGATGTTGTCGAGGTTGATCTGCTTGCGCTTGGCCAGTTCGTAGAACGCCATCGCATCGCAGCCCTTGACGGTGACACCGATCTTCATGTCCTTGGCGCCGTCGAGGTATTTCTTGATGAGTTTCGGGCAGGAGGAGGGTACCGCAGTGGAGTGAACCGGCAGTCTTTGCAAGGTCCTTGGGGTCCGTGATCAGGACCGGCTGTGCATCGTAGAGGTCAGTTCCCTTGGTGATGACAAGGACTGCATCGACGGCCTTTGACTCGAGCGCGATATTTCCAGAGTGCGGTGACTGCACCACCGAGTTCGGCCTTCTTCTTGATATCTGCGTCATTGGTCCACGCGTAGAGCATATCGCCTTTCTTTGCCATGTTCAGGCCTCCTTGATCTTCTCAATTCTTACAGCACAGGCCTTGAACTCGGGGATCGTTGCAACCGGATCGAGTGCATTGTTGGTGAGCATGTTTGCTGCACATTCAACATAGTGGAACGGGATGAAGACAACACCCTTCTTGATGTCGTTGGTGACACGGGCGCCGATCGTAATCTCACCTCTGCGGGTGATCGCCTTGACCATCTCCTTGTCCTTGATGCCCAGTGCTTTTGCATCCTCGGGATTGATCTCAACCCAGCCCGTGGGCTCCTCGCGCTCGAGATTCTCGGAGCGGCGGGTCATGGTACCGGTGTGCCACTGCCAGATGCAGCGCCCGGTGGTCAGGATGAGCGGGTATTCCTTGTCCGGTACTTCTGCCGGGGTACTTCAACTCGATGGGGGTGAAGATACCAAGACCGTCCGGGTGGGTGAACTTCTCCTTGTGCAGGATCGGGGTTCCCGGGTGCTCCTTGGTCGGGCAGGGCCAGTGGAGGGCTTCGGGCTTCTCGAGCCGTGCATAATCCATCCCGCCATAGGACGGGGTGACCTTCGAAATTTCGGTGAAGATCTCTTCTGCGCTCTTGTACGGGAACTGCTTCTCGTATCCCATGCTGCTTGGCGAGTTCGCAGATGATCTGCCAGTCTGCCTTTGCCTCGCCGGGCGGGTCCTGTGCCTTTCTCCACTTCTGGACGCGGCGTTCGGTGTTGGTCTGGGTGCCGTCCTTTTCGGCATAGCAGGCTAGCCGGGAGGACAACGTTGGCAAACTGGGCGGTCTCGGTCAGGAAGATATCCTGCACGACCATGAACTCGACGTTCTTCAATGCCCTTCTCGACGTGGTGGAGGTCCGGGTCGGAGATCATCGGGTTCTCACCCATGATATAGACGCACTTGACCTTGCCGGGTTCGTCGGCAAGGATATTGATCAGCTTGGTGACGGTGAGACCGACTTTGCCCTCGGCAATCTCGCAGCCCCATGCGTCTTCCATCTTCTTCTTCATCTCGGGGACGATGACTGCCTGGTACCCGGAGTACACGTTTGCGAGTGCTCCCATGTCGCAGGCGCCCTGCACGTTGTTCTGGCCACGCAGTGCGCAGATACCCGTGCCGGGTCTTCCGAGGTTGCCGGTCAGCATCTGGAGGTTTGCAATCGACTTGACGTTGTCGACACCGGTGGTGTGCTGGGTGATACCCATCGAGTAGAGGATCGCGGACTGGCCGGATTTCCCGAACCACTCTGCCGCAGTGATGAGGTCCTTTTCCGGGATACCGCTGATCTTCGAGACGTTTTCCGGACTGTAGGCATCCTTCATCACGATCTCTTTGACCTTCTCGAAATCCTTGGTCCGGTTCTTGATGAAGTCCTTGTTCTCCCAGCCGTTCTTGAGGATCTGCTGCATGAAGCAGTTTAAGATGGCAACATCGGTTCCTGAGTAAAACGGCAGGTAGCAGGTCTGCCTGCTTCCCGGTCGGGGTGAGCCGCGGGTCTGCGTAGATGACTTTCGCACCCTTCGCCTTTGCCTGCATAACGCGGCGACCGATCAGCGGGTGGGTCTCAAACGTGTTGCTGCCGATAATAAGGAGACACTTTGATTCGGCAATGTCTGCAATCGACTGGGTCATTGCACCGGACCCGAATGCACCGGCAAGACCGACGACCGTCGAAGCATGGCAGAGACGGGCGCAGTGGTCGATGTTGGGGGTCTTGAAGACCGCACGGGCAAACTTCTGCATCAGGTAGTTCTCTTCGTTGGAGACACGGGCAGAAGCAAGGCAGGCACTCTGTTCACCCTGGTACTTCTTGAAATTCTCAGCGATCAGCTTGTATGCCTCGTCCCAGCTGGCCTCGACAAACTTCCCATCCTTCTTGATGAGCGGCTTGGTCAACCGGTCAGGGCTGTTGACGAATTCATGGGCATAGGTTCCCTTGGGGCAGAGCTTGCCTTCGTTGACCGGGTTGCGCTGCCAGGGCTGGACGCCGACAACCTTCTTGTCCACGACAACAAGGTTGAAGCCGCACCCGGTTCCGCAATACGGACACGTGGTTGGTACGTATTTGAAATCCATGTTCTAACCTCGAACAAGGAAATTTCTGATTTTTCGGTATTTAAGGGTGCTGAAAAAAGTGAAAAAACTGATGAATAACGGTGGGTAGAATCAGTCCCTCGTATCCTGCACCGCCATGGGATCTGTTTACCTTTTATGAAAATCAAATGCCGGATATTTATTAAAAAAACAATGATTTCTTATGAGCGCATCAGGGTTATTCGATAGAGATCCGGTTTCCAGGATCAGACATTCTCATGGTGATACCCGGCTGTCAAAAATATTTTTTGATTGCTTATCATAGGGAAATTTCACTATCTGTCTTGATGTTGAGATGTATGAAAGCAGGTACTTAAAAAAAAGGGATTAGATCTTTTTATACAGGTTGCCGTACACGACCACGCCTTTCCTCTTCTTGTGGCGCTCGCCCATGTCACCGATGAAGTGGGCAAACTTTGCCTTGGTGCCGTCGACTTCGAGCTCGACTTCGCCATTGGGCTTGTAGCCGGGCATCATGACCTCGATGGAGCCAAAGACAATAGATAGTGCCATCGACCATCTGGCCGCCGACTTTGCTCTTGGCATTGCCCTTGATGATGGTCTTGCCGCCTTCTGCATGGGTCATGACGTGGACATCGACATTGCCGTTGACAATGATCTCGCCGCCGATCATGTACATGCCGATATCAGAGCCGGCATTGCCCTTGACAAGGATCTTGCCGCCGGACATGCCTCTCCAGTCGCCACGGTATGCAGCGCCGAGATAGTTGCCGGCATTGCCTTCGATGATCAGCTCGCCGCCTTTCATGGCGGTTGCCGCGAAGGCGTCGACATTGCCCTTGGCGAGGAGTTTGCCGCCGGTCATCCAGGCCCCGACATACAGGTCGGTGTTGCCTTCGATGACCATCTCCCCGGCGCTCATCTTGAAGCCGAGGTACTTGACCTTCTTGCACATCGCCTTTGACAATGATCTTCGTGTCTGCTGCAGTTGCACCTGCATCGCCGCTGACGTCGAAATACTTGCCGAGTGTTGAGTGGTCGTTGCCCTCATGAACACGGGAAGTTCTGCGATCTGGGCTGCAGTCTTGCCTGCGAATGCATCGGGGGTTAGATGTGTCCGCCTCGAGATACAGTGCAGGCGGCGTTTTTCATGGTAATGGTTACAGTTTCCATCTTTCTTCACCTACACTTGGTTGCATCGACCTCAAGGGCGTACGGGTTCGGGACAAAGTGGTGTCCGAGCGCTTCGTAGTTGTTCTGCGTCATGCTGTAGTACTTGAGGAACTTCTCGTTGATATCACGCACGACCTGCGGGTTCTCCTTGACCTTCGCATTGACCCAGAGCGTGCGCTTGTTGCCGTTGCTGACAATCTCGCCGTTGCTGACAACCTGCGACACCGCTCTTGAAGACGGCTGCACAGCGTGCAGAATGCCTTCTCGATATCTTCGGGGTCTGCCACCGGCTTGTCGGGGTTGAAGTTGTAGACGGCAACATCCGCATCCATGCCGGGCTTCAGGCCGCCGCACATGTGCACCAAGGCCAAGGGACTTTGCCGGGCCGGCACGGGTCATCTGGGCGAGCTCGTAGAGCGAGATCTCGCGGTCGAGGCTGCCGATGCTGGTCTGGGAGAGGACCTTGTCCTTGTGCTTGAAGGTGTTGAGCTGCGTATCGCGGGCCTTCTTGCTCATGAGCCACTTGATGACGCGGGGGTACCGGGTGAACGGTCCTGCGTTCGGGTGGTCGGTGGTGATGTAGCAGCGCATCGGGTCCTTTATCATAAAGGGGATTTCAAGACCGATTGCCCACTGGATGGCACAGACCGAGATGTTCGGGCTGTAGATGTACGGCACGACACCGGCTGCGGTCTCGAGTTCGACATCCACAGTTGGCCCACTTCAGGTGGTTGAGGCCGGTGAGGTGGTGCTCGAACGGGCCGTCAGCGGTCATCGTGGTGGTCTCGTCAAGGGTGACGTTACCGGTATCGATGGTGATGTTCTTGTTGCTTGTTGACGTAGTCCGTGACTTCCTTTGCACCGGACTCGAAGTCGCCCCAGTTGGTTCCCTTGTAGGAGTGGAACTGGGGGTGGGTGGAGTGCAGGACCGCTTCGCGGCCGAACTTGTTCTTGGCCTTGATACCCTCTGCAAGTTTCGAGGTGTCGAGCGTGGTCTCGTAGCATCCGGGGTTCCCGAGGTTGTTCGGGTGGATGTGCATCGAGTGCGGGAGGCCGAGGTACTCGTTTGCCTCGATGAGGCCCTTGATGATCTCTGCGGGGGTGATGTCGAAGTACGGGACCGGGTCGTTGACGGTGAGACAGTTCAGTCCCCATGCCCATGCTTCGGTGCCGCCGGGGTTGACGACCTTGACACGCATAGCCCTTTGGTGACGCGGAGCAGCCAGGCAATATAGGCTGCGGTGTTCTCGATCTCCTGGTTCTTGAGGTACTCGAGGACGAACCAGTTGTTGCCGAAGACCGGGAATGCGCCTTCGTCGATGATGGGGGTGTCGCGGATCTCCTCGTGCACGTGGCGGGCAGAAGAGCGGGGGCATTGCTGCTTCCATGGCGGTGGTGTATCCCATCTTGGCATACTCGTAGCCGGTCTTGAAGGTGGTCGGGATCGATGCCCCGCCGCCCATCCGCTCCATGCCCTTCGTGGGCGTGCAGCTCGAAGAGCTTGTCCTCGGGCCGGTAGATGCGGCCGAGGTTGACCTTGGGGCCGGCGATGTGGGCGTGGATCTCCACGGCGCCTGCCATGACGGTCTTGTCCTGTGGCATCGATGACCTTTGCACCGGAGCCGACCTTGTCGACGATCTTCCCGTCCTTGATTGCGATATCCTTCTTGTCGCCCTTGATGCCCTGGACCGGGTCAAAGACATGGCCGTTCTTGATGATATATTCTGACATTTATGCAGCCCCCTTGAGTTGTCTTTAACCGGTCGCGGACTTTGATGAGGAACTGCTCGTCGGTGAGCATGCCCTCGGGCGGTTCGACAACCTTGCGGCAGTCGATCGGGACATTGTCCATACGATAGCAGTTGCCACCGGTCTCGACACCGTTGAAGGCGACCGGGACGTGGAGTCTCGGAGATCCCGGTGGTCGGGGTCAGGTGCGGGTCGATGCAGACCGAGGGCATCTTCGCGATCTGCTTGACAGCGCTGATCGGGAAGTGTGCACCGGGGTCGCTGCCGATGGTGAACATGGCGTCGACTTCGCCGCGGTTGAGGAGGTCGATCGAGCTCGTGTCGCCCGGGTTGTAGCGGGCAAAGTCCGCGGGAGAGGTCGACTGCAGTACGGGAACCCGAACTGCCAGGCAAAGACTTCGCCGGAGCCGGTCACGTTGTAGTGGCCCCGCATCGGCATGATCGAGAATTTCGTGTACTCGTTGAGGTCCTTGGTCAGGCAGATGGCGATGTCGATGTTGTGGTTCTTGGAGAGGGACTGGGTGACACCCATACCGAAGAAGATGATACCGAAGCGGCCGCTCTTCATCATGTCTGCAGCCTCGCGGATCTTCTCTTTCGGGATACCGGCAACGACATCGGGGAGCCACTCGCCCTTGAGCTGCAACACGGAGTGCATTTAGGAGTTCGTAGTCCCTGCCCTGCTCGACCTGGAGGTGGACATCGGCCATCTTGGCGGTGTCGGTGACACGGGGGTCGACGACGATCAGTCTTGCGGCTCATCTGTCCCTTGCCGGTGAAGAAACCGCGGGGGAAGATGGAGTACCGGGACATGTGGCGGGGGTGGGCGTGTGCCGGGTTGCAGCCCCAGAAGATGACACGGTCGGCACGGTTCTTGACCTCGCCGAGGGTACAGGTCGGGAGACCGATATCCTGCACGGCAATCAGGGTGGTGCCGTGGCAGACGGCTGCGGTGTTGTCACAGCAGGCCTTCGAGATCTCGGCGATCTCGTTGCCCACGCTCTGGGCCTCGCAGTTGGTGGAGGACCAGCCGTACATCAGGGGCTTTTTTGCCTTTGCGAGCATCTGGGCGGTGTAGTCGACTGCCTCATCATAGGAGATCTCCTTCCAGGTGCCGTCATCCTGGCGCATCCGGGGCGGGTGACCCGGTCGCTTGCCTGGGAGTGCAGGAACTTCTCGGTCCCGATGACACAGGCATTGTTGACTTCGAGGAGTTGTCTTGCCGTCATCGGAAACAACAACTTCGATATCATCGCAGAGGGTTCCGCAGAACGGGCAGATTACATCAGTGATAGTCTTGGTCATCCTACTTTCACCCCGCACTGTTTCTGGACGAGTTCGATGCCGAGAAGGATCGGCTCGTTGATGGCAACTTCGACCGTGACCGGGGTGCCCTTGAAGGTCGGCATACCGGTTGAGTAGGTGTTGGGGTTGACAATTGAGTTTGCCCATGGGCCCATGGGGATAAAGCCAACGCCCGGGTGAGGTCCCTGCGTGGCTTCGATCGCCTTGACAATGACGCTGCCGTATTCGCTGGTGACCTTGACGTTGGTGTTCTTCCATGCGCCGAGTTCTTTTAAGTCAACGTTGTCCATCTCGATGATCCCGCAGGCAGTGCGGTACGAGGGCTTTTCCTTGCCGCTTTCGATTGCAACGCCCTGCTGGATGGTCCTTCCGGAGATCAGGTTAAGGGTAATGTTCTTTGTCATGGTACTCCTCACTTCAGACCTCGGACGGGCACTCATCTCTCCTTTTCCCGAGAGACGGATCACATCGTAGGGGCAGGCATTGACACAGACACCGCAGCCGGCACAGAGTTCAGCCTTGACATCAAGGTGAACGGACTTGCCGTTCCTGACCGCGTAGATCTTCTCCTTGGTTGCCGGGTCCACGGTATGCAGCTCGAGAGCATCAACCGGACATGCAATGACGCAGTTGCCACAACCGGTGCATTGCTCCATGTTAATATGTACAGAAAACGCCATGCGTATCACAACACTTGTCGTCGTAATTTCTATTGTTGTTCAGCAAGTTAGTTAAAGATTTCCAAATTTACAGGGTGGTTAATGATTGAAGTTTAACCATAACCTTTTTTTGAGGCATAGGTGTTTAACTTTTTCTGGTTTCACGTAATAACCGCAGGAAAAACGAAAGGGACCCGGATACGGGGTCTTGTTCCTGTTCAGGAAATGCGGGGGATATGAGTTGCTCCAACAAAAAAATCAACCCTGAATTGTGAACCTGCACAAATTATCATGTATTGTGGATAAACTTTAAAAAAAATGGGATGATTCAGGTACCCTGCCATTTGTATGCGCGTACCGGAACTGCATCATCCGGATGTTATGGGCTGGCACCGGTGACCCACCGGGCAATTGCACCGCCCCGTTTTACCGGGCCGGCCGTACCCGCCCGGTCTCTGCAGTGTCGTATCCTCCAAGCCGGGTGAGGGTATCCCTGAACGCCGTCGAGCGGATTGCACCGATAAGTGCCTTGAGGCGCGGGTCATCGGCATGTTTCCTGCGGAAGGCAAGCTCGTACCGTTCCTGTGCAACGGGTATGAACGGAAGACCGAGGGCTTTTGCAGCGCTGTATACGCACATTCCCGCGTCCGCCTCCCCGCTCTTTACGGCAAGGGCGACCGCAATATGGGTGGTTACCTCCCGCTCGTACCCCGGAATGGTCGCGGGGTCGATACCTGCTTTCTTCAGCTCATAATCGAGGAGCATCCGGGTGCCGGAGCCTCTCTGCCGGTTGACGAACTGGCCGGCCGGCGAGATCGCCCAGCGCAAGCCGTCCCGTGAGACGATCCCCTGCTGCCGTCCTGCGATGCAGATGAGGTCGACATCGGTTCCGGGCAGGAATTTTTCCAGGTATGCGGTGTTATAACTCCCGTCATCTGCAAGCAGGTGAGTCGGTGCCGCGTGGCACTCATCTTTTTTCAGGGCAAGGATACCGCCCATGCTGCCCGCGTGCGTCGAGAGGAGGGTGACTCCCTGCGGGCGGATAAGGTCGGCAAGGTAGTCGATGACCGGGTCGTGGCTGCCGGTGATGAGGAGGGCATTTTCTGCTTCGGGTGCCGGCACCATCAGCCGGGCATCCACCTCCCCGCCCGCATCGAACCCTTCCGATGCCCGGCGGACCCGGATGTATGCATTGGCCCGCACGCCGCTCATCTGGACACCGGCTCCCTTGGACTGGGGAGATACCACCCAGCGGCTGCCCACCTTCCCGAGCGTGCAGAGCACAAACTCGTCCGAACCGATATCCTTGGCAAGCGGTTGTGGTGATCTGCGCCCGGATGATTTGCGGTTCCGGGACGATCAGCCCGTAGTTCCTGAGGAACGGGAGGACGATCTCGCGGAGCACGGTAAGGGCCGAGAGCGGGTAGCCGGGCAGGCCGAATGACCGGTTTCCTGTCAATCCTGCCGATGATGACCGGTTTTCCGGGCTTGATTGCAACCCCGTGGACGAGCACTTCGCCCAGTTCCGCGATCACGTCTGCGGTGAAGTCCTTGGTCCCTGCCGAGGAACCCGCAGAGACGATGACGATATCGTTCTCCTGCACGCAGTAGCAATGGCGTTTCGTGATCTTCTCCGGATCGTCCTCGACAAACGGGTACCGGGTGCACGTGGCCCCGGCCTCTTCGAGCATGGCCTTTGCCATCACGGTGTTGCTCTCCACGACCTGCCCGGGAGCCGGGCGGGTGCCGGCAGCGACAAGTTCGCTGCCCGTGGGAACAAGTCCGATCCTGTACCGCGATGACCTCCGGGTGGGTGATGCCATACGTGGCAAGGGCACCGATCTCGTGGGGCCGGATCCGGTGATGCGACGGCATCACCATCTCGGACTCGGCAAGGTCTTCCCCCGCCGGGCGGACATGCTGCCAGGGTGCGGCGGATTTCCGGATCGTATAGGCTCCGTCTGTTTCCCAGACATCCTCGATCATGATGACCGCATCATACTCCGGAGGGACGACATTGCCGGTATTCACCCGGGCTGCACGGAAGCGGTGACCGGGTGCTGCTCGGAGGCCCCTCTTGTATCGGCACTGCGGACCGCGATACCGTCCATGGCTGCAAGGTGGATCTCCGGAACCGAGTACCGGGCAAAGATCGGGCCTGCCGTGATCCTGCCGGTTGCTTCTTCCAGCGGAACCTGCACGGTTGAGGGAATGCAGGGGAACTCGCGGGCAAGGAGGGCGAGGGCATCGTCTAGCGGCATGACCGACAGGTAGCGTTTTACCACAGGATCACCTCGATTTCTGCTACCCTGCTCAAGTCCTTCGGACCCGGCCGGTATACAGACAAGCCCGTCGCTCTGGATGAGGGTATTTAAGAGCCCGGATTTGCCGAAGAGCGGAGTTGCAACCCCGTTCTCCACCCGGACCCGGACATACTCTTCTCTCCCCCGCTGGGAGGGAATATTTGCGGTGAGGGTGGCTTTGACCGTCCGCTGGATGGGTTTTGGGATGCCGAGCATCCGGTCGATGAGCGGGCGGACAATGGCAATAAGCACGACAAATGCCGATGCCGGGTGGCCCGGCAGGCCAAAGACCGGTTTTCCTGCAATCTGTCCGATGATAGTCGGTTTGCCCGGGGCGATTGCAATCCCGTGGACGAGCACTTCGCCCACCGCTGCAATCACTGCGGCGGTCATGTCACGGTCATCCTTGGAACTTCCCCCGGAAAGGAGGACGACATCGCATTCCGGCACAGCCCGGGAAAGGACCTCTTCAAAGGCCTGCCGTTCATCAGGAATAATCCCGTAGAGCCGGGGTGTGCAGCCGTATTCCGTGAGGTACGCGGCAAGCATGGGAGCGTTTGCGTCCCGCACCTGCCCCGGACCGGGAACGACGGTCACCGGTACCAGTTCATTACCGGTTGAGATGATCCCGACCACCGGTTTTCTGGCAACCGGGACCGTTGCGCACCCGCATGCGGCCAGCACCCCGGCAACCTGCGGGGAGATCCGCCGGCCCGCAGAAAAAACGGTCTCACCTTGTTTGAAATCCTCGTCATGGAGAAGGACATTCTCCCCGTGGGAAACTGTTTTTTTCACGAGCACCGTATCGCTCGCTTCTTCGGTGTATTCCACCATCACGACTGCATCGGCTCCTGCCGGCAGGACGCCGCCGGTCGGGATGTACGTGCAGGTGCCCGGCCCGACCGTGGCCTTTGCGTCCTGCTGGCCCATCGCGATTCGCCCGGTGCAGTGGAGGAGGGCGGGAATGGCCTCGCCGGCTCCCGAAGTATCAGCAGCCCTGACCGCGTACCCGTCCACTACCGAACGGTCAAACCCGGGAATATCCGTATCGGCAGTAACACTCGCAGCAAGGATCCTGCCTGCTGCGGATTCCACCGGAACCACTTCGGTCACCGGTCCGGGAGATATCCGGATGACCGTAGTTACTGCTTCTGCTACCGGGATGACGTTGAGGAACCTGCTCATTTAAAGCAGCCCAGCTGGCAGGAGCGGATCTTGATCCGGTTTTTCGTGCAGTATTCACCGACTGCGTTCCGGGGGACCTTTGCTTTTTCTGCAATGGCGAATGCCTGCGGGCAGGTGATCATGTCGACAATGCCTGCTTCCTGTAGTGCTGCCTGTATCTTCTCGTCAGTCATAGTAATCCTTATTGTGTTTACTTCGTTCTTGGGTATACCTGTTGTGGAATGTGCATGCCACGATTCTTCCGGTTGTTTCAGTACCTGTTCCCAAAAGCCCGTTAGACTCATTAAACAGTGCCTGCCCTGTCCGGGCTTTCCGTGGTGGCAGGACCAAGAAACCCCCGGTAAATGAGAAGCCGGAGGAGAAGCCTGCAGGAAACAGCCATAATAATGGTATGACCTGACGGGCATTGTTCACGCACGCTTCCTGCAGGAGGTCCGGAAAAAAGCAAAGTCTTTAAACCATCCCATGAATTGATCATTACCTGCGATACCAATCTCCGGTGCAGTCCCCATACTCCTTCCCGGAACACCCGTGACAGGGATGTGGGTATGCACCGGACCTCTCCTTATAATCCGGAGATCACATCGCATAACACTATCACACCACCATATGTCAGGACCGGATCCATGAATGCGCATTTTTTCCTTCTTTCAAGTCCCGTGCCGGTCGAACGCCTCTCGTGGATTGAAGAATGCCTGAAGTTTTTCTTTGTCCAGCTGTACCCGGAAACCCTGATGCACCAGAAAACGAGCGAGAGCCCGGTCTTCTCGTTCTTCCTGACGGGCGACGCCCTCTATAGTCTTGCCGATCCTGAATTGCTGCAGGTGTGGAATATTATCCTTTCGTTTCCCCCGGTACGGATCGTCTGCGACCGGCAGGAACTGGACCTGCGGGGAATTACTATCGGACCACTCCGGATGAAATATCCGGACCAGGTGATCGACATCAACAGCCCGGGTGCTGACGGGAAACCCTCGTTCTGGAAGGATCTTGCACGGGCTGCCCGTAAGAGCAAGGCGCCGTTACCGGGCACCGTAGGCTGGTTCCAGACCCGGTCGCCCTACATGCACCGCTCCGCATGGCACGGACTTTGCCTTCTCTCAGCAGCACTCAATGAGCGGCTCTCTGCGGAACTCTATGCATATCTCGATGGCATTCATGTCGGCCATCACAGCCAGCGTCCGCCCGATGGGGAAAATGTCGGTGAAAGCCTTACTGCCCTGCAGGAGCAGGCCACGAAAGCCGGGCTCGGGTTCCAGGCGATTGCATGCAGCCGTTCGGCCACAACCCGGGGGTACAGCACGTGGGATGACGGGCAGGGGTCGGTGATCTCGACCTGCACCATCAAGCCGTTAAAAATCCGGGACCTCAACCAGATGATCGACCGGTTTATGCTCCCCCATACCATCCTTTCTCCCGATGCCGGGTCCCTTCATATCCGGAAGCAGAACGCGGCTCTCTCCTTTGACCGTGCGGAGAAGACGAGCAAAGCCCCCCGGTCACGATCCTCATTACCAAGCAGCCCTACAGCACGGAGATCGGTCTTTGGCGCAATCTCGTTTGCGACTGCCTGCGCCCATGCGGGCATCCTGACGCGGGTGATCTTCATTGAGGACGGGATTTATGCAGTTACCGGTAATCACCGGGCACCGCCCGGTTCAGCGGTGTACAATATCCCCGAAATCATCAACGCGGTTGCCGGAAGCGACAATCTCCATTTCTTTGCGTTCACTCCCTCGTTCCAGAAGCGGGGGATCACAAAGGACAAGTCCCTCAATGCCGTGCTCGACATCGGGTACCCGGGTCTCGGGAAGATCTTCTTCTACCCGCCGGCAAATGTGCAGGCGGAGCACCAGCGGGTGCTGGTGTTTTAGGAAGAGCCGGATGACGGGGTTTTACCCGGTTTTCTGGTATGGCGGGGGATTTTCCGGTCTCGTTTAATCAGCATTACTTAAAAAAAAGGAAAATGAACATTCCCGGTTACGTTCTTTTCCGCGAACTCTTTTTCACGGGCGTATCTTTCTCGGGCGTATGTTTACGGAACTGGCTCAGGGGCACAGATGTTCGCTGGGGTGCGGATTTTGATTTGGCAGGAGATTTTTTGGAAGGTCTGGGTTCTGCTTTGGCAATCGCGGCTGAACTTTTCTGCATAGCAGGGGTCCGGGAACCTGCAGGTTTCTTTGTCGTCTCCATTGGTTTTGCCGTGGATTTCGGCTGAGCGGGAACTGCCTTTTCCGTGTACGAAGAGGGTGTTTCCATTGGTGTTTTTCTGGGGGCGGATCCTTCTTTTTTGGTAATTCCCAGCCGGGTCTTGTACTTGCTTAAGTATTGCAGCAGTTTGAGAACGGATTCCGTCTCTTCCCGGATAAAGTACTCGATCTTTTTGAAATCTTTGGTTTCGTACCATTTCCTCATGTGACTCCCGTCATACTTTTTAGACGAGAACAGATCGAGACGGGCCCCGGCAAACCGGCCATCATTTAACAGGACGATGATGGGCCTGAGTTCAAAGCGGGGACGCTGGTAATAGAGCTGGTGACTGGTGATGGCGGGTAAATTGTATTGTTTGCATTTCGCGATGATCATCTCGTATTCGTAATCGAGGTTCAGGCCAACCGGGATAAAATGCGTGACGGGCAGATTTGGTTTGAAAAACTCGTTGTAGAACGTGGTAATGATCGCTTTTTCTGAGCTCTCCCACTCTTTTAAGATAGTTAACTCACCCAGCGGTTCACCGGAGGTCAAATCGATCTTCTGGTATTGGATGGTGATAAGTTTATCATCGGCGGGATCGGGTTTTTCCCCGGTATGGTATCCCTCCATTGCAAAATAGTAAGCCGGCATAAACTGATCTCACAACCAGAGATAAAATCCTTTTGTGTGAATGGTGATGCCGGGTCCGGTTGCGGAATAACAATTCTCCCCTCAAGTGAAACCGATGAAAAAACGTTACGGGAAATAACATGGTGTCGGGAAAGATACCCGGGACTGTTAACCGTCCGGTGAAACCACCGGTTATGAAAGAGCCGGAGACGAGTCTGCCAACTACCTCGAATTACATAATCTTATATGCCGTTAGGTGGAAGTTATTTACCACCAATGATTTCAGATCCCGATTCCGCAGAACCAAAAAAAGCCATCAACGTCCTCGTGGTTGATGATGAACCGGCTCTTGCGGATATTGCCCAGATTTTCCTGCAACGGAATAATTTTTGCACGGATACCGCGTGCTCTGCAAATGAGGCCCTGAAGAAGATCAGTCAATACCCCTACGATGCAATCGTATCGGATTACCAGATGCCCGGAAAAGACGGCATCGAATTATTGAGACAGGTGCGTTCTGTCAATCCGGTTATACCGTTCATTCTCTTTACCGGCAGGGGCCGGGAAGAAGTAGTAATCCAGGCGTTAAACGAAGGTGCGGATTTCTATATCCAGAAAGGCGGGGATGCTCAGGCCCAGTTTGCAGAGCTCTCCAACATGATCCGACGGGCTGTCGAACGGAGGAGTGCCGCTGCCGCAATAGAGGAACGCAACGAAGTGCTTGGCGCGATCCTTGCTGCTTCCCCTTTCGGCATTGCGCTGGTGAAAGACCGGACGATCCAGTGGCACAACTTGTCTCTCGCACAGATGCTCGGGTATCACACCGATGATCTGATCAGCATGCCGGTCCGGAACCTGTACGATACCGAGAAAGACTATCTTCAGGCGGGTGACCATATATTTTCTGAACTGAAGGTGACCGGCCAGTCAAGGATCCAGACACGACTCAGGAGGAAGAACGGCTCACTGATGGACTGCGAGATCCAGATGGCGTCCCTGAACACGAAAAATCCCCTGTACACCCGGATGGTTACGTTCACTGATATCACCAAACGGCTCGCGATTTCCCGTGAAATGGAGCACCTCTCCGCTATGCCTCACCTCGAACTCAACCCGGTGATTGAGGTAAATGACCGGGGGCAGATCACGTATTTCAATGAAGCGGCCATTGATGTCCTGATCCGGCATGGCAAGGGAGAAAGACTCGAAGCGTTCCTGCCGCAGGATATCACCGGCATCCTTTCCCGGGTCCCGGAAGGCGAACGACAATGTATTACCCGCACGATCCAGATAGGCAATGTTTCCATGATCGAGCACATAACGCTCAGCAGCGCCTACAAAGTTGCCCGGATTGCGGTTTTCGATGTCAGTGAAGCAAAGTGCGTTGATGATATTATCAGCGGAAGGGGCTGCTGATCTTTTCAGAAGCGTGATTTTGCCCGGGGGACCTGAAGGTCAACCTTCCGTCATTCAGTTTTTGGTAAGTGGAGCGGGTCGTGCTCCGGCTCCCGGTGTGGAACCTGCAGGAGGTCCTTTCCGATGCACTTGTCCGTTTTCCAGCCCCGGTGTGATGAGGGTCTATTTTGGTTTTTGGCAATTTTGTTATCCTGAGGGGGAATGCGAACCGGGGGTGTTTTATTTTCCTGCACTGTTTCCGGAAACGGTGCTGGTAAACTCCGTGCAGGAAATGTCCGGGCTGACGCCCCTGTTCCTTCCGTCAATAACTATTTTTTAAACAAAATCTTCACCCGGTTTCGATACATTTCAATTAAGGAATACTTTAGGGAGAAGTAAACCAAATACAACAAGAATCTTGGAATTGAGGTCGCGGACCGGATCGTCCATGCCCTCATAACCCATAACGGAGACGGTATTGATGCGATCCCTTACGGGGTGCAGAGATCCCGGTACTCCCTTCCACGGTAACCTGCATGAAACACCTTCCCTTCATCTCAATCTGTATTTTCATTGCCGGACTTCTGCTGCTTACCGGTACTGCCAGTGCAGACACACCCGCAGCAGCGTTCAGCGGCGCACCGACATCCGGTATCGTTCCCCTGACCGTAACATTCACCGATGCGTCGACCGTTTTACCGGCCGTCGGCTGGGCCTGGTTCTTCGGTGATGAGACCTATACACAGCCATGGACGCAGGTGACTGCGAGTCCCGGGTGGTCGGCAAGAGAGGAGCACACCAGTGTGGTAATGCCGGACGGCAGCATCGTGCTGATGGGCGGTTTAGATGGCACCTATAAGAACGATGTGTGGCGGTCCACAGATAATGGCGCTCTGTGGACGCAGGTGACCACGAGTTCCGGGTGGTCGGCACGATATGGGCACACCAGCGTGGTAATGCCGGACGGCAGCATCGTGCTGATGGGCGGTATAGATGGCGTCTATAAGAACGATGTGTGGCGGTCCACAGATAATGGCGCCCTGTGGACGCGGGTGAACGCGAGTGCCGGGTGGTCGGTAAGAATGGGGCACACCAGTGTGGTAATGCCGGACGGCAGCATCGTGCTGATGGGGGGGAAAGGCTACAGTGGCAATAAGAACGATGTGTGGCGGTCCACAGATAATGGTGCTCTGTGGACGCAGGTGACCACGAGTTCCGGGTGGTCGGCACGATATGGGCACACCAGCGTGGTAATGCCGGACGGCAGCATCGTGCTGATGGGCGGTTTAGACGGCGTCTATAAGAACGATGTGTGGCGGTCCACAAATAATGGTGCTCTGTGGACGCAGGTGACCGCGAGTCCCGGGTGGTCGGCAAGAGAGGAGCACACCAGTGTGGTAATGCCGGACGGCAGTATCGTGCTGATGGGCGGTGAAGATGGCGCCTATAAGAACGATGTGTGGCGGTCCACAGATAATGGCGCCCTGTGGACGCGGGTGAACGCGAGTTCCGGGTGGTCGGCACGATTCCGGTCCCCCAGCGTGGTAATGCCGGACGGCAGCATCGTGCTGATGGGCGGTACAGATGGCGTTTATAAAAACGATGTGTGGCGTTTCTCTCCGGTCGGGTCATCGCTCCAGAACCCCTCGCATACCTATACCGCTACGGGGATTTACCCGGTAGCATTGCAGGTATACAATACCGAAGTGTACAACAGCCTGCGGAAGACCAGGTATATTACCGTTTCACCGGTCCCCCAGGTACCCAACGGTGGATCTGAAGGTTTACCTAATGGTGGATCTGACGGCGGTCCGGCACCGGAGCAGGTTCCCGACCAACCCACCACAACCGATGTAAATGTCGGCGGAGATTCTGCCGTAACGCAGGTTGTAGTTACCGGCACCGGAATCTCTGATATCATCGTAACCGGCAGGGTCGTCTCCGGACCGGGCAATGGTGTTTCTTCGCCCCCTGGATTGGTCTACGAATTTGTAGAGATTTCACCGGCACGGTACGGCACGATAACCGGGGCGCAGATCTTCTTTACCGTCCCGCAACAATGGCTGGATGCGAACCAGTTAACCCCGCAGGATATCGTTCTTGAACACAATGTCGGTTCCGGGTGGCAGCCACTCACTACAACCCCTCTCCTAAACGAAAATGGCCCGGCAGAGTTCTTTGGAACAAGCCCGGGTTTTTCCCGGTTTGCCATCACCGGGCAGCCGGGCATTTCCCCGGTTACAATGGTGACAACTTCTTCGGAGATGGGGCAGACCTTTGGTGATCTGCAACCGGCATCGGGCGCCGGATCACCCATACCCGCTGCACCCCCCGTTACCAGCGAACCCGTAGTTGCGCAGACAACGGCAATCCCGGCCCCGCAACCAACACCCGCATTCCCGGTTGCGGCCCTTGTCATTATTGCCGGGATTATGCTTGTCGGCAGCGGTTTTCTGATCCGGCGCTGGTGGATACGAAGGCAGAACCCGGCGCTGTTCCGGAACTTTTGATTAACAACAGGGATTCGTTTCCTGCCGCATCTGAATGATCAGGTGCCGGAGAACAGGGCCAGGGAATATCCCCGTCATTTCTTTTTTTTTTAAAATTTCCGGTTGCACAACCTGAGTTATCATCATCTTCCGGTAGTAAGAGTGCGATTATTCGTGAGACCGGGTGCCCTCTGTTGGCGGTAGTGTTGTCCCTCTCTCCCATATTTTCCTGTCTTTTAGTATGATCCTGGACCTCCTGCTCCGGCTCCCGGTGTGGAAGCTGCAGGCCGTCCCTTCCGATGCACTTGTCCGTTTTCCCGCCCCGGTGTGATGATGATGTATTTTGTTTTCGGATGGAGTTGTTTACCGCGGGACGATTACCGGCAGGGGCGAGGGATTTTAGCAGGGCTGGCCATCCCACAGTTTTTTATTCCGGCTGTATTATTCTATCATGTGAGTGGATATGACAATCCGTATTGCGTATTTTTCGTGGAAGGGGCACACGCAGAAGGTTGCTGATGCCCTTGCCGAGATGCTGGAAAAGAGCGGTCAGAAGATCGATGTTGTCCGGATTGAACCGGAGAAAGAGTTCAATATCGCTGTCGGGGGGATCAAGGCCCTCTTTGCGATGAATGTCCCGATAAAGCCCTGTAAAACGGACCTTAACGATATTGACGAACTGGTGATCGCAACGCCGGTCTGGTCCGGCAAGGTGCCGCCGTTTGTGAACGCGTACCTCCCGTCCGTTGCCGGTGGCGAGGGAAAACCTTTCCATGTGATTGCGGAGATGGGTGGACGCGGGGCGGAAAGTGCCATCGCCATCGTGCGAAAGCAGCTGGAAGCAAAAGGGATGCGTTTTGCCTCATCGGCGTTTACCGTAGAGAAGGATGTCGACAGCGGGATGTTTGCGGAGAAAGTTGAAGCGTTTGCCAGCGGGATCGGGAAATGAGGGGTTGAATTTCCCGGGGTTACTGGTCGAACGTGAAAAAAGCCGGGAATGTATGGAGACCCCGCCGGAGAATAGAAAGGGAATTACCGACCACATAAGAGGACTCATGAAAATACTGACGTGGAATGTGGCTCACCAGACCCACACCGCAAATAAAAACCTGCCGGAGATGGCCGAAGCCCTGGCCTCATTGTCACCGGATGTTATGGTTCTCACCGAATATGTTCCCGGTAAACTGCACGACAAATTCACTGCAGACCTCAACGCTTTGGGATTCACCTGGACAATTTCGCACCCTTCCCCAACCATCCGGAGGCAGAACCAGGTTCTCATCGCATCCCGTACGCCACTTGCCCCGGGAGATATCCAGGCACCCCTGATATCACCGGCCTTTCCCTCCAATGTGCTGCACGTACGCGTTCCTGAAAAAGGGTTTGAAGTTCTCGGCCTGCGGGTGCCTATGCCCTTAAACCCGGAAATCCGCTATAAGTACTGGAACTGGATTGCCGATACCGCACAGCAGCTCAGGGATCGCCCCAGCATCATACTCGGTGATCTGAACAATGATACCGGTGCCAAAGGTCCGAACGGCGGGGTACGGTTCAACCAGCTCAAAGAGGGCGGATGGTATCGTGCTCCGGCATCGGGTAAAAGTTACTGGTCAAAAGATGGTAGCGTGGAAAGCAGGCTCGATCACGCGTTGTTCAGCCCGCACTTTGTGATTGGAAAAACCGGATATATTACCGAATACGGCGGGTTTGTTTTTGCAAATACCCAGCCGGCGAAATTCAACCCTAAGGCAATGTCCGATCATGCGATCCTGCTCGTTGAGTTTGACATTAAGCCCCAGTGATTGAACTTAAAATAGCGGGGAACTCCTTAAAAAGAGGAGACTAAAATCCCCTCACTCCTCCCCTAAACTCCGTTGGAGCATCGCCCTGAGCTGCCGTGCCCGGAACCTTACGTGGGGATCGGCCCGGGCAAGAGCCGGGTCAATGACATCGGTGACCCTTCCTTTGATCTGCTCATCGGCATCCACCCGGGCGGTCACGGTAACGCGGTACCGGCACCGGTTCTTTAACCCGTCCTTCTTTACTTCCCGGTAAAACCGCCCGAGACACCGGGGGTCGGTGAAATTTGTTACCGTTGCCCGGCACATCTCCTCGATTGCCCGGTTGTATTCCGCGATACTGAAAGGAATTTCCCGGTCATGGATGGTGGGCTCGCAAGTGAAGTCAACCCCCGGTCTTCCGCCTTCCTCAACACATATGGCGTGGATTTCGATGCCGCCGGCAAGGTATTCACCGGCTTCCATCACGAATGCTTCCTGCTCTTCGTTTTGTTCTGGTTCAGTCATGCTGGTATTTCCCGGTTGGATATACTGTGTTGAATGCATTCCTCTTTTCACCCGGGATTTTTTTAACCGCCGAACGTTCCTTTGAGCTCCTGAACGGGCCACCCGACTACCCTCTGAAAATAGTTCCCCCTCACACCGTGCGCACAGGCGCAACCGGGCGTGTAAGGGCAGCGGACGGGCAGTGCATCACGGTCTGCCCGGTAACAGCAGAGACGGATCACCCGGGGGTGTACCCGGTCGATGCCTGAGAAGAGGGCCCGGAAGCGATTCTCACCCGTCCTTACGAGTGCTTGTGCGCTTTTTCCTGAACAAAAATCAGCGGAACATTTCGTATTGATTCAAATTTTGCAACATCCCGCCAGAAGGATAAACTCTCGCACGCTATGGGAGGGTATCACAGAACCGGGCAGGTAAAGAATCTCTTACGGTTTTTACCCTGCCAGTCAAAGGAGTTGGAAAAAATGACAGACAAACTCAAAACCAGGGCCAGGATAGCTCGTGGCGATGGCAGCGTAATTGTTCATGCCGTGTCGGATGATGAAAATAAAAGCGGAAGTAAACCCGTTTCGAGTGTTATGCCGGTCGAACCCCACGACCGGGAGAGCGAGGTTACCACATCGATAACCAATGAGAAGCTCTGTCTGTCCCCAGTGCGGAAAACTGAGCATTCATGCAGAATTCCCTGATAAATATGAAGCCTGGGTAAAATGTTCTGATTGCGGTTTTTTTATGGGTATGAATAACCGGCTATGGCACAATATGGAGAACAGTCCCAATATCAGTGAGAAGATCAAAAAAATGGCAATAAAAAGAGAACTCGTGAAAACCTGAGCCCGGATTATTTCCGGGTTTTTTGAATCGTTTCGGATTTCATCTTCCCTGTTCTTTCTTATTCCCGTATCATCCATCAGAAGAGACAGGATATCTATCAGTGTTCTGTTTTGAGGACTTCGGTTGTCGTCCTGAAATGCATCTTTGCAACGAGCGGTAAAGCGGGGAGCCCGTTTTTTGTGATGAATTGTTTTCCGGCCTTAATGACTGCTGAAGACGCACCAAGGGGAAAGGTCATTGCATATTTCTTTGACATTGCTGCAATCTTCTCCAGGAACCGTGCCCGGGCCAGGACCGATGCAGCGGCGACGGCGATATTCTGTTCCGCTTTATGCATCTGGATTAAACGAATGGTCCTGCCCTTTGCCTGGAGTTTTCCGATGATGAACCGTTTGTCTGCGAACTGGTCGGCAATTGCCGTTGTGCAGTCAACGTTGTGCAGTAATTCTTCAATCGCTTTGGCATGCCCCCATGCAAGCAGCGTGTTCAGGTTTTTTCCTTCCTTGTCCATCTGTTCATAGAGCCGGTTGTATTTCTCCGGTGAAATTTCAATGACCTCAAACTTTCCGGCGCAGAGTTCTTTGATTTTATCCGCGAGTTCCTTGATTTCCCGGTCACTGCATGTTTTACTGTCCCGTACGCCGACTGATCGTAATTCGCCCGCCGTTATTTCATCGACACAGACCGCGGCACACACCAGCGGACCGAAATAATCCCCTTTTCCCGATTCATCGGTCCCGATCACCGGATACCCGACATCATAGGGAGAACCGGGCTGGCGGGGTTTTACTGCCGGAATACTTGTGGCCGGGGTTTTCTTTTCCAGCAATTGCCGGACGCTGCTTAACAGTTCCGGGTCTTTCAACGGGGAATAATCGAGGGTAAACATGCCGTTCCGGCGCTGGTAAATCCTGATGAGCCCGCTTTTATCATCCCGGGAAATGCAGAATTGCAGGCCGAAATCAATGTCTTTGCACGAATCTATCGTGAAATGATTCGCAAGCAGGATGCTCTTTATCGTGTGGTAGTATGCTGTCAGTTTTTCATCGGTCACGGTTGAGCATCCTCTGTTTTTGCCTGATTAGGAAATTTTTCGTGTTGGTAAGAGTGAACGATTAGCCAAATCATAAATCCTCTTCTATAAACCCTATAGGGTATGCCTGAGAGAAACTATCACAAAATTGTTTCCGGGATTTTTTTACTCCTGGGGGGAATTTGCCTGGTGTACCTGAATAACGACTGGGGGAACGACTGGATTCTCCTGGTGAGTGGCGGTTGCATTTTTGCGGGAATATTTGTAATAATCAATGCGTAGGTACAGATCCGGAAATATCTTTTTGGGAAAAACTCAATCTCACCGCCGGGCATGGCTGCGGCTGCGGTACACCGCATACACGGCGATTAACGCCATACCTCCCATTGCAACGAGCAGGGATGCAGCCCATGCCCCGGTACCGGCGATGCCTGCACCGGCGAGAACGATGATGGCTGCGGTTCCGACCGGGATATTCAAGAAAAGACTTGCCGCAAGGCCGGGATTGTAGACCCGGTCCTGTATCGCTGCGACAACATGGGACAACCCGTTGAGCACGGTAAAACAGGGTACCCAGAGTCCCCATACCGGGCTGAACGTCATTGCAGCAACCGCTGATGCGGGAAAGAGCACCCAGATAAAGCCGACATTAATCCAGTATGCCTCCCGTGGCGACAGGACGGGGACTGCCGGGTCAGAGCCTGCTGTCCGGGCAACCTTCCGCGAGAGCGTTGCGATAAATCCACCCGGCCAGAGATATTCCTCGCACTGGTGCGCAAAATAGACCGGCAGGCACGCCCAGATTAAAAAGAGCGGCATGCCTTTCGGGTAGACAAAGACCAGCAGGAAAAAGGTGGTATAGACGGCAAGGAACGGTGTCCCGTACTGCCAGTGGGTGTGCAGCCAGTGTGCAGTCCGGGAGAACCGGTGCCGGGATGGGCTTTCCATGTGATTGATGTTCTTTTAGGGGAAGATAGGGGTTGCTATCTTCGACTGGCATCAGGTGAAACGGGTGGGTTTGGGAATGCCTGTGGATATGCCTGTTACCGTTGCTTTGGCATGGAGACAACCGGTGGTTCCAGCCTGATTGATTTGTACATGTCCACGATCTCTCCGGAGAGCGCTTTGACTGCGATGGGTTTCATCGGGCCCTTGAACGCAAAGATATAGATCGAACCATCTGCGTTGGTGAATATGTAGCTCCCTTTCACATCTTTGGTCTGGAAGTCCAGCTCGTAAGCGTTGTACCCGTCAATCTTCAGCGAGTAACTGTGTGCCTCCATCTGGGGGTCATAGGTTTTTCCGATGGCGAGGGTCGCCTGGTTGAAGTACCTGGTCAAAATCCGCCGTAACATTCTGGTCTACGTCAATGCTCAGGGAATTGTAGGACAATGAGTCGCCCGGAATCTCGTTCGGGGAATAGAAGTTCGCGATATTTATCGTGTTCTTCCCGTAGTCCCTGACCGCTGTGGTGAGTACGTTTCTGTCTCTCCCAGGTGTTCGGGTACGAGATCGTGACCCCGTAGGGCAGGCTCGCGGTGATCATCGGTGGACCGGTTGGCTGCACTGGTGCGAGGGAAGCCGGGCTGGCAGTTGGAGCCGCCGTAACTGCAGTGCCCTGAGTGGATGGCTGGGTACATCCCGTGGAAAAGACCGCCAGCGCAAGGAGAAGAATAATTCCTGCGTACCATAATGGAGTAACGTGTGATGGTTTCATGACGATTCGGTTATTGGATATTGACACGATAAGCGTTTGCTCTCGAATCAAAAAGTGGGAGATTGTGGGTGCCGGGCGGGGGATTTAATTGCCTCCTGCTCCTTATCCAGTAGCCGTTCGCCGTGTCGGTTTGATGTTTGAGCGTGTGGATGCGTTCGATCAGGAGGTTGTGGCGGCGGGCCGGCGATGTGAGCGACTGGCGCAGGTGGTGCTGGGGAAGGCGTTTGCCGGTAAGTTGTGATAAATCGAAAAAAAAGAAACTTGCTAAAATTCAGAGTGATTTCTGCAATTCGAGAATTTCTTTTCCAATCTGTTTTACGGTCTTATTCTTCAGATATTTTTTTCGGTCCTGGGTGTAATCGCCACTGCCGGGATCAAAACTCCGGATAAACCGTATCGCATCCTCCGGTCCAAGTGCATTCACAAGGGCATCGTATCCTTCCTGCTGGATTTGAGCGATCGTTTTACTCTCCATGCAAATTCATCTCCTCGCGATCAAAAAACCGTAGAGAAATTCACTCAGCCACCGGCAACCCTTCCATGTAGCAATACGACTGCGGCGGGACAAATCCCGGCATCGTTTCGTATGGATCAATCGGATCGTTAAATTCCTGCAGGTTCTGGATCTTGATTGCAAATGCCCGTGACTTCCCGTCAAAGTACGCAAAGAAATCCCGGGTATCAATACCGGCAAATTCTTTCACCATATCCCAGAGCTCAATCGGATGATCTTCCAGGATTCCCCCAATCTCAAACGTCCCCACGATTTTTTTCACGGGCGATGAAGAATAGATGTAGATCCGGTTGATCTCACGATTTTTGAAGATAGTCTTCCGGAACTCGTACCGCTTATCGCCTTCAATAATGGACTTTACATATTTCGGTTTAATTGACAGTAAAACGTCCATCGATGCCTTCGTGGGATTTTATGATTACGGAGGTGGCAGGGAATTTTTACCCGTCACCATTCCACCGGACTCCTGCACATATTTTAAGAACCGGTCCTTGTTGCCATGCAGGTTGGAGAACTGCTTCTCGCAGACATCGGTAAACTTCGCAAGCGCCTTCCGGTTGATCTCTTCCTGGTCCTCAAAGATACCGATAGACCGGAATTTCAGGCCCCATTTTTCAAACATGAGCAGGTTGATTGTTGCATTGCTCACCCGGTCATCATTCGATAACGCGTACACAAGAATCGGCCCGGATTCACTCTCGATCATGAAATCCGCAGTATACCTGCTGTCAGGATCATGGTCAGGATCATGCCAGTCAGACATGGATATGCCCTTCAGGAATATGCTCCTGCACAAATTCGTGTACATCTTCCATGAATGTTGATCGGACACGCTCCCGTGAAAGATAGGAGACATCCGAAATTTTGAGCAAAGCCTGAACGTAACTGTAGAGAGCATCCCCATACTGATCGTTGTCTATTGATAGGATCAGTTCTCCATTCCGGTCCTCGACCGAGAATGCAGCGAGGGCATTTGAGATAATCTTCTGCCGGCCTCCGTTTCGCAGATCCTTATCGTCCAGATCGTACGTGAGGTGCATGAAGGTATGTCCCTCGTCAGAAAGCACCCATTGGCCGTTCTCCTGTTTCAGAACAATAACGAGATGATCCCCATCTTCAAAGAGGAACGGAGTGAATACCCGGTAGCGGTCTACACCTTCGGCTTCCACGCGAACCTGGTCGCACACTTTCTGCCGGAAATTCTGTGTAATTGCCTTGACCGACATTTAGTTCGTCCCCCATTGAGAAAGACTACGGTTTTTCGTCGAGATCATGAACCCACAGTCTTTGTAACATGCATTCAATCGCACCGTGATAATCTGCATACCGGTTCGTCTCCTCAGCATAGGTATCTTCCCGATATCCTGACTGCTGGTAACGTTCGGTTGCTGTATGGATATGGAATCCATAGAATGTTGTTTTTCTCAATAGGATTCGCATGTTCATGACTTTTTCCATTATACCTGCGGAGACGGAACTGCTGGTTTGATCCTTTTGGAAGATACGCAAGAATTACCGAAAAATCCAGCTGGTTCAGTTCGCTCTGCCGGTAAGATTAAACGGAAATCTGATCCATTCTCACCCGGCAATTTCCCTGTTCGAACTCTTTATGTCCGTGTTTGGATTTTAACTTTAGTTGGTTCAGGAAATCTTCCGGTAGTTCTTTTCGCTCTTGCAGTAACGATCCAATAGCAATCATCAGTTAAGCAGGATCGTCATAATTATCATTAGTCTCCGGATATAATAATTCTGTTCGTGAATATATACGGTCGGCTTATTCACTATCTCATTTTCTGCATTTGAACTACTACGGGAATTCTTAAAGATAGGAAGTGATTATTTTTCTTTTGTTACCCCTTTGAACGGTCTTCCCGTCTTGTTTTACGTCCATGAATTGCCCGTGTTCGTGTCGCGTTTCACAAACTGAGTCTGTCCTTGGGTTGAGAACCTGACTTCGATTATCTACTGCGCCCCGTTCGAAAATCTTTGCCTGTGTTCTTTGCCATTGTTCTTCTCCAACATTAATTCCCGATTTTTATGAGAATTGTTGTTATCTTTCCTTGATCATTAAGTAATTAACAAATTATCTCATGCGCAGAGTGAAAGTGAATCACTTAAAAAATCATTCACACCTTCTTACCAAGCACCCCGGTCGTCCACCCCATATCTCTCCAATCCGGCGTGCGGCTGCTACTCCACGTGGCGGCAGCCCAGCGATGTGAGCGGTTGACGCAGGCGGTACCGCCCCACTCGTTATCCAGTCCCGCCCCCTCACCCCCGCCGCGTTTCCTCCTCCCTATCCGTAAATACCTCTTTAAAATCGTTTAATTTCCCATACAAGCACAAAGCGTATATCCCGGTACCAGAAGAATATGAATTAGTGGCAAATACCACAATGAACGAGAACTGACTGAAAAGGAAGTGATTACCACGTCAAACAAAGAAAAGAAGAAAGTTGCACCCGCAGCAAAGACCGCTCCCGTAGCAGCAAAGACCGATGCCAAGAAAGGCAGCGGAAAGCGAGGATAATCCCATTTTCATTTCTCATTTTTTCGTGGTATTCTTTTTTCTCAAATTACTTCTTTTCAAGACCATTGCATCAACCACAAACCCATTGGGATATGAAGGGAACAGCTTAGTCTGGCAATGAGAAAATCAGGCAAGGACAAGGAATATCCTCACGTTGATACCTGGAACTATATCCCCGTCAAAGACATTCTGACAGATTCTTCTGATCTTCAGGTTCCTGCTGACCTTTCCAGAATCGAAGGGTATTGCATGCTAAATGTAGAATACAGCATGAGTAAAGACCGGTACGATTATGAACTAAAATCCAATGGTACTTTTAAGCGGAAAAGGAATGAACGGTTTGATCCAACGAAGAATCCGGATCCATACCCTGAAGATTGCCCCCGGTCAATCAGAGCAAAGTGTACCGGTTGCAGGCATTTTGCATGGTGCGATCCTGATGATGATATGACGTTTGAAAAAAAATCTGAAAATTCTCATCAAGCCATTTGACGTATTGAAATGTACGGTACGAAATTATCGTTGATTTTTTTCAATCAATTCGCTATCGATTCGAATCATCCGATAAACACCTTCCCACATCATCTACCCGGTGTGCGGCTGTGACTGATCGTTGCTGCAGCGGGCCGGTGATGCGAACGGTTGACGATGGCGGTGCAAATGGATGGCGTTCAGAGGACCGGAAGTGATGCTGAAGGCCGGTGATGTGTGAGAACGTGCAATGCGGAAATCAAAAAAAAAAATTTAAGCCGGTCGATGTTTTTCTCATACCCTATTTGCTTTTGAATACGTCATAGAATGGCTTTATGGCTGCAAGCACGAATACCAGCGCGTACCAGTACCACTCCAATGAGAGCAGAGGTGCCCAAAGTTTTGCCAGCATCAGAGCAAAAAAGAACACACTAACCTTTACCCATCCGATATCCATCCAGTCAAGATTTTTTGTTTTTACATCCATCCAGTTTTTGAAACCCATTTTTTTCACTCCGTGCAAGCAATCGTCCCGGGAATATTTACCATTTTTGTCGGACCCCCGCATCAGAGCCCTCCCCACTACGCAAGCGGCTATGGGAATAGCGGGTGATGGGCTGTATGAGGGGTTATGAGGGGCTGATGCCGGGGAATTGATGAAGAACCGAATGATGATCCCGCTCACGCATATTCCCGGAGCAGCACCTTCACCACAGCCGCAAGCGGTGCGAGATCGTGTCGGCTTGTCTCCCAGATGATCGTCGGGCTTATCATAAAATAGCCATGCACCATTTTGTCCCGCATTCCCGCAAACTCTTTCCAGGGAACATCCGGGTGGCGATCGATAATCTCCTGCGGGATCTTCTTGATCGCTTCTCCAATCACCACAAAATTGAGAATGATCGCCTCACGGGTTTTCCGGTCGGCAAGGAGTTGCTCGTACGTTATATCCTTGGTATAGGACTGGATCGTAGAGATTGCGTCATCAATATCCGTGAGGTAGAGTTTCACCTCACGCTTAGACATAGATGACCTCAGCGAGCACATCCTGCCGGATCACCGGTTTTAAGGAATCTGATGTCACCAGATCCACCCGGTTCCCGAGGCGCTCGGAAAGGAAATTTTCAAGCCGCATGAAGGTGACAAAACCCACCGGCTTTGAGAACTCAACCAGCAGATCGATATCGCTTGTACCCGTCTGCTCGTTCCGGGCAACTGAGCCAAACACCCCGATTGTCTTGACGGAATACTCTCTCGCTACTTCCCCTTTGAGTTTCTTTAAGGAGGCGAGGATATCCTGTCGGGTGGATCTCATGATAGTACCTATGTTACAGTGGGTGATGAACTATTAATAAATATTTTAAGGCCGGGTCTGGCATCCGGTTGTTGTTCGCCCATATCACGGAGAGTATCGAAGCCCTCCCCCAAAGCAAGTGGCGTCGGGAATAGCGAGTGAGGGGGTTGTCTGGGCTGATGCAGAGAGGGGACGGCCCGCTCGGGACACTGGAATCTTGAGAAGAACTATATATTATTGCACAGGGAATACCAATTATTAAGAGAACACTAAGGGAAACCTGCATGACCACTTCAGAATCCGTGCACCGGATGATAGACGATCTCCCCGCTGACCTCCGGCAGGAAGCGATCCACTATATCGAAGAGCTCGCCCGCCGAAAGAAAAAACCAGCGGCAAAGAAGTTCAGCCTGGCATGGGCCGGGGGCTCTCCCATCTTAAATCCAGCACAACATCCGTTGAGCTCCAGCATAAGGCTCGTGAGTGGCGGGACTAACGTGTTTCTTCTCGATACCAATATATTTCTCGAACTGCTGCTCGATCAGAAAGAAGCGGCTTCTGTCCAGGCACTGTTCACTACCCGGGCTCCTGCGGATCTGCACATCAGCGATCTCGCATTCCATTCGATAGGGATCATTCTCTACCAGAAAAAGGCAGCACGCCTCTTCTCAGACCTTGTCCGCGATCTCTTTGGCGAGGGAGGGATCACAATCCTCTACCCTGGGCAGTGAAGATATCGTGCGGGTCGAACAGGTGGCAACGGAGTTCGGGCTCGATTTCGATGATGCCTACCAGTATGTCGTTGCGGAAAAATTTGATCTGGTGCTCGTCAGCTTCGATACGGATTTTGACCGCACGGATAAAAAACGGATTATGCCGGCGGGAATTCAATAATTTTCAGGATTTTTTGCGACCGGTAATTTTTATCTCTTGAACATCCCGATATTTTCTCTTCACACTCCATCCTTAGTTCGCCCTGATCACAGAGATTGTCGAAGCCTTCCACCAATGCAAGTGGCGTCGGGAATAGTGAGCGAGGGGGTTGTTCAGGGGATGATGTAAAGAGAGTTTAGGGAGGAATTATTTGCGTAAATCTCTGAAGATGCAAAAGGGTTCCTATGCACTTTCACACCACATTGATGCATTTATAACATGTGACATGATATATACAAAACAAAGATTCGGGTGCAGTATGAAGACAGAAAAACAGATCAATTCACTTCTCTATGCTATTGAGAAGTACCCTGACATCGGAAGGGTAAAATTAATGAAGTTCGTGTTTTTTGTCGATCTTGTCATGCACAACCGGCGGAATGAGACCCTGCTTGAGGATGAATATATCCGCATGCAGTACGGTCCCGTTCCTGCCATTGCTTATACACTCACGTCCCAGACAAATGATTATTTCACGGTTGCAAAAGTGCAGATCGGTACCAGAAATTCCAGTATGTTTTCAAAACCCTGAAATCTGTTGATGCAGATCTCTTTACTCAAGAAGAAAAATCCGTATTCGACGGGGTTCTTGATATCCTTGAAAAAGAATACCGCAGTCGCTGTGAGCACCCTGACCCACCAGTTCGATCTCTGGAAGAACATAGCAAACGGGTACAGGATACCTCTCGATCTTTTCAAACTCAAAGAAAACGAATTAACCGAACATCACGTGGAGCCTTTTGTAATGAACGATACTATCTGTGATATGGAACCGGGAAATGAAGCGCCCGTTGTCCGCGAAGTGCCGATGACCGCCCTGATGAGCGAGCGGTCCCTCGCCAAAGAATGGCTCAAACCCGAGGAGGACAAGGCTTGGGATTATTTATAAAAGGGCAAGTCGTAAAAGTCCTTTTTCCTTTTTCTGATCTCAGTGGTTCCAAAAAGAGACCCGGTTTTGTGGTTGCAAACCTGCACGGCGATGATACGCTCCTTTGCCAGATAACCAGCCAGAATGATGAGCGGGATCCTTATGCACTTTCATTAACATCATCAGATTTTGAAGAAGGCAGTTTGCGGTATCCAAGTTCATTCGGCCCAGCAAACTGTTCACCGCAGATTCTACACTCATATCTGATGTGGTCGGGTATGTGACTCCCCTATAAAAGCGGAGGAGATCTGGACAACCGACAGTAATCCGGAACTTAATTCAACAGCAAATTATACATTGTTTGCAAACACCTTGGATAGAAAAATCTATAAATGCGATAAATTGTTGACCATGATAATGAGACACATATACTCTTAAAAAAACGTGATTATCATGAAACAGCCATTTGAGGGATTATTCGGAGACACCTGCGAGACCCGGCTCCTCCAGTTCCTGCTGCCCATGTACGGAATCGAATTCGATATGGCCGAACTTGATCGAGGAGATCGGGCTGACCCGGCAGTCCATTGCAAAGGCCATGAAGAAATTCTCCGACCGGGGCATGGTGAAGATACGGAAAGAGGGGCGGACCTGGCTCTACTCGATCAATGAAGAGTCGCCGCTCGTAAAACGCCTTGAGGATTTCGATAACTCGCTCATCGAGTCGATGATCGGACCTGCGGAATTTAAAAAGATCGAGAATGCCCATGAAAAGCAGGTCCATGCTTCCTCGCAAAAAGAATCCGGGCGGGTATCCAGAAAGCCCCCGGTCCCGTATGACACATCCGATGATGCGGCACCCTGTGTTGCCAGCCGCACCGGGAATTATCTGAGCAAAAAGCGTCAGGCAAAATAATAATCGACATCCCTTAATCCCCCCATCACCCAATCACTATCAGGATTCTCTCACCATGCGCCTCGCCCCCGAACTCAAATCCAAGATCGACTCCCTCTGGGACAAATTCTGGAGCGGCGGTCTCTCCAACCCGCTCCAGTCCATCGAGCAGATGTCCTACCTCATCTTCATGAACCGGCTCGAAGCAATGGACACGTTCGAGCAGAAGAAGGCGCAGGCAAACAAACAGACCTACAAATCCATTTTCGAAAACGAGATCCAGAAAAGTCTCAAGGATCTCAAAGTGCTGTTGAAATAATTTTTCACTTTCACTCCCCTCAACACATACCCCTAAAATACCATCATCCCCCAATATACAATAACAAAAACATCCCTGACAAACCATGAAGCCCGTCACCCTCCATAACAGCACATTCTACAATGGCGATTGCATCAGCGGTGCAGCAAAATACATTCCCGATAATTCTGTGGATCTCATCATCACCGATCCCCCCTATGGGATCAATGGGGACAAACTTCACCAGCATTACAACCGGAACGAAGAATTCGTCGTTGAAGGATATGTCGAAATTCCGCAGAAAGAGTACGCGGATTTCAGCGTGAAATGGATCAAAGAGGCCGAGCGGGTGCTGCGTCCCGGAGGTTCAATCTACATCGTATCAGGTTATACCAACCTGATCGACATTCTCAACGCTCTTCGACAAACCAACCTCAAAGAGATCAATCACATCATCTGGAAATACAATTTCGGGGTATTTACCCGCCAGAAATACGTTTCATCTCACTACCACATCCTTTTCTATGAAAAACCGGGCGGCAAGCGGACGTTCAATCTCGAATCCCGTTTCGGCCTCGTGGAAAAAACCGAAGATAACCGATCTTACAATAATGCCGACCGTGAGGATGTCTGGATTATTAACCGGGAATACAAACCGGGGCAGATAAAAAATAAGAATGAACTCCCGTTCAAACTGCTCACCAAAATGATTCAGTACAGCAGTAACGAAGGTGATCTGGTAGCAGACTTTTTCCTTGGGGGATTTTCCACAGCCAAAGTTGCTATTGGTCTGAACCGCCGGGCAACCGGATTTGAAATCTCCAAATTGATGTTCGATACAAAAATCAAAGAGATGGAAACGATCACCCCCGGATATCTCATTCCCACCCTTCGATCACCCACAATCAAAGAGACAAAAAATCTCGGTCAGCCGTGGACCAAAGAAGATTGTGCCAAGCTCACCCAGCGATTCACTACCCTTCGTGCAAAAGGTAAGAACAAAAAAGATATCATTGCAGAACTGGGTGAGGAATTCGGACGAGGGCGATGGGCAATTGAAAAAGCCCTGAAGAAAAATGATCCTGAAATCGGCAAAAAAACAAAGAAAGGCACATCATCCGATTTTCTTGAAAAATAATTATTCCAATCTCACAGAATCAACCGGATGAATCGAATCAGGGGCTTTTGTGGTTTTGATCGAATATTTCGGACGGCGGGGACTACCATCGCATTTCGCATGCCCTCTTGGAAAAATTTAATCCAGCCATCAGAAATTCCGCGATTTAGGTCATCGGGATTGTTGAAGAATAATGCTTCAATATGATCAATCTCAAATGCACATTTCCTTTTTCTCGATGGTGCACCGCGCCTGATTCTCTCCATCTCGTAGTCTGAATGTCCACCTTTGAGAGCATCATGCCATGCCTTGAATTCGCCGGTCTGATCGAACACGGCATTTCCATGTATGACAATAAACCCGATACCGTTATACTTCTGGATGCAGAGATCAAGGGCCTCCTTATCATTCAGGATCATGGTGTCGTTTCGGGTTCCTTTTGGTGTGAGGATCGGATGGGTTTTAAAGTCCCATACAAATTTTTTCTTGTAATCAAAGGCAGTGTTTCCAAATGTCGGACCACCCGTTCCCCCGACCGCTTCAATAATTGTTGTAAAAAGCAGGTGCTCAAAATACCAACCGATCCATTCCATCTGTTTCCAGTTGTAATCGATTCGTTTTAGTTCGAGAATGGCTTCCTTCCCGTCGATTTTTTTCGGGAGTGTTTTTACTAATATTGATAATATTTCATCTGCTTCCTGAATGACATCCTTTGAAAAAATACCTGTCATATGATCTTTATTCCGGAATTCCGGCTTAATAGTGTTGTTAAATGAAAAAGGGGAAAAAATTATAGGATATAAGCAATTTCGAATAGGATTAGTAATTCGAGGAAGTGTTGAGTATCAGATCTCATTTTTTTTAACTTTTATCTCCGTTATCGTTTGGACTTACCGATAAAAATAATAAAACGTGAATCATTCTGTGAAATGACACTCATGCAATTACTTGGCATTCGAACATCCCCTAAATCTATTAGATATGCAGTTCTTGATTTTGAAGGCCAAGAAGTAATATTTTTGAACGCGGATACAGAAAATAAAATTGATTTTCCCGCTGAAATCCAAACCTCAGAAAAGAAAGTAAGATGGCTATTTGATGAGTTTCAACGAATATTACGAATTCTATCCGGAAGTGAAATGTGTTACAATAAAAACGAATGAATTCACTCCCGGCCGCGAATCAGGTTCTTCACGTGAAGCTGCATATTTAGATGGAACCATCTTATTGGCTTCAGAATTAAATCAGAAAACAGTTGTAACAAAATTGTATAAGACGATGAACACAAAACGAAATGACGTAAAAGAACTTGCTGAACAAAAAGTAGGTCGTTCTTCGCTTTATTGGGATGTGCAGATTGCAGATGCGGTTATTGCTGCATGGTCTTCTCGGTGCATTTGAGAATGTCTCATCCAAATATCTTACTACAACCGGATGAATTCATTTACAAATATCGTTTAATTCGTAAGATTGATTCTGGAAATTTTGGACAAGTTTGGTTAACTCAGAATCATATCATTGACCGTAAGGTTGCAGTAAAATTTCTAGATGCATCTAAAACAGCAATTGATGAACGATTTCAAGAATCCAAATCGGAAATCAACTTGAACATTCAAACTTGGTGAAAGTGCTTTATGCCGATTTTGCTTTGCACAATGGTAATAACATTGTAGTTATTGTCATGGATTATTTTGAAAATGGTTCAATAATTGGTAAGTTTAATAATAGAGATTTCATTCCGATTCCCGATGCAATCAAATATCTGATTGATATACTCAGAGGGCTGGAATATTTACATGAAAAAAACTTTTTTCATGGGGATATTAAACCAAAAAATATTCTCATTGGCTCAAACGGAGAAGGAATACTAACAGATTATGGAATCTCATGTTCTGCACCCGATTTGATTCCCGTTCATGATAAAGGTGCATATACCCTTCATATTGCGCCAGAAACTATTCAAGAGCGTCAAATTTGTGCACAAACGGATATTTACCAGATTGGTATTACAGCGTTTAGATTATTAAATGGAAATACAAGCATTAAACGGATTTTTGATCGCATAGGAAAAGATCAATATTTTGAACTCGTCCTCAGTGGTAACCTGATCAAACCAGAGAATTATTTACCTTTCATTCCTCGTAATCTAAAGGCAATTATTAACAAAGCTATTGATGTAAATCCCTCAAAAAGATTTCAATCAGCTCTCCAAATGCGGCGTGCGTTAGAACATCTTAAGTGTCATGGATATTGGACTTGTGATTCTGATGGAAATTTCGAAGGAATAAATGGAAAATATGTTTATCGTACTCAAATAATTCCAAAGGAAGAAAGTAAGTTTGATTTTTTTGTGTTTAAAAAAAATTCATCCAATGGAAGAGAAACGATGGCACAAAAATTCTGTCATAAAAATTTACTCGAAAATCAACTGGATAAAATTTCAAAGGAGTTTATGCAGCGAGTAGTAACAAGCACAATGTCGTCGGAACGGTTAGGGAGAGAACGATAGATATCCGCTGTAACGAGGATGAAATCTACCGTGTTTCTCCATAATTTTGGCGATTCCTGCTTTTAAGGACCAAGGCACTAGGGCACATTGAGTGCCATTTCCGGGATCTTTTTTCTGTACAATTTTCTCGTAAGACTTTCCGGAAAAGGGGTACAATGTGCCCTAGTGCCTTTCAAAAAATAATCATTGGTTATAATCATACCCCCACAAGTGTTCTCTGGGCTGACTGTGACCTTTCATATTCATCCCGCTCTGCCTCGTTTTTCCAACGGATGCCGGACCAGAACCGGTCATTCATAGACTTTCCCCCATCCACTACGCCTCGTTCCTGTAATGCAGTTGCAAGTTTTCGTGCGGATGGAACGCGATGGACACCCTCCTCCTCGCACCACTTCGCAAACATTTCCCGTAAGTCTGATCGGGGTAATTTCACATTTGGCTCCAGCACACACTCCCCCGCCAGAAACAACCCCACCGTATCGCTCACCGTCCTCAAATTCGCCGTCGCCTGCATCACCTTCCGGGGCTGCACCAGCCGGTTCCCGTTCGCGTAATACCGGGACAGCCCGGCCAGACACCAGTTCAGGATGCCCGAAGACTCCGACAACAGTTTTGCCGCAATATCCGGATCGCACTTCTCCTCCGGGATCTGGACCGAAAACGGCACCATCCAGATCCGTCGCCAGATGCCGTCATCGGTGCCGGGAATGACCGGCTCGTGGTTGGTCGTCATCCAGATCTTGGCAACGGGCGTGAACTCGAACTCGTTTTCATAGAGTTTCCGCACCGTAATCACGTACTCGCCCGTGATCTGCTTGATGATCGCCTCGTCCATCCTTGCGCCCTTCCGCTCCTTCGGCCGCAGTCGCAAGCCGGGCACCGGCGAGGCGTGCAAGGTCCGAACGGGCGTTCTCGAAGCGCTTTGCCATCAGGGAATCGGCAGCGATGTTGACCGCGTAATCGGCAAAGATCCGGGCAAGGACTTCAATCGTCTTGGACTTCCCGTTCCTGCCCCTGCCATAGAGGATGAACATCACCTGCCGGGGATTGGTGCCGAGCAGCGTGTACCCGCACATGGACTGGAACCCGGTGAGATAGTCGGTGTCGCCTGCCGAAGATCAGGTCCAGGTGGGCGAGCCACTGCGGGCATTCGGCATGCGGGTCGTAATCGACTGCCGCCTGTTTCGTGAGCATGTCCTCCTTCCGGTGTTCGCGGAAGGTCATGGTCGGGAGTTCAAGGGTGCCGTTCCGGCAGTTGAAGAGTTCCGGGCGGGCATCGAACTCGCCGGGCAGGACCGGGCAGTGCGGTGCAGCGGAATCGATCATCGCCTTTCTCGCATGCAGGCTCTCGGAAATGATTCGCCCAGCGGGAGATGGCCCGGGACCGGTCAGCCGATCGGGGCATCGGCCGCTTCGTTGTGGATCGAGCGGGCAACATCGGTTGCAATGAGCAGCATCTTTCCCGCATCGTCCCGCACCCAGACCTTCCCGTTCCAGAGATACCATGCATTGAACGCCGCACAGTACCGCACCCGGTCACCCACCGCCGCGATCAGCCGCTCGGCATTCCCGGCATCGGTCAGGGCATATTCCACGGGAACTTCGTAGTCGGCATCCAGCCGGGCCGGCACTCCCCCGGCCCCTGCATCATCCCCGCGTTCAGACCGGGCCTTCGCTCTCGCCCGGTCCCGTTTTCCCGCAGCCAGTCGCTCCTCGCGGTTCTTCTGCTTTTCTTCTGCGGTCTCGGTACTGTTCCCGCAGTTCCTTCCAGCGCTGCTTCCCGCCACCGCACGACGCATGATGGCAGCCGGCATGGATGGCGCCGCTCGCGAACTGGATCGCGTACGCACCGTCCTTGTGAGCGGAAGAAAAGGGGCACGATTCAAGGAGATATATTCTTCCATTTTGATACGGTTTTTCGGATTTTATCGAAATATTATGCCCGCGGAGCCAATCCGGCAAATCCACAATCTTCATATACCCCTTTGTTTCCACTGGAGATACCGTCGGAGAACTGCTCTCAGCGGGCAGTGCTGTGCTTAATAATGTGAGCATAGCTGCACTCACGGTTTCCAGCGATGCCGGCACCGAAAGGATCCGGCTCCTGCGATGCGGGCGTTCGGGCGTATGGTCCCCTTTCCGGGCAACCGTGCCATAGAGTTTCCAGATCCGCCCGGCATTGGCATTCGCCACGTCAACCGTCGCGAACCGGTCCGAGAAGATCGCGTCCAGCACGGACAATCCCCGTTTCACGAGCGCCAGCGAAGCCGCATCGTTTGGCAGGTCAATCCGGTAGAGCAGGTGTGCCCCGTTGCCCGAGTCCGCCCGGACCGGTTCCGGAAAGCCGAGCCGCGAGAGCCACGCCATAACCGCGTCTGCCATCTCCAGCGCCGCCGCATGTTCCGCATCCGTTGACGATACCCCGCTGGGCCGGACCGGGTCGATGTCAACCGGGAACCACCGGCGCCGTATGATCTCGGCATCGGATGTTGTCCCTTCCGTCCGGGAAAGCCGCATCTGGATCCGGTTCGCCCGCCGGGACAACAGCGACGGGTTCACCGTGTTCAGCGTCACGTAGCACCCGTGCACCGAAGGGTCAGCATCGAGCGCCTCGCAGGCCCGGCCAAGTGCCGCATAGTCCGTAAAGTACCCGCTGTGCACCGCGTGTGCAGCAAGCGCCCTCACCTCCACCACCTGCCCCGGGCCGGCGAGCAGTTCAACGGCAGAAGTGATCGTTTCAGCAACCGTCAGCCCGGTTTCAGACATATCCCGTCACATCCGGACGGGACAGTACCTGGCAACAATAGTCTTCTGGCTGCTCCGTCCGGTGATCCTCCCGGCACCCACCTCTCCTTATCGTTCCGGCCCGGCATATGCCGGCGGGCCCATGTCCGTTCCCCGGTATCCGGCCCGGCACTGCCGGCACCTTCAACGCTCTCATCCGTTTTTGCTACCCTGCGGGAGAGTACGGTCATGCCGTCGTTCTCCCGCCATTCTGAAGTTTCATCATGTGTTGTCATATCAATCCGTTCGTTTCGTGTTCACCCAGCGATCGTACATTATGAGCATTCGCTCACCAGAAAAATTACAAAAATCCCGGTCCCGGTGCATAAGTCCGGGCTCCCCGGACAACCGCACATGTTTTCCGGCAGACCGCAGGTCCCCTCGCCAGGAACTTTTTTAGTCCGCCTCAGGCCGGAACGGCTGCTAACGATGTATCCCAGAAGAAGTGTAGCAGTGCAATGCAGCATGCTGGCCGCAGGAACCGGTGCTACGGCCGGTGTTCCTGTCCCATTCGCTGTTCTGCATAACCCGCAGCATCCCCGCAAGAACCGTAATGACAACGATGCCGGTCACTAAGAACCCGATCACGGACCGGGTACGTTCTTTTCCGTACGCGATCACGCGGTTCATCGTCGTTAACCGGGAGAGGATTTCTGCGAGCATTGCAATAATTTACTCTCAATTACCGGGCATATATACTTGGCTGAAGCAGCGATGAAATACGGGCGATTTGCAGAATCCGGGCGGGAACACGCGCCGGGTTTTCACGGTAACCTGCTCACGCGATGGGCGCGGCAATCCCCTGCCGGTTACCCGGTATCTTACTCCTTCTTTCCCGTTGGTGCGATATGCCACATCCCGTGAGGCACCCGGATCTCGAACCGGGCTCCCTGCCCCGGTTCCCCCGTCTCATGGATGGTAATACCGGTAATTGCAGCGATCTCGCGGGAGATGCTCAGGCCAAGCCCGGTGTTTTTGCCAAACCCGCGTTCGAAGATCTTCTCTTTCTGGCCGGCAGGGACCCCAACCCCGTCATCTTCGCAGGTAATGAGATAATCCCCGTCCTGTTCCCTGCCAGAGAACCGGATGGTGGTGATCTTCTCCCCGTACCGGATCGCGTTGTCCATGAGGTTGAAAAAGACTTTCGTGATGAGCGGGTCGGCCATCATCTCCCTGCCGGGCAAAATATCGTTTTCCAGTCGCACACCGCCCAGTAATCCGGGCATTGCCGTTTCAACCAGTTCCCGGATATCCCGGCAGACCGGGGCATGGACGCCTATCTCCTCGTAGGTCTTTGTGAACTGGATCATGGCGGAAATCCGGGTAACTGCCTGCGTGATGTGGGTGAAATACTCCCCGTTTACGGTGTCGGGTGTTTCCATCCGGACCAACTCCAGGTACCCCTTCAGCACCATGAGCTGGTTGTTGATGTCATGCCGCGTGATACTGGTGAGGAGGTTGAGTTTCTTGTTGGCAGTCTGGAACGCAGTCGAGAGCAGTGCCAGTTTTTCGGCCTCCTTTTTCAACTCATCCTCGAGCATCTTACGCCGGGTGAAGTCGGTGAGGAGGAGGAGAATCGCAGGATGGCCATGGTACTGGATCGGGGTCCCCTTCAGGATGACGGATATTCTGGACCCTTTACCGGTAAGGATAACAATCTCATGGCTGGAGAATTTCTCCCCGCTGTTGAGACTCGCGATCTTTGCAATAACCTGTTCATGGTATTCTTCCGGAATATACGCAAGGATGGATGAACCCCGTATGACCGAGCCATCCAGTTCCAGGATGTTTTCGGTGGCAGGGTTAACGTAGAGGATGGTATTGTCCGGACCGCATACCACGATATAATCCGGCAGGTTCTCAACCAGGTTCCGGTTCAACTCCTCACTGTCCTTCAGTGCGTCCTCGGCCAGATTCCGATCGGTCACGTCCTGGATGATCGAATGGAGTAACTTCTGGCCCCCAAGGATCATCGGGGCAGAGAATACCTCGACCGTACGGATTTCCCCATTCTTTTTCCGGTGCCGGAAGGTGAATACGAATCCATGGTTTTCCAGGGCATGCGCCATATTCTTCTTTACCAATGCCGGATCGGCGATATTGATATCCGTAATCACCAGCCGGGAAAATTCCTCCCTGCTGTAGCCATAGTAGCGGATGGCACCGGCGTTTGCGTCAACGATCCTGCCGGTATCCGGGTTGACAATGAGCATAACCGCATTGCTGAGCTCAAATATATCGCGGTACCTCTTCTCGCTCTCCTTCAGTGCTTCCTCGGCCCGTTTTGTCTGGGTGATATTCCGGGCATAGATACGGGCAACCTGCAGCACCTTGTCTAAGGCAATATTTTCCGCAAAATATTCGTTGCCGAGGGTAATCTCCCGGTAGATCTGCGGCTCGGAACCCTCCCTGAGCAACCGGAGAATATCTTCAAGATCCTCAGGAATGAAGAACGAAGGGTCATTCGGCAGACCCAGATCTTTAAGGGTCTTCCTGATCGCGGAATTGGAAAAGGTAACAATTCCCTCCGTATCGATCTCGATCACCGGGTTCGGGTTCTGTTCCGGGAAACTCGCCAGCCACCGGATCCGCTCTTCTGCTATTTTGCCTTCGGTGATGTCCTGGGTAACAACAACGGCACCGCTGATGCTCCCGTCGCTCCGGCGCAGCGGCATAGCGGAGTTAAGGACAATCTTGTGGGGACCGCCCGGGCACTCGATCTCGATCTGCTCTTCAAGTGTGGTCTCACCCTTCCGTATCGCCCGGACTCCGCCCAGTCACTGGCGTGTATCCGGTCCCCGCTCTCCAGTGTCCGGCACGTGCATTCAGAAAAATTCCAGGTGCCCATGGACCATGCCCCTCGCCAGATAAGTTCAGATTCCGGGTTGATGGCGATGACATTTTCCTTCTCGTCCATGATTAAGATACCCACCGGAAGCAACTCGATAACGGTTTTTAAAAGAGATTCGCTGTCGCGAGTTTCCCGTTCTGCCTGCCGGATATCGGAAATGTCACTGACTGCCACCCGCAGTGAATATATCCCGTCGCCGGTTTCAGACCGCATCCCCTCCAGCCGGGCCGGGAAGAATGATATGCTGTTTCGCCGGAGCATGAGCGTGGTGATGATTTTCTTGTCGGCATGCAACAGGCTGGTAAAAAACTCATCCCAGATGTGCAGGTCTTCTGTAACAATGTACTGCCGGAACCGGGAACCGACCAGTTTTACCCGCTCGATCCCGAGAAGGTCCGCCATGGTGAGGTTAATCCGGGAGATCATGGCTGATTCCGTGAGCGTCAGGTATCCGATTGGGGCAAAATCATAGAGATCGAGGTAATGATCACGGGACTCAACGAGATCGAGTTGTGACCTCCGGAGTTCTTCTGCCTGCGTTTCCAGTTCGATCTGGTGCACCTGGAGTTCGTGGATGAGTTCTTCTGTTGTCTGCCTGTTCAGTTCAGGAGAGATTTCCGGAATTTCTGCCAGCTTCTTTTCTGCTGCTTCCCGCATTGAACGGGAAACCGGGGGACTGCCCGCACCAGGCTTCGTTTTTGCCTTCTTCTTATCAGGTGTCATCAGTCCCCAGTCCGGCCCGCTGTTCCCGGTGTGTTCTCATCAGTTCTCATGACCGTATCCATTGAAAGGAGTATCAGCTGCTTTGTACCTTCCTTACCAACAATACGGCGTGCATTCAGGATCAGTTTCCTGCGCCCGATAGCAGGAAACTCATGCTCGAACATGAAATTCTCAAAAGTCTCGTCGCGGGTAAGCACGCCATCCAGCAGTTCATGGAGTTCGGGGATGTCCCACTCCCGGGTCCCCAGCGAAAAGAGCGACCGTCCCACGGTATCTTCCGCAGTCACGCCAAAGGTGCGGTAGAACGACTGGCTTGCCGAGATCACTTTTGCATTGCCGTTGAGGACCACCAGCGGTTCCCGGATGGTGTCTATGATGCTCCGGGCATAATCGCGGGCACCTTTGAGCTCGGCTTCTATTGCCTTTAATTCCGTGATATCGGAAAATGTCATGACTACTCCGTCAATCACGTTATCGAGCGTGCGGTAGGGCATGATGCGGACAAGGTTCCATTCACCGGCATTGGTAAGGACTTGTTTTTCACGCGGGATGAGTGAAGCGAGCACGGCTTCTGCCTCTGCCACGAGATCTTCGCCATGGAGGGTTGACCGGATATCCGCGAGCGGTCGCCCCGTATCCGATGACACGAGCCGGAACACCGGGCGGCTCCATGGGTGAAGCGTTTGATATGCAGGTGGGTATCTAAGAATATCGTTCCGGTATTCACGTTCTCCAGCAGGTTCTTCATATCGTTCTGGATCTCCGTGAGCTGCTCGATCTTTGACTGCAGTTCCGCATTCACCGTTACGATCTCTTCGTTTACGGACTGGAGTTCCTCTTTTGAAGTCTCGAGTTCCTCGTTTGTTGACTGGAGTTCTTCGTTGGTGGACTGGAGCTCTTCATTGGTTGACTTGAGTTCCTCGTTTGCTGCCTGCATCTCTTCAATCGTTGCATGCAGGTTTTCCCGGGTGTACGCAAGTTCCTGTTCCAGTTCCTCAACGCGTTGTGATGCACCTTTCCGTGAAGTTCGCGATTTTGGCTTGCTTTTTTCTATTGGAGCCAGTTCAGCGTCCTGGAAACTGATGAACAGCAGGTCCCGGGTGGTTTTTGGGTCGGTGACCGGCCGTACTGCAAGATCGAACCGGTAGGCTGCGTCATCGCTCATGACCATCAGGTCCTTGCTGACAACCGGTGTCTTTCCCGCAACAGCGTTCTGGATAGATGTTCTCAGGTCCATCTGGAGACCATCGCGTGCCATATCGATGATGTTTAAGCTTGCCTGTCCCTGCGCCGGTGCAAGGAACCTGCCGGTATCGCCGTGCACGAACAGGATATTGCCATTCATATCGGTGATGATGGACGGAGGTGCATAGGACTGGAGGAGCAGGTGCCGGGTAAACTCGGCAAAGCTTGTCTTTGCCTTCCTGTCCGGAAGACCGAACGGTTCCTCGACCGGCTGGTCGATTGCCCATGTGAAACGCGGGACTGCCAGTGCCCGCACGGATGCAAGCGAATGTTTCGTCTGGTAGATCTTCCATTTCTTATGCAACGGCGAGAACAGGTCCGTAAAATTTCCGATGCTCTCGGACGGGCTGAGGAAGAGCACTCCTCCCGGCGGAGGGCATAGTGGAACGCCGGGATGATATGGTTCTGGAGTTCGGCTTCAAGATAGATCAGAAGGTTCCGGCAGCTGATCAGGTCTATCCGGGTGAAGGGGGGATCCTTGATGACATTCTGGACGGCAAAGATCACCATCTCGCGGATCTCTTTCTTGATCCGGAACCCGTTATCCTCGTGGGTGAAGAAGCGCTGCAGCCGTTCAGGTGTGATATCGGCAGCGATATTGGGCGGGTAGAAGCCGGCCCGGGCAACTGAGATCTCCTCCTCATCGAGATCCGTGCTGTAAATCTGGACCCGGAACTCCTGCCGGGTCATGTCCATGTATTCCCGGAAGAGGATTGCAATGGAATACGCCTCCTCGCCGGTTGCACATCCTGCCACCCAGACGCGGAAAACATACTGCTCCGGTTTGTTCTCAAAGAGGAGGGGGATGACCTCGCGTCCAAGGACTTCGAACGCTTCGGGATCCCTGAAGAAGCTGGTCACGTTGATGAGGAGTTCTTTAAAAAGTGTCTGGCTTTCAGCAGGGTTCTCCTGAACGTACCGGGCATACGCATCAATCGTGTCGATATTGTGGACGCCCATCCGCCGCTCAACCCGCCGCCGGATCGTGCTCTGCTTGTACCGGGAAAAGTCATTGCCGGTTCTTGACCGGAGGAGCATGAGGATCCGCTTCATGCTGCTGACCTGGGGAGGTGTCGGGGGTGCTGGAGGAATGCCGGTTATAATAATTGTTTTCACATAGGCAACCAGCTGTTCTGCAAGGGCATCGACGGGCATGACGTACGTGGCAAGACCGCTCCTGATCGCACTGTTCGGCATGCCATCATATTTTGCCGTGGAGGGTTCCTGCACAAAGGAGACGCCTCCTGCTCCCAGGATTGAACGGAGTCCGGCGGTGCCATCCGATGCGCTTCCCGAAAGGATCACGCCAATGGCACGCTCACCCTGGTCTTCGGCAAGCGAGCGGAAGAAGAAGTCAATCGGCAGCCGCATACCCCGCACACGTTCCGGTTCACTGAGGCTGAGCACGCCATGGAAGATCGACAGGTCCTTGTTGGGCGGTATGATGTAGACGTGGTTTGGCCTGACGGCGGTCTGGTCTTTGGCTTCCACAACCGGCATGGTGGTGTTGCGCTGGAGGATCTCCGTGAGCATGCTCGCGTGCCCCGGGTCGAGGTGAGGGACGAGAACAAATGCCATGCCGCAATCGGCTGGTATGGTATTAAAAAACAGCTCGAATGCCTCAAGCCCCCCGGCAGATGCGCCCATGCCGACGATGGGAAAACTCCCGGCTGGTACACTGCTTTGTTCTGCTTTCCGGGAAACGGCAGGAGAAGATGCGCCTTTTTTGACGGGCTTTTTGGGAGCCGGGCTGCGTTTTTTCACGGTTTTAGTCATGGTATCACGGGGTGCGGGCATGGTCTTATCCGGTATTCCCCTCATCGTGTACCGGGATGCAATCCTGCCGGGTTGCCGTCACGGATGAGGTGTCGTGCGCTGCAGGCAAAACCGTTTGGGCACAGACTATCCGTTCGCTGAAGTGATGCGCAGACGGTGCCCGGTTGTTCCTGTAATTGATGAAGGGAAGTTGTGGTTTTTAAGGGTTATGAAATCGTTTTGTCAGGAGACGGATTACGGTGGGCACTGCCCGGTTCCTGTACACACAACTTTCAGGCAAGCCTTCTTTGCCATGAAGATGTTCGAAGGAATTATTTAAAACGGGGTCCTGTTGAAACAGGCCTGAATGGGCGTTCACACCCTGACAATGAAAATCCATGATAGTGCGATGGTCCCCTGCCTCAGGGCCTCTCCGAGGCACGGCAGGGCAAAGAGGTTTTGAGTAAATTTCCGTCATTGATCCGCCGCGGGGGCGTCCGTTTTTGGTGCGGCGGCGTTCATCACAATGGTAAATGAGGTTCATTTTTTCAAAATTACCTGAACCAATAGGATTTTCATGGGAAACCCTCTAAACAGGGGGGCATTATCCAAACACTGGTGTGAAGAAACGAAATAGTGGAAAACAGGCATTCAACAGGGTTGAAAATGGGAAAAAAAAGATAATTCAGGCAGCATTTTTTACTGCAGTTTCAGGGGTCTTTGCCACTTTCTTCTTTACCCACGTCAACTCATTTCCCTTGAATTCAAATGAGTTCATGGCGTAAATTTTCAGTCCTGCCGGAAGAACTGAGGTATCAGCATTTACCGGGGCAATTACCGCGGTATCATAGCGTGGTACCGAGCCGTCGGTTACCTGCTCCTTTTTCATCAGTTCCTCTACCAGTTTTGCCGGGATCTCTTTGTTGAATGTTACCAGGACTTTGACGATGTCGCGGTGTCCGCCATCCATGCGCTCGAGCTTAACGAGGGTATCATACCCGCTGCCCGTTGCCTGGGGGGTGAATTTCCAGCCATCGTACGTTGAATATACGCGCTTGAGCTCCTGCAGTGCAAATTCGTTCATGATGTCGGTGTTATTGCCCATAATAACTCAATCAACATCCTGTTTCATCTATTAAAAAACTTTTTAAAAAGTTTTGGTGGGTAAACCAAACTAAATTAACCTGTCCAACTGGCGGTTTCGTTGTAGTTAACCGGCTTACAGGAAACGCCGGTCAGATTTTGCCCCGGCAACGGCATCCCCTCCCCCTTCAAGCCATCCCGCAGTTTCCTCAGGAAAACAATCGAAGGCCGGTATGTAGGGTTTGATATCCAGCAGCGGGGTCCCGTCGAGAATATCGACATCTTCGATGATCATCTCGCAGCCGTTTGAAGAAACGAGCCGGACAACAGAGAGCCCGATCGCGTTCGGGCGCCGTGGTGCCCGCGTGGCAAAGACCCCGTGAGGAACCGTGTCGAGAAACGGGATCACATCAAGCGAATAGCCAATGGAGCGGTGAAACGCATAGATCAGGATCACCCGCGAGAACCCGCACAGGTCCCGGAGCCCCTCCCTGAACTGTTCATCGATCACGATAGTTCCCCTCACTCCCTTTGCCCCTGCCGGCTGGATGGGCATGCCGGTAAGTTCGGGAAATGGGGAATGGATGGTCCCGATGGGGGTGAACGTGTACGATGGGGTGGAGGGCTCGCTCATGAAATTACTGTTAGGGACTGGATTAAAATAATGCTGATATCCGGATCCTTCGCGGACTGCTCAATGCAATCCTGTTTTGAGTAATAAAGTAAACCGTAAAAAAATGGTTGAGAAGGTAAAACCGGACAAATTAATTAATTTTAATTAACAAAATGCTTTTATTAAATAAAAATAAAATACTCTTGTGCCCAGAGACTGGGCATGTAATAGCAGGGATCTGGAATTGTATCACACCACCAGTCTGATCCTTTACCATGCCACGGAAAGGATATCCAGAACCCGGTACCTGTTTTTCCCTCCAGACGAAATCTGATGTTAAATTAAAATAGTTAATAATAATCATTATTAACTTAATTAGGTGAATTATTAACCGGTCCATCATGAACGAACTACATGACGACAGGATTCTTGCACTGTATAGGGTTATACGACAGGATTGGGAAGAAGCAGTGACGGACTCCCAGAAATTTGCAATTGAACAACTGAAAAATCACTCCCACCGGGGAAACACGGAAGCTGATGATGTTTTACACCGGCTGAAACAAACGCCGGGTATCCACCCGTTACTCAAAGAAGTGCTTGCGGCGTGAAGGAACACTCTTTTTTCTCAGGGTGAGATGAGTGTCCACATCAGGGGAGTAAAAAATTTGTAAAAAAAAAGATTATTCTGCCCTGATGATTGTGCCGACATTTTTCCCGTTGAGCGCTTTTTCAATATTTCCGCGCTTGTGGCAGTTGATGATCCGCACTTCCCGGATATTAACCGCATTCTGGAGTAACTCAACGACCATGGGTTCGAGAACCAGGTCTTCGAGATCCATTTTGATCAGTTCCTTTGCCGTGATATCCCTGATCAGTTCCGCATCGGGATTCTTACGGGGGTCTTCGGTATACAACCCGTCCACATTCTTGCCGATGATACAGTTCTTTGCCCCGATCACTTCAGCGATCAGGAACGCGCCGGTGTCAGTGCGGTGCGGGGGGATTACATCGTTCCGCGCCGGATGCTCGTACAGCCCGTACGGCGGTGTCCCGTGAATGACCGGCAGTATGCCGAGTTTTAAGAGCATCGGGAGTTCGAGAAGATCGGTAGTATGGATCCGCGTCCCGCTGTATTTTGAGAGGAGGATCGAGACCATGATCGCGTTCTGCTCGGAGATCTTTGCCGAGAGTTCCGCAAGGACACCGGTGGGCATCCCGAGATCCATCCCGATGTCCATGATGTGGCGGACCCGCCCGCCCCCGCCGGTGACCACAAGGAGTTTGTGCTTTTTGGATAACTCCCCGATCTCCTCGCAGAGCGGGTGCATCACTTCGCGCCCGTAATCGATTGCGCCATGCCCCCCGATCTTGATGATATTGATCTCCGGGGCAATGCGGATCTGCTCGGCTGCTTTTCGCCTCGTCTTCATCATGCCTTTCCGGACAAGCGTCTCTCCCTGGAGGCCGCTCTCGAGTTCAAACCGGTTTTTCATATGCTATCAACTTACTAGCCTATCGCCATGGAAAGTTATAAGCCCATGTAAACCAATTGGTATACCAGAGCCGGTAAAAGCCGGGCACAGAAAAATTCATGTACCGGGAGAGTAATACTGGCAGGAGGAAAAGACCATGAAGATCTACGTGCGTGAGCGCCAGAAAGTCGGAGAGGGCGTCGAGTCGCCCAAGTTCCGTATTATTGCCGTAACCGGCGGACAGCTTCAGATTGAAGCAACCCATTTCCGGAAATTTGAGATCGAACAGATCGCAAAGGATGTCGGAGCAGAAGTTGTGTTCATGAAGCCGGTGGCCGATGACCACAAGAAGAAACACTAATATTTTTTTTATTTGCGAGCACATCGTTGGATCCTGCACGCATGCGTTTTTAACAGAAATCTCGAGTGAAGTCTCTTTATGGGAGCATGTACAATTATTCCATGAAGATCATTCATGGCCGCCCTTTCCGTTGATATCCTTTTTGATGCCGCTGTCCGCATCCAGCTGCTGGAGCGTTCCATCACCATCGCATTTACCGATAATACCATCCGGATAAAGTTCCCGACAACGCGGAGGCTTGCAGAGTTTCTCGATGTCCAGCACTATTATGTGCTGCCCTATTTTGCCATGATGGAGCAGGAGGAACTGGTCACCCGGGCTGAACGTGTCGGTATCATTACTACGGCAAAAGGCAGCCGGAAGATGATTGAACTGATGCGGGATAAATACCGGAAAGAGACCAGTGAAATTCTCGGGCAGACAATTTTTGAGGATATTTTAAGAAAAATCTGAATTACCGGCAGAGCCGGATTTCAGTTCTTTTTTTCACGGTGCAAGCCTGCTGGCATCTGTTGATATATCAGTTGTAAATCAATTGTTTATCAACTGGTTAATCTATTTTTATTTACAAAGTGCAAAAAGAAACATTGAATAGTTTTCTTACCGACCATTATCCGGTTCAATTATGACTAAAAATTTGCATGTTGGTTTTTTTGCAGCAGTCTCTCGCACTGCTGCTGATCATAACCTGTTTTGCCGGGTGCTACAGACACCGCTGCGCAGACAGCAGTAACTCCGGTAGCAACGCAGGTAACCTCTGCTCCTGCCGAAACAACGGCAGCACCGGCAGCCGCAACCGGACCAAAGCAGAAGATCCTGCTGGCAACCACGACGAGCCTGTACGATACCGGGCTCCTTACCTACCTCGAGCCCAAATTTGAGGCAATGTACAATGTTGACCTGCTGATCACCTCACAGGGAACCGGGAAGGCCATCGAGCTCGCCAAAAACGGCGATGCCGATATCCTGATGGTCCACTCTCCTGCACAGGAGATGACGTTTCTTGAAGGTGGTAATGGCCTGAACCGCAGGACATTTGCCTACAACTACTTCGTCATCGTCGGCCCCGCAAACGATCCGGCAGGTATTAAGGGCATGACTCCGGAGAACGCATTCAAGACCCTCATGGCCAAGGGCAAGTCCGGCGACGGCACGATCGCGTTCATTTCACGCGGTGATGGTTCCGGTACCCACTCCGCCGAAAAGGCCATCTGGAAGTCCGCAGGTTACACGTACGAAAAGGATGTCCAGAAATCCGGCAAATGGTATGTTGAAGCCGGCAAGGGTATGGGAGAGACTCTCCAGATGGCAAGCGAGAAAGGAGCATACACCCTGACCGATGAAGGCACATACCTGGCATATAAGAGCAGTCTCAACCTCCAGCCGGTTGTTTCTGAAGGAAAGATCCTCATGAACCTTTACAGTGTCATGGCCGTCTATTCCGACAAGCAGCCGGTCGAAAAGATCCAGATGGCAGACAACTTCATTAACTTCATGATCTCTTCGGAGACCATGGCCGATATGGGCAACTTTGGCAAGGAGAAATACGGAAAGGCACTCTTCACTCCGATGACCGCGGGCGTTCCCGCAGGTGTAACTGCTGACTTCACCACCCCCGCAACGGCAGTCAGGCCATTGAAGGTCTACCATGCCGGCAGCCTCGCAACATCGTTTGGCAAGCTGGAGAAGAGCTTTGAAGCAGCACATGCAGACACGGATGTTCAGCTCTGGTCGGGCGGAAGCGCTGCGATCATCAGCAAAGTGAGCACGCAGAACCAGTACGGTGATGTGCTCGCAAGTGCCGACACAGGACTGATACCAAAGAACCTGTATCCGAACAATGCAACCTACGATGTGGACTTTGCCAAGAACACCATGGTGCTCGTATACTCTGACAAGAGCAAATACGCAGACCAGATCACGGCGGACAACTGGTATACGATCCTTGCAAAGCCGGATGTAACCTATGCAATCAGCGATCCGACCTCAGACCCGGCAGGCTACCGCTCACTCATGACGATCGCCCTCTCCGAGCGTAAATACGGTGACAACACCATCTTTGCCACACTTGTCGCACCCTACAGTAAAATAACCGAGACTGTTGAAGGGACCAAGCGGACGATCGATGCCACCAACCCTTCCCCCGATGGCAAGAAACTGACGATCACAAAGACCGGACCCGATATCGCCCCCTTACTCAAGGACGGTAAAGTCGATTACGCCTTTGAGTACAGCAGCGTTGCGATCCAGAGCGGTCTTAAGTATGTCACCCTCCCCGTCGAAATCGACCTGTCCTCGCCCGATATGAGCGATCGTTATGCATCAGCAGTGGTAATCCGGCCCTCTAGGAACCACGAAGGTAACCGAAGTTGCAACCCCGATTATCTATGGAGTTACAACGCCAACAAGCGCGAAGAATCCGGATGGCGGAGTTGCTTTCATCAACCTGCTGCTCAGAGCGATGGACAGGCTATCCTGACAGCGGATGGACAGACCCCTATCGTCCCGGCACCTGCATCAGGAACCGATGTTCCGGCTGCACTCCTGTCAAGCGTGAAAAAAGTCTGAAAAGATCCCATCTTTCTTTTTTTAAAAAAAAAATCATCAGGGACATTATCTGAAAATTTCTGTTTTCAGGAAATTATGCTGAGTGGCATCTCTCTTCTTTTCACTATCAGTGCAAATTTTCACCTGGGAGGAAATTGCCCCTCCAATGACTTTTTAAAGGAGGCAATCGGGTGAGGTGAGTTTCACCGTGGACTGATTAATATTGATGAAATTTTTTCCGTTTCAGACCATCCTACTCTGTTGGTATACCAGTTGCTTACCAACTGGTTAATCCATTTCTCTTTACTAAAAGCAAAAAGAAACATTCAAGAGTTTTCTAACTGACCATTATCAGGTTCAATTATGACTAAAAATGCGCATGTAACATTAATTGCAGCCGTATTCATACTGCTGTTCCTTGTGACCTGCTTTGCAGGATGTACAAGCCAGACTACGACCCCCGCCGCAGCAACACCTGCGGTGACTGCCACAGCATCCGCGCCGCAGACGCTCCTTATCGCAACGACAACGAGCCTGTACGACACCGGGCTCCTTGACTATCTCCAGCCGATATTCGAGAAGAAGTACAATGTCCAGCTCAAGATTACCTCGCAGGGAACCGGTAAGGCAATCGAGCTGGCAAAAAACGGTGACGCAGATGTCCTGCTCGTCCATTCCCCGAGCCAGGAACTGGCATTCATGAAAGGTGGCTATGGCCTGAACCGGCGCTCATTCGCCTCAAACTCGTTCGTGATCGTAGGCCCGGCAAATGATCCCGCCGGTATTGCCGGTATGACTCCGGAGAACGCAATGACAACTCTCCAGTTAAAAGGGACAAACAAGACGGCAAACCTCTACTTCATCTCCCGTGGTGACGGCTCAGGAACCCACTCTGCCGAGAAGAATGTCTGGTCCAAGGCCGGATACAATTACACGGTAACTATCCAGAAGTCCGGACTCTGGTATATCGAGGCGGGCAAAGGCATGGGAGAGACACTCCAGATGGCAAGCGAGAAGGGCGCATATGCGCTGACCGATGAAGGTACTTACCTTGCATACAAGAACAACCTCAACCTGGTGCCGCTTGTCAGCAAGGGTCCAAGCCTGCTCAATATCTACAGCGTTATGACCGTGTACAACGACAAGCAGCCGGTTGACAAGATCCGGATGGCAAACAACTTTGTCAACTTCCTCATCGCGCCTGAGACCCAGGCAGAGATCGGCAACTTTGGTGTCGACAAGTACGGAAAAGCCTTGTTCATCCCCATGAGTGTTGAGGTTCCGACGGCTACTGCGGGTTGGGTAGGGGATTACAGCACCCCGGCAACAGCAATCGCACCGGCACCGGTGACAACCACCGCTGCACCTGCAGCCAGCACAACCTAATCTCACCTTTTTTCAGATACGAAAAACAGAGAGCCTGCACCATTTTGCAGCCATGCTCCAGAAGATGATAGTGAATTAAGATGTGATGGGTTTTTAGTGGATATCCTGTCCGGACTTCTTCTTCATTCGGTCGGTAATATACGCAAGGACCATGCCGACAATAAACGCAACCGTCATCGAACTGACCAGCGCGAGGATCCCGATAACTCCTGTTACAACGAGCGAGTCCGTCTTGAGGCTGTGCCGGCTCATCTCGATCCCGACAAAGACAAGGAGCGCACCCAGCACGCCGACAGCGATGATGGAGAGGACCTGCGGGGAAGAGAAGAAGAGCGCAAGGATGATGAAGATGAGACCTGCGTATACGTTTGCCCCGCCGGTCCGTGCTCCGTACCGGTACTGCCCGGCCATCCCCCCGGCACCATGACACATAGGAAAACCCCCGAACGGTACGGAGATGAGGTTCATGAGACCGATGCTTGTCGAGAATTTCTTTGGCGGCGACATCCTGCGCAAAGAGATCTTTTGTCAGGAGTGAAGTGGCAAGGATGGCATTGGTGATGGTGAGGACAACCTGGGGGAGCACGAGTGTAGAGAAGGCAGATGAAAAATCTGCAGGAATCGGAATCACGAGTTGTGGTGCCGGGATCAGGCTTAACGGAGGCACTCCGTACAGAGCAATCCCGGCTATCAGGCCCACACCGATGACCACGATTGTTGACAGGTCCGGGATGGACCGGTACCGTGCGAGAAGATAAAAAACCGCGATGATGGCAATACCCAGTAGAAAGAACGTGGGATCCTTTACCACAAATCCCACCGATGAGCGGAACAGGAGCAGGGCAAGCCCGAGTCTGGATTCCCCGCACCACGCTCTGCGGCACCCATTGCTCGATGATAGCAAAAAACCTGCCATAGCCGAGAACAAGGAAGATAACCCCGAGGATGAGACCCGCAGCAGCAATCTCCCCGTTCGTGATGGATCCCGTGATTACGATCACCGCAACCGCCTTCATCGGTTCGAGCGGGATCGGTAAACGGTAATACAGGCCGGTGAGGATAAACCAGATCCCAAAGAAGAGGAGGATATACCGGGCATTGACATCCGAGACGAGTGCCACGGCAAGGACAAGCGGGATGATCGTCCCGAAATCCCCCAGCGATCCCGCCAGCTCGGAGAGATTGAATCGCAGGGGGGGCAGAGATGTTTGGGACACGGTTATCAGGACTCGACTCACGACAGAGGCGCGATGATCTGTTCAGGATTCACGGGTCTGGCAGGTGTTTTTCGTTAACAATGATCAAGGGTAAACTATGTGCTTAATATCTGATTTATCTCTCACCATTGAAAGATTCTCCGCATCCTGATCCCCCGGAATCAGTCCTTAAATTATATCTCCGGCGCCTTATTTTCTCATAAAAAAAGATTTTTCCGCATGGCTGATTCATGACCGGAGAATTGTTCGGGACAAAACAGGGTTTGTTCAGATCGCCAACCCGGTTTTCCGGTATCTGTTGAAATAATTAATCCCTCGTCTCCCTTTAGGAAAAGACGTGTTTTGGCAAAAAAAAGATGGGTAAAACCTTCACGGGGATGGTTTTTTTGCGGAACTATCCTTTGGATCCGCCATCAGATCTGCAATATCCTTACGGAATTTTTCGAAATGAATCTCGTCCAGCTGCTCAGACAGGAGTCTCCCGCTCCATGCACGGCGGTAAACCCAGTTGACAATTTTTTCTATTGCAAAAATTACCTGCTCTTCAGTTTCAACCGTCATCAGTTCCCTGCCGATTCTGGGATGTCTGCCTCTCCTGCCCCCGACCGTAATCTGGTAATGCGGGTAATCCGGCTCTGATGAGATCATAATGGCAGGACTTGATACATACCCCGCACTGGACGCACAGGTCATCTTTGAGGACTGCGATACCATTCCGGATTTTAATGGCCTTCTCTTTGCAGTACTGGACGCAGGTCCCGCATCCCGTGCAGAGGCCGGGAGTCCGGAGGGGGCGGACTCTTCCTATGATGCCAATCTCGTTGAGCATGGGACTTGTACAGGCATTCGGGCAGCCTGCCAGAGAGATGCGCATCTTTACCGGCATCTCCTTTCCGAATAATTTTGTATCAATTTTTTTTGCGAGACTGATGGTGTCGATATTTGCAAATTTGCAGCGTTCAACGCCGGGACATGCGATGATATTTACAATCTCATCGCGTTCCGAACCAACCGGGGTCTCGTTCTTTGCCAGTGCTTTTTCGATCTTTTTGAGTTGAAGCGGATTGACATGCGGGATTTCAAGGGTCTGGCGGGTGGTGCAGTGAACCGTTCCCGTTCCATATTTTTTCGCGATTTTTGCAATTCCCCGTAATTGTTCAATAGAAAAGATACCTGCAGGGGCCCTGATGCGGATGGTACAGAAGTCTGCCTCCCGTTCAGTGATGATGCCCCCTCTCATATGAATGCCAAAATCCGTGCGCATTGATCAGTAATAGGTAAAAACCTGTTATTAATAGTAAGGTGTTGACACGAAACAACCGGTTCACACAGTAACCAGTGAATCCTTGAAAACCCGGTATTGTTCAATAGTTAAAAAAACTGACGAAACCTTAACAACCTTTCCTGCCGAAAATATTGGCACTATGTGGAAGGCAGTGGAGATCGATGCGTGGATCGCGGGGAGGCAGTCGAGCCTCGAAGATGCTCGCGCCACCGTAACAGAGATCATCGGCCGTGTTCAGAACGAAGGGGATGCTGCACTTATTGACCTGGCAAAGAAGCACTGTGTGCTGACCGATATTGCGGTGTCAGATGACGAGCGCGAGGATGCCTATGAGAAAGTCGATGCAAAGATCATCGAGAGCCTGATCGAGGCGCATGCCCGCATCGAGCGCTTCCACGAACTCCAGAAACCTCGTGACCTCTGGCTTGAGGAGATGGAACCGGGCATCGTACTCGGTGTCAAGACTACGCCCTTAAACCGTGTCGGGCTCTATATCCCCGGCGGCAGGGCCGCGTACCCGTCATCTGCTCTCATGTGTGCGGTGCCTGCCCGTGTTGCCGGCGTAAAGGAGATCTGCGCCTGTTCCCCGCCCCCGATCAAACCGTTAACCCTCGTTGCGCTGGACATTGCCGGTGTTACCGAGATCTACAATGCCGGTGGTGCACAGGCAGTTGCCGCAATGGCGCTGGGTACCGAGACTATCTGCCCGGTGCAGAAGATTGTCGGGCCCGGGAATGTCTACGTGACGCTCGCAAAGATGATGCTCCGCGAAAAGGTGGAGATCGATTTCCCGGCAGGCCCCAGTGAGATCGGGATTATTGCCGATGAGACCGCAGACCCCCGCATCGTTGCTGCCGATATCCTCGCACAGTCCGAGCATGACCCCAATGCTGCCTGTATCCTGATCACGACTGACAAGTCCCTCCCGGCAAAAGTCGGCCGCGAAGTAGAGGAGATGACCAAAGTCGCTCCGCGCAAAGAGATCATCGAGCAGGCGCTCAAGAACTCCGGGTATTATATTGCCAGCACGATGGAAGAAGCGATTCTGGCATCGGATGCCGTAGCACCGGAACACCTGTCGATCCAGGTCGCTGACCCCTTATCTGTCGTCACAAAAGTGAAGAACGCCGGGGCAATTTTTGTTGGGCGTTACTCAGCCGTTGCCAGCGGGGACTACGCCATCGGGACCAACCACTGTCTCCCGACCGCAGGGTATGCAAAGACCTACTCCGGTCTCGATGTGAATCATTTCTGCAAGACCGCATCCGTTGAGATTGTTGACCGTGACGGTCTCGAGGCAATTGGCGATATTGTCGAGACCATTGCCGATGCAGAAGGTCTCCACGCCCATGCGGAATCCGTGCGGGTGCGCAGGGCATTTGGCAGGAAAGGTTGTTAGGGTCGATCCCTCATAATTTTTTATTGATTAGTTGCGTCTCTTTTTTTCTTTTTGGAGATATTTTGGCTATTATTATGATGTTCCCCAATCCTGGGGAATCGTTTTGCGCCTTTTTAAGGCTCCGCTGGGTATGGCGGTTTTGTTATATCTGCTCAGGATCACGATAATTAAAAATTTTCATCAGGAATTTTTCTTGGAAATATGTCAACTTCCGCTACTTCAGTGAAAAAGGCAGTCCGCAGATTGAAAATATCCGGGATACGGTCTTTCTGGTCAACTATATTAAATAAATTGCATTAACATTTTCAGATATAAACCTAAACACTTATTTTCCCTTAATCCCATTGTAAAAATATGAAGAAAATCATCAGCATTTTTTGCCTTATGGTTCTGCTCGCCGGTGCTGTTTTTGTCTGCGGATGCACTTCGACAAGTGCAACACCGACCGCAGGAACTACATTGGCTGTAACTCCTGTTACAACAATGGCCGGAGAAAAAACCCTGCTGGTCTATTGTGGTGCCGGGATGAGAGAACCAATGGATGAAATTGCACAGGTCTTCGAGAAGAAAGAAGGCATTAAAATCGAGTATACCTACGGAAACTCAGCCCAGCTGCTCAGCCAGATCGAACTCTACCAGAGAGGTGACGCCTATATGCCCGGAGCACTTGCCTATATCAAAACGGCAATGGACAAGGGTTTTGTTGACAAGAATAAGAGTGTTGTCTACCACGTGATCACTATCATCGTCCCGAAGGGTAACCCTGCAGGTATCACCACCCTTGAGGATCTTGCAAGACCCGGTGTCAGGGTCGCTATCGGTGAACCGACCGGACCGGCTATCGGGCAGGGAACAAAGAAAATGCTCGAAAAGGACGGGCTCTGGGACACAGTCAGTGCAAATGCAGTTGTCAGGACCGCAACCGTGAACGAACTGATCGTCTATATTGCCATGGGCCAGGCTGATGCAGCACTCATCTATGAAGACCTCTATAACCCTGAGGCAATGGAAAAAATCGATATCCCCAAGGCACAGGGAAAGATTGACATTGTTCCGATCGGGTACTCTCACCTTCTCAGAAAAAGCGGATGACGCCGAAAAATTCATGAATTTTGTGGCATCTGATGAAGGGAAGGTTATTTTTACAAAACACGGGTTTGAGACGTTTCCCTCAGCAAAGTATGGCGACGCCTGAAATCTCCAAAATATCCAACAATTTTTCATTAGCGTCACAAACAGCGTTTAAACAATTCTTCCGGTATTTGTGAAAGGAAGGGGTCTATGAATATTCAAAAAGCACACGGAGAACGGTGGAAGAATAAGGACATTCTGTTCCATCCAATAGGAATTATCCATTCTGAACACACTGAACAAGACAACACACCTGTACAGGGTATCTTTAATCCCTGCAAAGGATACGTTGAAGTATTTCCCGAGTATCAACAGGGATTATGCGATATCGAATCATTCACGTACCTGTACCTGCTGTACTATTTTGACCGTGCAACTGACAAACAACTCCTCCGGAAGCCGTTCCTCGATGGCGAAAAAGACCGTGGTATTTTTGCCATCCGCCATTTCAACCGGCCAAACCCAATCGGACTCTCAATTGTCCGTCTCTGTAGTGTACAGGGAAATATTCTTGAAATTTCCGGTGTCGATATCCTTGACGGGACTCCGGTTCTTGACATAAAGCCTTATGTCAGGCAGTTTGACCACCGGCAAGACGCAAAGAGCGGGTGGGTCGACGATCAGCACATGGATGACATTGCTGGCTGGAACAGCACCCCAAAAGAGTTACGGAACCGTAACAGAACACGGACATGAAGGACTTTCGGAATTCGTGGCTGAAATATGCGACGATTGGGGCCGGTTTCCTGATTGCCTTTTTCATCGTTATCCTTCTCGCGCTTATTGTGACAAAGCCAACCCCGGAAGGGCTTTTTGCGTCAATAATGAGCAAAGAGATCCATTTTGCAATTGTCCTGAGCTTAATGACCTCACTTATATCGACATTTCTCTGCATCCTTGTCGGTGTCCCGGCGGCCTATGCCCTCGCCCGGTATTCATTTACCGGAAAAAATGTCATAAACGCGTTGCTTGACATGCCCCTTGCACTCCCCCCGCTTGTCGCCGGCCTCGGTCTCCTGCTCTTCTTCGGGACGACGAGTGTTGGCAGGGGTCTTGCTGATATCGGACTGATATTTGTCTTCACGCCGCTGGGGATTATCGCAGCCCAGTTTTTTGTGAATATACCATTCATGCTGCGTATTATGCGGTCCACTTTTGAATCGATCAACCCGCGGTACGAGCACGTGGCCAAGACCCTCGGATGCAGCGATGCACAGGCTCTCTGGCGTGTAACGCTCCCGATGTCTGCACCCGGATTCTTTGCGGGATCGGTTATCACTTGGGCAAAGGGCATCGGGGAATTCGGCGCTGCACTCCTGCTTGCCGGGGCAATCATGTGGAAGACTGAGACCCTGCCGATTGCACTCTTTCTGAATATGTCCTGTGGAAACCTTGACATGGCAGTATCCGCAGCAACAATCCTGATTATCATCTCGGTGCTGTCACTCTATATCTTTGAACGATATGGCGGTGCATCCCGGTTCTAGGGGGAGAAACGATGTTGCATATCGAAAACCTGTCTAAAGACCTTGGAGAATTTGTTCTCAGAAATGTAACGCTCGATATCGAGTCTGGTGAGTATCTCGTCATCATCGGCCCGACAGGTGCGGGAAAGACCATCCTCCTTGAGATTCTCGCAGGGATCTACCCTCCTGATTCCGGTATGATCCTGCTCAATGGCAGGGATATTACCGGCCTCCCGCCGCGGGAGCGTAATATCTGCGTCGTGTACCAGGACTACATGTTATTTCCCCACCTTCGCGTTGAGGAGAATATCGCGTTTGGGCTTGTCTCACGGAAGATGCGAAAAGACGAGATCAGGAAACGTGTCGCAGAGGTTGCTGCACTTCTTTCCATTGATCACCTCCTTCACCGCTATCCTGATACCCTTAGTGGCGGCGAACAGCAGAGGGCTGCGATTGCACGGGCGATTGTTCTGGAACCTGTCCTGCTGCTCCTCGACGAACCCCTGAGCGCCCTTGACGTGCAGACCCGTGAGATGCTCCGGAAGGAACTCCGGCGACTGCACAGTCTCTATAAGATCACGGTCGTGCATGTCACCCATAATTTTGAAGAAGTCTTCGCACTGGCGGATCGTGTTGCTGTGATGAATCACGGTGATATTGTCCAGTGTGGTCATCCCGATGAGGTCTTCCGGAAACCCAACTGTGCATTTGTTGCAAACTTCACTGGTGTAGAAAATATTTTCAGGGGGATCTGTTCACAACAGGTGGGTGCATCTGCTATCAATGTCGATGGACTGACCATTATCTCAAGTACCTGCAAAGGGAATGGTGAAGTTTATGCAACGGTTCGCCCGGAAGATATCCTCATTTCGAGAGAGCAGATCCAGTCAAGCGCCAGAAATTCGTTTAAAGGTACGATTACTGATATTGTAAACAACGGGATGGTCATAAAGGTGAATGTCGATGCAGGGATCCCTTTTGTCTCAGTCATGACCAGGCAGGGTTATGATCACCTGCAGCTCAATGAAGGCGAAGAGGTGTATCTCACCTTCAAGGCTTCTGCTGTTCATGTGTTCTAAAAACGTCCAGAATTTCAATGAGATCGGGCGATAAATTCCTTTTCCTGATGTCGAAAAGGCGTTAATTTTTGTCCGGGAATCGTCAGTAGAGAATCGCCGGTTTACAAATTTCTGTTTTTTATTCCGCTTCGCATCCCCCGGCATCCCAGCAGAACCACACCGGTGATAACCAGTGCCACCACCGGCAGAACCGGTTCAACCGGAACTTCACTGGGTGGCGCTTCTGAGGGAATAAAAACGATCTGGGTTGTGGCATACTCTTCTTTGACAAAGCGCAGCCGGTCAATCGGGGAACTGACAACATAGATCGTGTAGGTGCCGGGTTTGAGATTCCCAAGGATAACGGCAGTGTCCCAGGTATAGGACCAGGTACCATCCTTCATGTTCACCGGGGCTGTCGTGAATAACCCCTGCCCGGCAGGAATATTGAGGTTGTCGAGAGTAACTCCCCTGGCGTCAAGATCAGGTCCGGTTACAAAGAGGTACACGGCAATCGTCCTGATGCCGGTCACCGTTCCGCTGAGCTTGATAGTATCCCCGATATGCGCCTCGTTTTCAGAGGCGTTGAGGGTGAGTGTCACGGCTCCTGCTGCGGGAATAAAAACGCACAGGAGTGCTGCGACAAGAATGAACAGGATGGCTGCCCGGCGCATGCTGGTAGGGTGAGCTGTTAAAGGGTAAAACATTGTCTTTGCCGGTAAGGAGATCAGAACCTGACCACCATCACCGCCTCTTCCTCTTTCTTGAGATCGCCCTTGAGGTGTTCGGCATCAAAGTCGTAGGCATCACCGGGAGTATAGTCCTCGTACAGCTCGCACTTGTCCAGCACATCGACAAATTCTTTTAAGAAAATTCGGGGAATGACATCAATCCGTCCCCCGAACCGCGTCGTGATCTTTTTGATCATGGCCCGGATGAAGCGGTGCGAGACCCGCTCGCGGTCCGGTTCGGAATATGCCTGTGCATAGACATCCACGACCTTGAGTGCCACCAGTTCGAGTTTTGAGGTATCGAACTTCGACAGCATGATCTGCGGCTGGCGGGGGTTGCGGAACGCATCGTTCTGCACCACGCTGATGCGATCATAGAGCGGCGGGACGGAACGGATGCCGCGTGAACCGTCATACATGGCGGGAGTTCCGGTGAAGAGGAAGAAACAGCGCGGCATCTCGCCCCGGTCAAGCGCATCGATGATCCGGACCAGCGTGTGGTAACCCTTCTCCCGCTGGTTGCGCTGGAGTCCCTGCGTGGTCTCCATCTCGTCGACAGCGATCGCAATCCCGCTGTAGCCTGCCCCGTGGATGATGGAAACAAGGCCCCGCAGGAAGACAAACGCGATGGTGTCGTCGATATCGCCCTTGATCCCTGCTTTCTGCTTGAAGTCCCTCCCGATATTCGGCTCTGCGGCAATCCACCCGAGTGCCGCCTGTGCCAGATGGAAGTCACCGGCATTGTTCGCCCGGTAATAGGTGCGCAGCGCCGCTGCAAGGGCGGTGTTCACCTCGCTGATACCGGCTGAGTGCCGTCTCGATCTCCCGTTCGGTGGCCTCTTCGAGTGCGGCATCCTCAAGACCGGTCACCGCTCACCGAGAGGAGCCGCTCCTCGATGGCAAAGAGCCAGTTGTCGAGGATGGTCTTGAGCGCATGCTCTTCCTCGCCGGTCCGGAGGTTTGCACAGACCTGCTGGTAGATCCCCTTGATCTTGTAGAGCGGGGTCAGCGACGAGATGACGACGTGCGAGGTGACAAATCCCTTGGTGCGGGCGATCTCAAGTGCCCGGGCAACGAGGAACGTCTTACCGCTCCCGTACTCGCCCCGGATAAACTTGAGGTCCCCGCCGCTCTGTGCCACGTAATCCAGTTGTCGGCTGATCACGCCCTCTTCGACATCGAGCCCGACGGCGATCCGTTCAAGCCCGCTCGCAGGAACCGTGCCCCTGCGTAACGCATTGATGATGTTGATGCTCTCGAGCCTGCGCTGGTCCATCCGTTCAGGTTCCGGTATATTCATAGACTTCTCCCTCCTCCCCGACTCCTTTCTTTGCGATCAAGTAACAATCCCTGTGCAGCCGCTTTCTGGATCAGGCGGTTGACAATCCCGACGACCCTGCGGGTTCCCAGCACCTTTCGCAATTCCATCTCGTTTGCTTTCCGGTGCAGACCGGATGAACTCGAGGATCTTTGCCTCCTGTTCGGTAAGACCGAGCCTGGTCGGTGATCACCTGTGCCGGCTGGCCGGCTGCTGCCCGTTTTTTCACCTGCGGGATGTTCATGATCGGGCGATCGGCAACCGACTTTTCCTTGCAGGACCGGATCAGGTTCAGGAAATCCTCAAGGTGAATGCCCCGGGTGTGCACCGGCATCACATCCATCCCGCTGAGGCAGTAATACTTGCAGCCCGGCATAATCCTGCTCTTCGTGTGCATTGGTTCCGGTAATGAAAAAAGTCATTGCAAGAAGTTCGAGCCCTTCGGAATTCAGGGTCGATCTCCGGGCTTCGAGTTTTGCAAGCAGTTGCTCCATCAGCCGTTTCAGGAGGTGCATTTTACCCTGTTTGTCGACAATCACTGCTGCCACGCGGTTGAGGTCTGCGCTCTTTTTTGACATTCGAGAGGATGTAGAGCATCACTTTCTCGCACTCGCGCCCTTCGCCATGTGCATCAAGGAACTGTGCATAGGCAAGCCCGCCGGTGAGAAAATCTGCCCGGTATGCCCGGTAATACCATGACCGGGCTTCCGCTGTCATCACCGGACTCTTCGTATAACAGGGCAGTCTCGAGCAGGCTTGCGACGTTCACATCCGGTGAAACAAGCATGAGGAACCGGTGTTTTGCTTCCTCCGGAGGTATCCCCGCGATAAGGTGCTGGCGGTACCGGCTGATGATTGTCCGGAGCAGGTCCAGGTCATTTTTTGTCGCCAGTTCATCCCGGATCAACTGCTCGTATGCCGCAAGGGCTTCTTTTCTTCCTTTACCATCACTACCCTGTGCAGCAAGCAGATCGCATACAAGGAGGCGATATACCGGCTGGCGTGACCGTTCGGCCAGTATCCGTGCGGTGCTGAGCGCTTCTGTGGGACTCCCGTGTGCCTGCAGGAGCAGTACATAGTCAAAGAGAATCCCGCCATCGGTACCGGGCTGGATATGGCTGGCATAGGCCTCCAAAGAAGCCGGCACATCATAGCAGGAGAGGGCAGACAGGTATTTTCTCAGGACTGCCGGATCCCGGGTCTCCTTGTAGATCCGGTTCGCCGATTCTGCAGCGGCACGGAAGTTGCCGGTCTTTACCAGTGCATCGACATATTCCTCACCCGGCGCTGTCCCGGCACCCAGTACGGCATGGGTTGAGAGTGCTTCTTCTGCTTCGCCAATTCCTAAAAGCGCCTGCATCAGGTGCCGGACATCCTCATGTTTTTTGCCCAGTTCCACGAGCCGCCTGAAAACGGGCAGGGCAGCCCGGTAATCCTTGTGGGCAAGGAGATATTCTGCGTAACTCCGCAGGGCGTCCTGGTTCGAAGGGTCGAGGTGGACCGCAGTTGCGTATTCGGCAATCGCCCCTTCATCGCCCCGGGCTTCGAGCACTTTTGCCAGGTAACTGTGGACATAGGAAGAGTCCGGCATCTTCTGTTCAAGATCCCGGAAAAAGACCTCTGCATCGTCGAGTTTACCCATATAGTAGAGGTTGGTTGCGGCAAGCACATCGATGGCGGAATCTTTCCCGGCCTCTAAAATGATAGTGCATACCTGCCCGGACTCGATATACCGCCCGTCTTCAAAAAGCCGGAACGCCTCTTTCTTCTGCTCTTCACGCGACGAGGGGATCATACGTTTCCCGGGCCGAACCGTATGGCAAAAAGGCCCCTGAGCATCCGGATCATGTCCCGCTTCTGCACCCGCGAATCGCCCTTGTTCTGCCAGACGATGGGAACTTCGGCAATGGTAAAGCCTGCCCGCTGCAACCGCCAGAGGAGTTCGACATCGAATTCGAATCCCCGCGACGTCATCTGCGGCAGCACGGTATCGATTGCGGTTTTTTTAAACACCTTTGCCCCGCACTGGGTATCGTTGAAGGTGAGACCGAAAGAGCATCCGTATCAGGAGATTGAATGCCCGGCTCTCCATCCGGCGCATGATTCCCTGCCGCACGCGTAAGTGTTGAGCCCGGCACCCAGCGTGAGCCGATGGCACCGTCAGATGCGGAAAGCCGGGAAAAGAGCCGCTGCATCTCGCCGATACTCGTTGAACCGTCTGCATCGAAGTAACCCACGAGCGGTGCCCGGGCTGCTTTGAGCCCTTCGATTACCCCGCCTCCTTTACCCGAGCCGGTGATCGAATTCCAGGCAGTGGATGGTGAGATCCTTCCTGCTGCCAGCAATCCTGCTGACACAATCAGCTGTCCTGTCGGTCCCGTCACAGACAACGATAAGTTCCCCGTCAAATGCCGTGATCTCGTCAAAGAGCAACTGGATCCGGTTCTCCTCGTTGTACGCGGGGATGACGAGACTTAAGGATATGCCGGGGGTGGTCATGGGGATCGGGTTCCTGCTATCAATGATAGGTGTGATGGAGAGTATCCTGCGGCTGGATGCACGCGGAGCGGACTCTTTTTCGTACGGTCTGGAATCAGTATACTATACTCGTGGGCAGAGTGTCCCAATAACGTTACTGGTGTTTGAGCAGGTGCTGGCCAAGCACTGTTGCGGGACGGTATTTCTCTGCCATGGCGAGCGCGGTTTTACGGAGTTCATTGTGTTCGGTAAGGCAGCTTTCGGGGGGTGAGGATTTACGGAGGATCGCTGAGGTAGTTCTCGGTGATCTGGATGAGTTCCGTTGCAATGACGGCATTGAGCCAGATGAGGTCAGCGAGCATCTCTTTTGTTTCAGGGTCCTGCATACAGAATAGTTCGTTCGACATCCCTATTAAGCAACCGCAGCGAGGCAAAAAGGCACATTTTTAAATCCCCTCCGGATAACATCTCACCGGTGAATCATGTCCTATCTTGAAAATATCCGGCAGCATGGCAGGAATGCAAATCCGTTCTTTTGCCAGATGGGGATCGATGTTGTCAGCTATGATGCGGGAACGGCGGTGCTGAAGATGCAGGTCCGGCCTGACATGCTCAACGGTGTCGGCTGGCTGCAGGGCGGGATGCTTGTTGCACTCGCTGATGAGGCGATTGCCCTTGCTCTCTATACCCTGTTAAAGGACCATGAGGGTATTGCAACCATCTCTGAATCCACCAGTTTTGTCAAGGGTGTCCGGGATGGTGTGATTGTTGCCAAAGCAAAAGTGATCAAGAAGGGACGACGTGTTGCTTTTGCCGAGGCTGAAGTCTTTTCAGAAAATGGTGAAATGATGATGCTTTCCCGGACTTCAGCTGCCTTTGCCGTAACGGCAAAAGAATAAAAAAGTTATTTTTTCTTTCCTTTGGCTTTCTTCTCTTCAGGTCTGGCTTCAGGTTTTCTGAATTTGATGTACCAGACTGCGCCACCTGCAACGATGATCACAAGGATTACTATTACAATCATGGTTACCGGCAGGGCAGATGCGGCTCCCTGCTGTGCAGCGGCAAGACCGGTTGTTGCATCCCGGTTGCCGGGATCACTTTCAAGGGCCTGGGTATAGGCATCCACAGCAGCCGGGTAGTCCCCCATCTTTGAGAAAGTGTCGCCTTTGTTTACAAGGGCAATCGTATAATTCTTCTCATACGTTAGTGCCTTGTCGTATGCAGTGATTGCTTCTTGGTATTTTCCAAGATTATAGTATGCATAACCCTGATTGTTCCAGAGCATGTTGTCCTTGGGATAGAGTGCCAGTCCCGCATCGATGGTCTGGATGGCCCCGTCATAATCCCTGAGCTGGATTTGTGCGTAGCCCTTGTCCCGGTACACGTACAGCAGGGCATCAGACTGTTTGATCAGGGTCGTGTTGGAGGCAAGCGCCTGGTCAAACAGGGTAATTGCCCTTTCATATTCATTTGTGCTGAGGAGCGTTTCAGCCGCGTTATAATAGTTAGTCGCATCATCGGATGGCGCTGCCACCGCTGCAAATACCGGGGGGATAATGCAGGCAATGAATGCGAAAATTGCCAGGATGTGAATAAACTGCCTGAAATTCATAGGTACAAATGGAATTTTTTCACACATCAATCTTACTTTGGATTGTACTTCTCTTGGTTTTGGACCCGCGTCTTTGCAGGATTTGGTGCAGGTATGCCTGCGGAAAATAACCGGGTTTTATCCCGTTGCAAAAGGTAAGATAACACTATTAGGGATTGTGAGCCAAATATAATGCAATCGGGGAGATCTTTAGTGAAGTACATCATAATTACCGGTGGTGTGATGAGCGGTCTGGGCAAGGGCATCACCGCTGCATCAGTAGGACGGATTCTGACAAACCGTGGCTACCGGGTCACGGCAGTCAAGATCGATCCTTACTTAAATATCGATGCAGGGACGATGAACCCGGCCCAGCACGGCGAAGTCTTTGTGCTCAAGGACGGCAGCGAAGTCGACCTCGACCTCGGCAACTACGAGCGGTTCCTCGACATCGAGCTGACAGCAGCCCACAATATCACCACCGGCAAGGTGTACCGCACGGTCATCGACAAGGAACGCCGCGGCGATTTCCTTGGCGAGACCGTCCAGATCATCCCCCACATCACCGACCAGATCAAGACCTGTATCCGGCAGGCGGCAGAAGAGGAATTCCCGGACGGGACAAAAGCGGACATCTGCCTTGTCGAAGTCGGCGGCACGGTCGGCGACATCGAGAGCATGCCGTTTTTGGAAGCCGTCCGCCAGATGCACGGCGAACTACCCGAGCACGATATTGTGCTGATCCATGTTACCCTGATCCCCGAGGACACGATGGGGGACATGAAGACCAAGCCCACCCAGCACTCGGTAAAAGCCCTGCGGGAACTGGGGCTCCATGCAGATATCATCGTCGGCAGGAGTGAGAACCCGATCGGTGCCGGTACAAAACGCAAGATCTCGGCGTTCTGCGATCTCCCCCAGAATGCGGTCATCTCTGCGGCAACCGCACCGGATACCTATGCAGTCCCGATGGAGATGGAAAAGGAGGGCATCGCCGACGTCCTCTCCGCCCACCTCGGGCTGGACAAGAAGAGAAGCTGATACCAGCGTGGTACCGGATGGTCAACAAGGAATACACCAACCGGGTGACGGTTGCCATTGTGAGCAAGTACGGCATCGAGGATGTCTATATCAGCATCAAGGAATCGCTCAAGCATGCGGGACGTGCGCTCTCAACCGAAGTGAAGATCGCATGGCTGGATGCCGAACGCTACGAGCGGTGCCATCTCAAGGACTATGACGGTATCCTGATTCCCGGCGGATTCGGGAAGCGGGGCATCGAGGGCAAGATCGAGGCGATCCAGTTCGCCCGCGAGAACAACGTCCCCTTCCTCGGCCTCTGCCTCGGGTTCCAGCTGGCGACCGTGGAGTTCGCCCGTCACAAGGCAGGTATTGCCGATGCCACGAGCGAGGAGTTCGGCGAGGGAACGCATGTGATTGCGTCTGCTTCCGGAACAGGAAGGGGTCAACGAACTCGGCGGTACGATGCGGCTTGGCAATTACACCGCAGATATCCGCGACGGTACGCTGGCATACAAACTCTATAAGGAAAAGCAGATTGTCGAACGCCACCGTCACCGGTACGAAGTGAACCCGCAGTATATCGCGGACTCTGGAGAAGGCAGGACTCGTCTTCTCCGCAACCAACAAGAACCGGATGGAGTGCCTCGAACTCCCCGGTCACCCGTTCTTCTTTGCCACCCAGTTCCACCCGGAGTTCAGGTCACGGCCAACCCACCCGTCTCCGCCCGTACCTCGGGTTTGTTGAGGCGTGCAGGGCGAACAAGCGGACAACAACTAGGAGCAAAAACCATGGTCAATACTGGAGAAATTCATTGCCAAATCCATTGAGGAGATCAAAACCGCTGCCGGTAACGACAAGGTGGTCATGGCCCTGTCGGGCGGTGTCGACAGTTCGGTCTGTGCAGCACTTGCTGCCCGTGCGATTGGTGACAACCTGATCCCGATCTATATCGATACCGGCCTGATGCGGAAAGGGGAGACCGACCGAATCCGGACGACTCTTTAGCGATATCCATCTCCAGATCGTCGATGCCGGCGATGAGTTCCTCGCATGCCCTCAAGGGGATTACCGATCCCGAGGCAAAAGCGCAAGGCGATTGGCGAGCGGTTCATCCGGGTCTTCGAGCGCGAGGCAAAGAAGCAGGGGGCAAAATGCCTGCTGCAGGGTACCATCTACCCGGACCGGATCGAGAGCGAGGGCGGGATAAAGAGCCACCACAATGTCGGCGGCATGCCGCTCCACATGGAGTTCACGAAAGTGATCGAGCCGATCCGCGACCTCTACAAGGACGAGGTGCGGGAAGTTGCCGGGGCGCTTGGCCTGCCAAAGGAGATCCAGCACCGGATGCCGTTCCCGGGCCCCGGGCTTGCGGTGCGTAGTGCTTGGCGAAGTGACGCAGGAGAAGGTTGCGGTCATCCGCGAAGCGAACTGGATCGTCGAAGACGAACTGGTTGAGAAGTACCGTCCCTGGCAGTGCTTTGCCGCCCTGCTCGGTCTCGGCACCGGTGTCAAGGGCGACAACCGGATCCACGGGTGGATCGTTGCGGTACGGGCCGTGAACTCCCGGGATGGCATGACCGCCGACCCGGTCAATATCCCGTTTGAGCACCTGGTGAGAATCGGGTCGAGAATTACTGCTGACATCCCGAGTGTTGCCCGGGTCGTCTACGATATCACGGCAAAACCCCCGGCAACCATTGAATATGAATAACATCTGAACATGAGCAAACGAACACAACCAACAAAAAGAAACCAGTGATGAAAATGGAAACAACAAGCCAGTTCAAAGCACTCGATGAACGCTACTTTATGCCCGCGTTCTCCCGTGATATGGCCATTGTCAAGGGCGAGGGATCAACCGTCTGGGATGCGGAAGGAAAGGAATACCTTGACTGTGTGGCAGGTATTGCCGTCTGCAGCACCGGACACTGCCACCCGGCCGTGGTCAAAGCGATCTGCGATCAGGCGCACCAGCTCATCCACTGCTCGAACCTCTATTATGTCCCGCACCAGGGGGATCTGGCAAAGAAACTCGTAGAGATCACCGGCATGCACAAGGCCTTCTTCTCCAACTCCGGCGCAGAGGCAACGGACGGGGCACTCAAACTTGCCCGGGTCAGGACCGGAAAGAAAAAATTTGTCGCATTCACGCACGGGTTCCACGGGCGTACCGTAGGTTCACTTGCGGTCACGCACAAACCGGCAATCCGTGAACCGTTCGAACCGCTCGGGATGGTCAAGACCTTTGTCGAATATGGCGATCTGGACGCGCCTGAAAAAAGTCGTGGACAACGATACCGCCGGGGTCATTGTCGAACCGATCCAGGGCGAAGCGGGCGTCATCATCCCGCCCGACAGTTTCCTTGAAGGCATCCGCGAGATCTGCGACAGATGCCGGCGCTCTCATGATCGTCGATGAAGTCCAGACCGGCATGGGACGTACCGGCAAGTGGCTTGCCATGCAGCACACGAAGGTGCAGCCCGATATCGTCACGCTGGCAAAAGGAATTGCGAGCGGTTTTCCCATGGGCGCACTTGTTGCCCGCGAAGACCTCGAGTTCAAAAAGAGCGAGCACGGCAGCACGTTTGCCGGTGGACCGCTTGCCTGTGCAGCAGCGCTTGCAACCATCGGTGTGATCGAGAAGATCCTTCCGGATGTTGCCCGGAAAGGCGAGCGGTTCGCGCAAGGGTCTTGCAGCAGTACAACCCCCGTGTCCGCGGGCTGATGATTGGTATGACCATCGGCGACAAATGCCCGGAGAGTCCAGAAGAAATGTGCAGAACAGGGTGTGCTGGTCAACTGCGCAGCGGACGGGAACCTGCGTCTGGTCCCGCCGCTTGTTATTACCGATGCAGAGATCGACCGTGTGGTGGAGGTGATCGATGGAGCGCTTGGTTAGGTCCTGTTACAAAAAGAAGAGCGGCTACGTCTTTGCCAAGAAAGCGGAGGATATTGCCCGCGAGTACGGCATCAGACCGATTGCCCGGCTTGCGAGCAACGAAAATCCCGAGCCCCTCTCTCCCGCTGCATTAGCCGCAGCAGAAGAGGCGCTTGCGGACCGTGAACCGGTACCCGGACGAGCGGGTCAATATCCTGATGAATGCCCTTCGGGCATATTATGGCGACTACCACTTTGTCACCGGTGTCGGGATGGACGGTGTGATCGAGACGATCATCCGCACGCTGGTCGAGCCCGGCGAGAAGGTGGCGATCTCCACGCCGACCTTCTCCTTCTATGCCCTTGCGGCAATGGGGCAGGGAGCGAAGGTAATTACCGTCCCCCGTGAAGCGGATTTCTCGGTGGATTGCGGAAAACTGATCGAGGCGGCCAAAGAGGCGAAGATTACGGTTCTCTGTTCTCCCAACAATCCCACGGGGAATGCAACGCCCGTTGATGCGGTTGCGGAGATCCTCGAAGGGATCGAAGGACTCCTCTTCCTCGACAATGCCTATGTGGAGTTCTCGGAATCGATTATCTTCCCCTGATGAAGAAGCATGAGAACCTTGTCCTGGGCAGGACCTTCTCCAAGGTCCACTCCCTTGCCGGCCTCCGGATCGGGTACGCCTTTACCCCGCGATGGCTGCCGCCCTGGTACCAGCGGGCAGGTACACCGTTTACGGTGAACTCGGTCTCGGCAGCAGCGGCAGCCGCAGCATTGCCGGACACGGCACGTGCAGACCGGTATATTGCACAGGTAAAGCGATGGCGTAAACGTTTTACTGACGAAGTGAAGTTCCCGGTTCTCCCCTCGGATGCGAACTTTGTCATGGTCGATGTTGCCCCGCACTACCGGCGATGAAGTGGTGGAAAGCCTTGCCCGCAAAGGTGTTGTCGTCCGCTCCTGCAGGAGTTTTGCCGGACTTGACGGATCACTACATCCGCGTCAGTGTTGGCGAGGACTGGGAGAACGAGCTGTTCGTTCAGGAGATAAACACGTTATGATGTGCGGTATCACCGGAACCCCGGGCACCGGGAAATCGATGATAGGCGATGAACTTGCCCGCCGCGGGCACACGGTTGTCCATCTCACGATACCATACGTCCTTACATTACCGGCGACGACGAGGAGCGGGACGCCGAGATCATCGATGCTGACCGCTGGGCTGCGGAATTCGTACCCGTTGACGGGTTTGTGGAAGGACATATCGCCCACCTGCTTCCCTGTGATCGCATCGTCGTGCTCCGCTGCCGTCCGGATGAACTGAAAAAACGCCTTGCCCAGCGGAAATACCGCCAGCAAGATCCGGGAGAATGCTGATGCCGAAGCCCTCGATGTCTGCCTGATCGAGACGGTGGAGTCTCCACGATGCCTGCACATATCTTCGAACTGGACACCACCGGTCACGACCCGGTGTACTGTGCTGACCGGATCGAAGGGTTTGTTTCCGGCACAGATCCCGGCAGACTTCGGGCACATCGACTGGTCGGGATTCCTGGAGGTGCGCTAATGACGCTCGACCAGTACCGTTCCCACGTCAAAGTCTATTTCGATCCGCTGGTCGCCATTGCGATCCGGTGCCGGCTGACCCCGAACTTCTTTACCATCGCCGCCCTGCTCGCATCGGCCGCAGCCGGTGATCCTGTTCTTACCTCCGGCTGGAACTCTGGGGGATTGTCGCCGTTGCGCTCAATGCGTTCTGCGACGCCATGGACGGTGCGGTTGCCCGCGAGATGAAGTGCCAGAGCAAGCGCGGGGATTTCCTCGACCATGCGGTGGACCGGTACGCGGATATCTTCATCATCACCGGTATCTTTGCCGGGGGCATGGTGCCGTGGCAGATCGGTGTCTTCGCACTCACCGGTGTCCTGATGTCATCCTATCTTGGTACGCAGGCACAGGCAGTCGGTGTCGGGCGGTATTATGGCGGGCTGCTGGGCAGGGCGGACCGGCTTGTCCTGATCATGGTCGTCGGCATCATCGATCTCATTGTCCCGATGAGTTTCTACGGGCTCGGCTGGTTCGGCTGGCTGCTGCTCCTCTTCGGTATCTTCGGGCATATCACCGCGTTCCAGCGGTTCGCGTACGTGTGGGCGAAAGTGGAGTGAAATTTTTCACTTACGCATTCACCTCAGTGGGTAACCATAGAAAATCCCCCCTATTTTCAGGGATATCTTCTGATTGCAAAAAGCATCCATGTCCCCGTCTGCTTTAATATGTGCCACAACGGATAATTTTCCTGTATGGACAGAAACGCACTAGCACTCGTTGTCATCTGCATTGCTGCGGTCCTTTTCGCAGGCTGCACGTCACAAACTCCTTCTCCGGTGACTGTTGTGACAACACCTCTCCCCCCGGTAACGGTCGTCGCGACCGCTCCTCCTGATGCACAGAGCTGCACAACCGATGCGGATTGTGTTCCGGCACAGTGCTGCCACCCGACCAGCTGTGTCCGGCAGGCAGCAAAACCCGTATGTGATAACGTCATGTGCACCATGAGCTGCCAGGGGCCGCTGGACTGTGGCGCCGGCAGCTGCGGGTGCACGAACGGCAAATGCGCCGTTGCACCGGCACAGCCTCCGACGTTATCGGTGGTAACAAAGACCTCAATAACCCTGACTGCCAGTCCACAGGTACTACACTCCTGTTATGTCGTCCACCCCCGGTATCGGGATTACGGTCGATGCCAATGGTTTTGATGCTGACAAGGCCCGATTCAGTGCTGGAATACCACGTACGGGAGTTTCCTGTCCTGGGGCCCGGCTGATTTCACCGTAAGGGACCAGGGCAACCCGGTCACAAACAATGCAGGAAAACTCTACTGGTCGTATACCGAAAAACCCGCTTCAGCGAGTGATCCGGTGTTTATTACCGTAACAGCAACCGATCTCAAAACCGGCCGTATGCTGGGAAGCTCACGGATTACGCTTGGATGGGAAGAGGATAATGCGGTGAAGGTAAAGGAGATCCGATAGGGAATTTTTCACCTGCCCTTTTTTTTGTCAAATTGATAATGGTAAAAAGTGTTACCATTTCCGGTCTATGAGGTGGATAGATTTTTTTCAAGGCTGATTTTTTAAAAACCGATCGCATTGATGATATCTTCTCTCCCGAAAGAGATCCCGGATTACCTGAAGCACAGCCACGATGTTATGCAATCGGATTTTTGTCTGATCCTGAGGGAGAATTACGGCTGAAACAACGTGGTCAATGGATACACATAAAACCGATGCAGATCTATCTTTTTATCATAAGGTTATGAAGTCCAGTATCAGACGCCCGGACAGGGTTGATGACTTCTGTTTTACCGGCACCGGTATCCCTACCCGTCGTTTTTGATCCTCTCAAAGACGTGCCATTGCAGTCTATGGATTATCCGTAGTAACGCTCAAATGGCCAACCGGCAGGCATGCGGGAATAATTACCGGAATTGGTAAAATGGGGATGGACGCAACAATTTAACGAGGTATACAATGTCACAACAACTCGGGGGACAACCCATAATCATTCTCAGGGAAGGAACAACGAGAAGCCGGGGATAAGGAAGCCCGGAACAATAATTTTGCTGCTGCACGAGCCGTAGCTTCAGCAGTTCAGTCGACGCTCGGTCCCCGGGGAATGGACAAGATGCTCATCGACGGCATGGGAGATATCACCGTAACGAATGACGGGGTCACTATCTTAAAGGAACTGGATATTGATCACCCTGCTGCAAAGATGATGGTCGAGATTGCAAAGACGCAGGATGCTGAAGTCGGCGATGGTACGACAACTGCAGTGGTCATAGCAGGCGAACTCTTAAAGAACGCAGAAGTGCTTCTCAACCAGAGCGTCCACCCGACCAGTATTGCAGAGGGTTACCGGATGGCAGCCTCAAAGTCGCTCGAGTTACTCGATAAATACGCGATTACCGTCAAGCCAACCGATACTGCGATGCTCAAAAAGATCGCAGAGACTGCACTTACCGGCAAGAACTCGGAAGTAGCAAAAGGCCACCTCACCGACATCATCGTTAAGGCAGTCACGTTTGTCACCGATGCTGATGGTACCGCAGATCTCGCTCATATCAATGTCGAGAAGAAGGTTGGCGGCTCGGTGGATGACTCTGCTCTCATTGAAGGTATGGTCATCAGCAAGGAACGCGGGCACCCGAACATGCCCAAGTCCGTCAAGGACGCGAAGATCCTGCTCATCAATGCTGCGCTCGAGTTCAAAAAGACCGAAGTGAACGCAAAGATCAATATCTCCACACCCGGGCAGGCACAGGCTTTCCTCGATGGGGAAGAGCAGATGGTTCACGCGATGGTGGACAAGGTCATAAAGAGCAAGGCAAACGTGGTCTTCTGCCAGAAAGGCATCGATGATGTTGCACTGCACTACCTTACAAAAGCCGGCATCCTTGCAGTGCGCCGGGTAAAGAAGAGCGATATCGATAATCTTGCCCGGGCAACGGGTGCAACCCTCTTAAGCAGCGTGGACACCATCACCGCAAAGGATCTCGGCAGTGCCGGCCTTGTTGAGGAGAAATCGATATCAAACGAGGAGATGATCTATGTCTCGAAGTGCAAAGACCCGAAATCCGTCTCTATCATCGTCCGTGGCGGCACGGAGCATGTGGTCGATGAACTCGAACGTGCCATCCATGATGCCCTCATGGTCGTCAGTGTCGTCGTTACCGGGAAAAAGATTGTCCCCGGTGGCGGAGCACCTGAGACAGAACTTTCGTTAAGGCTCCGCGAGTATGCTGCAAGTGTCGGTGGCCGCAGCCAGCTCGCCATCGAAGCGTTCGCAAGCTCACTGGAGATCATCCCACGCGTCCTTGCCGAGAATTCAGGGCTTGACCCCATCGATATGCTTGTTGACCTCCGGGCAGCCCACGAATCCGGGAAGAAGACGTTCGGGCTCGATGTAAAGGCCGGTAAACCGGCAGACATGCTCAAGGCAGGAGTTGTCGAGCCGCTCCGGGTAAAGACTCAGGCAATCTCCAGTGCGGCAGAGGCAGCAGTCATGATCCTCCGCATTGACGATATCATTACCTCGTCACAATCCGGTGCACCCGGCGGCGGTATGCCCCCCGGCATGGGCTGATATTAATACAACAATCTTTCTTCTTTTTTATTGTGTTTTTTTACGATTGACGGGTGTCCGTACAATCCTCTTTGAAGGGTCTTAAAAAAAGGCTCCGGGGATTTACTGCCCGTTAATGTTCGCCGGCAATTTCCCGGATATATTCGAGCGCCGCAATTGCATCGTTTCGTTTCTGGTCGCAGGCATGGAGTTTCACCCATGCAAGGAACCGCTCCCGGTCAGCCGGAGCAACCGCAGGGCCGGCATCCGACACAATCCGCCCGTACGTCCGTTGCGGGTAGAAAACCGATTGTGCTGCCGTGAGCAGGGCCGCATGTTCCGGCGCAGTGATAATTCCCTGCCGTTCGGCTTCTTGGAAGGTGAACCGTATGTTGATGAGCGGTTCAGAGAGGGAGAACCCCGTCTCGGGATCGAACACAAGGGCGACTTCATCATCGGAGATCAGTTCCCCGCTCTTGTACATCCGGTAGATCTCGCCAATACCCACCATACCGAGCGTATCCATCTCGGCTGCCCGGAGTGCGCCCATGCTCGATGAGCCGACCACCCGGATGCCGCCTTTTACCGCAGCAAGGATCTCGCGGTGGGCAACTGCCGATTCCTGGTGAAAGACGCCGTCGATCAGGCCGATGATTGCTGCACCATCGCGTGCTGCGGTGATGAGATCGCCCCGTTTTGCCGGGGGCCGGTACTCGGCAGAGAGGATCTTTTCTGCCGATTCCAGGTCAAGGCTTGGGCCGAGAAAGACGATGATTTTTTGCATGCTTCACCCGTTCGCCCCGGCGTTCCGGGTCCATTGCAAAGACTTCAAGCCCGGGTACGATTACCCGCACGACCGGGATGCCGATCTCTTCCCGGGTCAGGTCAACGACAATGACCCGGTCGAGTCCCTTCTTCTCCAGTGCAGCGATGATATTCCGGATATCTTTTTTGAAATCATCGGTGTCTGACGAGGGGATATGTGTGTAATCCACCGTCCCGTTATCCCGTACCAGTACCCGTTGATCCGCTTCGCCCGCTCGTAACCCATCTTCTTGCGGAGATCGGCGAGGGTGGTATCCTCCCGTGCCCCGTGGATCTGGGTGAGCCGGCTCTGGGCCACTTCGGTGAGTGCCCGCATGACGGCGATCCGTGCGCTGGTATGCGTCCCGATCCCGATGGTAAGCAGGCTCGGGTCTTTTAAGAGTACGTCATCGGCAACTGCGGCGATCGTCGGGATGCCGATGTCGCTCGTGATATCCCGTATCGTGACTTCGACCTGTGCATCGGCAAATTTCTTCTGCATGTCCATAATTACCGGGTCATCGATGCCCACAACTGCAGGGCCGGTGTCCCGTGTCGCCTCGACAAGCGACCATGCGTCCCGCTCGATGACTTCGGAGAGGGCGTGGAAGACCGCCTCTTCTATGGTGTTTCCTGAGGCAAGGCCGTTGGTGTTGGTGCGGAAGACACCCCGGTGCCGTGGGGGGACCGGGTGGAATACCGCGAAAGCCGGGACCAATACCGTCTGGTTGTTGACAATATCGTATCCCTCGGTACCAGGACATGAACCGCTCCGTGACTGCCCCTTCGGGCAGGATCAGGTCTTCGGGATTGATTACGGGTTCCCGTCCCTCCAGTTCCTGGAACATGGCGACCCGGATGTCCCGGTCGTGCACTTCGGACGAATACCGCTCGATACCTTCCATGATCGCGGATATCCGCGATTCCTCAACGGTTGCTCCCTTGCCGTTGTACACGGTAATCGCACCGTCTTCTGCTGTCGGGCGGATGCAGGAGAAGACCGGAATGCCGATCCGGTCAAGGTTCGTGATATCGGCGACACGGGTGATCCCGGCGGCGGGGACTTTGGGTTCGATGCGGCGAAGCGTCTCTTCGAGCGGGACGGCCCGCTGCGTCTCGTTGTTGTAGGTCTTTTTGCAGGAGTTGAGCTGCATGGATAGGTCTCTTAAGTAGTAGGTGGGTACTTTTCGGGTTTATACATGCCCATACGAGATGATCAGGAACAACGAACGCGTGAGTCCGGGTGCAATTTCATTCGGATAGTGCAAGGGATGCCGCGAACTCCCGGACTTTTGCTGATGCCCCATCCCGGATCGGTACGCCATGACCCGGAAGCAGGATATCAAAATCAAGTGCGGCGATCTTCCGGATCGACTGGCGCGAACTGTTTATGTCCATGGTAAACAGAGCGGGGCCTTCACTGATCGAAGTCCCGTTATACCGGAGAATGTCCCCGGTAAAGAGCGTCTTTGTGCGGTCATCGTAAAGCCCTGTGCTCCCAAGGGTATGTTCCGGGAATGTGGATGCAGAGAAGACCGTTAATCAGGTCCCCGTCGTTTAACAGGATATCCGGCTGAATGATGCCGGGCCTCATGATCGCCCCGACCATCCGCAGAAGAAAGCCCCGGAATCCCGGATATACCGGGGGAGCTTCCTGTCCGGACAGGTATCCTGCATCATCTTTCCCTATCGCAATCTTTGCATCGGGAGCGGCTTTTTTCAGGGTAGAAATGCCCCCGATATGGTCAACGTGAAAATGGGTGATAACGATAGTTTTGATATCTGTCGGTTCCCGGTACAGCGTATCCCGGATATAGGCGAGGATCTTCTTCCCGCTGCCGTGTGGCAGACCGGTATCGATCACCGTAATACCGTCCCGGACGAGGAGGTAACAGTTGCCATTGACCCCGTCCACCTGGTGGATGCCTGTTATGATTTCCATAGTGGTGCTAAAACATGTATACAGTATTTCTCTGGTATGAGTGTTACCGTTCCACATGACTGCCGTCACAGAACGGCTTGTTTACGGATTTCCCGCACCGGCAGAGCGTGACCCGGTTCCTGAGGGTGTACTGCTTACCGTCAGCAGATTCGACCGGGATCCCGCCCCGTACCCAGAGCGGCCCATGCTCGCCCCGATGCGGATATTCGATAACAACGATTGACTTTTCCAGTTCCGGCTCGATCACTTTCCCGCTCTTCCGGTCGTGTAACGTGAGCCGGCCTGATGGGCAGTTGGATGCCTCCTCGATAGCAATATCCCGGGCTTCCATGATATCTGACTGCCTTGTCAGGTTCCAGATTCCCCCGGCCCGCATGCAGAACCGGGCATGGCTGCAGAGAACTTCCACGTCCCCGAGTTCCAGAGTAGGGCCGTGAATGGTTTTTACGGTATGGAGATACGATTCGGCCCCGGCATGTTCAGTCCCGTTGAAGTGAACTGACGCGTGCGAACCATCACAAAACGGCCTGGTTTTTGACTGGCCACACCGGCAGAGGGCATAATGTTCCTGAGCCGGGTACCGGGTCACTTCCTTCCAGCTCCGGCAGTATCCTTCGTCATCATTGCAAATCTCCTTCACGATCAGGGGGATGCCCCCTGAGATGAGATACGGGCCGTTTTTGCTGACAACGATCTTCATTTCATCAGGAGCCGGGATTGCAGGAGCGTGTTTTTCTGCCATAGTCTTTACGAAATCTGGAAATGATGTATTCACGGTTTGGATTAATGAGTAGAGATCACGTCCGGGTATTATTAGTATTTCCTCCGGTTCCCGTTCAGGTGTTGCTGGTACAGTTGACGGGGAAGAGGAAGGAAAATTCAGGGAATGAACAACCGGCAGCGTATTCAAAAAAGAGAAATTATTCTTTGTTGATGGGTTTATTTGTCCGCTTCTTCCGGACATAGAGGAACAGGATGACCCCTGCGGCAATGATAAGGACTACGGCAAGGATAACAATGGAATTCAGTATGCCCGGGTGGATAGGTGGCAAACGAGCAGGTGGTATCGGTCTTCGGGTCACAGCACTTCCCGTTCGAGCAGAGTCGCTCCCGGAAATCGAGCCCCATCAGTTTCGTTACTTCGGTCTTAGACCCGTCCGGCAGGACACAGACTGCGCAGGAGTCTGTCATGAAAACACTGCACGTTGCCGAATCGTTCGTTGTCTCAAGGGAATAGCCCGACTTGGCACAGTAGCTGTACTGTGGTGCCTCTTTTCCCTGCAGGAATTTCCATGCCTCCACCTTCTGGTTACCGGGCATGACGCAGTAACCAGTCACACCGTCCGGGCCGGTCACGGTTGTGTAAGAGTAGTTGAGAGCCGTGCAGTAGAGTGCTGCAGGGTTATAGAGCGCGGCTGCCGGTGGGGCTGCGAGCGGCGAGGATAGCAAAGATGAAGAGCAGAACGAGGGCTGCCCGGACCCGTGCAGGGTTATCCATGGTACACCCCCTTCACGGACCAGGCATCCATGGCAATGTCACCATAGAGCTGCTTGTCCTTATTGTTTGACAAGGGCTCACCGTACTTCAGTACCCGTACCCGTTGGTGCCCCAGCCGGTGCCCCAGCTGTTCCGGATGATCCAGCCGCCGTTGTTGTCCCAGTATGAGCCCTGCCAGCCAACGATGTCAACACAGTGCCACCAGTTGCCGGAGCAGGCGGTGAGCGGGCCTTTGCAGAGGATCGACTTCTGGATCTTGGTTACCTCCTCGCTGTCGGTCCAGGCATAATCTGCAGTCTCCCGCGTATAGGACGTAATCTTCCAGATGCGGTTCGCCGGGACATTCGGAAGCGTGCAGGCCCCGGGGATGGAGCAGTGCCCGACAATGTTGGCATTGCAGACCGTGTTCTCCCCTTCCGTGTGGACACAGTTCAGTGACTGGTAGGGCATGTAGATGTCCTCGGCAACTCCCTGGGTCTTCAGGATATCAAGAGCCGCCCCATGGTCGCCCCCGGTGCAGCTCCCGTGGTCGCCGTAACATCCCGAGACGAGCGCCTGCTCTGAAAGGTTCAGGTTATACCCGTAGGGATACCAGAAATTCCCTTCGATATTGTAGAGCGCCTCGGTTGCGCCGGTCGGAGCTTCGGCCCAGCAGGCGCCGCAGGCTGCCTGGTCTTTGGCCGGTGTCATCCAGTTGATCCCCTTCCAGTCAGCCCATGAGAACGAAGTGAAATGGCTCGGGTTGACACTGCAGAGGTCAACGCAGTTTCCCCCCATGCAGGTCTGCCCGGTTGGAGCGACTGTTCCCACACTTCCCGCAGTTTTTGTCATCGTTCTGGGCATCGATGCATTCACCCTGCTGGCATTCGATGGTGCCGGCCGGGCAGGTGTATACGCATTCACCGCCGCTACAGGTTAACCCTGACGGGCATACCCATCCGCAGCCACCGCAGTTGTTCGTATCCGATCCTTTCGTATCGACACAGGTGCCGTTGCAGGGGGTTTTTCCGGGACAGGAAATGACGCTTACTTCGCCCGGTTTGATCGTGGAGGTCTGCATGAGTGCCGGGGTTTGTTTCACGGTCGGTACCATGGTCACCGGAGCAGTTACGGTATCATAGGGTGGTGGAGTGATCTGCGTGGCAAAGGTTGCCGGGACAATTGTTTGTTGCAGGCTCACCTTTGGTTTATAGCAGTATTTTGCCTGCGGAGCGGCTGCCATGTTCGCATTATAGGAACAGGGAAGCTCAGCAGTCTGTGTAAACCCCCCTTCGCCCCATGTTGCAACCGCTTCGGACGGGTACAGGCATTGCGAGGCCGCATCGCACGTAGTTGTCCGGGGGGTGGGTGCAGGCGTGGGGGTAGTTGTGATGACAATGGGCATCAGGGTGGTCGGTTTGACAACCATATAGACCGGGCTGGTGGTCTGCGTGACGCCCGGGGCGGCAACGAATGATGCCGCTGAGACTGCAGAAATACAGAACATGAGCATGGCAAGGAAGACGATACCGGTATAATAACGGGATTGCGGCGGGAAAGGACAGGATACTGGAATCATGGGATAACCGTAAATCTTCCTGTTTACCGGAATAATATTTATGGGCGATCATTCTGTCCGGGTGCAAAAACTGCTGGATGTTTCCGGAACTGTGTGAGGTACCTGCAACACGATAATGACGTGACCGTGAGGGTCCGGCAACCTGACTCCATCCTTATCCTGTCCTTTTAAAAATTATTGAGGGAAATTGAAGGATTCTCTCAAAGATAAAAAATTCTGTCCCGGATACGGTGCGAACGAGTGATAAAAGAGATCCATCTCTCCCGCCTCCCGATACGTGTTTCCGACCCGGTGAAGTCAGGAACCGGTGAACAAAATATCGGTAACTGCAGGGGGAACAATTTGCCTGCCAACTTTATTTCAGATAATTTGGAGAAAAACCTAAAACCAGCTCTCCAGTGTCTTCTGCCCTGCCTTGACCGAGAAATTCTCGAGCGCCTTGTTCACCCGCTCTTCAGAGAACTCATATCCGTCGCAGAGCATCTTTTTTATTCCCCCGGTGTCGGGATGCCCCCATACGAGGGTATAATCGTCCGTCACCGGCGGGTGTAAGAAAATGTCCATCACCGGGGCAGGATCGAAGTCCGGCTGCTTCTCTTTAAGTTTCTGTGCAAACTCTCCTTTCTGCACGATCTTGAGACCGGTCTTTGCTCCAACGCCGTCAACGCCCGGGTTGAAATCGGTCCCGACAAGGATACTGATCTCGATGAGTTGCTCGCGGGTGAGGTGCAGGCCGTTTAATATCTCGGAAAGGACCATCCGCTCCGGGCTGACCGTAATGGTCCGTCCCCGCATCTTGCGTTTACCGCTTACCGTAAGATTGCGGACAAGCGTGGGTGCCCCGAAAAGCAGCGTATCGTAATCCTGCGACACCACGTACCGGGCCTCACCTTTTGCCACCATGTAGGATGCCTGTGCTTCTCCCTCGCCGGGTGCCTGCACAAACGGGATTCCCATGAGTCCGAGCAGTTCTTTTGAAGACTCGATAATCGCTGCATCCACCCGGGTTGCTGATCGGGCCTGCTTGTAGGCTTCCGCCTCGTCACCGCGTTCGATTGCTTCTTTCCAGCGTTCACCCGCCGTATCGCGGATCTTCCGGCGCTGATCAACTGTGGTCTGCTTGAGTTCGCCGGGTTTTCCGTCAAAGACAAAGACCGGCTTGATCCCCTTCTCCATAAAATTTGCAATCCGGAACAGGATGCCGGAGAGGTGGGAGGTGACACGCCCGTGCCCGTCCATCAGCGGCGTGCCGTCCGGCTGGCGGATGATGGTTAAGAACTGGTAGAGCGTATTGTTTGCATCGATGGCTGCAATGCCGGGAATGGTTTCCAACGTGACCGGTGTCTTATACTCTGCCAGAATATCCCGTAGTGCAACGCCCATGCCTGTTCACCTTCTGGTACATAGGTTATTTGTATGCACGTTTAGCATATTCGGCATTGAGTTCATCGAGATGGGAGATCGCCAGATCGTATTTGTCCACCATGCGTTCGGATATCTCTTCGAGATTGGTTCGCAGCATCTGTTCCCGGGTGATTACGCTCTGTTCGAGGTTGCGCACCTTGATCTGCAGGGAAAGAAACAGCCCGCCCAGCGAGAGCATCATCAGGCTTGCCGCAACCGCAATCGTGAGATCCTGCCAGAACCGGAGGATGAGAACGAGGGTGGAGATGACCATGATGACCGTGAGCAGGATATCGACAGAGTAATCACGTATGTCCATGCTTTTAGATGATGAGAGCACAGTAATTAATCTAACTACATTTACGGAGATCCCGCATGGACACAAAAAATCTCATCCCCCTTCTTGCAATGCCGCTCCTGCTCCTCGCCGTGGAGATAGGAGCAATCCTGCTCGCCCTTCCCGTACAGGCATCAGGAATTGTTGCGTTTGAAGATCCCACTTCGCTTGAAAACCCGGTCATCTTTATTGTGATCCTGCTGGTCTTTACCGGTTTTTTGCTGCTCTTAATCAAATACGATATGAAAAAAGTGATCGCGGCAGTCATCGGGCTCTCGCTCTTTTTCACGTTTGCCTATATCTTTGCAGCCCTTGTCTATGCGGTAATGGGGGCTTCAGATATTGCCAACATTGCTGTGCTGGTACTCTCGATACTGGCAACGGCACTCCTGTACAAATACCCGGAATGGTACGTGATCGATGCGCTGGGCATCCTGATCGGTGCCGGGATAGCCTCGATCTTCGGTGTCTCGTTAGATGTGCTTCCGGTTGTCATCCTGCTTATCCTGCTCGCAGTCTACGATGCGATCTCGGTATACAAGACAAAACACATGATCACGCTTGCCGAAGGAGTGATCGATCTCAAGACGCCGATCCTCTTTGTCATTCCCAAGCGGCGGGATTATTCGTTCATCAAAGAAGGTATCGGGAAACTGGGCGACGGGGGAGAACGATCAGCCTTCATCATCGGTATGGGCGACATGATCATGCCCTCCATCCTGGTTGTCTCGGCCAATGTATTCTTACAGGGATGGAGACTGGGAGGAATCATCAATCTCCCCGCTCTTGGTGCGATCATCGGTTCGCTGGCCGGTCTTTTAGTCCTGCTGCATTTTGTCATGTCCGGAAAACCGCAGGCCGGACTTCCGCCATTGAACGGCGGCACGATTCTGGGATTCCTTGTGGGCTGGGCCGCAATGACCTGGATGTAAAGAGGGAAACGGTAAAATATTCATTTTTATTATTCCTGTGCCCGATTTCCGTTAGATTTTAAAGGGGATTACCATGGAAACTGGAATTCTTTGAGAACCTTTAGAGCGGGTCCACCCTTTCGGGGTTGCCTGGCGGCCTTTTATGAGCATCGCCGGGGGAAGCGGTTGACTCCCTTTAAGGGTTTTTCATTAACCTTCTGAGCGCTATCGCACTATAGGCGGACCCTAGGCGGCAGAGGCGGAAGTATGATGTGAAAAGAGTCTCCAGGAGCGACTGTTTATTTCTCTGCAGGGTGTAAAAAATGATGAAAATCGGGCTCTGTTGAAACCCTCTGAATAAGAGGGGGTCAAGGGGATACTCCCCTTGGGTTGCTTCCCCCTCTGGGGGAGAGAGGGGGTCACCCTCAAATTAGTCGAGAAAAAGAAGAGAAGAACGGGAAAATAGGATTTCAACAGAGCTGAAAATCAAAAAAAAAAGATAAATCAAACTGTTTCGGAATCTACACCCGCACGTGTTGTGCGGGGCTTCCTGTGCAGCCGTTTCCGTTTGGGTTTTTTCTCTTTGTCTGCATCTGAATCTTCATCCATTTCAGCTTCTACAGGTTCCAGGCGGAGAGGAGTCCGAATATCTACTGTAGTCCGCTGTTTCCGTTCCTCCTTTTCCGGCTTGTGAACCAGAATCTCTGCAAGTACTGCATCGACTCCCTCCCCGGTCTGGGTTGACATCGTCATGTCTGTCACCTTCCACCGGGACCAGCCACAGGCAGCGCGTTGGGATGTGCGGCGAGTGCCCTGCGGAACGAGGTGAAGAACCATCTCGCCGACTCTCTCGCGCCGAGACCGGACGGGAGCTCGCCGATTGCCGCGAGGATGTGGTCGACGACGCCGTCGAGGATGGCCTGCTTGTTGGGCAGATGGCGATAGAGGGCCATGGCGCTCAGGCCCAGCTCGGCGCCGAGCCGCCGCATGTTCAGCGCCTGGAGTCCCTCGGTGTCGATGACGTGGAGCGCCGCGTCACGGATCTTGCGCTTCCGTCAGCGGCTCGCGGGAACGGCCGTCCTTCTTTCTGCCTTCTGTTTCACATGCCCCCGCTCTCGTCGTCGTTCTCGTCACGCCCGTGCCAGCCGCCCCCAACGGAGACGGCTGGCACAGTGGCTCAGAGCCTACTTCACGCGCCACCGAGACTAGTTCGCCCGGCAGCTCTCCTGCTCGCAGCGTTTCAGCGCGAAGACGCGGTACTTCTCAAGATCGTGCGTCAGGCGCTCCTGCGCTCTGGCGACCTCTTCGTCAGCGCGGGCGCCGGCGTCGTGGCGCGGTGTGTACTCGACGTCGACCGATACCCGAACGAGCCGATCGTCCTCGGTCTCGAACGTGACTGTACCCGAATCCGCATCGGTCTCGTTGATCGACGATGCGACGTCGGCGAAACCCCTTGCGTAACTGCCGTACAGCGACGGAACACGAACTCGGTCCACTCCTGATCGGCGAACTGGATCGGCACATCGAGCTCGACGGACCCACGAAGGATGGCCATGGGAATCTCCTTCCGCTTCAAGACCTCTCAGGGGCTGGGAGGACTTCTGTCTACCTGGCTCTCACGTCCCGCTTGCTTCGCAGGTCTGTCTACCCGAAGGTTTACTTTGTACACGGAGCGTGCTTGGTCTCACAAGTCCAGTCGCCGGGATACAACACAAGCAACGGTCGGCGGGTCCAGGGCAAGGTGGCATGAGCCAACCGGCAGGTTGCGCCGATTCCCGAAGGGGTAGAACGTCGGCACGCTCGCCAGTGGAGGCGCCGCACTCGTCGTCGCCCTTGGACCGACCCGACCCGAAGGAGACGCGCATGGACCTGAAGGCCGTCATCCTCAATTGCACGCTCAAGAAGTCGCCGGCGGTCTCGAACACCGAGGCCCTCATCCGCAAGGTCGTCGACCTCATGACGCCGCTCGGCGTCGAGAGCGAGATCGTGCGCGTGGTCGACTACAACATCCCGTTCGGGGTGGAGTCTGATCTCGGCGACGGCGACGAGTGGCCGCAGATCTACGAGAAGCTCAAGGCCGCCGACATCGTCATCATCGGTACGCCGATCTGGTTCGGCGTGCGCGGCGCCGTAGCGCAGCTCGTCATCGAGCGCCTCGACGGCAGCTACAACGACGGCGATCCGGTGACCGGGCAGTTCCCGCTGTACGGCAAGGTCGCCGGCGTGGTCGTCACCGGCAACGAGGACGGCGCCCACGACGCCGCCGGCACCACCCTCTTCAATCTGACGCATCTCGGCTGCGTGGTGCCGCCGAACGCAGACACCTACTGGGTCGGCGACGCCGGCCCCGGGCCGAGCTACATCGAGGCCGGCGGCGACCTGCACCTGTACACCAACAAGACGGCGCGCTACCTGGCCCACAACGTCGTCTGGATGGCCCGTCTGCTCAAGGACAACCCGATCCCGACCAACCTGAACGAGCTGATCGCGGAGGCCAAAGAGGTGAGCCGGTGAGTCGAGCTGACGCCGTTTCGCGGCATCCGGCTGCAGCGTCGACGTCGTCGCCGCTCGAGGCATACGCGCTCATCGGCGACCCGCAGACCGCCGCGCTCGTCGGCCGCGACGGGTCGATCGACTGGCTCTGCCTGCCGCGGTTCGACTCGCCGGCCTGCTTCGCCGCGCTGCTCGGCGACGACGAGCACGGGCGCTGGCTGCTCGCGCCGGCCGGCGAGGCACGCGACCCGTCCGCGCCGCTACCGCGACGGCACGCTGGTCCTCGAGACCGACGTTCGAGACCGACGAGGGCGCCGTGCGCGTCATCGACTTCATGCCGCCGCGGCAGCGAGGCGCCCGACGTCGTGCGCATCGTCGAGGGCGTCGAGCGGCGCCGTGCCGATGCGCATGCGAGCTGCGTCATCCGCTTCGACTACGGCTCGATCGTGCCCTGGGTGCGACGCGCGACGAGCGGCGTCCTGCGGCCGTCGCCGGGCCCGACGCGCTGTCGCGCTGCGCACGCCGGTCGCCGCTCGCAGGCGCGAGGACCTGCACGACCGCGGCGACTTCGCCGTGCGCCGCGGGCGAGCGGGTGCCGTTCGTGCTGACCTGGTACCCGTCGCCACGAGCCGCCGCCGCGACCGCGTCGACGCGCCGAGCTGCCGCTCGACGCACACCGAGGCGCTGCTGGCGCGAGTGGTCGCGGCCGCGTGCCACCGTACGACGGCGACTGGCGCGACGCCGGTCATGCGCTCGCTGATCACGCTGAAGGCGCTGACCTACGCGCCGACCGGCGGCATCGTCGCCGCGGCCGACCACCTCGCTGCCCGAGGACGCTCGGCGGCGTGCGCAACTGGGACTACCGCTACTGCTGGCTGCGCGACGCCACGCTTCACCCTCTACGCGCTGCATCGCCGCCGGCTACATCGACGAGGCCGCGCGCCTGGCGCGACTGGCTGCTGCGCGCGGTCGCCGGCGACCCCGACGCAGCTGCAGATCATGTACGGCGTCGCCGGCGAGCGCCGCCTGCCCGAGTGCGAGCTCGACTGGCTGCCCGGCTACGAGGGCTCGCGCCCGGTGCGCGATCGGCAACGCCGCCGCCGACCAGCTCCAGCTCGACGTCTACGGCGAGGTGATCGACGCGCTGCACCTGGCCGCGCAGGCCGGGCATCGAGCCGCGACGCCGACGCCTGGGCGCTCCAGCAGACGCTGCTCGAGCTGCCTCGAGGCGGCACTGGCAGCGAGCCCGACGAGGGCATCTGGGAGGTGCGCGGCGCCGCGCCGGCACTTCACCCACTCGAAGGTGATGGCCTGGGTCGCCGTTCGACCGCGCGGTGCAGAGCCGTCGAGGAGTTCGGGCTCGACGGGCCCGGTCGACCGCTGGCGCGCGCTGCGCGACGAGATCCACGACGAGGTCTGCGCGCGCGGGCTTCGACGCGCGAGCGCGGCACGCTTCACGCAGTCCTACGGCTCGCACGACGCTCGACGCCAGCCTGCTGATGATCCCGCTGGTCGGCTTCCTGCCGGCGACGACCCGCGCGTCGTCGGCACCGTCGAGGCGATCGAGCGCGAGCTCGTGCGACGACGGCTTCGTGCTGCCGCTACGCGCCGACGGCAGACGGCGATCGACGGGCTGCCCGCCGGGCGAGGGCGCGTTCCTGCCCTGCTCCTTCTGGCTGGTCGACGACCTACGCGCTGCAGGGCCGCCTCGACGACGCGCCGAGCTGTTCGAGCGGCTGCTCGCGCTGCGCAACGACGTCGGCCTGCTCGTCGGAGGAGTACGACCCGGTCCGGCGCCTCGTCGGCAACTTCCCGCAGGCGTTCTCGCACCTCGCGCTGGTCGCCAGTGCCTGCGCCCTGGCGGGCACGGCGCCGGAGTCGGCGGCATGAGCCCGTGCTGGGGACGGCTGGTGGAGGCTGCTCGACGCCGCAGAGCAGAAGAAGGACCGCCAGGCGAAGGAGCCGCGGTCGTCCGACCGGCGCCAGCCGGCAGCGGGAGCCGATCCCGCCCTCAAGCCGGCGCAGGATGACGCCGGCACGGGGTCCAAGGATGGGACCTGCCGCGAGCGGACCGGCGGATGCTGATCGCCAAGCTGCGAGAGTGGGAGCGGCGGACCCGGCCCGAGGAGCCGGTGATGCGCGGCTGCGCTTGGCCGGCGGTGGGCGACGCTGCCCGAGACGTGGCAGGACGCCGGCGCCAGACGGTCGGCAGGCACGCAGTCGGCTGCGAGGGCACGCACGGCGTCTTCCCCCGCTGCAACCTCGCCTGCACGCCCTGCTACCACTCCCGAGGCCAACCGGGTCGCGTCGACGGCGCGCACACCGTTGCCGAGGTCGCCGGCGCAGATGGCGTACCTGCGCTGCGAGCGCGGGCCGCGCGCGCACGCCCAGCTGATCGGCGGCGAGGTGACGCTGCTGGCGCCCGACGACCACGCCGCGGCCCTGCGCGATGATGCGCCGGCACGGCGAGAGCCGATGAGCATGACCCACGGCGACTTCGACTACGAGTACCTCGAGCAGCTCGCGCTCGGAGCCGACGGCGCCCGCGCTTTCCCCGGCTGTCGTTCGCCGGGCACTTCGACTCGCTGATGATTGGTCGCCGCGGGGCATCGAGCGCCCCGGACGAGCGCGACGCTGAACCCCTACCGGCAGCGCTTCTGCGAGCTGTTCGACCGGCTGCGAAGCGAGCACGGTGTGCACTCTTCTGGCCCACAACATGACAGTGACGCCCGGAACCTCGGCGAGGTCGCCGACGTGATTCGCGCGCTGCCAGCCGGATGGGGTTCCGCATGTTCTCGTTCCAGCCGGCGGCCTACGTCGGCGACGAGCGACGCTGGCGCGACGGCTACCGCGAGCCGGTGACCGCCGACGACGTCTGGGCGCAGATCGAGCGGGGGCCGGCGCGCGGCTCCCATTCCGGGTGATCGCAGAACGGCGACCAGCGCTGCAACCGCACCGCCTACGGCTTCTTCGTCGGCGCCCGCTGGCAGCCGCTCCTCGACGAGGACGACCCGCGCGACCTGGAACTGTCCGCGACGCCTGCTCCCGCTTGTTCGCGGGATCGGCTTCGCCTCACGACCCGGCCGCTCTGCTGGTGACCAAGGTGACGCGCGGTCGTCGTAGCGCACCCCTAGTCGGGCCCGTTTCGGTTGGGTGGCGCGGCGGATGGTACGTCGGGTCGGCTCCGGTCGCTGCGGCCACGAGTCCCGACCGGTCAGCTTCGTGATGCATTCGGTTCATGGACGCCGCCGACGTGCGGACGGCCTGGGAGGTGAACCAGCGCGGTGAGCCCAGCGACGAGCCGCGCCTCGCTAAGACCCAGGAGCGACTCGCGGCCTGCCACTACGCGATGGCGCACCCCGAGACCGGCAACTCGTCCCGGCCTGCGTGCAGCACAGCGTGCTGGACCCGAAGGAGAACGCCGCGCTGGGCCGCCTTCTCTCCACGCCGGACGTCGCGAGGTCGCCGGCGAGCGTGAAGGCTCCGGCCGGCGATGCTCGACGCGCCAAAGTCCGCCGCGCTGGCGCCCACCCTCGACCGTGTCGGTGCGCGGCTGGCCCGCGCCGGCGTTCCCGCGCTCGCCCTGACCGGCGCCGGCTGGCTGGCCGGAGTCGGCGCCTGCGTCGCCGCCGGCGCCGCCTTGTGGCCTCTGGCGTTGGTGCTCTGGCTCACGAACCGGCTGCTCGACGGTCTGGACGGGCCGGTGGCCCGTTGGCGCGGGGCGACCGACCAAGGCGGGTTCCTCGACATCGTCGCCGACTTCAGCATCTACGCGGGATTCGTGGTCGGGGTCGCCTTCGCCGTGCCGGCGGCTCGGCTGGCATCGTCGTGCTGCTGGCCGCCTACTACGTGTCCGGCGCGACCCTGCTCGGCGCTGGCCGCGCTCCTCGAGAAGCGTCGTCACGAGAGCGGCGACGGCCGGTCCCTGCGCTTCGCCGGCGGCCTGGCGGAGGGCACCGAGACGACCATCGCCTACGTCCTGTTCTGCGTGTTCCCCGCTCACGCGCAGCTCATCGCCTGGGCGTTCGCCGCCGCGGTGATCGTCACAGCCGTGCAGCGCGTGAGCTTCGGCATCCGTGTCGTCTCCAGCCCCGAGACGCTGCCCGAGACGACCGCGACCATGCCCCCGGAGAGGGCGAGGCCGTGACCGCCAACGACCCTTCAGCCCTGACACTCGACCTCGGGCTCCCCGTCGTCGCACCCACCGCGGTCCCGTGGCTGACCAGCGAGCAGATGGCGGCAGCCGACGCCCTGGCCGTCGGGGAGTTCGGCATCGATCTGCTGCAGATGATGGAGCACGCCGGCGGCGGCCTGGCGGAGGTGGTGATGCGAGCGGCTTCAAGTGGCCCTGTGACGGTGCTCGCCGGCGGCGGCAACAACGGCGGCGGCGGCCTTTGCGCGGCGAGGCACCTGGCAAATCGCGGCCGCGACGTGAGCGTGGTCCTGTCCTCGGCGCCCAATGCCGCCGGCGCCCATCACCTGCGCACGCTTGCCGCCATGGGCATCACTCCGGCGGACGAGCCGCGGACGATCGGCCCCGTTGTGGATGCGCTGGTCGGCTACGGCATCAAGGGCGCCCTTCGCGGCCGCGCCGCAGAACTGGCCGCGGCCGTCCGCGGCCGCGCGACTGTCTCACTCGATCTGCCCTCGGGCCTCGGCTATGCCGGAGCAGTGGAGCCGCTGGTGACCGTCACATTGGCGCTGCCGAAGCAGACGCTGCGCAGCGTGCGACCTCTCGTCCTTGCCGACATCGGCCTCCCGCCCGCGCTCTGGGCGCGCCTCGGTCTCGACGTACCTCCGTTGTTCGCGGGCGGCCGGCTGCTGGCCGTCGCTCCCGAGCTCAGCCCACCGAAGCCTGGCCGTTCCAGTAGGCCCTGATCTGCTTCTTGCGCCCGTGCAGCTCGAGCTCCACGAACTCGGGCCACAGCAGCGAACCGATTGCGAGGAAGACGTCGAAGCCGTCAGTGCCGATGCGCTCGAAGGGCCGATCCACGTCCTTCGGACGCTCCGTGCCGACCTGAAGCAGTGTCACCTTGCCCTCGCAGACGCCGTGCACGTCAGTCCAGAGGTAGAGGCTGCCGCTGCGCTCGCGGACGACCTCGCCGACGTAATCGGCGGCCAGGATTCTCACCGGGGGCCGGCCCGTCGGAGCGCCCTCGGGCGCGTTCACTTGCGCGTGCGTCGCTTCCATTTCGCGCCTCCTTGGCTC
>CAVSYT010000006.1:0-132242 GCA_963732285.1 uncultured Methanomicrobiales archaeon | reverse complement strand
TCCGAACCAAAGAGCGGCAGCACCGCCCGGGCATAGCGGAACGCTGCACCCATCACGCCGCAGCAGATCGGTTGTTTCACCGCGTGGGTAAACGCAATCAGCTCGATGACATCATCGACATTTCCCGGGGTGACAATGATCTTTACAATATCCCCGTACGCCCGGAGTTCGCGTTCAAGCACAAACAGCACATGGAGGGGCATCATAATCGGTGCATGGTGGGAAGCAATGATCTTCGTTCCCGCCTCCTTTACGCAGATGGCGTTTTTCACAAACAGGTGTTCCACGTCAACGTAATCGACAAGGGGAATAATCGGCCGGATCTTCTTCTCCCATTCATCGCCGTCACCAAAAAACTGGCCGCCTTCCCGTGCGGAACGCAGCGTCCCGATGATGGGGAGCGAACAGGCTTTTTTGCACTGCTGCACCAGCTTCTTCGGAGTTCCGGCCATCAGGTCAAACCTGAGCTCAATCATATCGGCTCCCAGTTCCTCTGCCCGGGACGCCTGGACCGGATCCGTAAGCGCTGCAACAATCTTCATGTACCGTGGTGTTGATCGGCAATTGACAAAAAGATACCCCGTAACCTGTGCTGGCGGACAGTGGGAAAGGGGAATAACACGAACGGGTTCTGCTGACCTGCCGGAAGATACCTGTTTATCCCATTCCGGGCAATAGATCTACCATCGTTATGGAATGCAACGTGATACCTCCCGGTTTCCGCCCGGTTATCGGCGCGATAGTGAAATGCGTGGGACTCGTTGTTATCATTCCCGTTACTGCAGCATTCCTCTTCTCCCAGTCTGTCCCGGCTACGCTTGCCGTTATCACGAGCACCCTGATTATCGAGTACGGTGCAGCACCGATTGGCATCGGTCTTGGCCTGAATCCCTTGTTTGTCCTCATGGTCCTTACCAGCGTGGCGCTGGGAATCACCCTGTTTCTCTTTGACCTGTTCGATACAATCGGTAAGCATTCCGAACGGGTAGCCCGGTTTCTTGCACGATCGGAAGAGAAGGCAAAACAGTCCACGATCCTGTCCCGGTACGGCATCTATGGACTGGTTCCCTGTGTTCTCACGCTCGGGTTTTACGTTTGTCCGCCTGTATCATGGGCACTGGTCTGGCGCAGGGACCATGCAATCTTCCTGATTATGGGAGGGTATATTGGCATTTCAGTAATCCTTATCCTTGCAACGCTCGGATTATTCAGCGTCATCTTTCCTTAAGAGGAGATACTTTTGTCCGGACATGCTCACACCCCCGCGAAAAAACCCCTGCCCGAACTGCTCGCCCCCGCCGGTTCTCCCGAAGCGTTCCGGGCCGCAATAGCAGCGGGTGCTGATGCCGTCTACCTGAGCGGGAAGCGGTTTGGCGCACGGAAATTTGCTGCCAATTTTTCTGATGCGGAGATAGAAGAGTCGGTCGGGTATGCCCATGCCCGTGGCGTGCGGGTGTACGTGACGGTCAATACCCTCATCCATGACCGGGAGATTGCAGCAACCGCAGACTATCTGATCTGGCTGTACTCGATCGGTGTTGACGCGGTGCTCATCCAGGATATCGGGATTGCTGCACTTGCGCGGGAGATTATTCCCGAACTCGTCATTCACGCCTCAACCCAGATGACCATCCACAATGCGGAGGGAGTGTTGTGGGCCGCAGAACAGGGTTTTTCCCGCGTAGTGCTCGCACGTGAACTCGCCCTTGCTGAAGTGGAACGGATCGCTCATGATACAAGAGATACCGGTGTCGGGCTCGAAGTCTTTGCCCACGGGGCCCTCTGCTACGGGTATTCCGGCCAGTGCCTGCTCTCATCAGTCATCGGGGGACGGAGCGGCAACCGGGGTATGTGTGCCCAGCCCTGCCGGAAACCCTACACCCTCGTCACCGCAACAACCGATCACTATGGAAGACCGGGTACGGTGCAGGCACTTCCGGCACGGGGGCAGTATCTCCTCTCGCCAAAAGATCTCTGCACCTATCGTCACCTGCCGGCACTTGCCGCATCACCGATAGTCTCGCTCAAGATCGAAGGGCGGATGAAATCTGCGGAATATGTGGCAGTAGTGGTATCTGCATACCGCCGGGCTCTCGATGCCATTGCAGCAGGAAACAAAACCCCTCCTCCCGATGAGATGGACAATCTCCTTCTCGCGTTCAACCGCGGTTTTACTGCCGGGTACATCTTTGGTGACCGGCACCGGGCACTCATGGGGAGGGATGCCCCCGACAACCGGGGATTGTATCTCGGAAAGGTAAGCCGGTACGATGCGAAAACACGAACCGCATCGGTCAGGTACGAAAACCAGAGGATCATCAAACCGGGTGACGGGCTGTTTTTTGCCGATCCGGAAAGACCGGAACAGCAATTCGGATTCTCTCTCAATACCGTCCCCGTCCGGTCAAAGGGGGAGATCGTGCTTACGGTTCCTCAACCGGCTGACTCCCGGCACAAAGGTATACCTCACTTCATCAGTGGACCTGACCGCCCATGCACGGCAGATCATCAATCACCCGTCTGCAACACTGCGCCATCCGGTACCACTCGATTTGACTGTCCGCGTAGATGAACAGGGAAGACTGGAACTTGAGGGACGCATCCATCCGGGCAACGGGCGGGAGATTGTTGTGACCCATGCACCGGATATCACCCTTGTACCGGCACAGTCCCGCCCGCTCACCGCTGAACTGATGGAACAGCAGATGAGAAAGAGCGGCGGCACACCGTTTGTCATCGACACGGTAACCATGGAGTACCGCGGGGATCTCTTCGCCCCGCTTGCAGAACTCAACCGGGCACGCAGGGAATTCCTGACCCGTGCTGAATCCTCGCTAGTAGCAGCATCCCTCCCCTCCGCAGAACAGGTGGAACACGCAAAAGCCCGCTGGCAGATCCGGGCGGGGGATTTTTCCCCGGTCAGCCCCACTCTTCCTGCCATCAGCCCCACGAACCCACCCCTTCTCGCGGTGTTTGCTGATTCACCTGACGCAGTTCGAGAGGCAGCGGAGTCCGGGTGTGACCGCGTGTATTTCGAACCGGATATTCCTGTTTCGAACACGGTTTCGTGTTCCTATCCGGCTGAATCTTCGGGGATCGAAGAGCAGATCCGCGCTGCCGTTAACCTGTGCCGGGCACACGATACCTCCCTTGTATGGAAATTCCCCCGGATTACCCGGACTGCATTTTCCGACTCGGTACTTCCCTTAGTTCCGGCAATAACCGAAACGGGAATTGCGGGAATCATGGTGGAAAACCCGGGCATGATTCATGCACTCCTGAAGACCGCACCGCTCATCCCCGTTTTCGGCTCCACCGGTCTCAATGTGTTCAACCATGCCACTGCACTAAAACTCTCGTCCCAACTGCACCTGCTCACCCTCTCGTCCGAACTCTCCCGGGAGGAATGCAGGTTCCTGATCTCTGCTGCCCGCAGGCAGGGGTCTGATGTCTCATTTGCCCTGATTGTGCAGGGCATCAGCGACGCCATCATCTCCGATGACTGCCTGCTCGAACCCCACCTGCATTGCCGCGGTACCGCAGAAAAACAACCCGATGTCTTTTACGGCATCCGTGATTCCACCGGCCATATTTTTCCCATCCGCATCGATAGTGAATGCCGGACCCATATCGGCAACTCCGCAGAACTCTGCCTTGTGGATCATCTCGCAGAAATAATGAACATGGGTATCAGTGAAGTCGTAATCGATGCCCGGGGCAGACCTGCACCCTATGTCCGGGAGATGACCCGCATCTATCGCGAAGCCCTCGATATTTCCGCAGCCCGGAAACCCGGGTGGGAAAAGCAGTTAACGACACTCAAAGACCGCATCAGGCAAATCTCAATCGGGGAAATAACTGCCGGCCATTACATCCGGGGTCTCAAAGAATCATAGATTTGCTCTGCGGGGAATAAAAATTATTAAAAACCTTCATCACCCAAAAACACATTCGTGTAAACAGAACTCAACGTTTAAGGAGTGTCAGTTATGCCTTCACCACTAATCCTTGTCAACCTCAAGACGTACCGGGAGGGGATGGGCAACCGTGCCCACATGATCACACAGGCGGCAGAACTCGTGGCGCGTGAAAGCGGGGCGATTATCGGAATCGCACCTTCCTATATTGATCTTCACCCGCTCTGTCACCACTTTGACATTCCCGTCTATGCCCAGCACGTGGACGGATGTGAACCCGGTGCAAATACCGGGCATATCACCGTTGAAGCGATCAAGACCGCCGGTGCAGCAGGATCGCTGGTAAATCATTCGGAACGCCGCCTCACTCTTGCAGACATTGAAGCATCAGTCCGGGGACTGAGGACGCACAACCTCATCTCGGTGGTCTGTACAAACAATGAAACCACCAGTGCCGGTGCGGCTGCACTGGGGCCGGATTATGTGGCAATCGAACCACCGGAACTTATCGGCAGCGGGGTATCGGTCTCAAAGGCAAACCCGGATATCATCCGGCGATCGGTGGCAGCGGTCCATGCAGTAAATCCCAAGGTAAAAGTCCTCACCGGAGCGGGCATCCAGTCCGGGGAATGCGTAAAGATTGCCATGGATCTCGGTACTGAAGGGGTTCTCCTCGCATCGAGCGTGGTAAAAGCAAAAGATCCGGCTGCGGTTCTTCGCGATCTGGTATCGAAACTTTAATTTTTAAAAAACTTTTTTTCAAATGTTCTTTTTTTTAAATCTACTATTACCTGAGGAACATGTACCAGGCAACTACAATCACGACAAATATCACAATTCCTATTCCGATTACGGTCATACTGCTGATTTCGTTAGACTCATCTGCCATTTTAAACACGCCCTTTGTGGATTCAACCACGATAGGTAATCGTTTAATTGTTTATATAAATATTTTCTCCATATAACTGACCGGATGTTCTCATTGTTCGGTCTCATAGTAAAAAAGTAAAAAATGCCGAAAATTCAAGGGATTGGGGGTTTGTTGAAACCCTGCAGAATAGTACCGAAGTCGCTCTTGGGGGCTCTGTGTACATCGTGCTTCCCCTCCGGGGAGAGAGGGGGCCACCCTCCTGATAGTCATTTGAGAACATGTGAAGAACGATAAATAGATGGTTTCCCATGAAAACAGACATGATGCCAAAGGGCCACAAGCATACAAGATGAAATTGGGGAGCCCATTTTCATATTAAATCAGCATATTCAGATAGTATTTGAAAATGGTTTTGTATAATTATGATGAACGCCGCCGCACCAAAAAGGGACGCCCCCATGGCGGTTTTAGGAACGGTAAATACAAAAAAACATCCATGACCCGCCGTGCCTAAAGAGAGGCCCTGAGGCAGGGAACCATCACAATATCATGGATTTTCATTGTGAGGGAGTGAACTCTCGTTCATGTGCGTTTCAACAAGGCTTGAAGCGGATCAAACAATTAACGAAATCAGGTCATGTTTGGTGATAACACCCTTGACAATCCGGCCATCCACTACCAGCACTGCATGATTCTGCTGGAGAATATTGATGACGGTCTCCACATCCATATCCGGAGGCACCGTGGGAAATCCCGGTTCCATAAAATCCCGGACAAAGAACATGTGGGTTTTATGCAGGCGTTGCTGTTCGATCGCCTTTACAATCACCGTTTCAGAAATACACCCTACCGGCACACCCCGTTCAATAACCGGCAACTGGGAGATATTATTTTTCTCAAAGATCTCTACAGCCCGGGTGATTGCGTCCTGTGGCTGGACAGACAGCACGGGCATGTGCATAATCTGTGCTGCCTTGATCTTCTTTGGCTCTGCACTGTTGAGCACCACAATGATCTTATTGAGGGTGCTTATACGGGGGTCCACATTTCCTGCTTCGATCCTCGCAACCATTGACTGGCTGATACCGGCACGCCGGGCCAGTTCAGTCTGTTTCAGGTTTAATGATTCACGGCGTGTGCGAAGTTCTTCAGGTGTCGGGATATGCATTCTCATTACTGATGGTTATAGAAAGTAATCAATCTTATGCTCGCTTCAGCATGCCCACAACAATTACCGCTGCGTTATGCGCTGTTTTGGCCGTTTACCGGTAATTACGCCGCCAGATCGGGGGAAAATCTGCTATGAATCAGGGTTATTTTTCCCGGGCCCGTGGAAAATTTTTTAACATGCCCTGCGTATAGCTATCAACGATAATCCAATTGATGAATTGTTGGATTAGTGTTCCATATGACCGATTGTCTCTCTGAAGATGACGACGAAGCGCACCATCCGGTGTTTCTTCCCGATTTTATTGCATACCCCTGCACACGGGATGCAGAGCGAATATTATTCCGGTCCATTACCGGAATATGCACACTTCTCACATAGTAACAATCCATTGCCACCCCCATCTCCGGGGAAATTGAGAGCACTTCATCCGGGTTTCCAGCATCGTTGTTCCTGTGGGTTGACGTGGCTATGAACAACAGACGTGCCAAACCCGTGCAAACGGAAAATATCTCCCTTTCCCCGGGTTCAGGATCCGTATGTGTTGCAACTACTATCGCTGCACAACCCGGACCAATCTGTCCGGTACCATTTCTTTCACCGGGCCCATCAGCCGGGAAACTTCCGGTAAAAGCAAACGGCAGAAAAAACCACACGCTCCAGAAAGATACCCTTCATATCCTCAAACGGGGTGAGATTTCCCACGTTATCAGTGAGAATTATTCCTACAAGACCCACTCCTATTATACCATCCTGAGCATGGAAATTGAGGGTAGGGAAGTACAACCATCCACCGCGGCGATAATCGATGCATTTGTTGTACCCATCTGTCTCGAACGGGCAAAACTCGCGGGTATTCCCACCAGTAAATGGGAGATCTCACAGGGATATGTGCCGCTGCCGGCTATCCTCTACGGGCTTAACTATTTTTCAACAAGCTCAGAATTTGTAATCGTCTGCGACAATGAGAGTGCAAAAGAGGCAGTCAAGCATATTACCAACCGGGGAAAATATTCGTTCTGCTACCAGAAACTGGAAGATAATGCAGAGATTTTCCAATGTACCGTCATCTTTGGCAAGACAACCGGCTGTGGTGAAGCGGTGGCAACCATCGCAAGGAGGGTATATGATCTGTTCTCTATTCCCCTCATGCAGATGGTACTGCTGAAAAACGGCGACAACTACACCCTTTCATCCTTATCTCCCGTACGGTATTCCCACTTGTCGGAAAAAGAACGTAACCTTCTCGAGGTGTACATTTCCCACCAGGAGTTCCTATGAGCCGGCTCGGGATTTTTGTTGACCGGAAAACCCTTTCGAATTCCGAACAGTTAAACGCCCTGATCCGGTGTCGTGATGTTGCGGAGTCCATGGGACATGGTGCGGAGTTTATCTTTCCGGTTGATGTCAACAAAATCAAGAATATGGATGCTCTTTTTATCCGGGCCCGGACGGATCCGATGAATATTACCTATGTGGCAGCACAGATGGCAAGATTTCATGGGATTCCGGTCCTCGATGACCCTGAATCGATCCGGTGCTGTTCGGATAAGATCAACATGTATTCCCGGTTGATAAAAAAGAATGTCTCTCTCCCAAAGACGGTCTTTTTACCGAAACATGAACTGAATGTCGAACGGGTGACCCGGCTGTTTGATGAACTTGGCACCCCGCTCATAGTCAAAGAACCCTCAACGTCCTTCTCGCTCCGGGTCGAAAAAGTGAGTGACATTGCCGATTTTTTCAAAGTTGCCCACCGGTTCATCAAATTCTCGGACTGGATTGTTGTCCAGCAGTATGTTGAGAGCAAATATGACTGGAGGATTGGCGTGCTGGACGGCAAACTGCTCTATGCCTGCAAATACACGATTCCTTCGGTCACGTTCAAGATACAGGCATCGGTAAACGGCCATATCGTGTATTGCGGGGTTGACAGCGTTCCTCCCGAAGAGGTTCCCCCCCATGTAATCCAGCTGGGGATTGATGCAGGTAATGCCATCGGCCGGGGGTTGTATGGCGTGGATATTAAAAACAGCAACGGCGATGCGTGCGTGATTGAAGTAAACGACAACCCATCTATCGAGAGCGGGGAGGATGACTGTTATCCCCGTGTCTTTGAGACTATCATATCCCACCTTTTTGCGGCGTGAATTTTTTTATGGAAGCGTGAATTTTTATGGAAAACTGGTTATTACGTGCTGAAACGATCTGTATGGAATGCGGTGGCCACTGCTGCGATGAAGCTCATCCCCCGGTCTCATCTGCGTGTTATGAACGGCTGACACATGCCGGGGTCTCTTCCGACATGTTTGAATTTGTCGGGTATAAACGATTAAAAACCCGGGAGAACGGGGAATGCGTTCTTTCGCAGAATGGCAAATGCAGCATTCATGCCTTCAAACCCGAGACCTGCCGGTCAGGCCCGTTTACCTTTGATATGAACGGCGACAATATCGCCATTTACCTCAAATATGAGAAAATCTGTCCCATTGTCGGACTGTTAAAAGAAGTTCCTGAAGCCTACCGGCAGCAGTATGAGCTTGCCGTGCAGAGCATCACGCATCTTGTCAGAAACCTACATGACGATGAACTTGCCGTGATCTGCAGTATCGATGAGCCCGAGACGGAAAAAGTAGCAGAAGTTCCACGATAGGATACCCTCGTATCATGACCATCGGCACCGAACACGAGTTCTCTATCAATGACAGCCGGTTTAATCCCCTGCCCGTATCTGACGAAATCCTCAAAACGATCTGCGGGCGGTACGAAAGCGAGATCCTGTTTGGCGATGTGAAACTGGGAAAGGAACTCCAGAAGACGGTTCTCGAGTTCGTTCCCCGGTCACCCGCAGAGAAGCTCAGTGATCTTGAGGCAGTGCTGGTGGGGGGCATTCAAAAATTTTACCGCATCTTTCCCGACCAGTACCTGCTGCTGGGTCTCGGCATGCACCCCCTGCTCCGGCTGGAACAGACCGCTGTCTGGGATCATGACGAGAGAGAATATTACGAGGTCTATGACCGGCTCTTTAACATCCGGCAGCATGGCTGGCTGAACATACAGGCACTCCAGATCAATCTCTCGTACAGGAACAACAAGGATCTTGTGAGCCAGTATAACCGGCTCCGCTCACTGGTTCCCTACCTGATCGCCATTACCGCATCATCACCCTTTGTGGAAGGAAAACTGACCGGTTCAATGGACAACCGCCTGGTATACTACCGGGAGAACCAGAAGGAGATACCGCAGATCTGCCACCAGATCATCCCGGAAGCGATCAGGACAATTGAGGATTACCATGCCCAGCAGGAGGAGATTTTTGCTGAACTGCGGGAGCGGGATGCCGGTATTCTCTGTGAGGAATGGCTGAATTCCAGCGGGGTCATCATACGGTTCTCACGAAAGTGCCTTGAGATCAAGGCTCTCGACGAACAGGAGTGTATCCATTCGGGAATGGCAGTCTGTGCTTTTGTCCGTTCCCTCCTCCGGTGCCGGACGCTGCCGGTTGAAACAGACCAGACGGCATTGCTGGCACTCACGGAACTGGCAATCCGTGACGGCACACGCGGGCTGAAACCCGGACTGGAGAAGTTGTATGACGAGGCATGGAAGCATGCGACCGATGATGAACGCCAGTTCCTTCCCGTTATCCTGCAACGGATTCGAAAAGGGAGCCTTGCCGAGCTCATGCGGGATCGCTATGAGAAAAATCCGGATATCATCCCGATCCTTTCAGATATGGCTGCATCGTTGCAGAAAAACCAGCCTTACATTTCGGACTGAATAATACAGCCCGGAAATAACAACACTTATTTACCACCCTGCATGTATCCATTGGATAAGTGAGGGATGCCATGTCGCGTCAACTGATTTCCGAGGCACAGGGATACGAAATTTTACGGGAGATCGGTGTCCCGATTCCCCGGTATGCACTTGCCACAACGATTACTGAGGCTGTTGCTGCCGCTGAAATAACGGGATTTCCCTTGGTACTGAAAGTTGTCTCACCCCAAATCAGCCATAAAAGTGATGCCGGGGGGGTGATTACCGGTATCCGGAATACGGAAGTTCTGCTCGGGGCATATGACAAAATTATCAAAAATGTCCAGAAACTATGATCCCTCTGCAACGATCGAAGGGATCATGGTTGAGCAGCAGCTCGAAAAAGGACTGGAGATAATCATTGGCGGGAGGATCGATCCGGCATTTGGAAAAGTGATCACGATTGGCATGGGAGGGACCCTTGTTGAACTGATAAAAGACATATCAATCCGGGTACTCCCGATCACGACATCAGATATCAATGCCATGATCTATGATCTGAACGGGTATCCCCTGATAAAAGGGTACAGAAACGAACCTCCCCGCGACCTGCAGGGCCTGATCGACCTGATTGATACGATTGCCCGGTTTTTTATGGACAGTACCGATATTGTAGAATTCGACATCAATCCTGTTTTTCTCTACGAGCACGGTGTCTGTGCAGTTGATGCCCGGTTCTATACCGATGACACGGTCCGCCCGGAACAACCGGATACGAGCCTGCCGCTTTCCCAAGAACTTCACGATATCAAATCCATCGCACTGGTCGGCGCTTCTGCTGAACCCAACAAGGTAGGCTATGCCGTTCTTCGCAATCTTCTCTCGTTTCCCGGAGCACTCTACCCGGTAAACCCGAAACACCAGAAAATTCTTGGCCGCACTACCTATCCATCACTTACCTCAATTCCCGGCCCGGTTGATATTGCAGTCGTCGTAGTTCCGGCAGGAATCGTTCCTTCGATCGTTGAAGAAGCCGGAAAGAAAGGGATCCCCCTTGTGATAATCATATCTTCGGGATTCCGGGAGAGCGGGGCTGCCGGAATTGAGCTGGAAGATCGGGTCGTTGCACTCGCACAGCACTACAATATCCGCATTATGGGCCCCAACTGTCTCGGGATCATGTTACCGCACCAGGGCATCAATACCACATTTGATCCGGTCTCTCCAAAACCCGGAAACCTTGCCTTCCTGTCCCAGAGTGGTGCCATCATCACGACCATGGTGGACTGGAGTCTTCCCGAAGAGATTGGGTTTTCTGAAGTGATCAGTGTAGGTAACCAGGCGGATCTCACCTTTGAAGATTATATCCTCTTTGCCGCCGGATGATCCGGACACAAAAGCCATCATCCTGTACATTGAGGAGATCCGCAATGGCAGACGGTTCATGGATATCGTACGAAACGTAACGCCCACCATGCCGGTTGTGGCAATAAAAGCAGGCTCCTCGAAGATCGGTCAGATGACCGCTGCATCCCATACCGGTTCACTTGCCGGCAGCTTCGAGGTGTACCAGGCCGCCTTCTGGCAATCCGGAGTCATTCCTGGCACGATCGATACGGGAGGCATTCCAGACCGCAGAACTCCTCTCATCGGAAGGGTATCCCAAAGGGATCCGTGCAATTGTGATCAGCAACGCCGGGGGTTTTGCCGTACTGTCATCCGATTACGCAGAGCAGATGGGCATTGAACTGGTAGAATTTCCCCAGACTGGTAATCAAGGAACTGGACGCGATCCTGCCCGTTGACTGGAACCGGCGCAATCCCATCGACATGGTCGGCGATGCAAGTGCAGACCGGTTTGCCCGCACCTTTGATGTGATGATACGGAACCAGGATCTCTGGGATATCGCATTTATTATTGCCGTGCCATCGGCGATCTCCGATCCCATCCGGGTAGCAAATGAACTTGTCAGGTTCTCGAAAAGCACGCAGAAGATGATTGTCGGCTGCATGATTGGTGGGGATTCGATGAAGACCCCCCTGCGGATACTGAGGGATTCCGGTATCCCCAATTTCCCGGATCTCGAAGATGCATTCAAGGCAGTAGGCAACATCTGCCGGCATATCTGCTGGGAAGAGTTCCACGGGCGCCGGTGCAGCACCGACGAACCAGTAAAAATGCGTTTCATCCGGAATTACAGCGTGATCTTCTTTAAGATCTGCCCGTTCCGGAATATGGTGATAACACCGCCACTCTGGGAGACGACGATCCCGACCGTCTTGGTTACCTGCGTAATGGCAGCAACCGAGTTATGCCGCGTGCCCATCCCCGGGGGGAGTTTGACGCTGCTGGTGTCTACGGTGATGTAACGCCCTACTGATTCGACGAACCCATCCCCGGTGATGACAAATGCGCCATCGAGCTGGGCCAGTGCCTTGATATTTTCCTTCAGCTCGGGATTCATGACCATACGGGTTTCGGGTTTGTGCCCTTCGAACGGGTTTAAGATGATCTGGCGGGACTTTTCCAGCACTTTTTTTGTATCGCCGATGAGAAAGGTCGTACCAACCGGCTTTCCTTCCCTGCCCTCAATGGAGATCTCCGTGCAGATGTGAAAGACTGCATCAAAAACTTCCTCTTTCACATCGCTGTCTGCCACCACGAGATCCTTCCACGTATCGGTGCTGATGCGCACCTCACCATCCCGCTTCCGGTCAGTGATGTCGTTACCTATACAGAGAATCTCGACAATATGTCCCTTCTCATCCCGGATGGCTTTGTTTATCCAGGCGATCCAGACCCGGTCACCATTGCGCCGGACATTTTCATTCACGTTGACGGCGTATCCGTCAGCATTGAAACCCAGGTCATCGGCCATCATGGAGAGATCATTACCGGAGCGGGTCTTTGTCGGAACGATCGTGGCTGTTTACGTTCTTTCCTATGACTTCATCGCTGGCATAATCAAAGAAGGTGAGTGCATAGTTATTGAAGAACGTAATCGTGCCCTGCAGGTCCATCCGTATGATGATGCTCTGGGTATTTTTGAGAACCTCCCGGTACTTGGCTTCACTGTCCTTTAATGCGTCAGCAATCTTCCGGTTCTCTGAAATATCGGTTACGACAAATGTTCCGCCTTTATTGATATCGCGGGTATCCAGAGGCAGGACCTGCACCTGGCAGGCAAGCGTTTTTTTATCTTTTTTCACCAGCAGGCAGTTCGCATGCGAAACACCCAGTGAATCCTTTTTTACCTGCAGTTCACGGGAGAGGAGATCATATTCGTCAGGGGACGACAGGAACGTCCGAAGATCTTTTCCCACCATCTGCGACTCGTCATACCCGAGCATGGCGGAGAACGGACGGTTCACCCATTCGATGATGCCATTACGGGACTGGAAGATCCCCAGCGGGGTTGCAGAAAGGATGCCGGCCAGCTGTTCGTTCTGGGCCTTGATCTCGCGCTCTGATCGTTTGCGCAGCAGGGTCTGTTTGATCAGGTTGACCATCTCAAAGACCTGCGGGCGGATATCGCCGGCCTTTGGGAAGGTGATCTCGGTCCCGTGGGCGACTTCCATGACAGCAATCTTTCCGGAAGCCCGCCGTCCGAGCAGGATAACCGGGGTGGAATTTCCCACGGATTTGAGATACTTGATGAACTCGATCCCGTTCATATCCGACACGAATTCAATACCGTTCACATCCGGCTGCTGCTCGTAGGCAACGATTACATCGTAATTGCGCCCTTTGAGTTTCTCGATGGCCTGTTTTATGGAATGAGCATTGTCGATCTTAATTTCACCGGTCTTATCCAGAAACGGGCGCATCTGCGCAAGAAGATCGGTATTGTCATCGACAAACAAAACAGATATCATCGGGCAGTCTACCCGGAGGAAATTGTATTGAATTCACTACTAAATTCACTACTATGAGGTAGATGGCGGAATGATAAATAGTTGTTGAGAATTAAGGACCGGAGAGTAGCATTTCTGACAACACCGACGACAGAGTGATGAGAGAATACGAACCGGCAGGGAGCGGGTCTCCGCACACTGGACTGTTGAGCGGGGAAAACCACGCACCGGAACAAGCGTGAAAAGCGGAACCGGTCGGGAAATACCTGCGACAAAATTGATTATGGTAAAATTTTGCAGGCCGGGTTAATCCATCCTGCAAAAAAAACAGGCATTCCGAAGAAATTTATTCTTCCGTGTTCTGGACGATTGCCAGCTGGTACATCCAGTCCATGAGCGGGTGGCATTCTTCCACAACGCACTCAAGCTCGCAGCCGATACAGGGAATCAGTTCATCACCGGCAAGGAGATCGCAGGGATTGACCGGCATCTGCTTTGCCCGCAGGAGGTAGGTCTTGATCCCGTCTTTCTTGAACTCGACTCGATCGATGAGTTCGCCATCTTCCAGTTTCTTGACAATCCGCGAACACTTCCGGCTGTCTACACCCAGCTCTTTCCAGAGCTCGCTCTGAAGAACGCCTTCAGGCTTGGACTGAATCAGTTTCAGTCCTTCATCAACCGGATCTCCCATTTCGTTTCCACCTCGAAATAATTTCAGATAACCGGTGCAATGGTGAGGATATTATTGCCCCGGATCACAACGGTTCCGAGGCTCCTGCCCCGCTGGTTATCGACAAACTCGAGTTGTCTCGTCCATGTGGATATTGAGATATTCATCAACAGCGACAAGGCGCCCCTGCAGTTTCCGGCCTTCGTCTTTGATCTCGACGGATATTTTAGAATCCACAAGCGCAAACACTTTCTTTATCGGCAAAACAATTCCGTTAACCATCTGCCCTAATTTGGGATGTAAGATAATTAAAGTTTGCTCATTGCACCAATCCCGTAGGCAGTTTCCAGCCAGAATCAGCGAGGACCGTCAAAAAATGGGTACGTGCAACAATTATTCCGGGAATTGCTTCCCACCGGTCGCGGAACTGTTTCTCAATGCCGGGAAGGGTGGTATATTCCATCTCTTCAAGGGAGAGCCGGTGGGGTTCGAAGGGGCCCTGGTCCCGGACAATATCGGCAAGCTCGTTGCACCGTTCCCGCACGCGGTCAAATCCGACATCATCGAACATATCGGCAGGGCCGATCAGTTCGCCAGTTGCAGATCTGGAACCCGAAGCAGATGCACCGGGGCGGACCGTCAAACCGGGTCAGTTGGCATCGCAGAGACCGACCGGCATGAACGGGCCATGATGGGATCCCCGCATCCAGCCGGCAACGATGATCGGGGTGCAGAACGGTTCGATCACTTCCCCGACAGAAGGAAGACCGCTCTGGGCCCGGACGATCATCACCGGATCATCCTTTCCCACGTACCTGCCAGCCGTCAGGTTCAGTTTCTCCGTGCTGGTCGAGGCAGCGATCATCCCGTCCTTTCCGGAACACGTATTTGACCACGTACCGCGAACAGGCTCCGATATAGGAGAGCAGGGTGTAGGTCTCCTCAGGACACCTGAACGTGATGCGCCGCTTCTTTATGACATCGTGCACTTCGAAGATAAACCCTTCGTGCATGCTGGGATCGATCACCAGGCCCGAGGTATTGAACGGGTCGGCAAAGATTTTGTAGAGGAAGAAGTTCCATGCGCCGGGTTCGGTCTTGTCGGCCATGAAGACGAGCACCGGATCGGAACCCCGCTCCTCGAATTCCATCTCGGCAACACCGGGTCCAAGACCCTTGACATTGCCGGAGAATGCATCGGAGAGCATGTCCTGGCCGGCACCGTAGAGTTTCATGCTTTTTGCAATCTTCGTGCATTCCATGAAGACATCCCATGCGAGCTTGTGGACCTTCTCGTTGTCCACGCCATGGGTATGGGTCATGATCAGCTCAAGGTCATCGCCGCAGTGCGTGACAAAGCGAATCGATCAGGAGTTTGCCTTTCTGCTCCTTGAGCATCTTTGCCGCTTTTTCCAGAAGCTTCGGGTGGGTGCGGGAGTGTCCGGGAAAACTTCCCACATCCGCTTTAATCACGGAAATGGTTGTCTTTGGCATACGAGATCACTATAGAATCTCTTTTATATATAAAAAAGTTACGGTGAAATTTTATTTCAGGGCTTTTCTGACAAGCGAGGCTGTACCATAAGAGCCAAACGCCCGGAAAAAGACAAGACTCTCTGCATAGGCCATCGCCTCAATGGCTTGTTCGGTATCGTCGTCAACTGAATAGATCTCTTTAAAGAATTCCTTTATCGCCATCTTGCAGTTCCCGTCAAAGATCTGCTTGTCCTTCTTCCCGGGATTTAAGGGACGGTATTTCTCGAGTGTCCAGTCCTGGATATCCTTGTAGAGTGCCGGGTTCATAGACTTTGAAGATCTTGAACACGACATCCTGCCAGAACGTCCCGACATTGCCCTTGATGATATCTCCCTTCGGGAAATGGAGGTTGATCAGATCCCGGGGAGTGCCGGTGATCCCGTGCTGGGCAATACCGACATTCAGGTTGTTGTCCCGGAGTGCTTGTGCAATCGCCTTTGTCTGCGGGATATCGATGGAGAGCTGTTCGACCACGTTCCCGTTCGCATCGTAGGTATGCCCGTGGGTGCTGCCGTTTGCGATGGCAAGCACATGCGGAAAGACACCGTTTTCATTCAGGGCTTTGATAAATTCAACCGCTTCTTCAGGTCTTGTAAGGATAAGCCCCTGACCGTCTTTCCTGCCGATCTCCCCGACTTCCACTTCAAGACCGAATTCCTTGCCTTCATCCGGTTTTTGATATGGCGGGCCAGATCCGTGGTGGCACGGATATTCTTTTCCAGTTCCTCCCGGACATTTTTTCCTTCAAAATTGAAGAGGTGGGAGGCATCGATGGCAAAGGAAGTATATCCGGCTGCAATCTGGGCATCGATCAACTGCTTTGTCCCCTCAATCTCTGCAGGATCCCCTGTCTTTATCGAGATATGGTCTGCATGAAGCGCCCAGATATCAAACTCTACTGCCTTTGCAGCTTCGTTCATCTTTTCTGAGAATGTCTTTGGGCGTCATCCCGGTATAACCGCCGTTCAGGTCACATTCCGACCGGGCAAGTTCCATGAATACCGCCGAATCGGTATCTTTTGCGGCCTGGAAAATTCCCTGTGCAACGGTTGCGATCCGGACATTTGCAGCCATGACGATTGCTTTTTTTCCGGAAATGCCCCCCAGGATTGTTGAACCGGGGATTGGACCATATGTGTTATCCTGCATAGATCTTCACTCCTGTTTCAGCACCCATCATGCATAAACTTTTCAATCAGCGGGATCTCTTCTTTGCCACCCGATATAGATGGGAGTTACATCGTCAATTCCCCGCGGCTTGATATCCAGGATATCGACTTTTCCATTGCTGACTGCCCCGCCGGCCTCGTGGATGATCTTTCCCATGGGATTTGCTTCATATAGCAGCCTCAGTTTTCCGTTTTCCCTTCCTTTGAAACCGGGATAGGTAAACACACCGCCTTTATGGAGGATCTGGTGGACGTCGGCAACAAAACAGCCGCTGAACCGGAGTTTATATCCTGACTGTTCGAGATGCTCAATCCATCGTGCATGAGCCGGGAGGTAATCCCTTCTCAGGGCACCGGGTGCAAATATCTTCCCTTCCGGAATTTTCAGGTCCTGGTGCCTTAAGAAAAATTCACCGGTATCATCAAGGACAAATTCATGAACACCCTTTACCGGTGGTAAATGTCAGGGTGGTCAGGGGCCCGTACAGGATATAGAGGGCAGCAATCATTGTCGCGCCCTTTTCAAGGACGTGGCCGGGATAGATGCCGATGATGGAACCCGTGCAGAGGTTTACATCGATAAGCGAAGACCCGTCAAGAGGATCGATGACAACCCCGAAATTGTTCTTCGGGTTTTCGACTTCGATGATCTTATGCTGTTCTTCCGTTGCGATATACCGGACAAGCCGGGTCTGCTGCAATCCTGAAATGAACACATCGTCTGCGATACACGTCGAGAGCCATCTGCTCTTCGCCGTACATATTTTTGGTCCGCTCATCGCCGGGGTTTTCCTGATCGAACAGAAAAATCCTTTCTTCACCTGCTGGGCCTGATTACCCAAAAAAAGAATTAATTCCATCAGGTTTTTTTCTGTTCCTGCATTGACAAGGAAATCTTTGAGTATCATTTTTTTTACATCCGTCCTCTACAACAAGGAGTGTTACATTAATGATTATCAGACCGTATTTCCGGACTCTTTGTGTAGTCGTTTGATTCCGTTGTTTATCAGGATTATTGTCGGGACGTAAAAGATCCGGAATCTGCCCGCCATCTGGTTATCCTTCAATGCAATCCGGGACTGCATGTTCGCTGTCTTTTAATCGCGCGCGGATTAATACGCCAGAAGGGACCGGGGATGAGACGGAGCAGCCGGAACGACTGAAATACCCTGTATCGGAACCGGAAAGAATAGTGTGGATTTTTCCCTGCGGTGATCAGTGCGTGCACGTGCCTCCCAGGGGTTACGAAATCCCCGCCTTTTGATAATCAATCGCAATGGTTTGAGGCTGAGCATCGTACCAGAAAAATCACGCAATTTCCGGGTAACCCGCACGCTATTTTTATGGACCGGAGGATTAACCCTATGTCTCGTGAAAAGTTTTCCACGGATTTTGACGGGTTTTTTTATCAGCATCATGATCGTAATTGGAATATTAATCCGGAACAATCAGACGTTAATTGAATGATATCAACCAACCCTCAGGGTTTTTTTGCTGCAGGGTGGAAACACGATTTACCGGTTTTTTATTGGGGGTTTTGATACGGTTGCCTTGCACCGGCGCTTTGCATAAAATTAAATGTTTTTTTTACAAGTTACATTTCAGATTCATCCCGCTGGCTTCGTTTCATGGTATTAGACTGAAATTCTCCAAAAATTTCCCCATATCTCATGGTGCGAGGTGAATGGAGGAGCATATCATGAAACTAAAACGCGTATTGATGAGTGTTGCCACGCTCCTTATTATTCTCATTCTTGTTCAGGGCGCACTGGCAGCGGAAACGTATGAGTATGTGACAGAGTGGGGTTCTCCGGGTTCGGGCGACGGAGAGTTCTCCTTTCCTCGCGATGTAGCCATTGATAGTCTCGGTTACATCTATGTCGCGGATGCTAACAACAACCGGATCCAAAAAATCGACTCCGGGGGAACCTATCTGACGCAATGGGGTTCCTACGGTTCAGGTAATGGAGAGTTTGACAAACCTTTTGGAGTAGCCGTTGATAGTCCCGGCAATATCTATGTCGTAGATATTTACAACAACCGGATCCAGAAATTCGACTCTGATGGAACCTATTTGAAGCAATGGGGCTCTTCGGGTTCGGGCGACGGAGAGTTTAACTATCCTATGGGAATAACCGTTGATAGTCTCGGTTACATCTATATCACAGATTTTTACAACCACAGAATCCAGAAATTCGACTCTGATGGAACCTATGTGACGCAATGGGGTTCCTACGGTTCAGGTAATGGAGAGTTTAACTCTCCTCGCGGTGTAGCCATTGATAGTCTCAACAATGTCTACGTTGCGGATTCCCTCAATTCACGGATCCAGAAATTCGACTCCGGGGGAACCTATCTGACGCAATGGGGTTCCTACGGTTCAGGTAATGGAGAGTTTGACTCTCCTAATGGAATAGCCGTTGATAGTCATGGTAATGTCTACGTCGCGGATTATAGAAATTCACGGATCCAGAAATTCGACTCTGATGGAACCTATCTGACGCAATGGGGTTCCTACGGTTCGAGCGACGGAGAGTTCAACCAACCTTATGGAGTCGCCGTTGATAGTCTCGGTTACGTCTATGTCGCAGATTCTGGAAATTCACGGGTCCAGAAATTTAGTATCGCGACTGAAGGAAGCATTTCCGTGACATCTGACCCTGCAGGAGCAGAAATATTCCTTGATGGCACCACCACGGGGCAGGTGACGCCTTACACGTTCACCGCCATTCAGTCGGGGGACTACGATATTGTTGTGACAAAGGAGTGCTACACCGTTCCGACACCACAGGTTGCAACGGTAACAACCGGTTCTACGGTAACCGTTGACTTCACCCTGACCTCGGATGGCAGACTGCAATCCTGTACCTCAGTTCCCTTCACCCATGGTTCCGGCTGTCATGATCACCGGGTGTGTTGGCATGATGCTTTTGTTTGCCCGCAGGAAAGAATAAAATCCCTTTTTTGTTTTTTTCGCTCGGTTGAAACCCTCTTTTTACTGTTCTTCGGTTGTTATCGTAAGGCTGACAGGAAACTGACTTTATTCAATGATATCCCCCAACACACGGGTTTTTTAGTTCCAGGGTGGAAACGATATTTCCCGGTTTTTATGGAAGTTTTTTGATACGGTGCCTTGCAACGATGCCATGCAAATATTTAACTGTTTTTTATACAAGTTTCATTTCAGATTCATCCCGCTGGCTTCGTTTCATGGCATTACGCTGAAATTCTTCTAAAATTGCCACTATTTCTCATGGTGCGAGGTGGATGGAGGAGCATATCATGAAACTGAAACGCGTATTGATGAGTGTTGCCGCGCTCCTTATTATTCTCATTCTTGTCCAGGGCGCATTGGCAGCGGAAACGTATGTGTATGTGACACAATGGGGTTCTTTTGGTACGGGTGATGGACTGTTTGCGGCTCCTTCTGGAGCAGCCGCTGACAGTAGTGGGAACGTCTATGTTGCAGATACTTCGAATCATCGGATCCAGAAATTCGACTCCAGTGGAGCCTTCTTAACGGAATGGGGTTCTTTTGGTACGGGTGACAGCCAGTTTATGGGTCCTTCTGGAGTAACCGTTGACAGCAATGAGAATGTGTATGTCGCAGATACTTCGAATTATCGGATCCAGAAATTCGACTCCAGTGGTGCCTTCATAACGGAATGGGGTTCTTTTGGTACGGGTGATGGCCAGTTTATGTATCCTTATGGAGTAGCTGTTGATAATATTGGGAACGTGTATGTCGCGGAGCCCGGAAATGACAGAATCCAGAAATTTACCCCCAGTGGTACCTATTTGATGAAATTGGGTTCTTATGGTACGGGCGACGGACAGTTTGATGGTCCTATGGCAGTAGCCGTTGATAGCAGTGGAAACATCTATGTCACTGATGATGGAAATCACCGGATACAGAAATTTAACTCCGCTGGAACCTATGTAACGCAATGGGGTTCTTATGGTTCGGACGATGGCCAGTTTAATGATCCTTCTGGAGTGGCCGTTGACAGTATTGGCAACATCTATGTCGTGGATACCGATAATAACCGGATCCAGAAATTTAACTCTGCTGGAACCTATGTGACGCAATGGGGTACTGAGGGTTCAGGCGACGGCCAGTTTGGCTATCCTGATGGAGTAGCCGTTGACAGCAGTGGGAACGTGTATGTTGCTGATACTGAAAATGACCGGATCCAGAAATTCAGGAAAGTCCCGACCAACGGAATCATCACAGTGTCATCTGACCCGGCAGGAGCAGAAATATTCCTTGATGGCACCAGCACGGGACAGGTGACGCCGTACACATTTACCGGCATCCAACCGGGCGACTACGACGTTGTTGTGACAAAGGAGTGCTACACTGTTCCGGCACCACAGGTTGCAACGGTAACAACCGGTTCTACGGTAACCGTTGACTTCACCCTGACCTCGGATGGCAGTCTGCAATCCTGTACCTGAGTTCCCTTCACCCATGGTACCGGCTGTCATGCTCGCCGGGTGTGTTGGCGTGATGCTTTTGTTTGTCCGAAGTAAAGAATAGAATCCCTTTTTTGTTTTTTTTTCGCTTGGTTGAAAACCTCTATTTACCGTTCTTCGGTTGTTATCGTAAGGCTGCCAGGAAACTGATTTTATTCAATGATATCCCCCAACACACGGATTTTTTGGCTGCAGGGTGGAAACACTATTTCCCGTTTTTTATGGGGGTTTTTGATACGGTGCCTTGCAACGATGCCTTGCATATATTTAACTGTTTTTTATACAAGTTTCATTTCAGATTCATCCCGCTGGCTTCGTTTCATGGTATTAAACTGAAATTCTTCAAAAATTTCCCCCATACCTCATGTTGCGAGGTGAATGGAGGAGCATATCATGAAACCGAAACGCGTATTGATGGGTGTTGCCGCGCTCCTTATTATTCTCATTCTTGTCCAGGGCGCACTGGCAGCGGAAACGTATAAGTATGTGACACAATGGGATGGTTCTGTAATTCTGGTCGGAGAACCACTTAAAACACCTTTTGGAGTAGCTGTTGATAGTCTCGGCAACATCTATGTAGCGGATATTGGAAATTCACAGATCCAGAAATTTAACTCCGAGGGAACCTATCTGGCGCATTGGGGTTCTCAGGGTTCGGGCAACGGACAATTTAATCAGCCTGTTGGAGTAGCCGTTGATAGTCTGGGAAACATCTACGTCCTGGATGCTGGAAATTCCCGGATCCAGAAATTTGACTCCGGGGGAACCTATGTAACGCAATGGGGTTCTCAGGGTTCGGGCGAGGGGGAGTTCAACCAACCTTATGGAATAGCCGTCGATAGTCCGGGCAATGTCTATATCGCGGATTCTTTCAACCACAGGATCCAGAAATTTGACTCCGTGGGAACCTATCTGACACAATGGGGTTATCAGGGTTCGGGCAACGGGCAGTTTATCGGGCCTGTTGGAGTAGCCGTTGATAGTTCAGATAATGTCTACATCACCGATACCGGAAATCATCGGATCCAGAAATTTGATTCCGGGGGAACATATGTGATGCAATGGGGTTCTGACGGTTCGGGCAACGGGCAATTTAATGTGCCTTTTGGAATAGCTGCTGATAGTCTCGGCAATGTCTATGTCTTGGATAAAGATAGTGGCTTCATGTCCGGCGGTGGACGTATCCAGAAATTTAATTCCGATGGAACCTATCTGACGCAATGGGGTACGGAGGGTTCGGGTAACGGAGAGTTTAACCTGCCTTATGGGGTCGCTGTTGATAGTCTCGGAAAGGTCTATGTCGCGGATACTTTCAATAGCCGGATCCAGAAATTTGACAACGGGGGAACCTATCTGACGCAATGGGATGGTTCTGAAATTCCGGGCGGCGGACCGCTTAATACACCTTATGGGGTAACCGCTGATAGTAACGGCAACGTCTACGTCGCAGATACTTACAATATCCAGATCCAGAAATTTGACTCCGGGGGAACCTATGTAACGCATTGGGGTTCTCAGGGTTCGGGGGCCGGACAATTCAATTACCTTATTGGAGTGGCCTCTGATAATCTCGGCAACGTCTACACGTCAGATATTACAAATAACCGGATACAGAAATTTGATTCAGGGGGAACCTATCTCACACAATGGGGTTCTCCGGGATCGGGCGCCGGAGAGTTTAACATGCCTTTTGGAATAGCCATCGATAGTTTTGGCAACGTTTACGTAACGGATGTCATAAATTCACGGATCCAGAAATTTGACTCCGGGGCAACCTATCTCACACAATGGGGTTCTCCAGGGTCAGGCAACGGACAATTTAGTCAGCCTGCCGGAGTAGCGGTCGATAATTCCGGCAACGTCTACATCGCGGATTATGGAAATTCACGGATCCAGAAATTTGACTCCGGGGGAACCTATCTGGCACAATGGGGTTCTCCGGGTTCAGGCAACGGAGAGTTTGACATGCCTTTTGGAGTAGCCGTTGATAGTTCAGGCAATGTCTACGTCACCGAAACCGGAAATCATCGGATCCAGAAATTTGATTCAGGGGGAACCTATCTCACACAATGGGGTTCTCCAGGGTCAGGCAACGGAGAGTTTGATATGCCTACCGGAGTAGCCGTTGATAGTATCGGCAATGTCTATGTCGCGGATTCTGGAAATTCACGGATCCAGAAATTTATTAAAGTCCCAACTACCGGCAGCATTTCCGTGACATCCGATCCGGGAGGAGCTGAAATTTACATTGATGGCATTGGCACCGGACGGGTGACGCCCTTTACGCTATCCGATGTGAACCCCGGAAGTCATACCGTGAAGGTCACTTTAGCAGGTTACGAATGTGCAGAACAGGAAGTAATCGTGATAGCCGGTTCAGGCAAAACCGCTCAGTTCACGCTTGTCCCGGTCTCACAGGACGATTCAATTGCTGTCACTTCGACACCAGCCGGTGCCGCAATCTGGATCGATGGTAAGGATACCGGGAAAGTAACGCCGTTTACCTTTGCAATGGAATCCGGGAAATATGATATTGTCGTGAAGATGAAGTGCTACACAATACCCGACATGCTGACGGTATCCGTTTCGCCAGGTGCAGTAATGGCAACGGCGGACTTCAACCTCGCATCCAATGGCAGCTGCAATCCTGTACCTGAGTTCCCTACACCCATGGTACCGGTTGTCATTCTCGCCGGGTGTATTGGCGTGATGCTTTTATTTGTCCGAAGGAAAGAATAGAATCCCTTTTTTGTTTTTGCTGTTGAAACAGGCATGAACCGTTCGGGTGCACACCTGAATTATGAAAATCATTAAAATTTCATATCTGGGGAGGCTCCCCGCGTCAGGGCATCTACGAGGCTCCGCGGGGCATGGAGGTTTTTGTTTTTACAATCCCTAAAACCATCGCCCCTGACGGGCGTCCCCGCAACAGTTTTAAGGAATAATTAATTTTGAAATCACTTTTCACAGCCGTACATCAGAGAGGTCATGAGGCAGGGAAATATCGAAATATCATTGATTTCCTGATTCGGCTGTGAACACTCGTTAAAGCTCACATCAACAAAGCCAATTCTCGAAAAAAAAAGATTTTTTTGTTTCCCGGCAATCACGCAATTCCTGACGATCCGGATAACCTGAACGTCACTTCCAGAACCCCGTTCTTGAGCGAGGTCTGCATGGAGTCCGGATCGACTGGCGGGAGCGCAACAATCGTATGATACTGACGATCTACACTTTTTGCATCCATAATGAGTTCATTTCCGATGACCGCGACATGGACGGACTCCCGGGTTGCACCGGGCACATCGGCAATAACCATCACTTCATTTTCAATCCGGTGCACTTCTGACAGGGGTTCTGATACGGGAAGCGAGGGGATAGCTGTCGGGTTGCTCCCGCGGTTCAGGCTGATGGTAATAGTCTGGAGCGATAGCACGGTAACTATGGGGCACTACTATAGCAGAACCAAAGTCCCGGGCCATACCGGCAAAGAGATGGTCCGCAAGTGCGTCCATCTCCCGGAATAGTTCCTGAACATCATCGTTCATGTGAAATCCTCCATTTTTGCTTTCTTATCTTTGATTAGTTCTTCTTTTTCTCCAGTTCTTCAGTGAGTTTTCTGATAGCCGAAAAGTCTTTTTTACCGAGGTAGATTGCCTTTCGGAGCGCTTCTGTGGCAGGGTCGGGATTATCTTTTTGTTTCATTCCGGCGCGACCGATGGACGGCGGCAGCATTTTTCAGGATGGTGCGCTGCTCTTCGTTATAGAGCATCTGCCATGCCTGACGCTCGGAAGTCTTCGATGGCCTCATGGTCCAGGGAACCCCGCACATTGAGCAGGGCTGCATCGAAATGTGCCTTTGTAATCATCACGTTTATGATCGCATCCTTGCGTTCCTGCTCAGAACTGTTACCCATCACGACGATGAATTCACGCATTGCGGCCATCTTGGCTTCCCGGACCAGCGATTCAATATCTGCACCAACGTAACCTTCGGTCTGTTTTACCAGTGCATCGATATCGATATCCTTTGAAAGGATACTGCCGGTCTCACCACCGAGATAGACTTCGAAGATTTTCTTCCGGCTCTCTTCATCCGGAGCCGGAACATAGATATGCCGCTCAAGGCGACCGGGCCGGAGCAGGGCATCATCCAGCATATCCGGGCGGTTTGTGGCAGCAAGGATGGTGACGTTTTTGAGTTCTTCCATGCCGTCAAGTTCTGTGAGGATCTGTGAGACGACACTCTCGGTTACGTGGGATGAACCCTGGTAGGTTCCCCGCTTTGGCACCAGTGCATCGATCTCATCGAAGAAGATGATTGACGGCGATGCCTGTCGTGCCTTCCGGAAGATCTCCCGGACACCTTTTTCTGATTCCCCGACCCATTTCGAGAGCAGTTCGGGGCCTTTTACCGCGATGAAATTGCATTCGCTCTCGTTTGCCACCGCTTTGGCGAGCAGGGTCTTTCCTGTACCCGGGGGGCCGAAGAGGAGAATGCCTTTGGGAGGTTTGGTCTGGAGCCGCTCAAAGACATCGGGGTACTTCTGCGGCCATTCGACTGCCTCCCTGAGTTCCTGTTTCGTTGCTTCAAGACCACCAACCTGTTTCCAGGTGATATCAGGAACTTCGACGAGCACCTCGCGCATTGCGGACGGCTCGACATGCTTCCGTGCCTCAGTGAAGTCCGCGTTTGTCACCCGCAGAGCATCGAGCACTTCATTGGGAATCTCCTCATCAATCTTGATCTGGGGAATTATCTTACGAAGCGCATGCATTGCCGCTTCCTTTACCAGCAGCGCAACGTCCGCACCAACAAACCCGTGGGTGGAATTTGCATATTCCTCAATTTTCACATCATCTGCCAGCGGCACACCCCGTGTGTGGACCTGGAAGATCTCCATACGGCCTTTCTTGTCCGGGATACCGATCTCGATCTCCCGGTCAAACCTGCCACCACGCCGGAGTGCCGGGTCGATGGAATCCGGCAGGTTGGTTGCGGCAATCACAATAACCTGCCCGCGTCCCTTCAACCCGTCCATGAGGGCAAGGAGCTGGGCAACGACACGCCGTTCGAGCCTCTCCTTTCGTGTCCTCACGCTTGGGAGCGATTGAATCGACTTCATCGATGAAGATAATCGACGGGGCATTAGCCTGCGCTTCTTCAAAGACTTCCCGGAGTTTTCCCTCGCTTGCCCCATAGGTCCCGCTCACGATCTCCGGGCCGGAGATCGTAATGAAATGTGCATCCACTTCATTTGCAACCGCTTTTGCGATCAGGGTCTTTCCGGTTCCCGGAGGCCCGTAGAGCAGCACACCTTTGGGGGGCTGGATACCCAGGCGCTCAAAGATCTCCGGGATGCCGGAGCGGAAGTTCGATCATCTCCCGGACGAGCTCCAGTTCACGGCCCAGTCCGCCGATATCCTCGTAGTGGATGTCAGAGACTTCCCTCTGCCCCTCTTCAGGCTTGTAGGGCTCTTCCTTGAGTTCAATCTCGGTCTCTTCGGTAACAATCGCAATCCCTTTCGGGGCGACTTTGGTAATCACTAACGTAATCGAGTTGCCGATCACGTCAACGCGGACAGTCTGCCCTTCCATGACAGACCGGCCGCGTAACACCCGTGCAAGGTACTGTTCACCCCCGACAAGCCGTATCGGCTGGGTGGGTTGTATCACCACCTTTTTGGCATACACTGCCTCGGATTTTTTGATCTTTACCTGCTCGTCAATACCGGTACCGGCATTTCCCCGAATGTTTCCGTCAATGCGAAGGACCGAATAGCCGGTATCCTGGGCAAACCCGGGCCAGACAATCGCGGCTGCATTTTTCTTGCCCTGGATCTCGATCACATCACCGGAGACCAGCCCGAGTTTCTTCATCACTTCGATGCTCACCCGCGCAATACCGCGACCGGCATCGTCATGGGTTGCTTCCTTTACCGTAACTTCGGCATAATCTTTTTCTGTCATCGTAAAACACCTCAATCCATTAAGGTTTACCATAAGTTAGCGTCTCAATATATATAAAATAGATGTTTGGCCATATCTCCTTCGTTTCAAAACAGGGATAGAAAATGCAAAGGCAGACCGATCAGGAATTCGCCATTTCATTTCGAGGGCATTCCTTTGATCTCTGCGACCCGGACATGATTCGGGCAATAATTACAAAGCAAAAAATTCTGCGTTATTCCAAATCAACTTTACTTGTTGAGAGGACAAGCCAGATTTAGTCCAGAATTGAAAAAACAAGCCTTTATCTGGTCTTTACTGCAACCTGTATGCCATGAGTATTGTCGCAGATGCCAAGCGGGGCATCGTCACCGAAGAGATGAAGATCGTTGCCAAGCAGGAAGGAGTCACCGAAGACTTTGTCCGGCGCGGTGTTGCCGGAGGCCACATCGTTATCCCGGTCTCACCCTACCGCAAAGTAAAGATCTGCGGTATTGGCGAAGGTCTCCGCACCAAAGTCAATGCATCCATCGGTACATCTACCGATATTGTTGATATCCCCGAGGAAATCGAGAAGGCAAAACAGGCCGAACGTGCCGGTGCCGATACCCTGATGGAACTTTCAACCGGTGGCGACTTTGTCGAGATCCGCAAACAGGTAATTGCAAACACCACCCTGTCGGTTGGTTGTGTTCCCCTCTACCAGGCATTCATCGAAGCGGCCATCAAGGACGGTGCTGTCGTCAACATGAAGGAAGACGACCTCTTCCGTATCACGGCCGAACAGGCAAAACTCGGCACCAACTTCATGGCCATCCACACCGGTATCAACTGGGAGACGGTCAAGCGCCTGAAAAACCAGGGCCGGCACGGGGGACTTGTCTCACGCGGCGGTGCATTCATGACCGCATGGATGCTCCACAACGAGAAGGAGAACCCGCTCTATAGCGAGTTTGATTACCTGCTCGAGATCATGAAGGAGCACGAAGTCACCCTCTCGATGGGTAACGGTATGCGCGCCGGTGCCATCCACGACGCAACCGACCGTGCCGCAGTCCAGGAACTGCTCATCAATGCAGAACTTGCCGACAAGGCGCACAACGAGAATGTGCCGGTCATTGTCGAAGGCCCGGGCCATGTGCCGATCGATGAGATCGCAGCCAATGTCACGCTGATGAAGCGGGTCACCAACAACAAGCCGTTCTACATGCTCGGCCCCATTGTCACCGATATTGCCCCGGGATACGATGACCGGGTTGCTGCCATCGGCGCAGCAATCTCATCCTCGCTTGGCGCAGATTTCATCTGCTACGTCACTCCCGCAGAACACCTTGCCCTCCCGACACCCGAAGAAGTATACGAAGGTGTCATGAGTTCCCGTATCGCTGCCCATGTCGGCGATATGATCAAACTGAAAAAGACCCGGGAACTCGATCTCGAGATGGGACATGCCCGCCGCGATCTTGACTGGGGACCGCCAGTTTGCCGTTGCCATGAACCCGGCCCGGGCAAAAGCCATCCGGGACGAGCGTATGCCTGCTGACACGGACGGGTGCACCATGTGCGGTGACTACTGCGCAATCAAGATCGTGAACAAGCATTTCCAGTTCTAATCAGTATATTCCTTTTTTTGCCACGCCATCACCTCCTCTTTTTTGAGCACGTATTAAGGATAGTCATCCTTATTGAATAAAACGGACAATGATTATAGACTGCCACGATGATGCGGATCGGCCTTTCATTCTCCTGCCAGGAATTTTCGTTAATTCCATCCAGTGAAAATGACATCAGTATGAACCTTATCATCACGAAAAACGGTGTAATCTGATGCCGCAGTTAATCTGCCCTGCATGACCCCGCGACTGCAATTTCGACTCAATACAGTAAAATAATCTTTCTGCTAAAATAATCAGGACGGTGATCATATCAAATTGAACTTTGGGGGATTTGTTTCCCTCTCCACGATCGACTGGCGGGGAAAGGCAGTCTGCACGCTTTTTTTACGGGGTTGTCCGTTACGGTGCACGTACTGCCAGAATGAAACTATCCAGACCGGCGAGGATTATCGCGATATACAAGAGATCACTGAAATGATTAAAACCTCATCGCCTTTTATCAGCGGGGTGGTTTTTTCCGGGGGGGAACCCACATGGCAGAAAGATGCTTTGCTAACTCTGGCCCGGTATGCAAAAAAAAATAACCTTGAAGTAGGAATCCAGACCAATGGTTTTTTCCCGGATACCCTGGAAGCGTTAATCTCCGATGGACTGGTGGACAAAGTCGCCATTGATTACAAATCGACATGGGAAGGTTTTTCCGGAAATACTGAGGGTTACAACCTGATGGCAAAAGAAAATTATGAAAAAAATGTCCAGAAGTCCATTAGTATTTGCAAAAAGGCATGGGAAAATAAAAAGTTAGCAGAATTTGAAGTCGTGTTTACCGTATTTTATGAGAACCGAGAATATATCAGGCAGATTTCAGAGAAAATTGGGGATGTGCCACTTGTTCTTCAGCAGGGTGAACATAAGATCGCAGCTAATGCGCAGTGCAAATCCTGAAATGACCAATGGGGAATATATCTGCAAAAAACGAAACGAACAGAACAAACATTCCCCACTAACACTGAAAGAGATTAAAGAGATTGCAGATACCCTGAAAGAAAAGGTACAGGATACGAACACGGGAGATTGGTGAAATATCTGTATAACGGAGAAGATGTCTCTGAAAGTAATTGGTGTTGTCGGGCTTCCCGCAAGCGGTAAAGGTGAATTTTCAAAGATTGCGGCCGAAATGGGTATCCCGGTCATTGTCATGGGCGACATGATCCGGACTGCGGTACCAAAGCGCGGACTGGAACCCAATGATACGAATTTCGGTGCAACGGCAAACAGGCTCCGTGCCGAGAACGGTATGGATGCCATTGCTGCACTCTGTATCCCGGAGATCAAACACCAGTCAGCCCCGCTGGTCCTTATTGACGGGATACGGGGAGATGCTGAAGTCAGGCTTGTTCCGGAAGCACTTTTCAACGTTTACACTCATCAGCATCGACTCATCGTTTGAAAAACGGCTGGACCGGATCGCGGCACGCGGGCGTTCCGATGATTTTGTCCTCCGCCGAATCCCTGCGGACACGGGACGAACGCGAGACTGAACTGGGGTCTGGGCGAATGCACTGGCAGAAGCAGATATCAATATAACAAACGAAGGAAGCCTTGAGGAATTCTCCACCGCAGTGACCTCTGTTCTCGCCTCCCTGGGACGTGAACCATGACCATCAAACCATATTTCTCCTCATCATCGAAAGTCTGGGACGATATCACATGGGTATACGGGATCGAAGAGGCAGGTTATGACGGGTGGGAGATTGTCGCTGACGGCAACTACAGACTTGATAATCCCGCCGTGCTTTAAAAAAATTGAAGAGGTAATTGCAAGCACCGATCTTGGGATCACCGTGCATGCCCCCTATGGGGACCTGAACCTTGCCACCCTCAACGATCCGATATGGCGTGAATCGATCCGCCAGATATGCACCTGCATAACCCATGCATCCGCATTCACTGACCGGATCACCATTCACCCGGGTTACCTGTCCCCGGTAGGAAAACTGATGCCCCAGAAAGTCTGGAATCTCCAGAAAGAAGCGCTCCGGCAGATCGGGAAATGTGCAGCAGAGCATTCAGCACTAGCCTGTCTTGAAAATATGATTGGGGTAAAAGAATTCCTCTGCCAGTTACCCGAAGAATTAATGGGCATGACGGAAGGTATCGAAGGTATCGGCATGACATTTGATTTCGGGCACGCAAACACCCTGGGCAAAGTGAATGATTTTCTCTCCGCAGGTAAAAAAAGCCAGCCATATCCATATCCATGACAATCACGGCATGTCTGATGAACACCTCGCACTGGGTGACGGGACCATCAACTGGAACGGATCGGCAAAACAGTTTTTGAAAACTATTCCGGCATTGTCGTTATCGAAGGGCGATCCATTGAAGAAGCAAAAAAGAGTTTACCGGTATTCAGGAAGTGTTTTTCATGAGCGGTGAAACCCTGCATGTCTATTTCCTTGGCACGGCCGGTGCCCTGCCAACCCCGCAGCGCAATCCCCCCTGCATCATGATACGGCACGGTTCGGATACCCTGCTCTTTGACTGCGGGGAGGGTGCCCAGCAGCAGATGATGAGAGCACGATGCGGATTTTTGGTCAACGCGATCTTTGTCACCCACTGGCACGCAGATCACTTCCTCGGAATCTTCGGCCTTGTCCAGACCATGTCATTCAACGGGCGCACTGAACCTCTTACCATCTACGGGCCGGAATGGGTACAGGAATTTGTCAACACGCTGCGGCACGTTGCACGGTTCAATCTAAAATTCCCCATCGAAGCAGTTGAACTGTCTCATGGTTCATGGGTGCGGTTTGACGGGTATACCATCACCGCATTTGCCGTAAGCCACGGTATGCCTGCACTGGGATATTCATTGGAAGAAGATCCCCGCCCGGGCAGGTTCAACCGTGAAGGGGCAATCGCTCTCGGGGTTCCCCCGGGTCCCCTGTTTGGCAGGCTCCAGCGCGGGGAGACGGTTACGGTTACTACTGATGGACAAAAACGCGAGGTAAAACCCGAAGATGTTCTTGGCGAATCCCGTCCCGGACGAAAGATTGTGTACACGGGAGATACCCGTGCCGTCCATACAACATTGGGAGAGGTTGCCCGGAATGCAGATCTGCTGATCCATGATGCAACCTATGATGAATCTGAGGCAAACCGGGCTGCGGAATTTTATCATGCCACGGCATCGCAGGCCGGAGAAGCTGCAGCTGCTCCTTGCAGCCCGGACCCTTGTACTTGTCCATATCAGTTCACGGTATATTGATTCACAGGCTCATGTCAGTGATGCAAAGAAAAAATTCTCCGGAAATGTTGTATCCCCCAATGATCTTGATATGATTGAAGTGCCGTTCCGGGATTGATCCAATCCTCCTTTTTTATTCACGATTTCTCTTTTTGCGGATAACAAGTAAATTAAATCTTCAGACACCCATTCATGAATATACAGAGCAATATCCAATCGCGTGGCATTGATAAAAAAAACTTAAGCAAAAATGCCCGTTTCGCTGTGTGTGTGGTGAGAAATAATGCAAAATAATGATTCAAACAATGTGCTCGTCTACCGGCTCGGTGCCGGCTGTGATCTTGCTGACATCGAAGCAGGAAATATCTACCAGGGAAAGGTGCAGGGTTTTGCAACCTTTGGTATGTTCGTCCAGTTAAACGACCGGATCAAGGGACTTGTGCACAAGAGCAATGTAAAGGCAGAACACAAGGAGCGCGATTCCGTCCTGGTAAAAGTCCGCGAGGTCCGGCCAAACGGTAATATCGATCTCGAAGAAGTGCAGTACCAGGTTTACCAGGTCGAGAATGTGGAGCGAAAATCCACGACCGTAAGAATTATCGATCTGCCGTCAAAACTTGGAAAGACCGTTGCCATCGAAGGTGAGATCGCCCAGATCAAACAGACAAGCGGACCTACCATCTTTACCATCGTTGACGAAACCGGGACCCAGAACGGCGCCGCATTTATCGAAGCCGGTGTACGGGCATACCCTGAAGCAGAACTCGGGAACATGGTCAAGCTCATCGGCGAAGTGATGATGAGAAACGACCAGATCCAGATTGAAGTGGACGGACTGTCTATCCTCACGGATGAAGAAGCTGAAGTTGTGAAGGTACGGATCGAAAAGGCGCTTGATCTCCGTTCGGAACCGGAGGAAATTTCTCTCCTTGTCCCAAGCGAGGTCATGGAAAAACTCCGTCCCGAAATGAGGAAAGTCGCAAAGATCATCAGGAAAGCGGTCTTCACCTCCCAGCCAATCATCCTGCGGCACCACGCAGATGCAGACGGTATCTGCTCTGCAGTCGCCATTGAGCAGGCTGTTGTCTCCCTTATCCGTGAGAGTGGCGGGGATTTTGATGCTGAGTATTTCTTATTCAAGCGGGCTCCTTCAAAAGCACCATTCTACGAAATCGAAGACATCACCCGGGACCTCGACTTCTCATTAAAAGACCATGTCCGGTTCGGCCAGAAGATGCCGCTTGTAATCCTCACCGATAACGGGTCAACCGAAGAAGACGAACCATCGTATAAGATCGCCAGTGTCTACGATATCCCGTTTGTCGTGATCGACCACCACCACCCGGACACCTCTATCGACAAATACCTCCTGGCTCATGTCAACCCCTACCATGTCGGCGGAGACTTTGGTATCACGGCCGGTATGCTCGGGACAGAAGTCGCACGGTTGATCAATCCCAAAGTCGAACCGTTAATCCGCCACCTCCCGGCGGTTGCAGCTGTCGGCGACCGGAGCGAAGCACCCGAACGGGCATTATATCTTGCACTTGTGCAGGACAACTACCCCGAACAGGCCTGCAAGGATATTGCCCTTGCCCTTGATTACGAGCAGTTCTGGCTCCGGTTCAATGATGGCAGGGAGATTGTAAAGGATATCCTGAACATTACCGGTAATACCGAGCGTCACAAGAAACTCTTAGCGCTCCTGATTGACGGGGCAAATACCATGATCGCTGACCAGATGAGCGCCTGCATGGCCCACGTTGATCCCCGCGTACTGAAAAACGATGCACGCCTGTTCCTTCTCGATGTCGAGATCCATGCCCATAAGTTCACCTTCCCACCCCCGGGTAAAACATCCGGTGAAGTACATGACCGTCTCTGCCAGCAGAATGTTGGCAAGCCCGTTGTTACAATCGGGTTTGGGCCGGACTTTGCCGTGCTCCGTTCCCGTGGCGTCCTGATGAACATCCCGAAAATGGTCAGGGAACTGCGTGTCGAGATCCCGGGCGGCGGAATCAGCGGTGGCGGGCACCTTGTGGTTGGCAGTATAAAATTCGTTGAAGGTATGCGCTCTGTCGTTATCGAAGCATTGATTAGCAAGATTGCTGACGCACAGGTACAGCAATAATTTTTTTTCTGTTATTATTGACCGCTTTGCATAAATATCCCCGTAAATGATAGAAACCTGCACGGAAATCACTATTTCCAAAAACAATTCGACCGGAGCGCCCGATAAATTCTTTCTGGTCAGAATTGTTGTGTAGTACAGAAAAAAAGACTGGATTTTTGACCCGAAAATTAGAAAGACTTATATACCAATTAAGTTATATGAGTTTCTAATGCTGAGGCATAACATGTCAACTACCAAAAAGTTACGTGATACGTATAATGAGACCCAGCACAAGATCGTCCAGTACCTCAATTCAGGCATAACCTTAGGCAAGCACTATTTCAAATCGAAATATATTGCAAAAGACCTTGGCCTGTCACCAAAAGAGGTAGGAACCAATATGGCGATCCTTGCAGACAACTGTAAGGAACTGGACATCAAACGGTGGAGTTATTCGAACAGTACAACATGGATGGTCACGCCACGGGCGTGCTAATCCCATTCATCTTATCTGACTCTTTTATTATGGCGAAAGTTCTGGAATTCGAATCCGAGATCGAATTTGTTGCAGATATCAACGACTACAAAGACTGCCTGATGTCACAGGACCCAACGCAGGAGACACCTAACGCGCTCTGGTACAACATTGACATCCCGAAAGGTCATGTATTAAAAGCCGGTGACCGGATCCGGATCACTGTGGAAAAACTCTAGATTTTTCCCATAACCATTTTCATAAACAAAATATTATTGCTATTTTCGTTTCCGCAACTGTTTTTTACTCAGTTCCATTTCGTATAATTCAGCTGCTCATCCGGTTCTGAGCATTACTACGTTCATTGGACATCCGAAAAGGAAATCCATTCTGCCGATGCAGGGAACTTCCTTACAGTGAGAAGATATCATCGCATTTCTCCCGGGTTTCCACATAATCTGATTTACCTGGACAGCAGAGAGTTATTTTTTTTTAAGAAAATCTACTCTGACACAAACGTATCGAAAGCAATCAACATACAGCATTTACTTTGGTCAATCAAGGGGAATATTCGTGCTAACTTCCGCGGATTTGTAAAAAGTGGTTTTTTTAAAACAAACATGAACGGGAGTTCACTCCCTAACAATAAAAATCCATGATAGTGCGATGGTTCCCTGCCTCAGGGCCCCTCCTAGGCACGGCAGGGCAAGGAGGTGTCAGTAAATTTTCCGTCATTGATCCGCCGCGGGGCGCCCCTTCGGGGGCGGCGGGGTTTATCGTAATGGTACATGATGTTTGTTTTTCAATATTACCTGAACTAATCGGATTTTCATGAGACACCATCCAGAAATAACAAGGAGTCGCTCCTGGGGTCTCCAGCATATCGAACTTTTTGTCCCCATCTCCCGGGCATTTCCCAATAGTGCTATGGCCCCCATTAGGGTAATGAAAAACCGCAGGTCAAGGGGACGCTCCCCTAGCACTGCCTCCCCCTCCAAGCAGTTGAGAAGAAGAAGCAAATCGCGGGAAACTGAATTTCCCAGAAAAATCAGCATATTCAGATAATATTTGAAAATGTATTTTGTATAATTATGATGAACGCCGCCGCCCCCGATGGGACGCCCCCGCGGCGGTTTTAGAGACTGCAAAGGCAAAAAACCTCCATGCCCCGCTGCATCTCGGAAAGGCCCTGAGGTGGGGGGCCCTCCCCAATATGAAATTTTAATGATTTTCATAATTCATGAGTGAACCCGAACGGTTCATGTGCGTTTCAACAGAACCGGAATAGTATTCTTTTATCAGGTAGTTTTCTGTAGATTTTCAAATCAACGGGAAATTAAAATTAACGAGTCTGAAGATATCCACTGTTGAGTTATCCCTTGAGTAAACCCGGAACATTTCATGCACGGAAGTTTATTATCTGGTAAAAAGAGAATGGGTGAATATCCAAAAATGATTGAGTCATAGTTGAAAGTTTTTACGAGGTGATCTTGGCATGAGTCGTTTTATCTGCATACATGGGCATTTTTACCAGCCTCCCCGTGAAAACCCCTGGCTTGAGGAAGTTGAGACAGAGGATTCAGCATACCCCTATCATGACTGGAATGAACGCATAACTGCAGAATGCTATGCACCAAATGCGGCATCCCGCATTCTCGATTCGAACAGGAAGATCATCGATATTGTCAACAATTATGCAAAGATCAGTTTCAATGTAGGTCCTACCCTGCTCACATGGCTGGAACAGAACAACAGGGAAGTGTACCAGGCAATCCTTGATGCAGATAAAGAGAGCATGAACAGGTTCTCAGGGCATGGTTCTGCCATTGCCCAGGTGTATAACCATGTGATTATGCCCCTTGCAAACAGCAGGGATAAACATACCCAGGTTATCTGGGGAATTAAGGATTTCATATCCCGGTTCAAACGAAAACCCGAAGGCATGTGGCTGCCCGAAACCGCAGTTGATGTAGAAACCCTTGAGATTCTGGCAGAACAGGGAATTGCGTTTACGATCCTCTCTCCAAAACAGGCACAAAGGATCAAACCGGTCAATGACTCACACTGGACGGATGTAACCCGGGGAGGGATTGATACTTCACTACCCTACCTCTGCCGGTTACCATCCGGAGATTCGATTGTCATCTTTTTCTATGACGAAGGCATTTCACAGGAAATTGCATTTTCCAATCTTTTGGAAAATGGTGAAGTGTATGCAAACAGGATGATGCGGTTTTTTTCCCAGTACCAGATACAGTCCGGGCTTTTGAATATCGCATCCGACGGTGAGACATATGGGCATCACCACCGGTTTGGGGATATGGCGCTTGCATATGCCCTCTATCTCATAGAATCCAAAAATCTTGCCCGGATTACTATCTATGGAGAATACCTGAGTAATAATCCACCAGCACACCAGGTCGAAATAATTGAAAATTCATCATGGAGCTGCATCCATGGCGTCGAACGCTGGAAAGCGGATTGCGGGTGTTGTACCCCGGGTTCTATTGTCCAGACAGCATCTTCAAATCCATTAATCCATTCCGTACCAACGGAAGACGCGACATCGATAAAAAGTTGTCCTCTCACATCACGGCAGAAATGGCGGTCCCCGCTTCGGGAAGCCATGGACGGGCTCCGTCAGACACTGGTGACACTTTTTAATGAACGAATGAGCTCATTTGTGACTGACCCCTGGCAGGCACGGGATGATTATATTGATGTCATCCTGGACCGTTCACCACAGAATATTGAGTTGTTTTTTTCAAAACATACGGTCCGTACTCTTTCCTCCAAAGAGAAGATCGAGGCACTCAAACTGCTCGAGATCCAGAGAAACGCTATGCTCATGTATACAAGCTGCGGGTGGTTCTTTGACGACATTTCCGGCATAGAATCGGTCCAGGTGCTGCGGTATGCCTGTCGTGCGATGCAACTGGTCCGGGAAGTGGCAGGTTTTGATCCGGAACCGGACTTTATTTACCAGTTAAAAAAAGCCCCCAGTAACGTGCCTGAATACAAAAACGGGGCGCAGGTATACCGGCGCTTTGTCCAGACTTCCGTTGTCGATCTTTCCCGGGTGGGTTTTCATTATGCGTTGTCATCGCTGATTGAAGATTCCCCGGAAAAGATACGGATAAAGAATTTTACCCTTAAGAACGAGGCATATAATAAAAAAGAAGCTGGCGACCTTAAACTGGCCATCGGCAAGGTCTACCTGTATTCCGATATCACCTGGGAAGAAAATACCCTGATGTTTGCCGTCCTTCATTTGGGAAATCATAATTTTATTGGCGGCGCTACAGAATTTCCGGATGATAAAACATATGCTGCCATGCGGGATGAATTACTGAATGGTTTTTCCAGAAGCGACATCCCAAAGATGATTGTCTGCCTTGAAAACCATTTTGGGAACCGTTTCTATTCACTCTGGGATCTGTTACGGGATGGACAACGGAAAGTACTGATATTCAGTTCTTAACTCCACACTTGCGGATACGGAATCTGCATTCCGGCACATCTACAACCAGTTTTCTCCACTTCTCCATGCCATGAGAGAGATGCAGATTCCCCCGCCAAAAGTGCTCGAGGATCCGGTCTGGTATATCATCAATCTTGATCTCACGAAAGTTCTTACCAATGACAATATCGATACACAAAGACTTGCGGTTCTTGTCGATGAAATGACAAAAGGAAAATTCAGCCCGGACACAGCAACTCTCAATTTTACTGCAAGCAATGCAATAACCAATCTTATGCATCGTCTTTTTGAGAACCCGGATGATGTGATCCTGCTCGAAAAGATCACAACCACCTTTACGCTGTTATCCCCACTTTCCCTGACATACAATCTTTGGGAATGCCAGAATCACTATTTCCTCATCGGCCGGAAAAGAGCAGCGGCCATGCAGGCACTTTCAGTGTCCGGCGATGAACACGCAAAACTTTGGACCAGACTGTTTGAAGAACTGGGAGGGTACCTGGGAGTGAAATTTTCATGAAACTCACAGGGCAGTACCGGGGCACGGCGGATCAATGATGATTCCAGCATTTTTCATTTGCTTAAATCTTCCCGAATAGTGCCCGGACTGAGGCATCGGTACAATCCTGTTCGAGTCCAGAGCACTATACCATCACCTCAATTGACCGGGTAACCTGTTTTTATCAGAAACAGCATGCAAGGCAGCGGTGCATTGCATATAATAATATCTGGATAAGTAAATTTTTGGTTGACCTGAATGTATACCGGGCTCTTACTGATCCCGCATTCCGGATGAGGATGATTATCATGAAAAAACCATTAACACTGGGACTGATCCTGATACTGTTCCTTGCGTGTATCGGCGTGGCTTCAGCAAACCTTGTAAACAACGGCGGGTTTGAAAATCCGTTGGTAGCAAACAGCTGGGACATTTTTCCCGATGGGACTGCTGGTCTTGACTGGAGTGTCCAATGGGCAAACAACCCCACTTCCTATAATGGAAAGAACATCCCGGCAATTGCGAATATGGAGTTACAGAAAACCAATACGGTTGAAAGTATTCCTTCATTTGAAGGTAAACAGCATGGGGAACTGGATACCGACTGGGACGGGCCAACCGGTTCACTCAGTGGTGAACCGGCAAACGTGACTATATCGCAAACGTTTGCAACGATAGCAGGTGCACGGTATAGTGTTTCATATGAAGAAAGATGCCGTCCGAACGATAATCATAATCCCTGCACACTTCAGTTTGACTGGACCGGAGCTCCGTCTGAAATTACCGCGGGCGGGATGGGAAGTTGGACAAAATATACATTCGAACGTGAAGCTGCAGGGGCTTTAACCACAATATCATTTACCGGTAGCGGAATGGCAGATTCTTACGGAGCCCTTATTGATGATGTAGAGGTTGTGGAAACAGAAATGCCGGTTCCCGAGTTCCCGACCATGTTTCTTCCGGCAGTGTTAATTATTGGAATACTCGGTGCTGTGCTCTTCATCCGGAGAACCCAAGAACACTAATTTTTTTAAATATTTCGGCTCTGTTAAAACAGGCATGAACAGGAGTTCATACCCGATGTATGAAAATCGTATACTCTCTTCTTATAGTTTTTAAGAGTCAACCCACCCCCTTTGGGGGTCGCTCGGCCGCATCGTCGGGGCCTCGCTGGGCAAATGGTTTAAAGACGGGCAGGCACCTGAACCGCCGCGGGGGCGTCCCATGGGGGCGGCGGCGTTCATCATAATTATACAAAAAGCATTTTCAAATACTATCTGAATATGCTGATTTTTTGATACAATGAGTTAATGGGGGTTCGCCCCAAACCTCCGTAGGATTGTCCCGCCGCCCCAGTAGGGGCACACCCGCGGCGGATCAATGAAAGAAATGTAATGAAACTTCCTTGCCCTGCCATTCCTCAGAGAGGCCCTGAGGCAGGGAACCATCGCACTATCATGGATTTCATAGTTTGGGAGTGAACCCGAACGGTTCATGGGCGTTACAACAGAGCCAATATTTTATAATCTGCCCAAACGATACCAGAAAAAGGGAATCGGGGGGTCATGGAATAGTTTTGATAACTGAAACCGCCTGTCCTGATGTGTTGCCATTTCCTTTTTCGTGAAGACGGGAATTAAAAGCGAACCGGTTTTGATAAAAATGATGCTGTCATCTCCAATATTTCTACTGAATTTATCTCATTTTGGTTAATCAGAACGAAAAATAACGTGGTTTACAGAAACGGTTCGCAACTATTTCACTAATTACTTCAGTTGTCAGTATAGTTCCATAAAAAAAGTTTTACGGATAAAGTCCCCGGAATAATGATTCGAATTTTTCCGGGCGATTGAGAAATTCGAGAACCGGTGCACGTTTTTCAATGAGGTTATAGAGCGGATCGGGGATTGCATCCGTTACATCTGCACGTCGCTGCGCTTTTACGAGCCGGAGATTCGGGTGATTCCGGTAGGTCGGATTTTTTACAAAACCCTCTTTTATCCATTCAAAAAATGCAGCCCCGTTCTGCGCTTCATACCCGTGATAATTGCTGGAAAAACGCGAGGATACAATATTTGCCATCTGGAGGATCGTAGCATGAGTCGGGTTGATGGTCACATGCCCGTAGCCGGGAGGGACGACAACGATATCCCCGGCACAGGCTGCTATCATCACGACATCAGAACAATCATGATTCTGGATCAGGTAATGTGCTTCACCGGCAAGGACTTCGTATATCTCCGGGTAGCCGGTACCGGAAGGATCGGGAGGGTGAAAATGCCCTTTGGTTTTATTGTACTCACCGCAGAGTTCACGAGGGGGGATAACCGTAATATCGAATCGAAGGTGCTGTGCAGCAAGCCAGCTGCGATCTTCGGAGGTCCGGGCAACATCACGATACATGTAATAAACCGGTCCTGTGCAGGAACATCCGGGATTTGCCAGCACACTCCGGAGATCCTCTGCCGTCCTGACAACCGGTTCCGGCAGAGGCCCGTCCCAGCAGACCGAAAACACCGGATCGGTGGGCATCCCTTTTTGAGAAGGCGGGATTTTGTTCATCTCTGACCACCGATTACTGTCATAGCCAGTTCATAGAAATCATCATCAACCGTTTTTATCTGGTTCACTGCGATTTCAAGAGGGATGCTGGTGATCTTGTTTCCCTGCAGGGCAACCATCATCCCGAAATCACCGGCATACACGAGCTGGACTGCGGCAACACCGAAACGGGTTGCAAGAACCCGGTCAAATGCCGTTGGTGATCCACCCCGCTGGACATGGCCGAGAATGGTAACGCGTGTTTCAATACCCATCCGGCGTTCAAGTTCTTTACCCAGGATGTTGCCAACACCCACAAACTTCTCATGACCGCATTCATCCAGTTCATTCTCAGGAACGGAGTCACGCCGAGATCTTTCGCGTGAGCACCTTCTGCAATGACAACAATCGAGAATTTTTTACCGGCATCATACCGGGCCTTTAATTTTTTGCAGACCCCGTCCAGGGTAAAATGCACTTCAGGGATCAGGATCTCGTCAGCTCCCCCGGCAATTCCTGCAGTGACCGCAATCCACCCGACATTCCGGCCCATAACCTCAACAACGATGATACGGTGGTGAGACTCCGCCGTTGTATGGAGACGGTCGATTGCTTCAGTGACCGTGGCCACTGCGGTATCAAAACCGAATGTCATATCGGTTCCGCTGATATCATTGTCTATGGTTTTGGGAATGCCCACAACAGGAATTCCCTGCTTTGCTATGTCGCGGGCAGCAGAAAGGGTGCCGTCACCGCCAATGACAATGAGCGCATAAATGCCGTATTTTTTTATATTGGCTTTGATCTTCTGGAAATCCGATATATTTTTCAACGGGTCCGTACGGGATGTGCCAAGGATCGTTCCACCCTTGGGAAGAATACCTGAAACGGAGAAATCGGTGAGCGGCTCAACATCGCCATCGATGAGACCCTGCCACCCGTTCCGGATACCGAGGGTTTCAAAGTCATATTTTTTCCCCGCCCTCTCCACAGCCCTGATTACCGCGTTAAGCCCGGGGCAGTCACCTCCCCCGGTCAGGACACCAATGGTTTTCATAGCCGGATAACTCCCGGATTCATAGTTCCCTGCTCTGGTATATCTGCATAAGGATTGAAAGGCACATCAAGCGGGAAACTGATGGGTTCATCTGCTTTCATTGATCGCTCCTATTCTTTCCTTCTCATTCACAGGATATGGTCTTTTTGTATACAGTGATCGTTGTGACTGGCATCACCTGCAGGTTTCCATGAAAATCCGGCGGTGAATAATGCGCCAGCAGAGGATGAGCTGGGCAAGATCCCCTGCGGTGACGTAGGAACGGTTTCTGAAGATCGAGATGGGATGCACCTGTGTCTGTTCTTCAATGCTGCGCTCAAGCTTTTTCACCACATGCCCGCTGAGTTCCCCGTCAATAATCAGTTGACCCATTTTTTGTCTGCCTTGCTCACTGGTCACAAACTCCAGCGAAAAGTTCCGCTCCGATAAAGAAAGGATGGAATACAGGTCCAGAGAGAGATCGATATTTTCGATACTCTGTTTCATCCGGTTCTGGGAGAGGGTGACCTTGTACACATTCCGTTCTTTTCCGAGCGGCTGCCCGTACCGGGAGTAATCGATACCAATGACGGCATCCGCGTACTCCTTCTGGGGAGCAATGTAGCGTTCGTATTCCGGTTCCCGTTCTGCGATCTCTTTGAGAACGGCATCACCCAAATACCCACGCTTGTTCACATCCCTCATGATCTTCCAGTCATACTTTACCTGCTTCACCGGATCCACAAAGAGCGTGAAATCAAGATATTTTCTCAGGGTAGGGGTGAACAGCGTATGAAGTCCTTCAAGTATGAGGATCTTCTTTGGACGGAAGATGGCCGGAGGATCAAATTCTCCCGTGGTATGGTTGTAGGACGGTTTTTCAACAGGAACGCCCCGTTTGAGCGAGATAAGATCCTGCTCAAGCTGCTCAATTCGGTTTGCCTCAGGGTTCAGGGCTGTAATTCCCCGTTCAGTGCGTTCATTCCGGTCAAGACTATGGTAATCGTCAAGCGTTATGGTTGAGACAAGATCATTGCCAAAAATGTTTCGGATACCCTGCGTAAACGTAGTCTTTCCCGAACCGCTGTCCCCGGCAACCCCAAGGGTAAAGATATACGGCGATGCTGCTATCGTGTCCTTAAAGTTAGGATGAAGCATGCGTAATTCCACTATATACCGGTATCAGGTAAAAACTATCCTGCATCTTCGTAAGATTTCGCATATGCCCCACAGAGTTTTTTGGTCCGATACCAGACTGGAAACGGACAGTGTTAAAAAAAACTGAAATCCGACTCTTTTGAAACCTGTAAGAACGGAAGTTCACTCCCGAACAATGAAAATCCATGATAGTGCGAGAGTTCCCTGTCTCAGGGTCTCTCTTCAGGCACGGCAGGACATCGGGGTTGTTTGACTCTGCAGTTCCTGAAACCGCCGCGGGAGCGCCCCGTTGGGGGCGGCGGCGTTCATCATAATTATTCCTGAAAACATCTTCAAATACTATCTGAATTTGCTGATTTTCATCGGAAATCCAATTTTCCCGTTCTTCGCTTCTTCTTTTCGGCTGCCTGGAGGGAGCCCCCCAATCCATTAAATTCATGCTTTGCCGTGGGGCAGCACCGATAGAAATCCGGTAAAAATGATGAAATGCCAGTGCAATATCATTATTTTGACAATGTTCGGGCATAGGTTTCAGTCAGTTCTTTTACAATCGGACCCCAGAGAAATACCCGATCCACTTTCTTTCTCCCCCGTTTTCCCAGAGCCCCGGCATTCCAGGGTTCATCGATCATGAGAATTGATACCCCAGGCAAGGGATTCCGGGTTCACATCTACTTTTATACCGTTTACAAATGCATCGATATTTTCTGACAGTCCGCCAACATTGCTGGCAACAACACCTTTTTCTGCACTCCATGCCTCAAGAAGCACAAGACCAAACGGCTCATTGCGACTGGGGATGACAACAATATCTGCAGCATTCAAGACACGGATATACTCGGAATCCGGGATGTAGCCGACAAAGATTACCGGCAGATCTTTTGCCCGCTCCTGAAGGAACTGCCGCATCCATCCGTCCCCGGCAACAATCACTTTTGCATCCCAGCGGTGCTGGCAGACTCTTCGTATCGCCTCGATGAATATATCCGGCCCTTTCTGGTACACGAGCCTGCCGATAAACAGGACCAGGGGAGCATAAGGATGGATGCCATACGCCTGTTTCACATCACCCGGATCGACTGCTTATCCGGTATTCGCGAGGTTCAACCCCGTTTGGGATAACATCGCATTTGTCATAAGGGATATTGTATAATCGCATCACTTCATCTTTTAAGGCTTGCAGACACTGCCGTTACCCGTTTGGCAACAAGACTCCCGTACCATTCCTTTCCGGAGATTTCCTTAAACTCCCACCAGTCCCCGTACTGGTTGCCATTCCTCCCGTATTCCGTTGAATGGAAGGTAAAGATCGTATTTCTGTCCTGCAGAAGATGGAGAGCCTGCACAACGATGCCAGTCATGGAAATGAAGAATATCAAAGGGGTGCGGGGTATCACATATCGCAAACTGGTCCACCATCGCCCGGCTCATGGCATCACAATATTCGACAATATTTTTTCCGGAGGGTTGGCAATAGTGGTAAGATACGCCATTGACGGTCTGATCGGGCATAGTTCCCCGGGTAAAAAAATGCACTTCATGCTGCTGTTTTACCAACGTTTCTGCAAGATTCGTTGCAGCATTGGCAAGCCCGCCAACCCGTTCTGCATACATCGATTCCCAGCAGAAAAAGGCTATTTTAAGTGACTCCACAGCAATTCTCTTCGTTCTTTTACTGCCTTTGCCAGATCATGGCGCTCGCTCACCCCGGTGATGCTCTCTGCAAGATGTGGATCCTCCAGAATATCTGTTATCCACCGGGAGAAATCACCTCGTTCCTGGTGGAACTGGATAGAATCCTTGGGTACAATGTATATCAATTCTTCAAACTGGTCGAGGTTATAGGCAGTATGACCGATGAATCCTGAGGGTCCGGCAAAATGAAATGCCTGTTCCGGGGCAAGGGTTCGCAGGATTTTTGCCGATTTCCGGTTTTTCATCAACCGGATATTACGCAATTCATAATCTGCAAGCACCCTCATGTAGGTCGTGAACGCATCATCAGCCTCGTGATGGCTGAAATAACTATGAACTTCCCCGCACGTGCCGTATTTGGAGGCCATATAATAGAAATGGTCGCTGGTCTGGAGATATCTCCAGATCGGTTTGTCGATGGCATAGTGATGTGCCGGTCTGGACGGCATGAAAAGCTGCCCGCTGCCGATCATTTCCCATCCATGCGGAAGTATCCTTCTCAAGGTCAGCCCAGGAAATGGTCTCCCTGACATCGATTTCCCCAACGGGTGAAAAGCGGGAAACGCATCTCTGATGGCAGGATCGATTCAACACCTCGCTCTGCCAGCTCATCAGGGAGAGAGTGTAAAAAGTCAAATATCCCGGTCTCCTTCCAGAAATGCTCGCCAAAGGTTTCGTAGTCCAGGAACACATGAGTCACATCCCCTGGAGAAGAGGCGATCCATTGGGCGTAGGTTTCTGCGGTCAGCGGGTACATGTCCCATGTGCGGTTGGCAAAACGGAATGCAATATCATCGGAAAACCTGGTGTTGCGAAGCAGAACCGGAATATCCCGGCAGGTGTAGAGATGATTCGGGCTGCGCCCATTAAGAATACGATCTACACCTTCGGTAAAGATACCGGAGAAACCCAAATCCCTTATCGTAGCGGCTATATCGTTATTGAACGTGAATTCTGTGTTTTCAAAGATTGTCGGCCTGACCCTGAAATGGTCATGCATCAGATCAGAGTGAAGACGGACCTGTTCTTTGAATTCTGATTTGTCATGAAAACAACTGGCAATACTGTGATAGTAGGTCTGCCCGATTATCTCGCAGTTTTTATGCCGGGCAACCTGTTCGAAGAGTGAGAGGGTGTCCCTGCTCCACTTTTCCATCTGCTCAATGACTATTCCTGATAAGGAAAAAGAGCAGGAAAAACCTTCATCAAGTTTTTCAAGAATAATTTTTGTGGCAGGATTGTAGCACTTTTCTGCAACACGCTGAAGTATTTCCTTATTCAGGCCATCAAAATAGTGATTAAAAAGATCTTTCTTTTTCATCATGGGGATTGGTTCAAACTGCCGGTTAAGGCGGTAAGGCTGGTGAACTTCAAACCCGATACTGATCGATGGCATAACGAATACTTCCTCATCGGAAAACGGGGATGGTCCGCAGGTTGCCCGAATCCCGGACTTTCAGAGAGAGTCCGGGATTCAGGGATATTCGGGACAACCCGACGATACAGGGAGAGAATACTGGCTTATTGAAGGTGCGAATACTTTCATTACCTGTTGTAATTAGGTAAACATCGAGTCAGATATATATTTCCCCTGTATACCCGGAATTCATAAAAAATGATGGCGGGTGTTTTTTAAAAAATAGGGCACTGAGATTATGCATTATAGACTCTGTTGAAATGCACATGAACGGGCGTTCACACCCTAACCATGAAAATCCATGATAGTGCAAGGGTTCCCTGCCTCCGGGCCTCTCCGAGTCACTGCAGGGCACAGAGGTTTCAGCACATTTCCGTCATTGATCCGCCGCGGGGGCGTCCCATCCGGGGCGGCGGGGTTTATCATAATGGTAAATGATGCTTTTCCCAATATTACCTGAACTAAACGGATTTTCATGGGAAACCCTCTGAAAAAGAGGGAGGTCAACCTCCAAACAGTAGAGAAGAAGGAGCGAAGAACGGGAAAATAGAATTTCCCATGAAAATCAGATTACCCAGATAGTATTTGAAAATGTTTTTAGTATAATTATGATGAACGACGACGCCCCCAACGGGGCGCCCCCGCGGCGGTTTTCGGGACTACAGATGCAAACAACCTCCATGCCCCGCCGAGCCAAAAGAGAGCCCCTGAGGCGGGGAGCCCTCCCAAATATGAAATTTTAATGATTTTCATAATTCAGGTGTGCACCCGAACGGTTCATGCCTGTTTCAACAGAGCCGCATTACCCTTTGTTGTCTGCTTATAGTCATCGTCTGGCGAGACACAGCAGGATGGTTATTCAGAATTGATCAACGACAAATGCGCTGGATGAAAGGATATCTCCGAGCCCGGAGGATTTTGCAATATCCTGTGCAACAATTGTTGGAATCATGACGATCGTATGCGTGTGAGTCCGGGAAATCCCGGTCGAAACCTCCGGGCCGAATATCTCAAAAACCATCTCACATGCAGAGATTCCCGATGGGGAAATTTCCAGGTGTGTCCCCTGTGCAGCATTGGCTGTTGCACGGGAGGCAAAGAGCAGGGCATTTCGCGATTCTTCCGGGTGTGCACAATCATTTCTGATAATCAACACGTAATACCCGAACGTGTGGAGGTGGAGGCGTTTAAGTCCGGTTTTTTTACAAATCTCCCGTGCACCCTGTACCAGTTGAACGGGAGAAATGGACTCAAAAATCACCGGTTTGTCTTCCGGTGAATCCAGACCACGGATGAGTAATACAAGCTCATGTTCATTGAGTCCGATACTGTCTGCTACAGGAAGAATATGGCGGATAAAGCCGTTTATCACCGCAGGATCGGTCACCGATACGCATTCAACATGAATGCGCATATGGCTGTTACTCTTTTTCATGAGGGCGATCTGTTCTGCTGCCTTCCGGAATTCATCATCAGTCTGAAGGTACTGGTATCCGGAAAGAAACGCACGGGGATACGAGGAGATCGTTGCCATGACTGCATCCATTTTGTCACGTGGGATGAGTACCGACTCCGGCGGATGGACGGGAGATGCAATGAAACGATTACTTCTCGGGATTACACCCTCAGCCACGGGAACAAGGCCCGGAGGATATTCAAAGACGAGGTGGATGATATCGGAAGACTGCCCGCATCCTCCGTTGAGATCCAGGACCTGAACACCGGAACGATCAAGAATTTTTCCGGTCTTCGGCCCCACAGAAAGAGCGATACAGAGCACATCTGAAATACCCGTCATTGACAGATGGACTGCGGCAATACCGGCCTGCCCTCCAATGACAAGATGGCCCGTATCGGCAAATATGCGGATGAACTGCTGGTACCGCTGAGGATCGGTTACAAACCACTCTTCAGCAGTGCAGGTGTGCATGGAGTGCAGGAGCCGGGACCGGAGTTCCGAGAAAACCGGCCGATTGAAGAGTGCTGAACAGAGTAATGCCGGGGTAACCGTGATTATCCGGTCAAGATTAATATTGTATCCGACAATCACCGGGTTTGGGGTCCCGACACTTACCGTATCATAGAGTTTTTTCCAGGTCTTATCATCCATGCAGGTGTACGCCCAAATCCTCTTTTGGTGTTGTGTGATTTCAAATGTTTCATTAGGTTATTTTTACCGGTTCCTGCTTCGCGGACAAACACCATTGAAAAAAATTCTTCACCACATCTGGCAAAGGAGAGATAATTTCACCCTATTTTTATAGGGCCCCTGTAAGAGATATACTGGAAATTTTTGTTAAACTCCCGATTTTCTCGGGTTCTTTTGCTGATTTTATCCATACCCTTCTCTGTTGAAACGAATCTGAACGGGGAGTCACTCCAGAACAATGAAAATCCATAATAGTGCAAGGGTCCCCCCCTCAGGACCTCTTCGAGGCACGGCAGGGCAAGGAGGTTCCAGCACATTTCCATTTTTAATCCGCCGCGGGGGCGCCCATTCGGGGGCGGCGGCACAATCCTATGAGGGTTTGGAGCGAACCCCCATTAACTCACTGTATCAAAAAATCGGATTTTTATGGGAAACCCTCTAAAAAAGAAAGTGGGTCACCCTCCAGGCATCCGGAAAAAAGAAGCGAAGAACGGGAAAACAGGATTTCACCAGAGCCCTATACCAAAAAAAATCAAGGATTCCGGACTTCCCATAAATCCCGGAATTTTTAAGAACATAAGCCAAATAACGGAGATCAGACTCCGGTTTTTGCAAGGGGATATGGTTCCTGATTTTGTGAAAGGATGTGCATCCGGAATCCGGCCCAATAAAAACAATTTTTTTATTTTACGGTTTTTATTACAATAGTATTTTAATGAAATGATACCACTACTCAATCATTGGGGGATAGTGTGGCCGAAACTACCAACACGGATTTTCCGCATGTACCGGAACGTATTTCCGGGCTCATCGATTTAGCCTACAATCTCTGGTGGAGTCTGGAATCCGGCAGTAAAGATGGTCTTTAAAAACTTAAACCCACAGGCATGGGTAGAAAGTATCCATAACCCGGTAAAAATGCTGAGGGAAATTCCCGAAGAAACCCTCATTGCCGCTTCAAAAAATCCCCTGTATCTCCGGCATTACGATCTCGTAATGGCTCTTTTCCGGAAAGAGATGGACCAGAATAACAGTCTGGTTTACCGAACATTTTTCAGATAATCATGGCCTTTCCATTGCCTATTTTTCAGCAGAATACGGTCTCCAGCACTCCCTCCCGTTTTATGCCGGGGGACTGGGTTTTCTTGCCGGGGATCATTTAAAAGAATCCAGTGATCTCGGTTTACCCCTTGTCGCTGTTGGTTTCATGTACTCTGAGGGATATCTTCACCAGCACATCAACTCGTATGGCTGGCAGGAAAATATCAAGGAAATCCTGAACCGTGATGCAGCACCCATCAAACGAGTCATGTATAACCATGACAACCAGCTGGTTGCCCGGGTGCCGTTTATTGAGCCCCCGATATACATTGCAGTCTGGAAAGTGGATGTAGGAAATATCCCGCTGTATCTTCTGGATACCGATATCCCACAAAATGACCCGATCAACCGTATCATCTCTTCCCGGCTCTATACCGGTGACAATGAATTGAGGCTCAGGCAGGAGATTGTGCTGGGTATTGGCGGGAGTTATGTACTGGATATTCTGGGCATACGACCATCAATCGTTCACCTGAATGAAGGACACCCGGCATTTGTGCTGCTTGAACGGATCCGGGAACAGGTTGCCGATAAACTGAGTTTTGAAGAAGCACGAAAAAGAGTCCACGAAACCAGTATTTTCACGACCCATACACCAGTACCGCCGGGCACGATGCATTTCCCTATTCCCTTATGGACAAATATTTTTCCCGTTATTTCCCTCTTCTTGACATTGACAGGGAAACCTTCCTGCGCATGGGGTATTCCCCCGAGGATAGCGCGGGATTATTCAACATGACGGCATTTGCCCTGAAAATGTGTGCATTAAAAAACGGCGTGAGTAAAAAGCATGGCGAGGTTGCAAGGGATATGTGGCAACCGCTCTGGCCGGACTTAACAAAAGAAAAAATCCCCATTCACCATATAACAAACGGTGTGCATGTACCCACATGGCTCGATCCAAAAATGCTCCTCCTGTTGAACAAGTATTTTTCACCATCCTGCCCGAACTGGTTAAACGATCATGACAGTCCTCTGATCTGGGAAATGATCAATGAAATTCCTGATAAAGAATTGTGGATTGTCCACACCCAGCTGAAACGAAAACTTGTGAACAGGATTCGGGAGTTCAAACGCCGGAAATGGGGAGGGGAAGGTACAGATCCTATCAATGTAATAACCGGCGGGGCACTTCTCGACCCCTACGCACTTACCATCGGGTTTGCCCGCAGGTTCTCGACGTACAAGCGTGCTGATCTTATTTTTCATGATATTGAACGACTCAAGAGAATCGTGAACAACCGGTGGATGCCGGTGCAGATCATCTTTGCCGGCAAAGCTCATCCGGCTGATGATGACGGTAAACGAATCATCCAGAAGATTTACCAATATGCTCACCAGCAGGATTTTGCCGGGAGGATTGCCTTTGTTGAGGATTATGGTGAACAGATCGCACAATACCTTGTTCATGGCGTTGATGTCTGGCTCAATAACCCGGTTCCCCCCATGGAGGCGTGTGGAACAAGCGGTATGAAAGCATCGCTGAACGGTGTCCTGCACATGAGTGTTCTTGACGGCTGGTGGCTTGAAGCCTTCAACGGGACGAACGGTTGGGCATTTGGCAATCATGAAACCGGTGAACGAAGGGACCATGTTGATGCAGAACAACTCTATACCCTGCTCGAACATGAAGTGGTTCCGATGTACTACACCCTTTCTGACGAGGGGATCCCCCATATGTGGGTGAAAAAAATGAAGGAGACCATGCGGACCACTGCACCCCAGTTTTCTGCCAAGAGAATGCTTAAGGAATATGTCAGAACCGGATATGTCCCGGCTCTTGCATTAGCCAGAAAATACAAGCGACAGGAAATGTAATGGCTAAAGGGTAATTTTACCTCTTTTTTAACGTAAAATCTTTCATAATTCAACCGCGGGCAAATATTTTTCACGCATATTGGGGGTACTTTGGCATGACCCCTCCCCCGCCGTTGTGGCGACCCCACAGAACTACAGGACAATTTTGAAAAAACAGTCACGCGAGGAAAGTACATACCTGTCAATAACAGTCACTTTATTTCATAGTCTGTGAGATAACGTAATTTATCAGAGTTTACGTTACACGAATTTAAAGAAACCAGGTTTTTTGAAACGTTACCCTTGAAAAAAATAATATGTTCCGGGAATTTTAAAAACAAAGAGTTGAAGAAATCCCGGTCAGGCTGCCTTATCCACCATAGCATCGCCATCAAGGATCGCTGCCTGTGCTGCCGCCAGCCGGGCAATGGGGATACGGGGTCCGGAGCAGGATACATAGGTCAGGCCAATCCGGTGGCAGAACATAATTGAAGCAGGGTGGCCACCGTGTTCACCGCAGATGCCCATCTTCATATCCGGACGGGTGTGCCGCCCCCATTTGACTGCCTGTTCCATGAGGCGCCCCACACCTTTGACATCCAGCACTTCAAACGGGTTATCCTGCAGGATGCCGCTCTGGTTATACATGGGCAGGAATTTATTCTCAGCATCTTCCCGCGAGAAGGAGAAGGTTGCCTGGGTCAGGTCGTTTGTCCCGAACGAGAAGAACTCCGCTTCTTCTGCAAGATTGTCTGCCCGCATGCAGGCTCGGACTACTTCGAGCATGGAACCGAACCTGAAATTGAGTTTTACCTTATAGGCAGATTCCACATCCTTCCGGATCTCATCCACCCACACTTTTACCCGCTTGAGTTCCTGCGATGTGCAGACCTGGGGTACCATGATCTCCGGGTGAATCTCGATACCGGCTTTCTGGCATTCTGCTGCCGCTTCTAAAATGGCCCGGATCTGCATGGTATAGATTTCCGGGAAGGTAAGGCCGAGCCGTACACCCCGGTGGCCGAGCATGGGATTGACCTCGTGAAGGTCGCGGACTTTCCGTAAGATCGCCTCCTTTTTCGCAATCGCTTCATCAACCAGCACCGGGTCAGTGAACTTCTGCACCTGGGGTTTTGAAGTCCCGGGTATGGTTCATGAACGTGACTGCATCCGAAAGAACCTGCATGCCCCGCAGAACCTCGCGCAGGTTGCGGAGATGCACGATATCGTCTACAAGAAGATTTTCTGTGGGAAGGAACTCGTGAATCGGGGGGTCTAATAGGCGGACAGTAACCGGGCGGGGAGCCATCACCTTGAAGATGCTGATGAAGTCATCGCGCTGTATCGGCAGCAGCTTGCTCGAGAGCTGCCTGGCGAACCGCCTTTGTCTCAGCAACAATCATCTCAACCATGATGGGCAGGCGCTCGGCACCATTGAACATGCGCTCGGTACCGGCACAGGCCAATACCCACAGCACCAAACTTTACCGCCCTTTCCGCGTCATCCGGCGTGTCAGCATTGGCCATGACACCGAGACGGGCCACTTCATCCGCCCATGAAAGGAGAATGTTGAGTTCTGGTGAGAATTCTGCCTCTATCATGGCAACCTCACCGAGATAGACTGCACCGGTAGTGCCATCAATCGTGATCAACGCACCCTCACCAAATTCCTGGTCTCCCGCCCGGGCCTGCCGCAGGCGGACATCGACATGAATTCCCTCGGCACCCGGAGACGCAGGGTTTTCCCATACCCCGTGCTACAACGGCGGCATGGGAAGTCTTGCCCCCACGGCTTGTCAGGATTCCCTGCGAGGCAAAGAAGCCGTGAATATCTTCGGGTTTGGTCTCTTCACGCACGAGAATCACGCGTTCACCAGTCCGCCCCCTCTGCTCAGCCCGATCGGCATCGAAGACAGCAATGCCCACTGCTACTCCCGGGAGATGCGGGAAGCCCTTTTGCAATGGGCTTTTCAGTAACCCGCGGGTCAAGACGGGGAAAGAGCATCTGGTCAAGCATATCCGGCTGGATACGAAGTAGGGCCTGGGATTTTGTGATGAGTCCTTCATTGACCATCTCTACCGAGGTCCGTACAAGGGCAGAAGCGTTCATCTTGCCGTTTCTCGTCTGTAAAAGAAAGAGTATGCCTTTTTCTATCGTGAATTCGAAATCCTGAACTTCCTTGTAGTGAGATTCAAGTATTTTATGCAGCACCTGCAGTTCCTGGTAAATGTCCGGCATCTCTTCGGCCATTGCAGCAAGCGGCTTTGGCGTTCGGATACCGGCAACAACATCCTCGCCCTGCGCATTTACCAGGTATTCGCCGAATATGACATTTTCTCCTGTACCGGGATCCCGGGTGAAACCAACGCCGGTGGCAGAATCGTTTCCCATGTTGCCAAAAACCATCTGCATCACGGTTACTGCAGTGCCGTTGGCCATATCGGGCGTAATCTTAAATTCCCTGCGGTAATCTACCGCACGCCGTCCACTCCATGAATTGAATACTGCCCTGATGGCAATCTCCAGCTGTTCATGGGGTGCAGCGGGGAATGGTTTGCCGGTAATGCGGTGAACGACCTTTAAAAACCGTTCCGAAATCTCAGCAAGGTCATGGGAGGAGAGATCAACGTCATGCCGGGCACCGGCTTTTTGTTTGATTGCTTCGAACTCAGCATCGAATTCCGCGTCCGGAACGCCAAGGGCAACCTTGCCGAAGAGCTGGATAAAACGGCGATAGGCATCATAACAGAATCGTTCATTCCCGGTCTGGGCGATCAGGCCCTGAAGGGTCTCTGCATTGAGACCGAGATTGAGGATGGTATCCATCATGCCCGGCATGGAAATGGCAGAACCTGAACGTACCGATATCAGCAGGGGGTTTTCACGCCCGCCAAAGACACGGTTGCTCGTGCGTTCCACCTCAGCAAGATTAGCGTGAACCTGGTCCATCATGCCCGGGGGGAGTTCTTTTTTCGGATTATCCAGGCAGGCAAGACAGGCCTCGGTAGTGATAACAAAACCCGGCGGCACTTTAAGCCTGATCTGTGTCATCTCGCAAAGGTTTGCGCCCTTGCCGCCCAGCAGCTTTTTGTTCTTGCCATCGCCTTCTGTGAAAGCATATACCCATTTCCTGTTCATGATTCCCTCATTTTAAAATTCTGCACCGGGCCACCGTATTTTCAGGATCGCGAATCAGGGTGATCCGGGTCGACTGACGTAAATGCAGGATACGAGAAAAAAGAAAAGACGAATTCCTTGATCTCTTCTGCTCGTGAACGCAATTATCACATCATACCTGAAGAACCGGTGAGCGCGAAAGGCGTCCAGCACTTTTTTACAATCCAGTGAAAAAATTGGCACCGTGACAAAAAAAAGGTTCTGTATTGACGATGGGTTCGTTCGAGGAGGGGGCAAAAAAGAGAGTCTCCCTTCATACCGCCTTGTCAGCCATCTTTTCCCCTTCCAGGATAGCAGCCTGGGCAGCTGCCAGCCGGGCAATCGGGATACGGGGGCCGGAACAGGACACGTAGCGTCAGCCCAATCTTGTGGCAGAAACGGATGGAGGCAGGGTGCCCGCCGTGCTCTCCACAAATGCCTACTTTCATATTTGGACGGGTATGGCGCCCCCACTTCACCGCCGATTCCATGAGGCGGCCAACACCTTTGACATCCAGCACCTCAAACGGGTTGTCCTGCAGGATGCCGCTCTGGTTGTACATGGGAAGGAACTTGTTCTCGGCATCTTCGCGCGAGAAGGAGAAGGTTGCCTGCGTAAGGTCATTTGTTCCAAAGGAGAAGAACTCCGCCATTTCTGCAAGGTTATCTGCCCGCATGCAGGCACGGACCACTTCGAGCATGGACCCGAACATGAAATTCAGTTTCACGTTGTGAGCGGCTTCGACTGATGAACGGATTTCGTCAACCCACACTTTTACCCGCACGAGTTCCTGTGCCGTACAGACCTGGGGACCATGATCTCGGGATGTACCACGATACCCGCTTTCTGGCACTCAGCTGCAGCTTCGAGAATTGCCCGGATCTGCATGGTATAGATCTTCCGGGAAGGTAAGACCGAGCCGGACCCCGCGATGGCCAAGCATCGGGTTGACCTCGTGCAGGGCACGGACTTTCCGCAAGATTGCCTCCTTTTTTGCGATCGCCTGGTCCACCAGCACCGGGTCGGTGAATTGCTGCACAAGGGACTGGATCTCCTGTGTCTGGTTCATAAAAGTCACCGCATCTGACAGCACCTGCATGCCCCGCAGGATCTCGCGCAGGTGATGGAGATGTTCAAGGTCTTCGACCAGCAGGTACTCTGAGGGCAGGAATTCATGGATAGGAGGATCAAGCAGGCGGACGGTCACCGGCAGGGGGGACATGACCCTGAAGATCGCCTTGAAATCTTCACGCTGGATAGGGAGTAATTTGTCCAGCGCAACCTGGCGAGTCTGCCTGTGTCTCGGCAACAATCATCTCTATCATGACAGGGAGGCGTTCTGTGCCGTTGAACATGCGCTCGGTGCGGCACAGGCCAATACCCATGGCGCCGAACTTCAGCGCACGTTCCGCATCAAGCGGAGTGTCTGCGTTGGCCATCACCCTGAGCCTCGCCATACCATCAGCCATTTCCAGCAGGACTGCAAGTTCCTCCGAGAACTCCGCCTCGATCATCGCAACCTCGCCTAGATAGACTGCTCCGGTTGTGCCGTCGATCGTGATCAATGCCCCTTCACCGAATTCCTGATCGCCCGCTCTCGCGTGACGCATGCGGACATTTATGTGAATACCTTCGGCACCGGATACACAGGGTTTACCCATGCCCCGTGCAACTACGGCGGCATGAGAAGTCTTACCACCCCGGCTCGTCAGGATTCCCTGCGATGCAAAGAAACCGTGAATATCTTCAGGCTTGGTCTCTTCCCGGACAAGAATCACCCTTCTCACCGGTCCGTCCCAGTTTTTCGGCACGGTCTGCATCGAACACCGCAACACCGACAGCAACTCCCGGGGATGCAGGTAACCCTTTTGCGATGGGCTTTTTTGTTACCTTCGGGTCCAGTCGCGGGAAAAGCATCTGTTCCAGCATCTCCGGCTGGATGCGGAGGAGTGCCTGGCGTTTATCGATAAGCCTGTCCCTGACCATCTCTACCGATGTGCGGACAAGGGCATGGGCATTCATCTTGCCATTGCGTGTCTGGAGGCAGTAGAGCGTGCCCTTTTCAATGGTAAATTCAAAGTCCTGGACTTCCTTATAGTGCGCTTCGAGCTTATTGCGCAGGTCCTGCAATTCACCATACAGGCCCGGCATCTCTTCTTCCATGGCAGCAACCGGCTTTGGCGTGCGGATACCGGCTACGACATCCTCTCCCTGTGCATTTACGAGATACTCCCCGAACATGACATTCTCACCCGTGCCGGGATCGCGGGTGAAACCAACGCCGGTAGCAGAATCATTGCCCATGTTGCCAAAGACCATCTGCATGACATTTACCGCAGTACCATTGGCCATTTCGGGCGTTATCCTGAATTCCCGCCGGTAGTCAACAGCACGTTTCCCGCTCCATGAATTGAATACCGCCCGGATAGCGATCTCGAGTTGTTCGCGGGGATCAGAAGGAAAGGGTTTACCGGTGCTGCGCCGGACAACGGAAAGGAAACGTTCTGATATTTCGGCAAGATCATTAGCGGAGAGATCCACATCATGCTTTGCCCCGGCCTTTTGCTTTATTGCCTCAAACTCTGCATCAAAGTCCGCTTCCGGTACACCTAAGGCGACCTTCCCGAACAACTGGATGAAGCGCCGGTACGCATCGTAACAGAACCGTGTGTTTCCTGTCTGGGCGATGAGACCCTGGAGAGTCTCTGCATTGAGACCAAGGTTGAGGATGGTGTCCATCATCCCCGGCATGGACATGGCAGAACCCGAGCGAACCGAGATCAGGAGAGGGTTATTTCTCCCGCCAAAGACACGGTTGCTTGTGCGTTCCACTTCTGCAAGATGCGTATGCACCTGTTCCATCATTCCCTGCGGGAGTTCTTTTTTGGGATCATTTACCACCGCAAGACATGCTTCCGTTGTGATAACAAAACCGGGAGGAACCCGGAGACCGATCTGGGTCATCTCGCACAGGTTGGCACCCTTGCCACCGAGAAGTTTCTTGTTCCTGCCATCACCTTCATTGAAAGCAAACACCCATTTTTTACTCATGATTACCCCCCGGGTCTGACTGCACATGCCTGCCACATGTCGGGACAGCACAAGAGTTTCCCGTTGGTGTGCAATATGAAATGATCGGTTATATAATAATGCCCGAATGTAAGTGTGGCACTTGCTTTGCAGCAAGTACAATCGAGTCTGCCCCTATACGGTTGAACCTGTGACAGGGATTGCTGATTCAGGGACCCTGGGGAACATTTGCCAGTGACCGGATCAGTCTCTGGGTTACCGGGGCGGGAGTCGTGGTATTAACAACGTACACGGTAGTCCGTTCAAGCAGGTTGGTAATATACCGTTTCCGTATATGTTTTTTATAGGGGTTATTGACGATTAAATGCGGGTTGAAGTAGTTATTTTCTTCAAACAGTTTGAGACCTTCTTCGGGAAGCAGTGACCGGGCCTCGCTGGTATCCGTGGGATCCCGCTTGAGGATAATCATCATTTTCAGGGTGGTCATGGGAAGGATCCTGCCTTTACCAATCACCCACCGGAGATCTGCAACAGCCCTGCCTTCCGCATCATAATCACCCTTGGGAACAAGCCCGTCGTATTCCTTCCAGACCGTTGCCAGATCTTTTCGGATATAGAAATTTTTTTCTGAACCATATGCAAGGATATCCGGACCATATACGCGTGAAAAGAACCAGTCATCCGATACTATGCGGCTATGCGGATCTTTTAACAGACCATAGGTCTGGGTAGTTTTTCCTGCGCCGGAATTACCAACAAGGCAAAGACCTTTTCCTTCAATATCCAGACAGGCGCCATGCACAGAATAGATATTATGTTCATCTTCGAGGATATCCCCGGCTAAACTGAGGGCAATGGATTTTACCCAGCCGTAATAATTGAAGTTGATCAGGTACCCTGTCCTTGAATGCGGATCGAAAAAAACCGTGTCCGGGTTGTAGGCCGGATCTTTGAAGATGAATAACCGCCCGTGTGACCGGATATTTTGTGACATCGGATAAAAATTCTCCTGCCACATTTCCTTAATGGTGTGATCGTTTGAAAGCAGTTTGATACAGCATCCGTATATTTCGGATTTGAGCTCGTAGAGGACTTTGGGGAGATAAAGTTCCTGCAGGCGCTCATTCTCATCTGTTGATATCAGGGTAATTGTATACATCATGGACCATCCTTGAGGAATCCGGAGATTATCTTCCCATTCCCCATTAAGGAAATATCAACAATTTCCATCTCCTCAGCGATACGGTGAAGGATTCTATTCCATAAGGCACGGGTTCCGTGCAGTATTTCAGGATCATGCCCTAATTTTCTCATCAGGCAAATGCTGATTGTACCTCAATCGTTATGGCTAGGTATTAAAAGTATGGCTGTTTCATGGGAGAAAATCATTAATCAGACCGGATATTTTCTCCCCGAAACGGGCATCTCATCGAATCACGGGATCATTTCCGGGAGCCAGAACAATACCGGTGTTATAAGGGATTACCGTGGGCGATACTTATCATAGTATTCCCGGGGGGCTTCGAGACTGATATAATAACTATCGATGTATGCAGTGCTGACGATCATGTACATCTCGGTATTGGATGTCTGGACAATCCGGTATGAACTCCCCCGGTTCAGGATCTCTTCTCCTTCGATGATTGCACCATTTTCTGCATAGCAGAGCGCCATCTGGAATTTGCCATACTGAGGAGTCCTGTTTGCTATAACCGTGGTGTTGATAATCCAGACGGGATACGGTACAGAAAATTCCTGAGTCAGACCTCCCCGGTTTCCTTCGACAAATGCGAAAGGAACCCGCTCCTGGCTCCGCGATACGATATCCGATGCCCCGAACGTTTCCATATTATCGGGAAGTTTGAAGACCGGGTACTGGAAAGGTTTGTCCGTATAGTAAATCCGATACGGGGGTGCATCGGGGGGTACCGGAGTGGGTGTGGGGATAACAGAAATCGAAGGGGCCATTGTCGGGTTTGAAATGGTCGTAACCGGGATGGTGGCAGGAGGCGTCGTCTGACCGGCGCCCGTAATGAAGGCAAGGTTCTGGGGATTTGCAATAACTGCGACTGCCAGAACTATGATAAGACCCGCGACAAGAGTGAGAATATCGCCTTTTTCCACACACTGTACTATGAGATACTCTATAAAAACGATGGCGATATTTACCGGTAAAAATAACCAGCGCCGGCTGCGGGTAAAGGTTACTTGTTAGTACCGTTTTTGTTACGGGACTTCAATGTAACTCACAGATATTTTTTATCCAATCGGGGAATAAAGGATGAGTATGGAGCTGCCGGGGATTCAGATGTGGATTTTTTTCTACCTGATCTCGTTTGTTGTTCTTCTCTGGGCTGCGTTTCTCTCTGCAGCAGGCGTAATGCTCTGGGTGAGCCTGATGCTCGTCATTATAATCGTCGGAGCAAATTTCTATGTTGTTTTTACCCAGATCAAACAGCTTGCTACCCGAAGGCAGATCCAGCGTGATCTGACCAAGGATTTTGTCCGTGGGGAAAAATTGGACGTGGATGAACGCCCAAAGCATTAACCGGTTCTTAAGGACGCTGGTTTTTCCTTTTTTATAAAAATTTTCTGGGCGGTGTTTTTTGGAACAAACAGATCGTCTACAGCCCGACCCAGATATTCCGTCTTTCCCATGATGTAATACCCGCCAGTGATGAGGGCTGAATGAAACATATGGGCAAGATCATCCTTCTGTTTCTCGTTGAAATAGATCGTGACATTACGGCAGGTGATAAGGTCCACATACCGTGCCGGGGGGGCACCGCTCATCAGGTCATGGGGGCGGAAACGGAGCAGATCTTTTAAGTGCTGCTTTGCTTCATACGTGCCATCCGGCCGTTTGGTAAAATGACGCTGAACCTGCAGGGTGCTCAGTTTCGATATGGATTTCTCTTCAAAAATTCCTGCTTTTGCCTTTGCAAGCACCACTTCATCGATATCAGTTGCAATGATCGTGCCGGACAAATCCTTATGACGGGAAAGTATATCGTAGAGAATAATGGCAAGGGAATAGGGTTCTTCACCTGTTGAACTACCGGCACACCAGATAGAGACGCGTTTTCTCTGCTGGAAGATTGCAGGCAGAACGGTATTCTTAATCTCGTCAAAAACCTCTTTGTCACGGAAAAATTCAGTCACATTGATCGTGAGGGCATTGCGTAAAGGTTCATTTTCCGCAGGATGTGTTTTGAGATACCTGAGATAATCCGCATATGTTGTGGAATTCGTTGAACGCATACGGGATAAAAAACGTCTTTTGATATAATCCTCCTTATAATTTGAACACTGGATCCTGAGCAACTGCTCGACATATCGCTTCAGGAGGTTGAATTCAGTCGCGGAATCTTCCATAAAAAGTATTTCCTAAGAATACTACGCATTTTCTATATCATTAAACATCTTCTGGATGTCAAGCCAGATGATCAATCCCCGTGCCTCTTTTTCTCCACCAACAGTTCCGGTGGTAATGATACCCTTGATATATTTTGATTCATTCCCGGCAAATCCTTCCATCATCGTATCAACCTGTGCTGCTGAAATTTCAGTTACACTGCTGACATTATCGACAATGACGCCCACATTGTTGCCTTTTGCTGCTTCAGCCATAAATACAATAATCTTCTGTGATGCTGATATCGGCTGATTGGGTAACTTAAGGAATGTATTGAGGTTCAGGATATTGATGATCTCACCACGAAGATTGATCACCCCGGTTATGTGTTCAGGTGTACGGGGAATAACAGTGATTGGTGTCATTTCAACTATTTCACGTACGGGAGTGATATCGATTGCATAGTGCTCGTTACCCAGCGTAAATTCCAGAATTTCTCCTGCATATGCCATTATCAGAACTCCTCCAGGCCGGTCTGATTCTCCAGCCATGCCGAATATGATAATACATTATTTCCCTGGTACATCTGATCACCATCCTGATATTACCTGAACAATCCCTCATGTGCAAGGATTTCAAAACGGACGCCTTTACCGGCTTCTCCGGTCTCTTTAATGGAGAGACCCGTTATCGCGAGCACTTCCCGGGAGAAAAACAACCCGTAACTGATGCGTCCTTTCCGGGTATGCTCAAACACCAGATCTTTTTCATCAGCGGGTATACCAATGCCATCATCTTCATAGACAAGGACCAGATCCTTTCCATGCGGTTCGGAAAAGAACCGGATCGTTGTTGTCTTAACGCCATGCTCAAGAGTATTTTCAATCAGGTTTGCAAATACCCGTTCAATTAAATTATCCGCAAAGATCTGTATGTTTTTGATATCAACGGAAACTGCTATTTTTCCCAGAGGGACCGTTGCTACAGCGGCATGGAAACTGTCTGCAATGTTCTTCCACCGGGGCGGGCGTATGCCAATATTCTGGTAATCCCGGGTAAAAGTAATCTGGTGTTGAATGGAGGCAATGATTGATTCCTGTTGCTCGAAGAAGTGGAGGAGTTTTTCATCCATTGTTTCATTTTTCGCCAGATCAAGACATAACCTCATCTTAGTGATACCATTAAGGATATCATGCCGGGTGATGCTGGTCAGGAGGATGATCTGTTTGTTTGCATGGCGCAGTGCATCTTCCATGCGTTTGCGTTCATGGATATCGGCAATGACTCCATGAAATCCCGTTCCGGCATCTTTGCCGGGCAGGGTTTTTCCGGATACCTGGACCCAGCGTAGTGACAGGTTCAGGGTTCGCAGGCGGAATTCATATGGCTCGAATATTCCCCGGCGGTTCCGTTCAAGACCTTTTTCGAACGGTACTATGTCTTCATTATACACAAATTCCTGGATGGAATGCCCAAGAAGCGCGGACGGATCATTTCCGGTCAGGTTCTTTATTGCCGGGCTGACATAGGTGATGATGTCCTGATCATTGAGCGTGAAGATAACCTCAGGTAATATTCTCAACAAGTGCCCGGTACTTTGCTTCCGATTCAACAAGTGCCTTTTCGATCTTCCGGTACTCAGATATCCTTCGTTCGAACTCTGCATTGTCAGAAATCTTTTCAGGAGCGGTTTCTTTTACAGAACCTGAGTTGAGGACAACGGGTACCGGAACCGGTCCGGAAGGCATTTTTTCGAGGATGATACCAAGTCCCTGTTCCCCATGGTCCAGGACGAGGGGTAACACCTTCATGCGGAACGGCTGTGCCTTATCCCCTATCATGAACGTAACAACCTGTACCTGCTCCTGACCCTGACCGCCCGTTCAGCAGCAGGTTCATTCCTGAATCCGTAAAGATTTTTGCCAGAGGGGATTTGGCAACAGGTACTCCAATAATATCTTCACGGTTCAGGGACAGGAGTGCCAGTAAGGGATCGTTCACCTGCTGGATGACGAGATTATCATCAAGAATAATGATTCCGTCATGCCAGAGATTCAGGAATTGGGAAAGCGGTATACGGGGCGACAGGGTGAAAATTTTTGCCGGCCCGAGATTGCGTTTTTCAATTTTCCCGGATGCAATTAAAAAGTTAAGGTATTTTGCTGCAGTAGTCCGGTTTATTGCAAGCTGGCGGGATACCTGTTCGATGGTCATGCCGGAAGGATTATCCGCAAGCAATTGAGTAATCCGGTTGATTTCCTGTTCACGCACCATTATAGCTACGTCCTTAAAGGGTTATTTCGTGTATTCATAGCGGTCCTTTCACCCGGCAAGTATTCATCATTATTACTCAACACTATTAAACATTGCTTTTGATGAGCACATGCCCAATCTTTAAATATTATGCCCGATGTAAATCTATGTTATCCTTGACCATTTGATGAGCACTAATGCTGATAGTTATAGGCGTGCTTTCGTGGGGACAGGGGACTCGTCGTGAAAACAACGCGATAAACAAGACCGGCGCAGCCTCGTGCCGGGATAAATAATTGATAAAAACGGGTGAGAGGGTATGAATTTCATGAATCGCACGAAGATTGGCAGGAACCGGATCGAAAGATTCCTGATTGTCCAACTCATCCCAGGGACGGTTACCGAAGCCGGGAATAATAATCTGCGGGACGCAGCGGCCCGACAGAATGTTCTGTACGAAATTAACCTGAACCCAAACGAAGTTGCAAATGTCAATACCATTGCCGGCATGGGGACAAGAGAAGTGTCCCGGTCCAGTGTCTGATTACGGAGTATTTTTACATGGCAAAAACCGCAGGAAAAAAAGAGGAGGCACCAACCCCTTCCCACTCAGCCGAAGTACCAACTGGTGCAGGAAAGGAAATAAAAAAAGACGGACACCAGAAAGGAAAACTTCAGGTTGTGGAGTTCCTTCTGGGGACAGAACATTATGCCATAGACCTTTTTGATGTACGGGAAGTGGTGGAATATACCTCCATAACAAAACTCCCCAACGCCCCTTCCTACATGAAAGGAATCATCGATCTCCGTGGTGAAATTACGACGATAATCGATCTTAAGGAACGGCTCAACATCGTTGATAATTCAGATATTCCCGAAGAGAACAGCCGTATTATTGTCCTCGATGAAACAATTACCAAAGCCAAAACCGGCATCATGGTTGATGATGTGCTCGCCGTTTCAACGTTTGAGCGCGGAGACATTGACTCAACATCGGCTTCCAGTGCACGCGAAGATGCGGCAATCCTTGGCATCATTAAAAAGAAGATCAAGGAAAAAGAGCACGAACGACATGAACTGATCATCTGGATCGATATCCGTGAAACACTCAGCCATATCGAAAAACCTATCTAGATTGTCCGTATCAGCGGACGTGATGGGGAATTATCCCTGATCCGCCGGAAAAAATGTAATCTTCTCCCAACCTGCTGAACCAAAAATACATCCAGAATCCAAAAAAACACAAAATTACCCATTTAAGGAAAGATATTATGCAGTTTATTGACGACCTGTCCCTCGGAAAAAAGATCACCGGATCATTTATCATACTAGCGGTGATCTTCGCTATCGTTGCGCTCATGGGTTACAGCAGCATGAACAGTGCAGGTGCCACTGATTCAAATGCCGCTGCTGTTTTCCTGTTATGCATAATTGGTTTTTTCGGTGCTATTGGCATGGGAATTATCCTTACCCAAAGCATTGCAGGACCGATACAGCAGATTACAAAAAACATCAGCGAGATCCACAAAGGTCATCTCAGCGAGCGGATCCGGCTCAACCGCAAGGATGAGATCGGCGCGATGGCTGAAGAGATGGACAAATTCTCTGATGAACTCCAGAAATATGTGATCGGTACCATGAAGATGATCGCTGATGGCGATCTTTCACGGGAACTCAAAGTCCGGGATGACAAGGACGAGATCGTTCCTGCCCTCAAAAAACTATCGACACGTTGAAGGACCTCATTGCTGAATCAAACAGACTCTCAATGGCAGCAGTTGAGGGAAAACTTTCCATCCGGGGGGATGCAGATAAGTTCAAAGGTGGTTACTGGGAAATTATTGCCGGTATCAACAAGACATTTGAAAATGTCGTACTGCCGCTCAACGAAGGCATGAGAGTTTCACAGGTATACGCTACCGGTGATTTCACGGCCCGGTTTGACGATTCGGTCAAGGTAAGAGGGGATTTCAGGAACTTTAAAAATTCCCTCAATAACATAGGCATCGAAGTTTCAAAAGTAATGCAGGGAGTCAACCAGCAGGTGACAAATCTTGCTGCCAATACCGAAGAGGCAAATGCCAGTGTCGAGGAAGTGTCTGCAGGGGCAAACCAGATAGCACAGAATGCATCGGCAGTCAGTGTAAACACCGAAAAAGCCTCGCAGGGTATCGGACAGGTGCAGCAGGCAATGGATGATCTCTCCCGTGCAATCCAGGAAGTTGCCACAAAATCCGAATCCGTTGCGCACCTTACGATGGAATCAACAAACTACAGCCGTGAGGGCATGGATCTCGCACAGAAAACTGAGGGGGGTATGCAGGGCATCACCAAATCCTCAAACGATGTGCACCTGATCATCACGGATATCAAAGGGCAGATGGACCAGATCAGCCAGATTGTCGACCTGATCACGGACCTTGCAAACCAGACCAACCTGCTCGCCCTCAATGCAGCCATCGAGGCAGCCCGGGCCGGGGATGCAGGACGCGGGTTTGCCGTTGTTGCAACCGAAGTCAAATCCCTTGCCGTTGAATCCCGTTCATCTGCAGAACGCATCGCAGTAATGATCGGCAAACTCCAGTCCCAGACAAACCTTGCTGTCGATGCTGTGGCAGCAGCAAACTCAGGAGTCAGTGAAGGGAGCCGTGCACTCCATGAAACTATCACTAGTTTCAGCAAGATTGCCGTATCCATCGATAAAATCAGCCAGCATGTGAGCGAGGTGGCTGCAGCCGCAGAAGAGCAGGCTGCATCCATTCAGGAAGTGGCAGCAAGTGTCAGCGAGGTCATGACCCTGATCGAGAGCAGTTCCAAAGAAGCCATGGACTCTGCAGCGGCATCTGAAGAATCCAGTGCAGCAATTGACCAGATTACCCGGGTTGTCGGCAATGTCAATACCATTGTCGACAATGTATCCAAAGAAATATCACGGTTCAAGTGCTGAGGGCATGTTCAGGCCCCCCGTGAGAGAAGATATCTTCTCATCCGGAGGAGCCCGACACATCATGAGAGAAAACAAATCTGTCAATAAACTGCATATGGCAGAACACTTTAGGAAAATATCTTTTTTTTTGGCTTTGCTAAAAACCCTGCAGAAATTAGAAGGAGTCGCTCCCGGGGTTCCCGGCACATCGTGCTTTTTGTCCCTGCAGACTCGAGTATCCCCCCACTATTGCGATAGTCCTCGTAAGGATGATGAAAACCGGGGGTCAGGGGGTGCTCCCCTTGGAATGCCTCACCCTCTGGGGGAGAGAGAGGGTCACCCTCCTATATACCGAAGAGAACTGGCAAGTAACAGAAAATGAGGATTTCCCATGAAAATCAGCATATTCAGATACGATTTGAAAATGTTTTTTGTATAATTATGATGAACGCCGCCGCCCCCGATGGGACGCCCCCGCGGCGGATCAATGACTGAAATGTACTGAAACCTCCTAGCCCTGCCGTGCCTCGGAGAGGCCCTGAGGCAGGAAACCATCGCACTATCATGGATTTTCAGGTTTCGGGTGCGAACTCCCGTTCATGTGCGTTTCACCAGAGCCGCAATGGGCAGGAAACCGGTCTTCCCGGACGCCCCCTGCCGTTTTTTATCATCACGGTCACAGTCGTTTCAAGGTAAAACGGATCATCGCACCCTGCTCCAGGTGTCCTTTTACCCGGTCATCGGCCCAGATCCTTCCCCCGTATGCTTCGATGAGCATCTTGGAAATGTGCAGCCCCAGCCCATAACTGCTGCGCTTATCTGATCCTGTTAAGAAACGGTCAAAGATGGTTGGTTTTATTTCATCCGGAATACCGGTGCCGGTGTCACTGATCGATACCAGTACCATCCGGTCAGGCTGATCGGCAACCGACACCTCGATTTCAACGGAATCCCCCCCGAATTGTATACTGTTTGAAAAGAGGTTCTGGAAAACAACCTGGAGCATATCATCAGCAAGAACAACGATATCACAATTCATGCACCGAATCGTAATTCCCTTATTGGCATTGATCTCTTTTACAATCACATCGTAAAGGTTTAACGGTTTTTGTTCAGGCGGATTTTTATAAATCTTTGAAATAATCTCGATATTCCGTATCGTTGCGCGGCTTTTTTTGAGTATCCCGATCATGCGCAGGGCAAAGACTTTCTCTTTCTCACCGACACTGTCCTTAAGGATATCTGCATACCCGCTCAGGCTGAAAATCGCATTCATGATCTCGTACGTCAGGACATCGAGATAGATGTCAAGATACAGGTTCGCCTTGCGGTTTGACTCTGCCAGCCGGGCTTTTTGATCGCTAATCTGGTGCTGGCTCTCTTCGAGCTCCTGCAACATCACGTTAAGTGAATGTTTCAGCGATGCGATTTCATCATCACCATTGACCGGCAACCGTTCTGACAGGTCCCGGTTATGCCCGATGGATTTCATAACCGAGTCAAGATCGGTCAGCGGCTCAACAATATACCGTCGCAGAAGCAGTTCGGTGATCACAACGAAGATGATCGCGATAATCAGGAATGCCGCGATAAGAAACGAGACGGTTTCCAGTGCGTGCTGGTAAACAGTGCGTGTTGTTGTGACTGTTAAGACCAGAACAGGTTTGCCCTCAAGATCGGTGAGAATGGATGAACTCACGAGCGTTGACGGATCCTGTATCAGGCTGATGGATTTCGGAGCACCCGGCTCAGTCAGTTGAACAGCAACCGGATCGTTTTTCAGCCAGGTCTCATCAACCGGGATCAGGTTAACGGGGATATGTGCACCTTCCTGCAGTCTGGCAATCCGTGCAGAATCATACCTGCGGACCATGACCAGGGTTCCCCGTGACAGACCTTCCCCGCAACTCGGAAGAATCGGACACATTGCAACAAGATACGGCCCCTCCGGGAGAAGGATAAATCCTGAGTTTGTCGTATCGGCCGAAGAACGGTTAACGAAAACGGGGTGGCGGGCAAAATAATCCCGCAGGCTCACAGGGACTTCTTCGTTAGTCTGATTCTGCTGGCTGAAAAACCGGCCGTCAAAATAATTACCGGCAATATCATAATACATGATTCCATAAATCTGGAGACTTTGATAGGATGACGGGGGATCAAGGTTGCTTGCAGCATACGGGGGATTACGGTCAGCCATAAACTGGTACGTATCATCCCACACTGCCCAGTCCCGTGTTTTTTCGCCAAGGCTTTCTTTCTCGAATTCGATCTGGCTGTTTACCCGCTCAAGATTGACAAAAGATTCTGACTGCTCGAGCTGTGCGTAGGAAGACAGGACAAAGAACTGTGCAAGAAAATTCATTGCAAAAATCAGAATAAATACCGTTGCTCCGAGAATGAGCAACGTGCGTGTATGAATCTTCAAGATATTCTTACGATAATAACCGGTACGCAATATTAAAGCGTTGTTATTTACGTCACGTTGATATATCAGAAAAAACCCGGATAACATCCGGCTTTACCAGGGACGAGTCCCCGTCCCGGGGACCCGGCAGGGCACGCAATAAAGGAAGTGCGAGGGGAGTAAATACAAGGTATCGTATCAGTTTCTCTCCTGAATTTTTTGATAATCGGGCTCTGTTGAAACACACATGAACGAGAGTTCACACCCAAAGCATGAAAATTGCTCAAAATGAAATCACTTTTTGTGGGCAGCAAAGACTGAGAGGATTTTAGGATCCAAATCCTGTTGTAGAAAGTAGTCCTTCCCGTACACCCGAATGCGTCATGGAACGCGGATGGGAAATTGCCGTGTACAGGAATCAGCTGCCCACAGGATCAGTATGTCAACAGAGAAACGAAAAGTTTGTGGGATAGATGTCCATAAGGCATTTCTTGTCGCTACGATTCTTGATCGAGAGGGAAAGTGTGAGACGAGGAGAATCTCAGCAGAACACCGAATCGCTTCTTGAATTTCGAGACTGGATCCAATCTGAGAACTGCGATTCAGTAGCGTTTGAATCAACGGCAGATTACTGGCGATCCTTGTATCTGGTTCTAGAGAATCGGGTACCAGTTACCGTTGCAAATGCGCATCACATCAAACATGTTCCTGGAAGAAAGACAGACATAACAGATTCCCGTTGGATTGCCCAGTTAGAACTGAACAGCCTGATTACGCCTTCGCGAATATTTGCCGGAGAGATGTATGATCTCCGCTCCCTGACCCGAAGCAGGGAATTACTCGTACAAAACCGGACCGAACTCAAGAACAAAATTCACCATCTTCTCGACAGTGCCAATATCCGATTGTCCTCGGTGTTCTCGGACTTATTCGGAAAGTCCGGGCCAATAATTCTCAAAGGACTGGTACAGAACAAACCTTTCGAAGAGATCATCAAATCTCTTCCTAAAAAAGTGAAAGGACGCGCAGATGCGATTTCTGCTGCAATACCCGCATCAATTCCTCCGGTCTTCCTTGTTCTTCTTGAATCATACCTCAAGCTTGTGGATGATCTTGATACCGAGATTAAACATCTCGAAGGAAGAATTCGGGAAGCTTTGACCGGCAAATCCCGGGAGATCCAGATCCTGACGTCAATCCCCGGAATTGGATTTATCGGTGCGTCAACACTTATCGCAGAGATCGGGAATGTTCACGACTTCGAAGATGCAGATAAACTTACCAAATGGGCTGGTTTGACACCCTCCGTTTATCAATCCGCGAATGTAACGAGAACCGGTTCTATTACAAAACAGGGTTCAAAACATATCCGATGGATCCTTGTTGAACTTGCGCACGTGGCTATTCGATCTCCGGGCCGACTCAAGACGTTTTTCGAACGATTGATGCCAAAAAAGGGTACAAGAAAGCAATTGTTGCTGTTGCTCGCAAAATGCTAAGGATTGTCTGGCATCTCCTGGTCCATGATGAAGTATTCGTTGATGATTTCTCCAGATCCAAACAGGTCAAATTCCCGAAAATGCCTAAGAAAATACTGGATGTGGGTATCAACAGAATCATCGAATTATTGTCTAAAGCTTCGGAAGTTATTATCAGGGATCGTAATCAGGAAATTTTCCGGTTGGGGCTTAGTGATTGAACTTCATTTTATCCAATTTTCATGGGAAACCCTCTAAAAAAAGGGGGGGGTCAAGAGGATGCTCCCCTTGGGCTGCCTCCCCCTCTGGGGGAGAGAGGGGGTCACCCTCCAAGCACACAAGAAGAATAAGCGAATAACGGGAAAATAGGATTTCAACAGAGTCGATAATCGTTAAAATCAGACTCAATTAAGGGTTTGAAATGTGTGACGGTGCAATCACCCGCCGTATGGATTTTTTTAATCCTGCATGCCCATTGTAAATACAGATACATTTATAAAATTCACTTGTATACTGACAGTACTCCCACTATGAGATCCCGGATCTTAACATTGTTTGGGAAGACGCACACAAGAACCTGAAGCGAACAGGACACTTCACCCGAGTGGATATCAGGAATCACCTCAGGAATATCGGAAAGGGAATAATGTACCGGGCAATGAAAAATCAATGGAACGGGAAAATAATTATGACAGAAATAAAAGGAGAAGCGTTCAGAACGCAACCTGATAGCGATCAGGTAACATTGGCTCAGAAAAATGCAGCCCTCTGGCTACACTATTCCGTTGTTTCTGTACATCGCAATTCCGCATCCGGTTTTATCGACAATGGCGGACATGCACCATTTCCAATAAGAGGGGCAGACACTCCACGGAACTTTGCAGAACAAGGATATTCAGAAAGAATGTGGAGGTGATAACCGGAATCCGGGGACTATCCGTTGATGAAAACCTGCTACCGGTAAAGGTTACATCATAAAAACGGAGTGTCTCATTTTTTAGAATCAGCCGACAGGTTTTTGAATCAACCGGATATAAACGGGCATACAATCGCCAGATTCAGGCAGGTAAACAACCGCTGATAATAATTACCCCTGTAAAAATGGCAAAATCATGAATAGTAAAAAAAGTAGCGAACAGACCAATAAAAAAGCCAGAAAACAAGGAGAACCTTTCATGGAAAATCAGGATGACACAACCGTTCAGAATGTCTGTTTTGGGTTTGAAGTACACCAGCCGTTCAGGCTCAACCGGCACTTCTCTCCGGATCCAAAAGTTAAGAAAAAAGATTTACCATCCCTGTATTTTGACGAACTGAATAAGGAAGTACTTGAGAGAGTATCAAAGAAATGTTACCTGCCGGCAACGCAGAAAATCCTTGAAAAACTCGATGAGGGATTCCATTGCGGGTTTTCTTTATCGGGAACATTGATCGAGCAGCTGGAGAAGTGGCAGCCGGATGTCCTGTGCCTTTTTGATGCAGTTTCCCGGCATAAAAATGTCGAATTGCTCGGGCAGACCTATTATCACAGTATTGCCGGATGTTTTGGTGACAAGTCAGAGTTCATGGAACAGGCGAAGATGCATACTGACCTGATGTATGACCTCTTTAAATCCCGCCCAACGGTGTTTGAAAATACCGAGTTCACGTTCAATAACCAGATCGCCACCCTGGTTAAAGAGATGGGCTATGCCGGCATGTTCACCGAGGGCGTGGACCGAATACTTGGCTGGCGAAGCCCGCACCATATATACACCTGCAACGAACTGCCCGTTCTCCTGCGGGATGTCCAGCTTTCCGATGACATCGCATTCCGTTTTGCCAACCGGGGATGGGACAAGTACCCGCTGACTGCCGATACCTATGCAGAATGGTTGTCAGGCACTCGCGGGGATGTCACCAACATATTTCTGGACTACGAGACGTTCGGGGAGCATTTCTGGGAAGAGACCGGGATTTTTAATTTCCTCTCCCACCTGCCCGGCGAGATGAAAAACCGCGGGGTTAAAACCGTCCTGCCATCAGAAATCCTGCTGAATTATGCACCGGTCGGTGACATCGATGTCCACGATACGATCTCGTGGGCAGATATCGAAAAGGATGCCTCGGCATGGATGGGCAACGAACGGCAGCACACGGCATATTCGGCAGTCCAGAAGGCAGCAGCCTTTGCAAAGAACAAGTCCATGTGGCGGTATCTCCAGACCAGTGACCACTTCTATTACATGGCTTCCAAGTACGGCACATGCGGAGAGGTGCATAACTATTTCAGTCACCATGAGGCTGATGAAGCGTTCAGGACATACATGGCAATCCTTGCGGATTTTGAGAAACGCAGTATCCATGTAATGAAAAACCGCAGGTCTGCAAAAACGTTAAGGACGCTGAGTCCCGACGAGGCATTCCACTTCACCTCACACAGCGGGTATATCGGGTACGCGGCATACAGTCTTGACCAGTTCTGTGACCTGCTCCGGGTAGTGCCGGGCGATTCCATAGCGTTTCACCAGGAGAGGGGAGACATCGCCAACTGGATCGAACATACACTTGAGGATAAAAGACTGGCCGAAGACGTGAAGGGCACCGTTGACCGGGCAGGAGCTGCTTCAGCTCATCAATGAACGGAGGGAACTGTTATGGAGTCACTTAATGTAGCATTCTTCTGCTGGGAATCGATGTATTCCGAACGGGTAGGTGGGCTCGCCAGCGCAGCAACCAACCTCGCAGAGACCCTGGCAAAGAACCATGAAGTGCATTATTTCACCCGCGGGACAATGCCGGACCAGGAGATTAATGGTGTCAGTTACCACTACTGCCACCCCTATGGCAACAATACCGTGCAGTACTGTGAGGACATGAGCAATGCGATGGTGGAACAGTTCCATGGTTTTGATAAGAAGTCAAAATTTGATATCCTGCATTTCCACGACTGGCACCCGATCCCGGCGCTTCACCGGCTGAAGGACCGGGACACGATCCTTACGTTCCATTCCACCGAATACGGGAGGAACGGTAACCATTACGGGGACTGGTGGGAATATAAGGAGGTCTCGGGCAAGGAGTGGTATGGCGGGCTGATTGCAAAGAGGGTGACTGCTGTTTCACAGGTGATGAAAAATGAGATCATGCAGCTCTACAATGTTCCCGACTGGAAGTGCGATGTGGTCCCGAACGGCATTGTGCCTCGCCAGTACCGTGCCCATGTCGATGCCGGTGAAGTGAAAAAGGCGTACGGGATCCATCCCTATGCCCCGCTCATCCTGTTCATCGGGCGACTGGTGTACCAGAAAGGCCCGGACCTGTTCATCGACGCTATCCGGAAGGTCTGCCAGAATCGCTGGGATGCAAAAGTAATCGTTGCCGGTGACGGAGGTATGCGACAGTTCCTCGAGGATCGGGCACGGGACCTCCCGGTGAATTTTATCGGGTATATTCCGGATTCCGAGTATATCCGTCTCCTGAACGCATGCGATCTTGTCGTGATTCCCAGCAGGAACGAGCCGTTCGGTCTTGTGCTTCTCGAAGCGTGGAGTGCAGAAAAACCCGTTGTTGCCTGTGATGTCGGGGGACTCTCAGAGAATATTGACTCCTTTGTCAATGGCATAAAAGTATATCCTGAACCGGGATCGCTCGCATGGGGAATCAGCACCCTTATCGATGACCCGGAAAATGCACAGGTAATGGGAAGACGGGGGCGAAGCAAGGTGGACCGGCAGTTCCTCTGGGACCCGGTTGCCCGGAAGATGACCGGCACGTACTCGCAGGTGACCGGGTAAATCCACTCCTGATGATATCGTTATCGAATATCTCTCCGGGGAGAGTGCATAAAAGGAAATAGATCTTCTTTTTTTAGGTGCTTTCGTAAAAGCCTGCAGCGATCTCCCGGACCGCTAAAATTCCTCAGCATTAGAGACTATCTATCCAACTTAAACCATATCCCGGTATGCCAAAAAAAATTCTGGTAATTGTGTCAGACATATTCCCGCATTTTCCTGACAAGTGCGAGCCGTTGATTTGCTTCGTTCTTCTTTTCTTCTTCGATGATGGCGATAATTTCTTTTACCGGTACTGCGAGTGAATAGTTTTTCTGGGGGCGGCCTTTCTTTTCGGAAGGGATCTCCTCACAATTAATCCAGCCTTGTTCGGTAAGGTATTTGATCGCGATGCTCACTTCAGGCTGGCGCATATCGACACCGCGTTCAATTTCCCGGGAGGTTGCGTTTGGGGTATTTGAAAGAAAAACAAGCATTCTCGCAACATTTTTCTTTATACCAATCTCGATCAACAGGTTCGCGAACTCTTCTTCCGTTTCAGTAAAATATTGAACGCTTTCCTCTCGCATCAAATCACCAGAAAATACCACATGCGTTAATTTTATTTTTATTATCACGGTAAATGCATTCTGATCGGCGTTTAAAAAACGTATAGTATTATATAAGTCAGGAAATTGCGGATGTCCCGGCTCTGTTGAAACCCTCTAAAAATGGGAGGGGTCAAGGGGATGCTCCCCGTGGGCGGCCTCCCCCTCCGGGAGAGAGAGGGGGTCACCCTCCAAGCACGCGAGAAGAAGAAGTGAAGAACGGAAAAATAGGATTTCCCATGAAAACAGACATGATGCCAAAGGGCTACAAGCAGACAAAATGAAAATGATGTTGGCATTTTCATATTAAATCAGCATATTCAAATAGAATTTGAAAATGTTTTTTGTATAATTATGATGAACGCCGCCGCCCCCGATGGGACGCCCCCGCGGCGGTTTTAGGGGCGGTAAATACAAAAAACCTCCATGCCCCGCCGTGCCTCGAAGAGGCCCTGAGGCGGGGAGCCCTCCCCAATATGAAATTTTAATGATTTTCATAATTCAGGAGTTAACGCCCGTTCATGTGCGTTTCAACAGAGCCGGTGTCCTGTATAAAAACAGAAATCATTGTGCCGGAACGTGTGAACACACCGGGCTACCGGAATTTCAGGATTGTGTTCTCCACGCAGGAATGTTTTTACCCGTACGCTAAAGAACGATCCGCGTCTCCCGATCAATTTCTTACTCGTCTTTTATGCTGTCCCGCACATCCGTGATATCGCCAAACCGGTAGTTTCCTCTCGGCACCATCATCTCGAATCGTGCTCCTTTTCCCGGTTCTCCCGTCTCTTTGATAGTGATATGGGTAATCGCAAGGATTTCACGGATGAGAAAGAGCCCGAAGCCGGTATTCTTCCCGAAACCCCGCTCAAAAATCTTCTCCTTCTCATCGTACGGTATACTCTCACCATCATTTTCGCACACGATGACCTGATCCTCACCGGACTCCTTAACCGAAAACCGGATAGTCGTGATCTTCCCCCCGTAGCGCACGGCATTATCCACCAGGTTAAAAAAGACCCTGACAATCAGCGGATCAGCAAGTACCCTCCATACCGGGGGGAGATCATTGATGAGCCGGATATGCCCCAGACCTAAATCCCGGGTTGCTGGTTCCAGTAACTGCCATATGTCCTGCCATGCAGAGGTTTTGACACCCAGATCTTCATATTCACGCGTAAATCTGATAATAGAAGAGATCCGTTCAGAAGATGCATTGACTTTCTCGAAATACCCGGAGAAAGCCGGGTCATGCATCTTCGTTTCCAGGAGTTTACAATAACCCCGCATGATAGAAAGCTGGTTATTGATGTCATGCCGGGTGATGCTGGAGAGGAGATGGAGTTTCCGGTTTGCCAGCTGTAATGATTCTTCTGCCTTCCTGCGTTCAGTAATGTCCCGTGCAATCCCCCGTAAGCCGATAACCTGCCCGTCTTCATCGTTTATAATTACCGAACGGATTTCAAGGACAACCACGCTGCCATTCCGGTGGACTGCCGGAATTTCAAACGTGATAAATGAAGATTTATCCTGGATAATGGAAAGGAATATTTTATGCATGGCGTCCAGTGATTCCGGAGAAACGAGCTTTAGTAACGGTGAACCGATGAGCTCTTCCGGGGGGTAACCAGACTGTTGGCTGGATTGGGGACTCACATACGTGAAATTTCCCCGGGTATCGGTCTCCCAGATTATATCCGGCGATGCTTCCACCATGCTGCGGAATTTTTGTTCACTCTGCCGGAGTGCCTTTTCGATCCGCTTTTGATCGGTGATATCAATAAATGAGCTCATCATGGCAACGGGCTCACCGGAAGCACCACGGATCAGGTTTCCCGACAATTGAACCTGAATGGATGTACCATCTTTTTTTCGCCCCGTCATCTGCCCGGACCATTTTCCCGTTGCGTGTATCTCTTCAAAAACCTGTTGAGCTTCATCTTCCACAATCCAGAAGGAGATTGCCGATCGGCCAAGCACTTCATTCCGGTCCTCATAGCCCCAGATAGAAAGAAACGCCGGATTAACATAGGTCAGGTTACCCGACAAATCTCCGATGGCAATCGCGTTTATTGAGGATTCAATGGCATTATCCTTGAGACGTAGTTCTTCTTCCGCTTGTTTACGTGAGGTAATATCGCGGAGGGCAACCAGGTCCCGGTCTGTTTTATTCCACGAAACCCGTGTACCCACCGCCTCAACCCATTTGATCTCTCCCTGCGCAGTCCGCATCCGGTATTCCGCAATAAGAGGGCCCCCGCTCACCCGGACCTTTTCCAGATCCGCAAGTGCCTTCTCCTGCGACTCCGGTGCAATGAACGTGGCAATATTCTCCGAACTCACATCAAGCGAAGGCGGGATTCCTACGAACCGGAATGCTGCATTGTTGGCATACTGCACACTCCCGTCGAAATCAAGGATAAGGACAGGATCCTGAATATAAGCTGCAAGAGTACGGAACCGTTCCTCACTTTCCCGAAGTGCGTCTTCAATATTTTTTTGTTCAGTAATGTCCCGCACGATACAGATAAGTCCGCCGTCCTCCAGTGCTGTGAGCGATATTTCCTGCGGATAGGTGCTGCCATCTTTTTTCTTTCCCCGTGTCACTCCCCGGAAATTTCCCTTCCTGATAAACTCCGGCATGATCTCCCGTTCGAACCGGATTAACTCTTCTTCGTCATACAGGAGACGCCAGGACTTCCCGATAAGTTCTTCAGGAGAATCATATCCGTAAAACCGTGCATGGGCCGGGTTCATGTCAGCTATACTGCTGGTTTTTGTCAAGGATGGCCATACCATCGATCGCAGATTCCATGGCATCAGTCTGCTGCCGTAAAAGTTGTTCTGTCCGTTTAATCCCGGAGATATCCCGCCCCTCAGCCACAAGGGAAGTAATGGTTCCTGAACCATCCCGGACTGGCTTTAACGAGAAGTCAATGGTAACTACCCGGTTATCTTTACCCAGAACATCCACTTCGTACCGTACAAATTCACCTGACGCAACACGGGAAACGGCATCCTTCAGACGGGCAGAAATTTCCGGAGAAATTGTCCACCAGAGGATTTCCCAGAAGGGTTTGTGTATGACGTCAGCCAGCGAAAAACCGCCAAACTGCAGGGCCGTTTCATTTACCACTACGATATTTCCATCAGGCTCAAGCAGGGCCATGAACTCAAATGTTGCATTAAAGATCGCCCGGAACCTGCATTCACTCTCGTGCAGCGCCTTGATCGCATGCTCCGATTCCGTGATATCCTGGTTGATGACAAATGCACCGAAGATCTCATCGTTCTCATTTTTGACCGGAGATACCCAGTTCAGAATATGTTTATGAATGCCATTGAACGCTTCAATCTCGAGAAGTTCGTGCTCAGTGACCCTTCCTTCATTCACGGCATGGGCAAGCGCCCAGTCATCAGGACGGATCTGCTCGCGGGATGGCATGCGCCATGCCTTGAAGGCACCATACTCTTCCTGGCCGAAATGGGGCTCTGCCCCCCAGATCTTCTGCCCGGCAGGATTTCCCATGATGAGCTTCCCGTTTTTATCTGCAAGCCACAGGCCAATGGGCAGGGTTTCGAATACCTGCCTGAAGCGCATCTCACTCTCTTTAAGTGCCTCTTCAGACCGTTTCCGGTTCACGGACTGGTGAATCTTGTGAGCAAGTTCTGCATACAGTGACCGGGGTTCACCGCCTTTCTGGAGGTAGAAATCAGCACCATGGTTCAGTGCCTGGATAACAATCTCCTCACGCCCCCGCCCGGTGAAGAGGATAAAGGGGATAGTATTGCCCGCGGCACGCAGCGTTTTCAAAAATTCAATGCCGTCCATCTCCGGCATCTGGTAGTCAGAGATAATGGCGTCATACCGCTCCGTCTCCAGCAGGAGAAGTGCATCCTGTGCAGACTGGAGCGTATCAACGACAAACTCCCCTCCCGCTTCGAGGAAGAGTTTGCTGATCTCAAGAAGTGTGGATTCATCATCCACATAGAGAACCCGGATTGCCGCTCCCATTATGGTCCCTTTCCGGTTGTCCGCCAGATATCTTTTGGCACCGTCATCTCAAACCGTGCTCCCTTTCCCGGCGTCCCGGTTTCACGGATAGTGATACCGGTGAGAGAGAGGATCTCCCGCGAAAGCGCAAGTCCAAGCCCGGTGTTTTTCCCAAAACCGCGCTCAAAGATCCGTTCCTTCTCATCTGCAGCAACACCGTCGCCGTCATCCTCGCATATGAGTTTCAGATCCCCTTCAGGGTCCTCAACCGCGAACCGGATGGTCGTAATCTTCCCGCCATACCGCACCGCATTATCCATCAGGTTGTAACAGACCTTGGCAATGAGCGGGTCGGCAAACACTTCAGTACCGGCAGGAATGTCATTTTTCAGCAGGACATGCCCGAGCGGGGCTTCTTTTGCGGCAATGTATACCACGATTTTTATGTCCTGCCATGTAGGATCCGATACCCCGATCTCCTCATATTCCTTGGTAAACTCGATCATGGAAGAGATGCGCCTTGCCGCATGGATAACCTTGAGGAAAAATTCATTGAGTTCGGGATCGGACTGCGTATTTTCGAGTAATCCGAGATAGCCCAGGATCACCGTGAGCTGGTTGTTGATATCGTGCCGGGTGATACTGGATAAGAGCATGAGTTTTTTATTCGCCTGCCGGAATGCGGTTGAGATCTGGGAGAGCTCTGCAGCACGAGCCTTGAGCTGATCTTCAAGCGCCTTTCGCATGGTCATGTCAATGAGAAGCAGGAGGGTCGCAGGATTGTTATCGTACAGGATCTGTGTTCCTTTCACAATCACCGTTCTGCGGAAACCGTCACGTGCGATTAGATCGATCTCGTACACAGGAATTATTCCCATTTCATCATGTGCAGTCATGTTTTCATGAGCCCGGTTCCGGGATTCTTCCGCTATATACGAGAGTATTGATGTGCCGATCATCGTGTCTGCATCATAACCGAGCGCACTTTCCACAGACGGGTTTACGTAAAGAATCTTTCTATCCTGATCATAGACGACAATGTAATCCGGCAGGTTTTCCACGCGGCCCTGGTTGAATGGTTCGCGAGTGGAAAGGGGGGCAGAAACCCGTTTTTTACCGGTGACATCGTGGACAGTGCCGATAAAACCTTTAACAGAACCGTCCGGATTTTTCTGGGGTACAATAGTGATAAGGCCATCAACGATCGTCCCGTCTTTTTTCCTCCACAGGAGGGGATATTCTTTTACATATCCATCCCGTTCAACAATTTTAAGGAACGCCGCCCTGTCTTCGGGATGTGCATAGAACGCTGATACGGGCCTGCTGAATACGTCCTCACGACTGTTATACCCGAAAGTTTCCACTAAGGCGTCATTGCAGTCTACCCACCGCCCGTCAGCAGTTGTGATGAAGGTGCTGTCTAACGTTGTTTTGAAAAACTGGTGGTACCGCTCTTCGCTCTCCCGGAGTTCCCGTTCCTGCCGGGTCAGTTCATGAAGGTTCGCACGGAGTTCTTCTCCAGCGGCAGCAAGTTGCTCATACGATGCACCCAGTTCCTCGTTTTTCTTTAAGAGTTCTTCTTCGGCATGCTTCCGGGCGGTATTATCAAAAAATACACCATCGAAGATGAGCAGGTTGTCTTCCATTACCGGGCTTGACATCGCGCTTATCCAGATCCGTTTCCCGGAGGGTTTGACATACCGGCCTTCAATTTCCCAGAGCGTTTTCGTGCTGATCGCGTGCCGGATAAGAACTGAGGAACCGTTCCCGGTCTTCTGGAACGATACCTTCAGTTATCCGGGCAAAAAATGTCGCCGGGTCGTTTTCGATTCCCAGTATCTGCCGGCTGCGCTCGCTGATATAATCAAACCCGTAAGTCCCGTCTGGGTTCACGAAAAACCGGTATACAACCCCGGGAATGTTTGCGGCCATTGCATCAAGCTGGCGCCTGCTCTCCCGGAGCACCAGTTCCTGCCGGGTCAGCTCATCTACCTTGGCACGGAGTTTCTCTTCCGCAGAAGCCAGCTGCTCATACGATGCTCCCAGTTCCTCGTTTTTCTTTAAGAGTTCCTCTTCAGCCCGGCGTGCTTTGATAACATTCCATAACCCGCTCATCAGGAGCGAGAGTTCCTGGACATCCCGCTGGTCATAATCAGACGTTTTGTTTCCTACACCGGCAACCATGACGATCCGATCGCCATCAAAGACCGGGATATTCATGTGCCTGATGATAGGAACATGCCCCCGCGGATGTCCCTTTTTCAGGGGATTTTTGGCTGCATAATCATTGGTGATCACCGGGCGGCGCTGACGGACTGCCTCTCCCCATAACCCGGTTGTGTGGAGGGGATATTCAATCGGTTTTTCGCGGGTTGCGCATTCCTTCATTGCCCGAGCTGACCACGCATACATGGTAAGCAGGGTCTCATCATCGTTGACAAACGCGAGATACCCAATCGAACTTGTGGAGATCTCAACGATCTTTTCTATGGCAAAGGACATCAGTTCCTTTAACGGCGCAGAGGTCATCTGGTAAAACGCCAACAACGTCTGGACCCGGATCTCGTCCTGCTGCTGTGCATCTCCGGCCCGTTTGCGCCCTACGGCAATTTTTATCTTATGGATAAGTTCGGCAAACTGGGACAGGGGTTCGCCGCCCTTCTGGATATAAAAATCAGCACCCCCGTTAAGTGCTTCAATGACCACCTCTTCACGACCCCTGCCAGTGAAGATGATGAACGGCGTGGTATTTCCTGATGCCTTGAGCTGCTTAAGGAAGGTGATCCCATCCATCCCCGGCATCTGGTAATCAGAAACAACAGCATCAAAAGTGTGATCCTCCAGCAGACGTAAACCTTCAATCGCGGAAATGGCAGTCTCTACCTGAATCTCTCCTGACTGCTCAAGAAACAGTTTCCCTATCTCGAGAAGGGCGGGTTCATCATCTGTGTAGAGTACGTTAATCATACCAGATCACACGTTGCACATATAGTACCGGGTTCATCCTTATGGGGATGCCCGGGAATTTTCTATTCCTGATACAGAACCTTCCTATCAAACTATATAGCCTTAACCACGGGTTGCTGTGCAGGAAGTACGGGTATGTTTATACAACTAGGGAAGAATGTCGTATAATGCATTGCATATGACACGTCCCGGTTTACCGAAAGTCTGTGCAGACTATTTTCACAATCACTCATGGGGCATTGTCCGGTACAGCACACCGGAGCAACCCGATATATTTTACCGCACACCAATCTTAGTATACCGGTAAGAAGATGATTTTCATGATCTCTGTGCTCCTTGTTGACGATGACCCCGTACTTCTGGATCTTACCTGCCGCAAACTTGACCGGGAGCCGGATTTTGCGATCCAGACATGCAATTCACCAGCCGGGGCTATTGAACTTGCACGATCACAAAAGTTCGATGCTATTATATTCGATTATACTATGCCGGGAATGAACGGGTGTTTGCTGATGGCACACCTGCGTTCCTGCGGGTGTGATGCAATGTTCATCCTGTATTCAGGCAGGGATCTGGATGATGAAATGAGAGACTCACTGGAAAAATGTAAGGCGGCATATGTTCAGCGACGCGGAAATCCATTAGAGGAATTTCCTGAATTAACGCAGATTATCCGCAGCGCCCATGCAACCGTAAAACAATCTCCGTGTTAGATTTTCTTTCATCTTCTGTTAATGCAGTTCTGCTGTGGACGCAGCATGGAAATGGTTCTTTTTTTTTGCTTTGGGCTCTGTTGAAACACACATGAACGGGCGTTCACTCCAGAACAATGAAAATCCCTGATAGTGCGATGGTTCCTTTGCCTCTGGGCCTCTCTTCAGGCACGGCAGGGCTGGGAAGTTTCAGTACATTTCCTTCATTGATCCGCCACGGGGGCGTCCCATCGGGGGCGGCGGCGTTCATCATAATGATACAAAAACCATTTTCAAATCGTATCTGAATATGCTGATTTTCATAAGAAACGCTATGATGGGGTGTGAACTCAATAGTCCATGTCCGTATCAGCAGGATCGGACTCCATGATTTCCGACTGAAATAACCGAACCGTTTCATTTCAACCCGCAGCGACAGGTCCGCCAGATAACCATACGGTTTTTAACCTTGCCGTTTTACCATTGGATCATGAGCGGGCTGCACAGATTTTCTCTCCTTCTTCTCTGCGTCATGCTCGTCATCATTGCCGGGTGTACATCTCCCGCAATTGATGATGCCCGGTACGACAACGGGGAGATCATCGTCAACCTGAGCAGCAGTGACAATAGTGCTGATGCACGAATACAGGTGACCATCTACCAGATCAGGGATCTTCACCAGAATGAATACCGGGTCGTGTACGCCCGGCTCCCTTAACAAAAGGGAAAAATCAGGTTTCCCTCCCGGTGTCGCTTGAACCGGGCAGCTACAAACTCTATATTTACCTTATCGGAAACGGCGAACGAAAAACTGCCGTTATCCGGGATATCGTGGTGTAACCAGTATGACCGTATTTTCTTTGGAAACAATCAATGCAGCCCGGGGCACTGCCCCGGCGGATGCAGTATTCACCAACGCAAAAATCTTCAACCCGTTTACCTGCACATGGGATGAAGGGAACCTTGCCGTCAAAGACGGAATTATTCTTGGCACCGGGGATTATTCCGGGAAAAAAGAGTACGATCTCAACGGGAAATACATTGTTGCCGGCCTCATCGATGCCCATGTCCATATCGAAAGCTCCCTGCTCACCCCCGGGGAATACGCACGGCTCGTAGCGCAGCACGGGACTGCAACTGTAATTGCCGATCCCCATGAGATTGCCAATGTTGCCGGGAGTGCCGGTATTGACTGGATGCTGTCCCAGCGGTCAGGACTTCCGGTTGATATCCGGTATATGCTTCCATCCTGTGTCCCGGCGACACCGATGGATGTCGGAGGGGCTGTCCTTGATGCGAAAGATCTTGCCCGGTTCAAAGACCGTGAGGGCGTCTCAGGTCTGGGCGAGATGATGAACTATCCCGGGGTTCTTGGCGCTGATGCGGAAATCGGAAGAAAACTGGAGCTTTTTTCCCTCCGGGACGGCCACGCCCCCATGCTCTCCGGCAATGACCTGAATGCCTACATCCTTGCCGGGCTCCAGAGCGATCACGAATGCACTACCCTTTCTGAAGCCGAAGAAAAATTGCATAAAGGCATGTTCCTGTATATCCGGGAAGGTTCGACAGAACGCAATATCAAAGAACTTGCCCCCCTGATCACCCCGCTCACCGTTTCCCGCTGTTGTTTTGCAACTGACGACTGCCATGCGGACCTGCTGATGAACAACGGGCATATCGATCGCTGCATCCGCACGGCCATCGAATGCGGAGTATCACCCGAACTTGCGATCCGCATGGCTACCCTGTCTGCATCCGAACGGTTCGGGCTTTATGATCGTGGCGCCCTGACACCCGGGCGCAGGGCAGATTTCTGCGTCATCAATGATCCCCGCACCTTTATTGTACAGCAGGTATTTGTTGCCGGTAAGGAACTGGCAGATACCCTGCCGGGCGGAGAACACAACCTGAAACCGGCATTCCCGTGCACTGTTCCCTCCGCAGATGCATTACGGCTACCCGATAAAGGCACTGCACGGGTTATCGGTATTATTCCGCACCAGATCGTAACAGAATCCCTGAAAATTTCCATGAAAGAACGTGCCGAATCCGAACATGACATCCTTAAAGTGGTGGTCTGCAACCGGTACGCACCGGTGCACACGGTATCGGACTTGTTCATGGTTTTGGGTTTAAGGACGGTGCAATCGCATCCAGTGTCGCCCATGATGCCCACAACCTGATTGCGGTCGGAACCAGTGACGAAGAGATCCTGCGGGCAGTTGAGGCTGTGAAACAGATGAAGGGGGGGATGGTCGCCATCTCCGGGGAGAAGGAAGCCCGCCTCCCGCTGGACTGTGGCGGACTGATGTCAACACTGCCCTATCAGGCCGTTGCAACCCGCATGGAAGAACTCCATGAGGTCACCCAAAAGATGTGCGGAATTGATGATCCTTTCATGTACCTCTCGTTTCTTTCCTTAACCGTGATACCCTCGCTGAGAATCACCGACAGGGGTATGTTTGACGTAACGGAGTTTAAGGACGTGCCGCTCTTTTTGTAGGTTAACGGGTCTGTTAAAATCCTGTTTTCCAATATTTCGTTTCTTCATATCGGTTGTTTGGAGGGTGACCCCCCCTCTTCCCCATAGCAGGGAAGCAGCCCTAGGGGAGCATCCCCTTGACCTCCTCTTTTTTAGAGGGTTTCCCATGAAAATCCGATTGGTTCAGGTAATAGTGAAAAACAAACATCATTCATCATTGTGATAAACCCCGCCGCCCCTGACGGGGCTTCCTGTGCGGCGGATCAATGACGGAAATGTGCTGAAACCTCCTTGCCCTGCCGTGCCTAAAGAGAGGCCCTGAGGCAGGGGACCATCGCAATATCTTGGAGTTTCATTGTCAGGGTGCGAACGCCCGTTCATGTGCGTTTGAACAAAGTCGGATTAACCTGAAAATTCTCCCTCTTTTATTTTGAAGGTTAAATAGCAACCAAAGATTGATTATGACAAACCAGAGAATACACTCACTTATCAACCCATAGTGATCGCCACGATCTCAGAAACCCTGATTTTTCCGGGGCGTGGTCACTACCACCGAGGAATTCAGATGGAAAAGTCACCGGCACCAGAAAAAAAGATGGTGGGTATCCAGCAGGAATGGGCATCCACGTTAGACTCACACGCCCTTACCCAGTTTCTTGAAAGCATCATCATCAACGCAAAACTCTGGATGACATTTCTGGATAAGGACAGGAATGTTGTCATATGGAACCGTGCTGCACAGGAGATCACCGGCTATTCTGCAGATGAAGTGCTGGGCCATAACACCATCTGGAAATGGATCTATCCCGATGCGTCTTACCGGAAAGAGGTCACTCACAAGATCATAGAAAACATCCGGTCAAAAAAATTCCTTGAAAATTTCGAGACATCCATTGTCACCAAAAACAAGGAGATCAAAAAGATATCATGGAACACGCGCGAACTCACCGGAGAGAATGAAAAAAGCTTCGGCTTTATTGTGCTGGGAACAGACATTACCGGGATTGCAAAGGCAAAAAGCGATATCAGGCGCTATGCAGAGTTCCAGAAAAGCATCATCGTCAATGCAAAACTCTGGATGACTTTTTTAGACACCCATAACCATGTGCTCATCTGGAATAAAGCAGCAGAAGAGATTACCGGCTGATACAAAAGAGGAAGTCATCGGCCATGCCAATGTGTGGAAATGGCTGTATCCCGATCCCGGTACCGTCGCGAAGTGACAACAATGATCCGGGATATCATCAGGAATAACAAGTACCCTGGAAAACATCGAGACCCATATCCTCACAAAACGGGGGATGACACGGTATATTTCATGGAACACACGGGAACTAACCGGGGATGACAACAAACCCACCGGATATATTATTGTGGGAAATGATATCACCGATAAACTGCTGGCAAAAAAAGAGTTAATGGAGCACGAGGAGATGTTCCGCGGGATCACCACCTCTGCAAATGATGCCATTGTCCTTCTTGAAAGGAGCGGTGTTATAACGTACTGGAATCCGGCTGCCGCGGAATTATTCGGAGCGGATGTCAAATCCGTATTCAGGCAGAATTTTTTCACCCTGTTCTCCCCGGAAAAATACCGGAATAATGATAAATCGGATCTCAGGAAATATTTTGAAGCCGCTTTTGGCCCTTTCGCCCGTAAGCACCGCGAGATCCAGCTGCAGAAAATCACCGGGGAGATAATTCCGGCAGAGATCTCCCTTTCAATAGTAACCATCCACGGTGTCCAGAATGTAATTGCGATCATACAGGATATTCACGAGCGGAAAGAAGCGGAGATCCATGAACGCGATATACAGATAAATGAAGTCATCCAGGGCTCCCCCGTCCCGCAGTTCATGCTGGATAAGAACCACAAAATTATCTTCTGGAACCGGGCTCTTGAAGAACACACCGGCATAAAAGCTGAAGAGGTCATTGGTACTGACCAGCACTGGCGGGCATTTTACGAAACGCAGAGGCCGTGTCTTGCGGATCTTCTGCTCGATGGCCTGATCGATGATCTTCCCAAGTGGTATTCCGGGAAATACAACAAGTCCCGGCTGGTGAAAGGAGCGTATGAAGCCACGGACTTTTTCCCGAGGATGGGAAATGAAGGTACCTGGCTGTATTTCACAGCAGCCATTATCCGGGATACGAAGGGAAGGGTTCTTGGCGTGCTCGAAACGCTCGAAGATATCACGGATGCGGTAATGTATAAGGCCCGGTAACCGTCCGGGTACTGCTCCCGGGTTCCTTTTAGTCCGGAGGCAGGACCCGTATCGTGCCAAATCCCTGCGAAACGGATTGCCCTATCCCGAAATAATCCGGAATCCGAAGGGTTGTCCGGAACTTTCCTAAAAAGACGATCACATTTTCACGTTCAATGCGGTCTATCCGGAACTTGAGTCTGGCTTCGCAGCTGATCGGTACGGGAGATTTATAGTCCAGTGATTTTGCCAGTGTTGCGAGGTTCCCTTCAAGGATCCCCAGCATGAATGCATCACGATCGGGCTTGCCTTTAAGGTCATAGAACTTCTTTGCATTCTGCTGGTTCAGGGCAAGCCACGGTGTCAGGAACTCATACGTATACATAGCATCAGAAATCCCGAACTCTTCCTGCCGGAGAGAGGTATCCCGCTCAAGAATTGTGCAGGTATTGTTGCCATCGGCAATTTGCTGATGCCCTGCCGTGCGCCGGTACAGGAATTCTGCACCCTGGCTGATGCCGATGACGATAAACATATTTTTGATCTGCTTGCACTGGACCACCGGGTAGCGATGAATGAAGTCGCCTGCCTGATCTTTGTGAAGCGTTGTGTATTCACCCAGTTTCCCGGAAAGATACGACCGGAATTCACTCAGGGAAAACTGTACCGGGTTTACGGGTTCAAGGGTCAGGGTGAATAATTTCAGGATCATGGATGATTCCGCTCACACCATTTTTGCCGGCTTCTTTAAGGAGTTATCCCTGATCCGGTGCCGGGAATTCCGGTTTACTCTGGCATTAAAGAGATTATAACACCATGAACCGTTTTATTGCCGTGGCATTCTGCGAACCTGCCGAGATCATGACGTAATACTCCTGGGGAGTGGAGATGGCAAGGTCAACAGACCAGGTATTTTCACCACATACCCCTTCAGATACCAGTGTGGACAGGGTCTTTTCATTTTCCGTGTTCATATTCTCCGGCAGCATCCCGCGGGGAAATATCAGGTATTTGAGTTCTTCATCAACAGCCCGGTTGGTTGTTCCGCTGATGGAAAAGGGTTTCCCGGCTTTCTGGTCGCTGATGGGATCGATGCGAACCCATAATGGATCATTCAGGGCAGGAGGGCAGATAGTTGGTTCCGGGGTGGGTACGGGACGGAGCAGGAAATCGCGGTATACGCCGCAATCCGATACAATGCGGTAGCGGTTTGGTTCCCAGCCATCAGTGGTGAACCGGTACATTGGCGAGGATTTTCCTGCGCCGATATAGGTTTTATTGGTTTCAACAGGGTTATCGGCTCCCATTTTTGTTGCCCAGACACCCCTGCCGGTCTGGAATTTTACCGAGAAGGTCGGGGGATCGTTCAGACATTCAAGCGTTCCGCTTCCTTCGCCTTTAATATAAAATTCGACAACCTCACCCTGGTTATACACATCGGTATCCATCCGGATGAACCGGGACCTTTCTTCGGGTTGGGCGATAGTCACCTTGTAACTGGCCGGGAACTGCTGCTACTTCCGGAGGTGTAGTAGCGGACTGGTTTGTTTCATCGAACGGTGAAGTGCACCCGGCTGCAAAAAGTATGCACACCATGGCAATGATGAGGATGAGAATCGGGAGGGTACGGGTCATGGAGTCACCGGATTGTATAGCACTGGATACGAAATGTGGGAGGCATGTCGGTATATAGGTTGTGACATTTCAGGAGATTTCCCAATCGGTTCATTTTTCATGGGGATCGTTCGTCTATTATTTCATAGGGTGAAATCCGAAATCGTGAAAAAGCGGATCGCCTTTTCGGTAGGGGATCCGGACTTCGGGCAGGTTTCCTCTCACAACACCCGGGTGCCGGTAATAAGCGCCAGCAGGATAATGATCACCGGCTGGTGAACCAGGTATATCACAAGAGAGTGACGGCCCGCACACGAAAGGGGGGCAACCAAAAAACCAGGTAATGAGCGGAACGAATACCTCCGCTTGCCGGCAGGGTACAGGAATTCCCCGATACCCATACCACACAGCACCACGCCGAACCAGGGAAAGAGAGGCGTATAGTCTACGGACATAAAATTCGCGGGATGAATACCGAACGGGAGCAGGTACATAGGTCCGGGACCACTGATTACCCACAATCCAATTGCGATGAAGGTAATTCCCGGTATGATATTCCATTGCCGGAACCGGAAAAAGAACGGGGAGAGCATGATCGAAATCCCGATCAGGTGCAGGATACCGAAGATGACAAAACCTTCACTGAGGTATAACCAGGTACCGAGCGTGACCAGAAGCCCGAGGGAAAAAATTCCCGCACCCCGGATAAAATATTTTTTCGCAAGCAAAAAGCCGGTAATTTTTTGTTCTGCCCGGGCATGACTGATGATCAATGACACCCCCACTACCAGAAGGAACAGCGATGCAGTTGCGTAGGCAAAATAATGCCAGAACCCGCTTGAGACATTGACCGGAGCAATGCCAAAAAAACTGATATCGAACAGAGTATGGTACAGGACCATCATAAGGATCGCAATACCCCGGACAACATCAATCTCCCAGAGTCGCGAACCGCTTTCCATACAAAAATATCAGTAGTATTGTCTGATATGTATTCGTACCAGGACCGGTGAAATAAAAGTTCCCGGTAACCATGTACCTCAATAGGGATTATGGCAATTATCCTTAAGGACCTGTGATCATGACAGCACAAAAAGACGAGCATATCATTGAAGCGATTGGTAAATGCCGTGTCGTGGTGCGCGACGGGAAGGTAGTCGAAGTCGGAAAACCGATCATTGCTGACTGCCCGCTGGCAAAACGGTTTGCATTCCCCGTTCCGGCAATCACACCGGAAGCGGTCAAGGCAAATATTGAACACCGGATCCGGGCATTCGGTATGTGCACTCCTGAACGCGAGGTGCTGGATACCCGTCCGTTTGTCGGGTTCGGGGCATCGGAACTGATCAGTTTCGGGATCCAGCTCCGGTATGCTCGATGCTGCGGTTATCGCATGTGATGGCGCCGGTACGGTGGTTGCCACTACCCCGGAAATGGTACAGGGAATCGGCGGCAGGATGTCGGGACTCGTGTCTACCTGCCCATACCCGTCAGTAATAGAAAGGATCGAACAGAACGGGGGATATGTCCTTGATCCGGTCAATGCACGGATGGATCAGCAGTCGGGTGCTGCGCTCGCACACCTCAAAGGATTCCGTCGCATTGCGGTCACCGTTGCTTTACCTGCCGATGCAGAGGCAATCCGTGCAACCTACCCGGACACCCTTATTGTTGCCGTTCATGTCAGCGGGTTATCCAATGTTGAAGCAGCAAGGCTCGTCGGTGCATCCGATCTCGTTACGTCCTGTGCGTCAAAACCCATACGGGAAATTGCCGGGTCACTCGCACTCGTACAGGCAGGAATATCGATTCCGGTTTTTGCCATGACCCCGGCGGGAAAATCGCTTATCATCGAAAAGATCCGTGCATCGGATGATCCGGTTCTTATCAAGCCAACGAAGTTGCCCGTTACCGGCGATCGTGAACCATCACCGCTGGTATAGGCGACCTGACAGACCACATGGGGAGCATTCAGGTTCTCATTTTTTTAAAAGGGGGTTTTCTTTCCCGGTTGTGCATCCCCTTTCTGGTGCCCCGTTACGGGTTTTTATCTCGCAGCAATCCGGTTCTCAAAGGGATAGGTGCAACCAGGATTTTTTTTAAGGCGCCGCCATAATCCACACCGGAGATGAACTCACCACAAGATCCCTTTCATATTTTATTATTCCCCAATGCCATAAACCGGATATTTCTCCCAAAAGGTGTATTTCCAGAATTACCGGTCATGAAAAAACGGAGTCTTTCTTTTTTCGATAAAACGGTTAATGGCTTCATCCATTTTATTGAGATGCCATTATATATTGCGAGCGTTATTGTTCAATTGCGAGAAAACGAAACGTTCGTTCTCTGTAATGAGGTGCAAACACATGGTGGAAGAAAAAGTGGAAGAAAAGGCAGAAGAAAATAAAGGACTCGTTACGGAATTCATGGATTTTCTCATGAAGTACCAGGTCATCGGCCTTGCTGTAGCGTTTATTATCGGTGCGGCAGCAACAAAAATGGTGACAGCAACCGTTGCGGATATCATTATGCCCGTTATCGCGGTCCTCATCCCGGGGGGAGACTGGAGAGCCTCGGTTCTTCAGTGGGCCCGGTTAAATTGCTTGTCGGCGATTTTGTGGGGGCGATTATTGATTTCGTTATCATTGCTCTCGTTGTTTTCATTGTTGTGAAGTTTATGATGAAAGGGGACACATCGAAGAAAGTCTGATATTCTCCCTTTTTTGCTTTATGAAAAACCGGTACACCAGACACACAACCCTTCTGGTCGATCCGGGTATGGCACAGGGGGAGAGAGGGTAACGATTATGGCCCTCGCCGGACTGGAAGCAGATGATAACCCACCTTCACGACATTTCCGGTACATTTCTCAAAGACCTTCATTCGTTGCTTCAGACTCCCGCCAGACAATCCGGGCGGATCTGGCAACAGACAGGATATGCAACATACCCCGATAGCCATAACGGAGATGTGGTTCCTGTCAGTTCTCAACGGGACTTTTTCCGGAAGATACTGATGATTTCATGCAGGAACGATCGATTATCACTGAAATCATATCGTATATTACGTTTCCATGAAGCGAGCGAATGTCATGAGATCGCGCTGGACATTAAATCAATTGATTGCCTCACGATCCCAGTTAATAGGTAGATTCGAAATGTGCAGGTTTGGGATATATGAGTGAACGGACCGACGTTAAACCATCTGACCCGATCGAACGAATGTTCATGGGAAATGAGATATTTCGTGAAACTGATTTTTTACCCAACATTACGTACTGGAGGAAAATCGTCAACGGGCAACGACCTAAGATCCTGTGGATCGGGTGTTCTGACTCACGGGTGAATCCTGAACGTATCACCGGAGCCATTCCCGGGGAACTGTTTGTCCAGAGAAATATCGGCAATATCGTCCCGTTACAGGACTGGAATTTCACAACGGTTCTTGAATTTGCCCTGATGAATCTCAAGGTAGAACACATCATCATCTGCGGGCATTCCAACTGCGGCGCGATAAAAGCATTGGATAACGTGGACAGCGATGATTTATACATCTCAATCTGGCTGAATAATGCCAGGGAAGCCAAAGAACGGGTTGACGCTATTATTAAAAAACCAGAAACGCCGGAAGAAATTAAGGAACGATACCGGTTAATAGAAAGGGAAAATATCCGGCTCCAGATGGAACACCTGAAAGCACATCCTCTCACAAAAAAAGCAAGGAAAGAACGCACCATTCACCTGCACAGCCTGTATTTCGATCTTATGGACGGGAAACTCACAAAAGTTGATTGAACAGGCATTGTTGAAATCCTGTTTTTGTTATTGGCATAATCTCAATAACCGTTTGGATAGTGACCCACTATTTTTGAGAGTTTCACATGAAAATCAGCATATCCAGATATTATTTGAAAATTTCTTATGTAATCATGATGAACGCCGCCGCTCCCGAAGGGGCGCCCCCGCGGCGGATTTAGGGACACTAAATACAAAAAACCACCCTGCCCCGCCGTGCCTCAGAGAGGCCCTGAGGCGGGGATCCTTCCCAAATATTAAACTGACATGAACCGGAATTCACACAGTACCATGAATATCGCTCATTTTGAGAATTATTCACTTCAGGACCACTCAAAAACACTGCAGAGTAAGAGGGTTTCAACATTTTTAGTCCCAATAACCGCTGAGGGGGATCCCTTTTTTGTTGCGGGGGATTTATTGGAATGGTGCCTGAGTGTGATTTGTTACATCCCCGGGGAACCTGACAGGACCAAAACTATTTCACCAGAGTCCGTTTTTATTAATCCGTATTCAGCCAGGCCTTCAGCAATCCAGGGAATACATCCGGCGTTATTTGTATTTAACATGATTAATTATTAATAATAGATCTGAAAATATTATTATGATGTACCCACTTTTGAATCCCGGCACATACAGCATGGGAACGGTACATACTGCACTGACTAAGCGTCAGCTCGGTTTCACTCGTAACTAATCCTGAAATCTTCTGTTGGTAAACAACGGAACCGGCACTGTGTTGTAAATAAAAAATCCAGGTGAATCATGGGTATGATTGCGGATAGTATGGTTGATGAATGGGATAGTTCCCTGCCCAAAACGGGCATGATCTACCAACTCATCGAAAAATCAATGGATGACAGGAGTCCAAAAGAGCGGATCTGGGCAATAACCGCTCTTGGAAACAGCGGAGATCCCCGTGCGGTTCGATCGCTGATTAACTGCTGCCATGACCAGAGCCCGGAGATCCGGGTTCGTGCGATTGAGGGCTTGCAAAGCCTGAGAGTGGCCGGGCTGTAGAAGTTCTCATCGAGCGCCTCAGGGATAAGGAAGAACAACCCGAAACGCGGCAGCGTGCCGCAGCTGCACTCGCAACCATCAGAAGTTATGGTGCGATCCAGGAACTGAGAAACCGGTATGCGGATACTGATGAAGATGGTGCACTCAGATCATTCATCAGTGGGGAACTGGAACGGGTAAAAATGTGGTAAGGGCCGGTGTCATCACAGCACCAGCTCCTTTTTCCCGGACCGGGTTCTTCGCTTTTATTCGCAGGTATGGTCAATGGAGAGCACGGGGCATCCATTGTACGGGAATAATTTTTTTTAAAACGGTTTGGGCTCTGTTGAGATCCTATTTTCCCGTTATTCGCTTCATCATCTCGACTGCTTTGAGGGTGACTCCCTCTCTCCCCCAGAGGGGGAGGCAACCCAAGGGGAGTATCCCCTTGACACCCTCTTTTTTAGAGGGGTTCAACAGAGCCGTGGTTTGTTGAAATCCGGTTTTTGTTATTAACAGATTCTCAATAACGGTTTGGAGGGGGACCCCCTGTTTTTTGAGGGAGGCCATAATAATCAGCATATTCAGAGTGTATTTGAAAATGTTTTTTGTATAATTAGGATAAACGCCGCCGCCCCCGAAGGGGCTTCCTGTGCGGCGGATCAATGACGGAAATGTACTGAAACCTCCCTGCCCTGCCGTGCCTCGAAGAGGCCCTGAGGCAGGGAACCATCGCAAATATGAAATTTTAATGATTTTCATAATTCTGGAGTGAACCCGAACGGTTCATGCCTGTTTCAACAGAGCCAAAAAAATCAGATTTTTCCGTCATTAATCTGTCAGTGTTGCTGTTCCCAGCCCCAACAGGATGCCGAACCGGTTAACCCGGCCACAATTGAGTGAATGAAAAATAGTAAAAAATCGTTAACACCATTAATTCGGAAAGGGCCGGGGAAAAGGGGGCTGATTTTCCAGGAACAATAGAATGGGTCTTTCCCTGTCACGCTTCACCCCCCCCATGACAGATTTTTTTCTCCCGTTTACCATCCCCGGCCGTATTCCCCGGCGCAGGGCATGCAGACAAACTTCCCGTCGCGGACCCGGGCCCGGTGCTCGGCCACCATCTCGCCACAGCTGGCACACGGGACGGACGCGAAGATCTTTGCCTTCACCGGGATCTCCGGCTTGACTTCGTTGACAAGGAACAGTTCCTCAACCGGCATCATGAGGATTTTGTCGATCACCCCGGCCTGCCGCTCGTGGAACTCTTTGTGTTCAGCGGGTGTTGCCGTTCCGCCCATCACTTTTTCCCGGAGTGCTGATGCCACCGGGTCGATGCGCTGGACAACCGGTTCCGGCCTCTGGGACAAGGCGGATGGCACGGTTGTATTTCCGGTCGATGAACGTGTAGGCATGCTTCCCGAAATCCTGCAGGATCAGGTTACCCTTTCCCACCGAACAGCCGGCAACCAGCTGGATCGCATCGACGCCGCAGGCATCGTTCTCGACAATACAGACAAGATCTTCATCATCAGAACGGCCGGCCCTGAGGGCGTCCATTGCGTACTCTGCCGCCCGGTAACCGAGTGCAAGCCCGGGGCAGGCGTGCCCGTGGAATGCAACGGCTTCATTGATAGGATTTTATGGATTGTGTCATAGGTATCACGTGACGTGTTTGCTCTTTTTTATGAAAGAATTTCCCTGTTTTCTTTTTTTAAGGATGATAAGGCTGGCAAAAATTATTAATGGATAAATGAGAGGCGATTTTTCGTGTAAAGATTTCCTTTGGATTGTGCAGTATGTTCACATACCCGTCACCGCCCTGCCGGAATCCCTGGCGGTTCCGGGGAATAGTCCGAATCCGCATGCGGTACAACGACATTCCTCCCGCCCCAGCGCCGGATCGCAACCGGGACGCCATATACCTCTTCGATCAGTTCCGGCGTAATCACCTCTTCACCACCCGCTGCAAAGACCTTCCCGTCTTTAAGCAGGACAAAGCGGTCAGCATAGTGTAATGCGAGATTGAGATCGTGCATGGTCATCAGTGCAGTGAGGTGATGCGTGTGGACAACAGAGCGGATGAACCGCATGATCTCGTGCTGGTTTTTCAGGTCAAGACTGCTGGTTGGTTCATCGAGCAGCATGACCCGGGGTTCCTGCACCAGTGCACGGGCAATGGCAACTTTCTGGAGTTCCCCGCCGCTCATTGCATCCACGTGCCGGAGCGCAAGTGCCGACAGGTTGAGCTGTTCGATGATTGCCTGGACTTTTAAGAGATCATCCCTGCACACGTTCATGCCAATCCATGGTCGCCGTCCGAGCAGGATCGCATCGAACGCGGTCACCCGCGGGGGTTCGATATGCTGGGGGACATGGGCAATCGACCGGGCAATCTCCCTGCGGGAGGATGAGAGGATGTCCTGTTCGCCGAGCATGACCGTGCCGGTTTTTGGGCCGGAGCATGGCATTCATGCAGCGCAGCAGGGTGGTTTTACCGGCCCCGTTCGGCCCGAGAATCGCAACAATCTCATCAGGCCGGGCTTCGCAGCGGACATTGTCAAGAATGGGATGGCTGTTATACCGGAACGACAGGTTCTCTACACTCAGGATCATGACGGGTTCCCCCGTATCAGCAGGTACAGAAAGAGCGGGGCACCGAGAAACGCGGTGAGCACACCGGCAGGGAGTACTCGCCGGTGCTATGATGATCCGGGCAACGGTATCGGCACCCAGCAGGATGATACCCCCGACAATACAGGAGCCCGGAAAGAGGTACCTCTGGTCATCGCCGATGATTCTCCTTACCATGTGCGGGCTGACAAGACCGATAAATCCGATAATGCCAAGGAACGATACCACAACTGCCGCAATCAGCGACGAGAGGAACATCGCCACCGTCCGCACGCGTTCTGCATTGACGCCCAGACTCTTAGCCGTCTCATCACCGCTGTCCAGCGCATTGTAATCCCAGCGTTTAACAATAAAATAGACAAGGCAGGGCAGGATAACGGCAACCATAATAGCGAGATCCGACCATGTTGCCCTCCCCACATCCCCGAATGTCCAGAAGACGATAGCCGCGATCTGTTCGGCGCTGGAGAAGTACTGGAGAAATGTTGTCCCGGCTGTGAACAATGCCGCAAGCGCAACTCCCACCAGTATCATCACTTCAGGAGACGTGCTCCGGTATTTTGCCACAAGAAGAATTACGGCAGTTGCCCCCAGCGATGCGATGAATGCACAGATCGTGACAAGGTACGGATTGTTGACCACAATCGAATCTGAAACAAGACGCCCGAGCGTACCGGCGCCAAGAAGGGTAATTGCCACCGCTGCACCGAATGCCGCTGCCTGCGAAACACCCAGGGTGTACGGTGAACTCAGCGGGTTGCGCAGAACGGATTGCATCACGACACCGGCTGCGGCAAGTCCGATACCGCAGACGATCGCGGCGAGAACCCGGGGTAGCCGGATGTTCCAGATGATCATCTCCACATTACCGGATGAATGGTATACCAGCGTCTGGAGCACATCGGAAAAGGGGATCATAACGCTGCCCACACCTACAGAGATGAACGCGAGAAGTATCAGGCAGCCGGTGCAGGCACACAGGAAAAGGAGCTTTTTCCGGATATACCCGGTATATGCCCCATATGCCCCACCGGCACTGGTCTCAAGGTGCATGGTTCACTCCGCCCGGGTAGCCGGAAGATCATGCCTTCACCTTCTCTGCGATCGTCATCGCCGACTGTGCATCGATCGGCACAACCTCCCGCACGAGAAAACCATGGTCTGCCAGCAGCCGGTTATATTCCGCAAACGGGACACTATTGGCAAAGACATACCGGGTTGCCTGTTTCTGCACTCCTTCAAAGGTCCAGAGATTCCATTCAAGGCTGAGCCATGGATCGAAAAGGGCATCATCGATTGCCTGTTTGTTGATGTACAAACCACCCGGGTTGAGGGCACCGGCAATCTTCGGGATTAGTTCCGGCACCTTGCCCCCGGGATTGGACGATGAAAAGACGATATCATACCCGCTGCCGATGGGATCGTTAAAGAAATCCCCGGGCATTACACTCACCCGGTCGGCCCGGTACTTTTTGATAAAGTCCTGCGTGGCACCGGTTACGGGGGGCAGATCAAATACCACCGCATTGAGTGCAGGATTTTTCTGGCAGAGTGCAATAGAGTACAGCCCGTGTCCCCCGCCCAGGTCAAGCATCCGGCGGGCATCGGAAAATTCCGGGAATCGCTGCCACACCTGGCAGTTACCTGCTGGAGAAGTCCGCACCGGGCAGTTATCTGCCATGGAGGGGATGATTACGTCACGGAACATCTGCGGACGGTTACAGGTTACCGGACCGTCCTTTGCAATCCGGGGAAGATCCGCCCAGAACGCTGCCAGTTTTTTCTGGAAGGCTATCGCATGCTGCTGCGGGAACGGCGCATCCCTGACAAGACAGGTTTTTGTCAACTCACTGTTACAGAATTGGTCTCCCGTCTTTTCCAGCAGGCCAAGGGTGACCAGTCCCTCGCACATGAGAGTGACAATCTCCGGTCTGCATCCCAGTGCCATCGCACAAGCCGCTCCGGTCTTTGGTTCACGGAGCAGTTCGAACAACCCGAGTTCGAGGGCTGCCATCACCGCATGGTACTGGCGAACACCGGTAAGTGCATTCTCAAGAAAGGAGAGCGGGTTTGCCGGGGATATCACCGGCACTGCTGCAAGATCAGGAACCGGGGGCATAGTGTCGCACATCACCATACCCTCATTTCACGAGCATTGAGAACGGCACAAATCCGCCAAAGAGCGTCTTCATTTCACCTGTACACCGGTTTTCCGTCAAGCATCGTGTAGATCTCATCGGCTTTCTGTGCAGGGTCCACATCAGCGAACTGTTCGGGATAAAGCGTCTTTCCAATAAAGTATGCATCAGCGAGCACGGTGTCGTAATTGTTGGCGTACCAGTTGTAAGGCATAACGCCGTAAACACGGCCGTTTTTCACTGCCGGGAGCGACTGGTAGACCGGGTCTTTGAGATCCTCTTTTACCAGCACATAACTCGCTTCATCGATGAAGATGACATCGGGGTTCCAGTCCAGCAGTTTTTCCTTGTCGATCATGATCTGCCCGCCGCTGTTTGCTGAGGCTGCAACATTGTTGCCGTTTACCATAAGCAGCGGTGCATATCCGGGATCGGTAGAGAGGAAACCGTGTGCGCCATTAAAGGCAATACCCCCAACATACACACGCGGGCGTTTATCTGCGGGGATATCCTTTGTCCGATCGTTGAGATCCTGTATCGTCCTGTCAATATAGGACGTGATGGAATCTGCCCGCTCCTCTTTCCCAAGGATCTTTGCCATCACCCTGAGCGACTGGTAAAAAACATCCTTGTTCTTGCCGAGATCACCGGTTGTCAGGGCAACAACCGGACGGCCGCTTTTTTCCTGCAATGCCTGTGCATCCTTGCCGGTGGTGAACGTGAAGAAAACCACGTCCGGGTTTTGTGCAGCGATCAGTTCCGGGTCACCGGTCTTTCCGCCAATGAAAGGTTTGGTTGCAAGATCGGGATTTGCGAGATTGTAGGGCTTGTCGATACCGGATGGCATACCGAACCCGGAAGTATCATATTTTATCTGTTCGCGATCATCGACACCGACCACCCGGTCAGCAGCCTGGAGATAAACAATCATCCGCAGGGCACCGGCGCCCACACCGATAATCCGCTGAGGATCTTTTTTGACTTCAACGGTCCGGTTAGCCATATCGATGACAGAAAAGGTCCCGGAATCGGCCTGCGGCGTGGTTTGCGCACTCATTTGCGCGGTACTCAACGGAGTGCTCTGCGCAGTGCATCCGGCAGATATCAGGAATGCCACAAGGATCGCTGCAATAATCAGGGTGCTAATAAATAGTTTTTTCATACGAATTTCGATCAATGTAGCACTAAATCGTATAAAAAAATTTTCATTTAACATTAAGCATTACGAAAAAATAAAATCGGGTTAAAAAATCAGTTAAAAATAATTAAAAATGGTGATTGGCCGGGAAACCTGATTCAGGGGGATGACCCCCGGTTGAGCGAATTATCCCGTTCAAAAGACTAAACCAGTGCAGAAACCGTTCAGGCAACGGTCACCGCTCACCAGATTTCCCCGCGCTCCATGGCTGCTTGTGTAGTTCACCCGGGATTCTGCCGCCGTGACTGGCCGAACCAGAAACCAAATACGCCCCCGACAAGAATCCCGCCAACAGCTGCCTGAAGCGCAAAGAGGCAGGCCTCAATTTCCCCGCTTGGAGGCTGCCACTGGGGGATCAACGGTTCAAAATTCTCAACAGGATTACCGGAAAGTTTTGCGATAAGTCCTGAACCCACATTATCAGACCCGGGAAATTCCGCATCACTTATCGTTGCACTCGTGTACAGGAACAATGCGCAGAACGCCACAATGGCAATACCCGTCAGGAGTTCAAGCGTATAACGGTATGCCATCACATCTCACTCCGTGCCGCATTGATCTTTTCTTCTGAGAATATTTTTAACCGGATCAGGATATCGGGTTTAAGCGCTACGATATACTTGAACACGAGGGCCAGGACCACACCTTCGACAATCGCAAGGGGAACCTGGGTAACGGCAAAAATACCCATGAACAGCATGAATGAACTGACAAACCCCCCGGTCTCTGCCGGGTAGGCAAGGGCCAGTTCAAGCGAGGTGGTCACGTACGTAAACATATCCGCAAGAGCCGTTACCAGAAAGACCGTGATGTAGATATTTACCGAAGTGTCCCGGAGTAACCGGTATACACCATATCCCACCAGCGGTCCGACAATACCCATGGAGACAATATTTGCTCCAAGCACTGAAAGCCCCCCGTGGGCAAGGAACAGGCTCTGGAACAGGAGAACAATCGCACAGACAACGGCGGTGATCCAGGGGCCGAAGGATATGGTTGAGAGCCCGGTTCCCGTTGGATGGGAACAACTGCCCGTGACTGACGGGAGTTTTAAGGATGACAGGATGAAAATAAATCCACCCGTCACCCCAAGCAGGGGGAGTGCTTCGCGATCAGCAGCCAGTACTTTTTTCAGCTGGTATATTCCGAGCATGAGGCAGGGCAGGGCGACAATCCACCAGACCAGGCACCACTGCCACGGTAAGAATCCTTCCATGATATGCATAATAATACAACACAATTGTAACTTGTTTTAACTTAATATAATTTGCTTAACGGTTGGTTTATGGGATTTCCTCTGTACTGAATCGTTACTCAGACCCCGACCAGTGGGGAGAAGGGTCCCTTTTTTTAATTATCCGGGGGGAAAAACAACCTCCGTATTCGCAATCCTGCGGGGTTTTCGCAACGGTATGGGATAAACGTCAAACCAAAAACAGGTTCGATGTGATGGGCTTTGACGGGCATTGGGCGAGGGGCTTATCACCATTATTTTGACAAACAAAGCGATAATTGGGCGTATTCTCCACAGGAACCGTAAAGGAGGGTTTTACCGGGTTTCCCGGTAGAACCCGGAAGAGCAAAAAGTGAAAAGAAGCCCGAATTGGCTGTATTTTCCCCCGGGGATCAGATTCACCCCTGTAAGGTCATTCCAACGATAAACAACAACATTAAAGGAGGTCAATCGCCCCCAAAAAAAGGCACCGCGGGAGATTTTAAAAGGAGAGAAAGGTAACCAACCCATCGATTCGGGAAAATGCCGGTGTTCACAAAATTCCAGAATTTAAGTATCCGGGCATTTTCCAGGGACACCTGGCATCCGCCCGGTCTTTAACGAAGACAGAGAGGCTGACGAAGAGATTCCCCCGACCATCGAACCTCTGATCGCACGGATACGCTACACGGGATTTAAGGATATTTCCGGTATCCCCGGACCAGTTTAATGCCATAAGGATGCATTTTAAGTAAATTGTAATTAAAGTAAAACGAAAATACCGCAAGCACCTGAAATGATCACCATCCTGTATGTAGATGATGAACCGGATTTGCTGGAAATTGGGCTCTGTTGAAATCCTATTTTCCAGCGATTCGCTTCTTTTTCTCGACTACTTTGAGGGTGACCCCCTCTCTCCCCCAGAGGGGGAGGCAACCCAAGGGGAGTATCCCCTTGACCCCCTCTTATTCAGAGGGTTTCAACAGAGCCGGGAAACCCTCAAAAATAGGGGGTCACCGTCCAAGCGGCCGAAAAGAAGAAACGAATCGCGGAAATTTGGATTACAACAGAGCCATATTTTTGAGAAATCCTGAAAGCATCCCTTTACCAACATCCCGGGTTTTTAATAACGCAAACGATAATCATATCAAAACCCTACATTGTTCTCATCACCCCGACAGATCCCGGTCACCCAGCCGTTTAAAGGTTTGAATTATGGAATTTGACATACGAACGATTCTCCTCATCCTCTTCCTGGTGAGCGGGCTCCTAGCCCTCATGCTCCTGATATACTGGAAGACCCAGAAGACCTATGACGGGTTCAGTCTCTGGACATGGGGGGCGATCCTGTTATCGGTTGGCTATCTCCTCGTCATGCTCAGGGGAATTATTCCGGACTTCATCTCTATCATTATTGCCAACATCCTGATCATTTTCGCTATCCTCATGCGAGTGGACAGTATCAGCCGGTTTACCCGGGCAAAACCCCTGTCTCTCGGGATTTACGGAATCCTTCTTCCGCTCTTTTTACTCTTTTTGTATTTCACCTACATCGAAGATTCCATCGGAATCCGTGCATCCCTCTCATCAGCAGCTATTATTCCGTGCCTGATCGCCATAGGTATCATTACGGTAGTTTCTGGTAAGCAGGAGAACCCGTATATTAATTACGCATTTGCCGGTGCCCTTTTCCTGACCGCAATGGTCCATATAATCCGATCGCTGTCCTGGGTATTTGCCGCTCAACCTGCAACAATATTCAGCGCTGACGATTTCAACAGCATTTTTTTTACCTTGTCCCTTCTCATGGAAATTCTTGTGACAGGATTTTTCCTTATGCTCAATATGGTCCGGACACAAAATGATTTGGCTGCAAGCGAGGAACGGTACCTGTACGCTCTCCTATAACCTGCCGGATTACGTGATTGTTCATGACGGCAGAACGATCCAGTATGCCAATCCGGCAACCCTGCAATTTCTCGGAATGACTGAAAACCAGATAGAAGGAATACCCATTGAATCATTTATTGCGCCGGAAGACAGAGCGGCAAGCGGGATGGTTATCAGGAAAATACAAACAGATTCTGTTGCTGTGCCGCCCCGCGAGATTCTCATCCAGACTTCTGATGCAAAGAGGCATACCTGTATTATCAGGAGCGTACCGGTCCAGTTCCGGGGCAGCAGAGCGATTTTAAGCGTGCTAACCGAAATCACGGAACGGAAACTGATGGAGGACGCTCTCCGCACGGCAAATACAAAACTCAATCTTCTCTCCGGCATTACCCGCCATGATATCCGTAACCAGCTCATGGCACTTCAGACGTATCTTGAACTCAGCCAGGACTCAGTTGATCAGCCGGCCCAGATAGCGGAATTTATCATTAAGGAAAAGAACATCGCTGCAACGATCGAACACCAGATCAATTTCACCCAGCATTATGAGGATCTGGGCGTCCATGCCCCGACATGGCAAAACATGAATGCCATTTTACAAAAAACAGTGACTGCTCTTCCGATGAGAGATATCCGTGTTGAGATCGATCGCACGGACCTTGACGTTTTTGCCGATCCCTTATTTGAAAAGGTGTTGTACAACCTGGCGGATAATGCAATCAGGTATGGCGGAGAGCTGATGAACACAATCAGGATCTCTTCGTCAGAAACGGATAAGGGACTCATAATCCTCTTTGAAGATAATGGCAAAGGAATTCCGGATGATGACAAAGTCCACCTCTTCAAAAAAGGTTTTGGAAGAAACACCGGGCTCGGACTCTTCCTCTCCCACGATATTCTCTCCATTACCGGCATTACCATCACAGAAACAGGGATTTATGGAAAAGGTGCCCGCTTCGAGATTAACGTGCCGGAAGGGGCGTACCGGTTTACCGGTGTCATAACGGATTGACCCGGGTAACATCCGGCAGCCTCCATCCCCGTTATCATCCCCATGGACACCGTATCTGCAACCGGGCCGGCACCAGCCCGCCCATTGCCACGAACCGTGTCCGTAACCCTTTTTTGGCAGGATCGTTTCCCGTACGCTTCCCTTATCATTCCGGCATCCTCCCTCTTCCCGCCGGATCTGCCATGGCAAAACCTGAAAAAATACTACCCGGACAAAGGTCCGGAAAATCGCGGTTCTGCACATGAAAAGGATGCTGAAAATACCATTAAAATAGTGTATAATAGCCCCATATAAAAACATAATGATTTAAGTGCAATTAATTTCAATAACCATATATCCACGCCTGCATGAGGATTTCCATTGTACTCAGGTACCGTACGTTGACGACGAGCCGGCTCTCCTTGAGATTACCAAATTGTTTTTGGAAAGGTCCAACGAATTTACGGTTGATACCAAAAATTCCGCACGGGATGCAGTTGAATACCTGAAAGACCATTCCTTTGACGCGATCATCTCCGATTACGAGATGCCCGGGATGGATGGGACTGCTTTTTTAAAAGTAATCCGTCAGCAGCATGGGGATATACCGTTCATCCTTTTCACCGGACGGGGACGCGAAGACGTTGTCATCAATGCGATCAATAATGGTGCCGATTTTTATCTCCAGAAAGGCACCGACCTCAAAGACCAGTTTGCCGAACTGGCGCATAAAGTCCGGCAGGCAGTATTGAGAAAACGGGCAGAACGATCACTCTACGATTCCGAAAGGCGGCTTTCCGATATCATCAATTTCCTGCCCGATGCCACGTTTGCCATTGACCGGTCCGGACAATTGATCGCGTGGAACAGGGCGATCGAAGAGATGACCGGTGTTTCTGCTGCCGAGGTTCTCGGCAAGGGAAATTATGAGTACTCTGTTCCGCTCTATGGAACCCGGCGCCCGGTTCTCATTGACCGTATTGATGAACCCGATGAAAAAATCGCACAATCCTATTCCAGTATTTTACGGGCCGGCAACACTCTCACGGCAGAGTCCATAATCACTCCCATAAAAGGAGACCGGTTATCCGTGCTCGTCAAGGTTTGTCCACTCTATAACACGGCAGGAGAGGTTACCGGGGCAATCGAGTCTATCAGGGACATCACCGAACGGAAACGTGCAGAGGATGCCATTAAGGAAAGTGAAGGAAAGTTCCGCGAACTTGCCGAACTCCTCCCGCAGATGATCTTCGAACTGGATCCGGATTTTCGGGTTACGTATGCAAACCAGCATGCCCTCTCAACGTTAGGATTCACATCCGAAGACATTAAACAGGGAATAAATGCGTATTCTTTCATTGACTCGTCCCAGCACGCACGCGTAATGGAAAATATCCGGAAGAACCGGGATGGAATAGCCTATGAACCGCAGGAATATACGGCCCTGCGAAAGGATGGCGGCACATTCCCGATTAACATCTATTCGTCTCCGATTTACCGGGATAATACCCTTGCCGGATTCCGGGGAGTTGTTGTTGACATATCAACACGGAAAAAAATGGAAGAAGGCCTCAGGGAGAGCGAGAAAAGGTTCCGTACCATTTTTGAGAACAGTCCGTACCCTATCTGCATCAACAGTATACCGGATCAGAAATTCATCGCAATCAACGAGGCATTCCGGAAAACCAGCGGGTGGACTGATGACGAGATACTGGGGAAAAATCCCATAGAACTGGGATTGGTTTCAGTCAGGGATGCAGCCCGGCTCGCATCAAAAGCACTGTTGGCAGGCAAAATTGAGAATGTACCGCTCGCACTTTCGATAAAAGACGGGGCACAACTCCAGGTTCAGTTTTCCAGCGTACCGGTCACGATTAATGACAAGCCCAACACCGTGACCATGATTGCAGAAATAACAAAACTCAAACGAATTGAAGAAGAACTGCTGCAAAAAAATGAGGAACTCTACGCTGCCTACGAACAGCTTACTTCTGCAGAAGAAGAACTCCGGCAGAATTATAACGAACTCCATAAAAATGAGCAGGCGCTCCGTGCCAGCGAGGAGATGTTCCGGGCGCTGGTCGAACACTCGCTTGACGGCATCCTGATCACGGACTTTACCGGAAATATACTCTTTGTGAACCGGGCAATGGGCATTATCATTGATTCGGTGAATTTCCCGGCGATGATAAACAGGAACGTGCTTGAGTTTGTCGCCCCGGAATCACAGGATGATGTAATCAGGGATATCAGGCAGGTTTCGCAGGGAACGGACGCGTACCTCGTCTGCTATAAACTCATTACCGAAACAAAGGGGGAGGTTTGGGTCGAGTGCATCGGAAAGAAGATCACGTTTGCTGATTCCCCGGCAATGCTTGTATCGATTCGGGATGTAACAGAACGCCGCAATGCTGAAGCGGTATTAAGGGAATCAGAAGACAAATTTTCGACGGTGTTCCGTCACAGCCCGGTTTCACTTACGATCACATCGGCAGTTGACGGGAGATTTGTTGAAGTCAATGACGCATTTACCCGGAACACCGGCTATTCCCGCGAGGACGTGATAGGGAAAACAGCCGAGTCTTTGGATATGTTTCCCGTTGATAATGAACGGGAGCAGTTGACAGCCACCCTGAAAAAGACCGGGAGTGTTAATGGCATGGTTATAAAGTGCAGGATAAAAACCGGGGAAGTAATTACCAGCCTGTTCTCTTCCCGTCTTACCATGATGGGGGGAAAACCCCATATACTTTCAACCATTGAAAACATTACCGAACGCACGGTAAAAGATACCGCATTCCATGCCATGGTAAGGAGCATGGTTGGCACAACCGGTCTTGATTCGCTCCATAAAATTACGGAAAACGTTAGTTCATGGCTGGGTGCGGATTGTGTCATGCTGGGTGAGATCCAGCCCGGTAACCCGGTGGTAAACGTCATTTCCATGTACCTTGACGGAAAACATATCCCGGATTTTTCCTATAGTCTCAAAGGAACCCCCTGTGAACATGTTGCAGAAACAGGGTTCTGCATATATCCCGATCATGCCATCCAGATTTTCCCGATGGCCAAAGACCTTGAAACGCTCAATATCCGGGGATATGCCGGAACCTCCCTGCGGGATTCCAGAGGAATCGTAATCGGCGTTCTCTGTGCTCTTTCCCGGGGCCCTCTCCAGCCATCACCGTCAATCCGGGAGTTTATGGACATTATCGCGGTAAAAGCTGCAGCAGAGATCGAGCGTGCCCGGATGGAGCGTGTGCTCCGTGAGAGCGAGGAGAAGTATCGTCTGCTTGCAGATAATGTCCATGATGTCATCTGGACTGCCGGAACGGACATGCGACTGACCCATGTATCCCCATCCGTGACCGGACTCCTGGGTATGACCCCTGAGGAGGCAATGGCAAAATCCTTTAACAATGCGTTGACCCCGGAATCATTCCGGAAAATAGTAAATCACCACCAACAGTGGTCAGACCGTGTCGAAATCAGCAATGCCATTCCCGTTAACAATGGCATGGAACTGGAATTCCGCCGCAAGGATGGATCTACGGTATGGACCGAGACGGTGATTACTCCGGCATTTGATACTAATAACATACCCACCGGGGAAGTAGTGGGTGTAACGCGGGACATTTCCTTTAAGAAAAAGGCAGAAGAGGAACTCCGGCTGGCGAACCGGAAACTCAGTCTTCTCTCGGGGATCACCCGGCATGACATCCGTAACCAGCTCATGGCACTATCCGGGTACCTGGAACTCTCCAGAAGGTCACTTGAAGATCCGGCACTCATGGAGATGTATATTGACAATGAGAAGAAAATCGCCGATACCATTGCCCACCAGATCAGTTTTACCAGGGATTATGAGGAGATGGGGGTAAAGGCTCCCGCATGGCAGAACATAAACACGGTCACCAGCACAGCAGTAAATCGCCTGCCCCTGCAGAATATCAGCATTGAGACCGGAGATCCCAACCTGGAAGTGCTCGCTGATCCACTGCTGGAGAAAGTGTTCTACAATATTGCCGATAATGCCCTGCGATACGGGGGCGAGCAGATGAATGTCATCCGCGTTACGAACCGGAGGGAGAACGGGAGCCTGGTCATTGTTGTTGAAGATAATGGCGATGGTATCAGTATGGAAGACAAAAAACAGTTATTCACGAAAGGATTTGGCAGGAATACCGGCCTTGGCCTCTACCTCTCCCGCGAGATCCTGTCAATCACCGGTATGACCATCACTGAGAACGGGGAACCGGGCAAGGGCACCCGGTTCGAAATTACCGTGCCACAGGGGCATCACCGGTTCATACCCCCTGCAACGTGAAAACCGATCAGGGAGGTGTTGATACACCGTACATCCCGGTTGATTACCTTAACGATCCCCGTAGTAATCCCGACCACCCCCCATATGATAAACGGACCCGTCAATTGGGCCGGCACAAGCCCGGGCATCGCGGGGGGCCGGGACACTTTTCTGGCCTGCCTGAAATACCCGTCATATTTCGGCGTTCAGGTTCGGCCCGGTATTACATTCGATCCTTCCTGAACGGCCGGGATACATGACAGGTCACCTCCGGCTTTTTTATCCGTTTTTAGTGCACGGTGAGCGGTAACCCTAACGCTCGAAATCTCTAAATAGAGCTTTGATACATATCCACATGCTCTGCCCGGATATGATCGTTTTACCTCCGCAAAAATTACCCGGAATGTTCCGTAATCTATCCCGATATCCGTCATATCAGGGAAGTCCCGGCACAAGGTTGTGACGTATTATGGTCTCAAAAAGTAAAACAAAGTCAAAGACACCGGTTCACAATAAAGGAGAACCTGCCCATGCAGAATCCATCGTCCCGTCCGGTAATCCAGCAGAAAAATCTGTTGAACAACTGATAAAAGAACTCATAGATCCCTCCGAGATTGTCCGTTCTTCTGCAGCCGGGGCACTTGGACACCGCAAATCGCTAAAAGCGGTTGAACCGCTTATCCTTGCTCTGAAAGACAACCATGTCTATGTCAGGCATGGGGCTGCGTGGGCGCTCGGAGAGATAAAATCTGAAAAAGCAATCGATGCACTCAGGCTGGCATTGAATGACAAGGATGAGATTACCCGGGGGAAAGCCGCCGAAGCATTAGGAAAGATCCAAGGCACCTGAACGGGTATAATGACGGATCTGTACGCGTTGACGGGGATAAAATAATCCTGTACTTCATAATTAATGATCAGGCCGGACGCTGACGAATCAAAACCTCTGCCGGCTTCCCGAACACTTCAAACGATACATCTGCATCCGCTTTTATTCACAACCGGACCGTTCAGGCAAAAATACGAAATAAATGCTCTGTTGAAACGCACATGAACCGTTCGGATTCAATCCTGAATGATGAAAATCATTAAAATTTATATTTGGGATGGTTCCCCGTCTCAGGGCCTTTTCGAGACACAGCGGGACAGGCGGTTTTTTGTATTTACCGTCCCTAAAAACCGCCACGGGGGCGTCCCATCAGGGGTGGCGGTGTTCATCATAATTATACAAAAAACATTTTCAAATACTCTCTGAATATGCTGATTTTCTGGAGAAAACCTCTGAAAAAGCGGGGGGTCACCCTCCCGGTAACCGGGAAGATGGATCAAAGAACGGGAAACAGGATTTCCCATGAAAATCCTATTGGTTCAGGTAATTTTGAAAAAATGAACCTCATTTACCATTGTGAGTAAAGCCGCCGCCCCCGAAGGGACGCCCCCGCGGTGGATCAATGACGGAAATTTACTCAAAACCTCTTTGCCCTGCCGTGCCTCAGAGAGGCCCTGAGGCAGGGGACCATCGCAATATCATGGATTTTCATTGTTAGGGTGTGAACGCCCTTTCATGCCTGTTTCAACAGAGTCGGAAAAAAGGGAAGTAACCACACCTCCCCGAACGCAAGCGTAATTTCAGGTCAGCCGGATAAAAACACCCGGACGCGATTGCAAACGCATCATCCGGCATCGCGGTCATACGGTTTTTCCTGACCACAGGTGATGCCATTTCTGGTACAGGATCTACACCCGTTATTTCAGTCCGGCATGTCGATGCAACTTCACCTCCGAACAGGGAGTATAAGGGCAGGCCGGGGATTTTCGTTTTTCCTACTCGCGTGATTCGAAATATTTCAGGGCCTTAGGGACGTGCTTTTTCACTTCTTCAAAGAAATACCGGGCCATTGTTTTATCTGAATCCGCAATCGATCCCATTATCGTGGTAATCAGCCAGTTCGGCACATCTGGTTTTTTATCAAGGACATTCATCAGCACAACAATAGTCTCATCCACATCCACTTTTGATTTCCATCGGTATGGCATAGAATAACATCCTCAACAATGGCAGTAAATAAAATGTATCCTACCTGTCATATTTTGAAACATATTTTGAAAACAACCATGAGAAGTATTCCTCATAACGGCCCGGGATACGCGATACGGCAGGATACATTTTTTACCGCATTTGTCAGGTATCCCGCCACAGTAAAAAACAAGAAATGGACTTGTTTGTCCGTAAGGTCAATATCCTCATACCGTCAGGGTACGCTAAAAAGCGGGATCACAAAACCGGCATTTCACCGGTTCCGGTTATTCCCGCTCCCGGAATATCCATGCTCCCGGTTATTTTTTCACTACGAGCCTCAACCCAGCTCTTACTGATATCCACCCGGTCACCGTTTGGCAGCATAATCAGGTAACCCGTGCCGGTAGTTTTTACCAGTGTCACCGTAACGGTCTTGTTCGTACCGGGTACAAAATCAATCGGGATCTGCTTCACATACTGCACATGATCATTGCCGATGATCAACTGAACATCCATTGCCGGGGATGACGGCTCCGGAAGTGCAGTGATATGAAGACCCATGATACGAGCGGGAGAACCATGAGCAGGATACCAAACCCGAACCAGATGATACCGTTCCGGTAGTTTTTCCCTTTCTTAATGTTCGACTCCATCAGGGCCTGCCTGATATCACTCGGGAATCCGGGGAGTACTCGGTGAAAAAGGGTTGTTTGACCTGCAGGAAGTAATACATTCCGGCGATCCAGCAGATCACCGGAAATAAGAACACTATCGATAAGGGAAAAGACAGGCTCTTTAAAACGCCTCCACTCGCAAGCCCGATAAATGTCAGCAGGCCGACATAGATCACGTTGATTGCGGTAAAGATATCCGAATACTTTTCTGCACTGGCAATAAAGTAGTCGCCGGTTTTTTTAGCCTGCTCATTATGGAATTTCAGCCAATCCAGATCTTCCGGTGTCGCATCGCGGATAACAGGTCCCATAGGCATTACTCCTTTGACACCCCGGAATTCCCTGCCGGGATTTCTTCCTGCCGGACATCCCGGTCCGTGTACATGACGGTCTTATCCTTGCGGCAACCCTGGCAATAGAAGACCCTGGAATGGTTGAAACCCTTATCTTTTTTCAGGAGATCTGCAGTCACCATTTTCAGTACTACCGGCACCGGGTCGACATAGACCTTGTACGGTGTACCGCAGGTGCATTCACCCTCGATGAAACTAATCATGCGCTTATCAGACATACCCTTCACCGGTTCTCGTATACAGCAATGAATGACGGAATAAAAATAATTTTCTAAAATATATATAAATGGTTACATCCCCTGGAATCGACAACAGGGCCAGGGTTTTACTGCACGGGGGAGGACGAGGGCAGGTTAATGCGGTTTGGAGTACGGGTGAGCGTCACCGATCTGAAAATAGTTCACGCCCGGTCCAGGCATACATCCGGCAACCCGGACCCGGAACCCAATGGAAAAAGTGTCTGGCTGACCCCTCATTTATAATACGTGAAAGCTAAATTGCGTTAAATGCAGAATCCGGACTCACCCCCAAAGTTCAGGCGTACCTGCCCCACCTGCAACAGGCCCGTTGAGCCCGGCTATAAATTCTGTGAATCCTGCGGGACGCCGATTCCGGAACTGTCAACCTGCAGTAAATGCGGTACCCAGTTCATTGCGCAGGAAAAGTATTGCGATTTGTGTGGAGCCCCCCTTATCCTGGGCGAAATTCAGGAACCGCATGGTTCCCCGGAATACCCTGAGGAAGAGGACACCGGGCCGGTTGAAGAACAGGTACCGGAACGGTATACGAAAGAAATTCCGGAACCAGACACGGATGAATTACCGGACGATAATGAAGAAATCATTGTACCGGATGAGGATGAGACTCCGCATCACATGAACGGGGAGATTACGGAACCGGATACCGATGCATTACTGGAACAATTCGGGTCGGAATATGCAGATGATGAGACGCTGGAATCCTCCCATACACCAAAACCCCGGTCTCCCATAAAACCCGGTGCAAAAAAACCGTCCACCGTTCCTGCCCCACGAGAGGGGGTATCATCAGAGACTGTTGATGACGCGCTGTTTTTTTCTCATAAAAAGCCGGGGGCACCGTCCAGAGTACGGGCAAACAATACCCTGTTTATTGGAGGTGGCATTGTGCTCATAGCCCTTATTGCGGCCATATATTTTATCGGACTGCCGATGTTCACGGAGAGCGGTGGTTTTAGCGCCCTGGGCAATTCATCAGCGGCGAAGATCACACCCATCCCGGAACCTGCTGTTGTGGGGATAGTTCCGCAAGCCCCGGTGGAGACCCCCACCCCGGTCCCCCGTGCCCTTGTCACCCAGCCCACGCAGCTGGTACCTTCGGCACAGAAATTTTACTTCCAGGTCCAGAAAAACCCGGTTACTACAAGGATCTCGGTCATTTTCACCGGAAGTGCGGGAGAGGGAACCATCAAAAGTGCGGATATCAAGGTCACCCATCCGGATGGATCGGTTTCAACCGGCATCATCCAGCCCTTAAAAGGGGTCAATGATATCACGCTCGCGGGATCGAAAGAGACCGACCGTGTGGAAATCATTGCACAGATGTACTCGGGAGAGACATACCGGGTCTATGATAAGCTGGTCCCCTTATGAGGTAACGGGGCCACCGGAATAACTGGGCACAGAAACCAGGTAATGGATTTCCATAAAAAAAATCCTGCCATTAACCGGTCCAGGGAAGAGAAGGTCCCGGACTCATAATCAAGAACACCTCAGGTATTTCATGCCGCTGATGAACAGCATTTATTGCATTTACCCGTAAACGATTACCAGAACTAGTACCATGAGGTTGTCGTTGGTTGTTGTACCGGAGTGTGAACGATGACGCACTACCTGATAGATATCCGCCTGATGGGGTCGGTGAAGCAGCAGATTCGCACGTTAAGCAACCGGTTACGGGAGAATTTTAATCTCGGGACCAAACTGGTTACCCCGCATATCACGCTGGCGGGTCCTTTTTCAACACAGAATGAAGAAAAACTTATCGAAGATTTCACCCGGATCTGCACGAACCAGATCACGATTCCAAAATATGAGGTTGGGAGTTACGGGTTTTTTGACGATTCAAAAGTTATTTTTGTTACGATTACCCCGGACGAGACCTTAAAACAATTCCGGTACCAGCTGTCCCGTGCAATTGCCCCGTATTGCTCATTACGGAAATATGATCTGGATTCTGCCGAAGATTTCAGGTTCCACTCCACGTTGGCCATGAAACTTGACTGGCTCACGTTCCAGCGGATAAAATGGTATTTCAGGGGGCAGGAACCGGTCGTGTACCGGCATCACCCGATCCGGGCAACACTGCTCCGGAATTCCAGAATTCTCTGCGAATATGATTTTGTCCAGAACCGGATGCTGAGCCGGACACAGGCACTCAGCAAAGCAACGAGGGTGCGTGATTTTGCCATCCTCAGGTTATGGGATGATGGGAGCTGGGAAGAAGAGTGAGATCGTCAGGCAGTTTCACACGGCGCTAAAACCATTGGGAGGAAATGTCCTGTATTTTTTTAATCGCACATACGCCATGAGACTATGATGAAAAACGCCGACCCGCCTCCCCATTTATATTCTGTTCGTGACAACCAGTTATCACCATGATCGAATCTGTGGTTACCAGGGTGAAAGCATTTCTCCTGAATCCTGTTGAAACATTCCGGCAATCCAAAAACGACGAACCCAATGTCGTCTTTACGTATTTTGCTGTACTCCTCGTGTTCAATGCCTTCCTCTCGGCCCTTATCGCTGCTCTCGGGATCATCAAAATGCCGACCTATCCCGAAATGATGGGCGGATATGCAGTGCCGATTATAACTTTTTTTACCATGCTGATCAGCATTATTATCGCAACGCTGATCTATGCCGCATGGCTTCACCTGTGGGTGTATCTCCTGGGCGGGCGCAGGGGAATCATGCAGACCATGAATGCGGTTATCTACGGCATCACACCCAGTCTGCTTCTCGGATGGATCCCCTTTGTCGGGTTCTTCTTCACGCTCTGGTCACTGGCCCTCAATATCCTGGGTATCCGCGAATTTCAGGAACTCAGTACGGGTAAAGCGATCCTCGCGGTTGCCATTGCAGTTATCATCCCGCTCCTGCTCATCTTCCTTGCTGCACTCTGGTTCATGGTTTCATACGTGTCAGTTACCGGAGTTCCGTCCGGTTCCGCCGGGCAATGCCTTATGACAGCGGTGAATTAAACAGACGGGGAAAAATCAAAACGTTAATTCAGACACATGGATAAACCCATGACCTTTTTTTTGAAAAGTGATATCACGAGGGATGGGTGGCAAAATCGAAGATAACTATAACCCACCAGAAAAGTGCGAGGGATGGGATTCGAACCCAAGAACTCCTGCGAGACCAGGCCCTGAACCTGGCGCCGTTGACCTGGCTTGGCTACCCTCGCGCCTGTATAGATTACCTGTTGGAATTAAATAAAGGTAGGGGAGAAGTTATGCCTTTTTGGGGGCACTGGTTATCATTCTGGATGCATTTCTTCATCTCCTTTTCGCGGAGCTCTTTTCTCCGGATCTTTCCGGAGATGGTCTTTGGCAGGGAATCCACAAACTCAATGGCACGGGGATACTTGTAGGGTGCAGTGACCTTCTTGACATGGTTCTGGATCTCCCGGACCAGCGTATCCGATGGCTGTGAACCCGGGCTTTAAGATGATGAATGCCTTGACAATCAGGCCGCGGATATCATCCGGTGAACCGACAACCGCAGCTTCCTGCACCGCCGGGTGTTCGATGCAGGGCACTCTCGACCTCGAATGGCCCGATACGGTAACCGGATGCCTTGATCACATCATCATCCCGGCCGATGAACCAGAGATACCCGTCTTCATCCCTGTAGGCTTTGTCACCGGTATAGTACCAGTCCGCCGACAAAGGATTTTTTGTTCTCTTCGTCGATTGTTCAGGTATTCCCGGAACATACCGACCGGGCGCGGGTTCAGTGCTGATCGCAATCCTGCCTTCCTCATGGACGGCCACCGGTTTGCCATTGTCATCATGGAGTTCGATATGCCAGCCGGGTGAGGGCTTGCCCATGGACCCGAACTTCGGTGTCATGCCCGGGAACGTCCCGATGCAGAGGACCGTCTCGGTCTGGCCGTAACCCTTCGTAGATCGTGAGGCCGGTCGCGTCCTTCCATGCCTTGATCACTTCAGGATTGAGCGGTTCGCCGGCGCTTACGCAGTGGCGCAGCTCGGTGAAATCGAACTTATCGAGATCGGCGAGGATCAGCATCCGGTAGATCGTCGGCGGGCAGCAGAACGTGGTGATGCCGTATTTCTCGATGAGCGGGAGGATCTCGGTTGCATTGAACTTGCTGCGGATATCGTAGACAAAGATTGCCGCACCCTCGATCCACTGGCCGTAGAACTTCCCCCATGCACTCTTTGCCCACCCGGTATCGGAGAGCGTGAAGTGGAGATCGTTCATGCGCAGATCATGCCAGAACCGTGCGGTCACGATATGCCCCAGCGGGTAACTCTGGTCGTGCACCACCATCTTGGGCTCGCCGGTTGTACCGGAGGTAAAGAAGATCACCAGCGGATCGGTGCTCTTCGTCTTCTTCATGCTCGGGAGATTGACAATCTTTGCCGAGACAGGTGCCGGGTAGTCAAGTTCGATCGGGTAACTGATCCAGCCCGGGCGCTTGGCATCGATCAGCACCTTGCAGGTGAGCGACGGGCAGTCCTTTGCGATCTCCTCGATCTTTTCTGCCTGCTCCTCCATCGTGATGACCATCTTGATATCGGCAATATTGATCCGGTATTTCAGGTCCTTGGGAGTGAGCATCGTCGGGGCCGGGCAATAGACTGCACCACGCTTGATAAGAGCGAGCGTAAATGTCCACCACTCCGGGACCCGGGGCAGCATGATCAAGACGCGGTCACCCTTGTTGAACGCCGTACTTGATCAGGATATTCACGATCTGGTTCGAGAGCCGCATCAGGTCCCAGAACGTAAATTTCTTCTCCTTGCCTTCCTGGTTCACCCAGATCATGGCAAGTTTGTTCCGGTCCTTGTTTGCCCATGCATCGATGATGTCAAAACCGAAGTTGAAGTATTCAGGAACATCGATCGGAAATTTCCGGAACATCTCATCGTAGTCCGGCATATTGTGATCATCAGGGCCAAAGACCGGGCCGGACGAGGGCAGGGTTGTTGAACCAATCCGGGTAATGCCTGTGCTTTTGGTAAGTTGCGTGGCACATGCCTCGTTTATCCAGTCCGAACGGGAAAGGTTACGCTTCTCACACGTTTTATCAATACTGTCTGCAAGTGAATCGTCCATAGTGACAGAATACCGCACCATACAAATCCATTTAGTGGTGCAGAAGATGAGGGTTTCGATCAGGTTTTGCACCACACGAACAATATTTTCAGGGGCACAAACAACCGGAAGACCTGATATCGAACGCTAAAACAGGAACAGACAGATGAAAAAAGAGAATTGTTAGTGGTGCGATCACTTCTGGTTCTGGTATTTTTTCAGTTCCGCTGCACGCAGTTCATTGCGCTTGATCTTTCCGGAGATGGTTTTGGGAAGTTCCGGCACAAACTCAATCTCGCGCGGGATACTTGTAGGGTGCCGTGGTCCGTTTCACATAATTCTTGATTTCCTTAACCAGCGATTCGGAAGGATCAAAGCCCTTGTTGAGGACAACGAACGCCTTGACAATCAGGCCACGTATACGATCGGGAGAACCCACAACGGCTGCTTCCTGCACTGCGGGGTGCTCGATGAGCGCACTCTCGACTTCAAAGGGTCCGATACGGTAACCGGAACTCTTGATCACATCGTCGTCCCTGCCCACGAACCAGAAGTAACCGTCTTCGTCACAGTAGACTTTGTCGCCGGTATAATACCAGCCGTTTACAAAGGACTTCTTGTTCTCTTCAGGATTGTCGATATATTCCGCAAAAAGGCCGGGGGGCCGCGGATTTGTGCTGATACCCAGTCTTCCCTCTTCATGCACCCCTACCGGTTTCCCATCATCATCGTGCACTTCGATCTTCCAGCCGGGGGAAGGCTTGCCCATGGAACCCGGGCGGGGTTCCACACTGGGAAACGCGGCAACGCAACATGCCGTCTCGGTCTGCCCGTACCCTTCGCAGATGGTGAGGCCGGTACCTTCTTTCCAGACCCGGATCACTTCGGGATTGAGCGGTTCACCGGCACTGGTGCAGTGGCGGAGGCTCGAGAGATCGAACCGGTCGAGATCCGCTAGGATCAGCATGCGGTAAATCGTCGGGGGACAACAGAACGTTGTTATCTCGTATTTATCCAGCAGGGGCAGGACTTCTGTGGCCTGGAATTTCCCGGTGAAATGGTACACAAAGATGCATGCGCCTTCGATCCACTGGCCAAAGATCTTGCCCCATGCACATTTCGCCCAGCCGGTATCTGCGACCGTGAAATGCAGGTCGTTTTGACGGATATCCTGCCAGAGCCGGGCAGTAACGATATGGCCGAGCGGGTAACTGTGGTTGTGCAGCACCATCTTGGGCGCCCCGGTTGTACCGGAGGTGAAATAGATCAGCATCGGATCGGTGCTTTTCGTCCTTCGCGTATCGGGAATGCTGACAGAACGGTGTGATACCGGTGCCGGGTAGAGCAGCTCGTAGGGAAAACTTGCCCAGCCCTGCCGTTCGCCATCGGCAACAAGCCGGTTGGTAAGCGTGGGGCATTCATCGCAGATCTCCTCAACTTTTGGTGCATTTTCGATGTCGGTGATGATCATCCGGAACTTGCCCTGGTTGACCCGGTATTTGATGTCACGCGAGGTAAGCATCGTCGGGCAGGGAGCAAAAACGGCTCCGAGTTTGATTAAGGCAACAGCAAAAATCCACCATTCAGGGATGCGGGGGAGCATCACGAGAACACGGTCACCTTTGTTAATCCCGTATTTCAGGAGAATGTTTGCAGCCTGGTTGGAGAGGTTGGCAATGTCTAAGAAACTGTATTTTTTCTCTTCACCGTTCTGGTCAACCCAGATCATGGCGAGTTTATTGCGGTCTTTTTTCGCCCATGCGTCGATCACATCAAAACCGAAATTATAGAATTCCGGTACATCGATAGAGAAGCGTGAGCACATGTCTTCATAGGAATCCTTTGTAATCGCACGTTTACCCATAGAATCAGGGACAGTATTTCATGCAGAGCGTATTCAATTTTGCCGTTTTTAAAACGGGTTCACCATTTCCGGAGGGGAAAGAAACAGGATTTTATCCCGGTTGAAACTCCCCCTAGACCAGTAATTTTCCTTTTACCTCAGGCTCATCGTGATTCAACTCCCGCTGAATTGCAACCAAAAAAATGCATTGGCGCAAAAAAAGGATGGAAAAACCCGGGTAAAATGAGGTCACGGGTATGCTCACGTGTGCCATCCCTCCGCAGGAACGAGTGCGCCATTATTCGTGGATCAGGTGAATGCATTAACCGCTGAAAAAAAAAGATTTTCCCACAGCCATTTCCGCTGCAAAATCAGAATTTCCCGGTTTAAATGGCTGATGACGTGAGCGGGAGACAAGAAAACGGGACATAAAGGTTGTCCATTAGTATTATGCTTCAGGCAAAATCATAGTAAATAGATGACTGATAAAAAATACGAATCCTTAAAGATTGAAAATATCGTAGCCTCCGGTGTCATTGCAGATTCCATTAACCTTCAGGACATATCACAAAAGGTCAAGAACTGCGAGCTCAATACAAAACGCTTCCCCGGGGCAGTTTACCGCATAGAAAATCCCAAGATTGCCTCCCTCATCTTTTCTTCAGGAAAAGTGGTCCTCACCGGCATCCGAAACCAGCAGGCACTCGCTGACGGACTGAAGATTATCATGACATCGCTTAAGGAAGCAGGTGTCGACACCCACAAGGAACCCAAAGTTGCCATCACCAACATGGTCTGTTCCTATGATATGGGCAAATACATCAATCTCAATAAAGTCGTCATCACCCTCAACCTTGAAAATATCGAGTACGAACCCGAACAGTTCCCGGGACTCGTGTACCGGATCAAGGATCCCAAGATCGTTGCACTGCTCTTCTCTTCAGGAAAGATCATCCTCACGGGAGGAAAGAACATGGAAGATATCAAGAGGGGACTTGATGTCCTCGAGATGAAACTGGGAAGTATAATGTAATATACGAAAGAGCATTTTTTTTACTTTTTCCCGGTGATTTTCTGTTTTGTCGAATGATTCTTTTCCGGTCATTTGATAATTTTCTGCATAAGTAAAGATCAGGATTCTCTCCCCGGAGGGAGAGAGGGGATCACTCTCATAGCAGCCTTCAGAAGAACCGTGAATAACGACAAGAAGAGGGTTTCCCATGAAAATCCGATTGGTTCAGGTAATATTGAAAAACAAACATCATTTACGATTATGATAAACCCCGCCGCCCCCGACGGGGCGCCCCCGCGGCGGTTCAATGACGGAAATTTACTCAAAACCTCCTTGCCCTGCCGTGCCTCGGAGAGGCCCTGAGGCAGGGAACCATCGCAATATTATGGATTTTCATTGTCAGGGAGTGAACTCCCGTTCATGACTGTTTCAACAGAACTATGAAAATCAGATTATTCAGATATTATTTGGAAATGTTTTTTTGTATAATTGTGATGAACACCGCCACCCACGAAGGGGCACCCCCCAGTGAATTCAGTGACTGAAAATGGAAAAACCTCCCTGCCCCGCCGTGCCTCAAATAGTCCTGATGCGGGGGAAAATCATAAACCAATCTTACCAAACGATTGAACCCACAGGAACAGCGAAGAACAAACTATCCTTCACTCCCACCCTCACGACCAGTACCGGTGCGTCTGGATAAAATTCCGCTCTGCCTTGAGGATCTCGCGATAGAACGCATCCCCCTCAGTCTGGGTTGCAAGGATCCGTGACGCATTTTCCGGGCCAACCCCCGGGCTGCAAGTGCGATGACCGCCTTCTTCCCGCTGGAAAGCACGATATTGGCATTTTTCATGAGCCGCTGCTCGATCGCCCGCTCTTCAGCGTTCTTCTTTGGCTTCTTTATCATCGCGATACTGCTCTTCCTCAAAAGGCTTGAGCGCTGCAATCAGGCGGGCCCCGCATTTCGGGCACTGGGGCGGGTCCTGCACCCGGGAAACAACGGTCCTGCTCTTCCAGTCCCGGCAGTTCATACAGCACAGCACCACGTCATCCTGCTCGAGCCGCCGCTTTAACGTGGCAATCACCGCATGGTCCGCAGTGGGCGGCGGGATCTGGTCCCGTGAGGAGAGCAGTCCGCCGGCACCGATCAGCGAATGGGGACCCAGCGCAACCTGAATCTTTTCCTCTTTGACGAGAGCGACGATGGCAGCAGCGGTATCGACATCCATGTAATCCGAGAGCAGTTCGCGGTACGCTTCCTGCTGCACAACGGTATTATCGAAAAATTCGAGCAGGCGGTGGATGCTGATCTTCTCGTAATCCGCATCGGGATCGATTGCCCCGAACTTCTTTGCGATCTGCACCAGTTTCCACTTGAAGAGCGCAGTGCGTTTCAGTGCCAGCCGGAGGATACCGGGCATATGGGCGGGATCGAGCGTGAGGAGCAGATCCCGGACATCGGCAGCCCGGATGGACGAGGGGAGGCGCAGGAGCATCCGGTAGGCATCCAGTTCGAGGCCAACCGTTGTCCCGTACCGGGCAGAGATCAGGATAGAGAGCACACGTCCGAGCGCTTCGTTTGCCTTGTGCCCGGCACAGACATTGCAGACCACGCCATCATCGGTATTCTCGAGCGTGATGAGATCATCGGTCGGAACCAGTGACCGGTTCTTGTCCATCTCTGAAAGGAACCCTTCGGCATAGGCAATGCCCTCCGCACCGGCAGTATAATCCGCAATCCTCCGGGTCCTGCGCATGGCGCCGACTTCCCGGGCAACATTGAACGGCACCGGGATCTGTTCGCCTTCCCATGAGGGCAATTCCCCCAGTGCCTTCTTTGCCGGTTCAACGGTCAGTTTACCATCCGCGATCTCCAGCACCCGCCAGAGCTGACCCTTGGTGATGAAGACAGCACCGGTATGCACCCAGCCGACAACAAACGATTCATCGAGCGTGCCGACCGTCCTCCGGGAGACCATGTCAAAGACCGGCACTTTTCGTTCATCGTGGATCATCGAGAGGTTGTTGGAAAGGTACCGCCGTGCCCGTCCCGTGGTGATGATCCGCCCCCCGTCATTCCGGATAAGGCGGTGCTCTTCCATCTGTCGGCACACATCCTCCAGCAGCGCCTCACACCGGGGATAGAGCGTGGTGCGTTCAAGAATTTCCTGGACTGCAGAACGCTCAATCTCCCCGTACTCAACCGCTATTGCCGCAATCTGGTTTGCAAGCACATCGGCGGCATCCCGGGGGAGTATGACCGGTTCGATCTCGTTTCCCTTGGCTTTCTTTGCAATGACCAGCGATTCGAGCAGGTCATCAAAACCGGTGGCAAAAATCGTTCCCCGGGAGATGGTATTCAGCTGGTGCCCGGCACGCCCCACCCGCTGCACCAGCCGGGCAACTTCGCGGGGGGAACCGAACTGGATCACGTGGTCCACCCGGCCGATATCGATCCCGAGTTCCATGGAGGATGTACAGATGAGGGTATGGATCTCACCTTTTTTGAACCGCTCTTCAGCATCGATCCTCACCTCTTTTGAGAGCGAACCGTGGTGCACCTCAACATCCCCGTGCTCAAAGAGTGCATGTCCCAGCGCTTCGGCAGTCACCCGGGTATTGACAAAGACCAGTGTCGAGCCTTCGCGTTTCAGCGCCTTTGAAAGCACCTGCGTCTGGTGTTTGAAATCATCGCCCACGTAGGTTACCGAGATCTCAAGGTGTTTTGCCACCGGTACCTGCACAACAGAGCACGGGCGATCACCGCAGAGGAACCGGGCAATCTCATCAGGATTTCCGACCGTTGCCGAGAGCCCGATGCGCTGGAACTCCCCGGCATAGACATGCAGCCGTTCCAGTGCAACGGCTAACTGCGCACCGCGTTTGCTTCCCGCAAGGTCATGGACTTCATCCATGATCACGTATTTTACCTGCCGGAGATGCTCCCGGAGGCGCTTTCCCATGAAGAGCGCCTGCACGGTTTCCGGTGTTGTGATCAGGAGGTCCGGGGGATTGAGCGCCTGTTTGCGACGCTCTCCCATGGGGGTATCGCCATGCCGCACACCCACCGTCAGGCCAAGTTCTGCGCACCACCATTGCATGCGGGAAAGGATATCGCGGTTCAGTGCACGGAGGGGAGTGATGTAGATCGCCTTGAAACCGCCACCTGCGGGAAGCGATAACAGGCCATCAAAGACCGGAAACATTGCACTCTCGGTCTTTCCGGTACCCGTAGGGGCGATCAGGACGAGATGGTGCTTATGAAAAATTAAGGGGATTGCCTGGTTCTGCGCATCGGACAGGCGGGTAAACCCGCGCTTCCGGATGCATTCCTGCACCTTTGGGTTCAGCAGCTCAATCTGTTTCATTGTTGATCAGGGCACGCAGGGGGCCGATGTATGTCCCGTCGGCAAGGATGATCTCGGTATCCTCCTTTCGCATCATGCGCGAGAGGGGGGAGAACGGCTTTTTTATGATCTGGAGAATGTCGTACCCGGCAATTTCGTTGAACGAGGGCATGAACAGCACACGGGACGGCAAACCATTTTTTGCGGAGGGTTCCCCGGTATCAATGCCAGCCCGCAGGTATGCCGGCGACCGGAGCGCACATCCCACCTCATCCTTAAGCGAGAGCAGGGGGTGGTGGTGCCCGATGACCACAAGACGCCCGGCAAGTGCCGGGGATGGTGTCATATGCCCGTGCTGGTATCCAACGCCGTCAAGAACCGCCCCTTCCTTTGGCTGGATCTCACCATCCTGCAGAAATCGTTCAATGCCGATATCATGGTTTCCCGGAAACACGTGGAGAGGTAATCTCGCCCGTAATGAATCAAGAATTTTTGGCATCTCGTGATATTCCTGCCATGTCAGGGAGGGGATGCTGTGCTTGACATCCCCCAGCAGTACCAGCGCATCAGGTTTTGTCGAATCAATCACCCGGTGCAGGCGTTCAAGCCTCTGCTCGCTCCGGCTTTTAAAATGAAATCCTTGTGCAGCCAAATCTGCTTCTATCCCGAAATGGAGGTCGGCAACAACCAGCATTCTTTGTTCACCTTCGATAACAAGTGCCGGGCCTTCCCCGATAAATTCCAGTTTCATAACGGTTTGACAAATCCTTTCTGGGGCTGGTAACACTCATCGTCAACGATAAGCGATTCAATGGCGGAGAGCACGTCAGCCTGTGCTATCCCGCGTTCACCCGCCAGCCGGATGATCTCATCCACGGCAATGCCACGGGGACCGGGGGAATCGTTCATGATCTCCATCACCAGTTCACGGACACCTTCCTGGAGCGCAACGGTGAACCCGGGTGGCTTGATGGTCTGCACGGCACAGTCAGTCATGTCGGCAAGGGCATGCAGGTGTTCTGCGGTCGGGGCATAGTGACGGAAGGCCGTAAGGATATGCTCATCAGAACACCGTTCCCTGAGGGCGAGATGCAGTTGTTCAAGTCGTCCAAGGGTTGCTTCGGCTGTTTCGAGCGTCCACTGGTCCCGGACCGCCCGGTCCACGACCATCACCTGATCGGGACGAATCGAGAGATCAACCGCATCGTTCCTGCGGTACAGGAATGCACGGCCGGTTACGGTCACAAACGAAGGCACGGGAATTTTCCTGAATTGCTCAACGAGGGGTGACTTCCTTCCGCCAATAACAAGGTTGAACGTACCGGTGGGATCGGCAAGCCGGCATCGCAACATATCCCCGTCATCAGTAATTTCAGTCACAGCGCCCGCGAGATACACGAGCCGGCACCACGCAGCACCGGGTGTCACTACCCAGCCGGCGCTCTCCCCATCATCTGCCGGAACCGAGAGAGTGGATCCGGAAAAATCCCCGGCAAATACCCGTGCTGCCCCTTCCATCATTCCTATTAAAATGGTCAGGATGAGATATTCAAGATATAGTCATTACCAGTCAGCGGTTCAGCCTGCAGGTAAAGCACGTGGTATGATGACGCAGTTCGCTGCGACGTATAGCATCCCGTGCACCCTCGACATCGTTGGTAGACATAACAAAGTTGTAGGTATCGATATACGACATTCCCGCCGTATAGTCGTCATACCCGAGCATCCGGGAGGGTCCGGCCTTTACTTCAAGCATCTCCAGCTGGTCCTGCATGGTCTGGAGATCGGCAAAGATCTTCATCACGTAATTGATCTTGTGGTACTGGAGCGTGCCCGTACCGACAGGAACGACAATAGGCTGGGGCACTTCGCCATAGGCATCATCATAAAACCCGATGAGCCGGGTCGTGGTAGTCTCAATGTACACATAATCGCGTTTTCCATCAGAAAACACCCGGAATGACGGCTTGTTCGAAGGAAGATGAATCCGTATACCTGAGGTGACATGCATCAGCGAGGGAAATGCCAGCAGGGCGACATCGTACCCTTCGCGTGAGAGAAGCCCGTTCAAGAGCAGCGCTTTTTCATCACAGTCACCCTTACCATCCATGATCACTTCGACCGGGTACCGGGGGTTACCGACCGTCGTATTATCGTACGGGATCTGCTGGACGAAACTTATCACCATCTCAAGATATTCATCCTCGGTCAGGTTATCACCGCCCCGGTACCGGGTCTTTCGTATCTCTTTGAGCATATCCGTATAGAACGAGTCGAGAGCCGGATCTTCCGTCATCTCGCGATACAGGAGACCGAAATCTTCCGCATCACCTGCCAGTTTTTTATTGGGAGAGGTGGTGGCTGCACGGTAAAGGGAGGTATTGACGGGCAGGTTCACAACATAATTGTCGGAACGATACCGGTATTCAAATCGCCGGTATTCCGTGGAATCCTCCGGGGCAGGCACATCAACGAGATCCTGGTATGACTTAAAAGACCGGGAAGAACCGGTTCCTGCCGCGGGTTCCGTGGTCTCCACAATCACATATGACGTCTCCATCACGCCGGGAGAGCCGGATAAAGCGGTTGACGGTGTGGATTCCGGCAGAGGGGAAGGGGAAGAAAACGTGGCATAGGGAAGGAGGGGAGAAGAAAGGCATCCCGCGGTAGACAGGAGGATTAAAAAAATGGCAAACAACGGGAGGATGCCGGTGTGCTTCATGTACATGGTGTTGGAGGGAAGGCCACATCAATATTGAGGAAGGGGTAAAAATAAGACGAACGCCATTTTGCAGGAATAACACCGGGGAAGAATGATGCTCCCCAATTCCCGGATACAATGGACGCTCCCGCCCCTTTCCGGGCAACCGTGCAGAGGTTTTGATGAATAAAAGGGTAAAACCACGTTCCCGGATGTGCCAAACGATAGGCTCGGATGCGGCGGGAAATCATAATCCAGTTCAGGATCTGTCTATCCTGTGTAAAAACTGCGAAACACGGGTCTGTTGAAACCTGCATGAACTTGAATTCGCACCCGAAGCCTGAAAATCCATGATATTGCGATGGTTCCCTGCCTCAGGGCCTCTCCGAGGCACGGCAGGGCAAGGAGGTTTCAGAAAATTTCCGTCATTGAATCCGCCGCGGGGTCGTCCCTTCGGGGGCGGCGGCGTTCATCATAATAGTAAATGATGTTCATTTTTCACTATTGCCTAAACCAATCTGATTTACCGGGGAAATCCTCTGGAAAACAGGGTGTCAGCGGGATGCTCCCCTTGGGCTGCCTCCCACTACGGGGGAGAGAGGGTATCACCCTCCAAACAGCCGATAAGAAGAAGTGAATCTCTGGAAAACCGGGTTTCATCAGAGCCAGAAAAACCAAAAAAAGATTATTTTTTACCCCGGGAAAAAACACCACCGGCACAAAAAACCAGAGCAACCGCGCCAGCAGCGATAAACCACGGCAGGGGAGACTTTACAGTCGTTGGAACCGGCGTTGTAATGGAAGTCATATCCGGTGGAAGAAGTGTCGGGTCAAGAGCCTGTGCCTGGGCAAATGCCGTCTTTGCCTCATCAATCCTGCCGAGATGCCGGAGCGCATCACCCTTATTATAGAAAGCAATGGAATGCGTGGTTGTCAGGTTGCCATCCGATGCCAGCGCAGCATCAGCGGCAACAATTGCTTCATCATATCGCCCGAGAACCGTCAGGATTCCCGCACGATTTGCCTGTATGACCGGGACCAGAGAGCTGACATTGAGCGCAAGGGCCTTATCTGCTGCCTGAAGTGCTTCCGGATATTTTCCGGCATTAGCGAGATCCACACTATCCGAGTAGAGCGCTCCCGCAGACTGGAGTTCTGCAGATGATCCTGCAGGTGATTCCGGGGATGCTACCGCGGCATTCACCATACCAGTAACGAAAAGCAGGACGATAATTCCTGCTGTAACCAAACGAAAATTCATCTGAATCAACCTTCAGTACTTGGATTTTGGATATAATAAAAGAGGTGAAAGGGGATTATTGGGTGCGCCGGACAACTGCAAGGAGTCCTGCAATCCCCACAGCGAGCATGGCAATCCAACCCGGCAGGGGAGTGTATGTGGTCTTTGCTGCAACAGGAATTGAAGTCGGTATTGCCGTTGCAGTCGGGGAAACCGGGGTTTCCGTAACTGAAAGGGTTACTTCGGATCCCGTGGGAACAGCAGGTGCGGGCGTGGTTGCTACCGTCCGGGGAACCGAATCAAGGAACGTAACCGTTGCCGTTGAAGTTGTCTTTCCTTCCAGATCGGTCATCCCGCTGGCAGCGTAACTCTCCTGCATATGGTTCAGGTTCTGGTTCAGGGTGAACGTATAGGTGCCGGGGGGATAGACAATATCACCCTGGAGGTTCCGGGCAGTGTGATCCCATGCCCTGCCGCTTGACCAGAGATAGGGCGATGAAGAAACAAAGGGGTTGGTGTCGAAGGGCAGGATCACGGTATTTGCTTTCCCGTAACTTCCGGTATAGATATTAGGTACGTTCTTTCCCCGGGGATCGGTCAGTTTAACGGTAAAAAAACTATCTGACGGGTTGCCATTGGGGCGGTAGAGGTACTTCAGCGCCGGGTAGAGGTTCGTATCAATCCGGTAGGTGATATTTGTCCGAAGGGGAATTGCCTGTCCCGTAACATCCTGGTCATGATCCAGGTCCCAGACCTTAATGGCAACCTCAGGCTCGCGGAGATCCATGACCGCGAAACGGGGTTCCTTGTCCTCGCAATACCACATGCCGGTATAGCCGGTATATATTTCCGGGCTGATCGTATAGTGATAAATTTTTTCAGAAACGGAATTGATCTCATAAATAGTCACATTTTTTTCCGGTGTCGTGGCTCCGTAATACGCCATCCTGCCACCAGCCGATCGTATGACACCCGTTAAGGGCTGCCGATATATCGACATCACTCTCGCCAATGAAGACCGGTGCACCGGCCGCAATTTTGTTTAAGGTTGCGGTTGCGGGGGCAACAAGCAGAAAGAGGACACAAAAAATGATCAAAAGATTTTTTCCTTGCATGAGAGTAATTTCAAAACCATTATGATAAACATTATGACATTCATAAAAAGAGAGCATCGTTTTCCCCATGCATGAAAATGAGTATAACCATAAAAAATACAATACATCACCATAACATTACCAGCAGAAGAGAGGACACCCATGGAGGAGAGCCACACCATCTGGATCGAAAAATACCGCCCATCCCGGCTTGCCGATATTGTCGGCCAGGACGAGATAGTGGAACGATTGTCATCCTATGTAAAAAGCGGCAACCTCCCCCATCTCCTCTTCACCGGAAGTGCCGGTGTGGGCAAGACCACTGCGGCAGTCACGCTGGCACGGGAATTTTTTAAGGATACCTGGCAGATGAATTTCCGCGAGATGAATGCATCCGATGAGCGCGGGATCGATGTGGTGCGCAACCAGATCAAGCAGTTTGCCCGCACCAGCCCGCTCGGAGATGCCACGTTCAAGATCCTCTTTCTCGATGAAGCCGATGCGCTCACCACCGATGCACAGGCAGCCCTGCGACGGACCATGGAGACGTATGCCCAGACCTGCCGGTTCATCCTTTCCTGCAACTATTCCTCGAAAATCATCGATCCGATCCAGAGCCGGTGCGCCATCTACCGGTTCAAACCGCTCGGTGCAGATGCGGTAAAAGAAGAAGTCCGCCGAATTGCCGGCAAGGAAGGCCTGACGATCACCGATGAGGCAATGGACGCGATCGTCTATATTGCGCAGGGAGATATGCGCAAGGCAATCAATGCCCTGCAGGGCGCGGCAATCATCAGCGCAACCATTGACGAGAAGATGATCTACGCCATCACCTCGACCGCACGTCCCGATGAGATCGACGAACTGCTGGCACTTTCCCTGAAAGGGGACTTCGACGGTGCCGAATCCCTGCTCGCCCAGCTGCTCCACGAACGCGGTATCGCCCCCAACGAGTTGATCAACCAGTGTTACCGGGCGCTGGTCAAACGAGATATCGACCGGAGCGTAAAAGTGCAGATGATCGATCATATCGGCGAGACGGATTTCCGCCTGTCTGAAGGTGCAAACAGCGATATCCAGTTGGAAGCGCTCATTGCCCGGTTTGTGCTCACCGCGCAGAAAAGCCGTGAGGCTGCACATGGATAAAAACGCTGACCTGCATGAATCCGATAAGACCGGGGACTGGAGCCGGTTTTTCAAAAGCCGGTACAAAAAGAACTGGGAGAGATCTCCCGTGAATATCCGCACAAGCGTTCGCTCTTTATCGATTACCGGGATATCGAACGGTTCGGGAAAGTCGGTATCGCCCTTGCCGATGAGCTCCTCGAAAATCCGGGAAAGGTCCTGGAGGATGTCTGGGACGCAATAAAAAACGACCAGCTCATACGGACAAAGGACGGCAAAGAGCCCAAGGGATCAATATCCGGTTCACCAATCTCCCGAAGAAAATCGCCATCCGCAATATCCGGTCGGATGATATCAACACGTTTGTCAGTGCTGAAGGAATCCTGCGGAAGACCACGGAAGTCCGCCCGCGTGTGGTTGAAGCGGTTTTCCGCTGCCCGGCCGGCCATTTCACCATAAAGAAACAGAAAGTACGGGAAGTTCATCGAACCCGACGGGTGTGCAACGGATGGCTGTACGTTCAAAAAACTCGAACTGATGCCCAAACGATCGAAGTTTGTCGATTCCCAGAAACTCCGGATCCAGGAATCCCCGAAGGGCTGCGGGGCGGCGAACAGCCCCAGACGCTGGATATAGATGTCACCGACGATCTCTCGGGAAAGGTCTCGCCGGGAGACCGGATCATCATCAACGGCATCCTCCGGTCCATGCAGCGGGTAATCAAAGGCGAGAAAAGCACGGTCTTTGATATCTTCCTTGAATGCAATTCCATCGAGATCGCTGAAAAAGAGTTCGAGGAAGTCGAGATCGATCGAGAAAGCCGAAGACGAGATTCGCGCCCTGAGCAAGGACCCGATGATCTACCGGATGATCACCCACTCGATCGCACCCACCATCTACGGGAGCGAGGATGTGAAACAGGCAATCGCCCTCCAGTTCTTTGGCGGCATTGCAAAAGAGATGCCGGACGGGAGCCGCCTGAGGGGAGATATCCATGTCCTGCTCATCGGTGACCCGGGTATTGCAAAAAGTCAGTTGTTGCGGTATGTGGTGAAGCTCTCGCCGCGTGCAATCTATACGAGCGGCCAGTCCTCCACCGCTGCCGGGCTTACTGCAACCGCAGTCAAGGATGAATTCGGCGAAGGGCGCTGGACCCTGGAAGCAGGTGCACTGGTCCTTGCCGACATGGGTGTTGCGGCAGTCGATGAGATGGACAAGATGGAGAAAGGAGACCGCTCCGCGCTCCACGAAGCCATGGAGCAGCAGTCCATCAGCGTGGCAAAGGCCGGTATAACCGCAACGCTCAAGATCCCGGTGTGCCCTTCTCGGTGCAGCAAACCCGAAGTACGGCCGGTTCGATATGTTCGGCGATATCTCCGACCAGATCAACATGCCACCCTCCCTCCTGTCCCGGTTTGACCTCATCTTCATCATGACCGACCAGCCCGAACAGAAGCGGGACCTTGCCATTGCCGAACACATCCTCAAGGCCCACAGCGCCGGGGAACTGATCGCACAGCACAAAAAGACCCCCATTCCCGGGGTTACCGATGAATACATCCAGGAGCAGCTCAAGCCGGTAATGCCGGATATCGATCCGGTCCTGTTCCGGAAATATGTCGCCTATGCAAAACGGTCATGCTTCCCGATGCTCTCTGCCGAGGCAAAGGAAGCGCTCGTCAATTATTACCTGAAGCTCAGGGGAATTGCAGAACCCAACAAGCCGGTTCCGGTGACCGCGCGCCAACTCGAAGCGCTGGTCCGGCTTGCAGAGGCCAGTGCCCGGATCCGGTTCTCGAATACCATCGAGCTGGGCGATGCCGAGCGGGTCATCCATATCGTGGACGCCTGCCTGCGCCAGATCGCGTACGATGCGAAGACCGGGACCTTCGATATCGACAAGGTTACCACGGGTATCTCCAAGGAGAAGCGGGATATCGTCCGGGTCATCAAGGATGCCATCCGCGATATTGGCGGAGAAGGCCGTCGCGCCGCGATCGACCAGGTGATCGAAGCAGTTGCGCCAAAGGTTTCGCGCGGGAAAAAGTGAAGGAAGGTATCGACATGCTGCTGCGGCATGGTGAGGCCATGGAGCCAAAGAAGGGAATTATCCAGTTGATTTGAGGTGAAGTGATGATGACCACTGACCGCGAACAGGCAGTTTTTGAAGCAGGAATCAAACTGGGAGCGCTCTACCACCAGTGGGTGGGCACCCCCATATCCCGGAAATCTGCAGCAGTCGGTTGAAACTGCGATTGAAAAGGCAGTGATCCTCCAGCCGTTCGTTGAAGAGATCACCGTGCGGCTGAACCGGAACCTGATGACGGAAAATCCGTTCGGGTACAGCGAACTCTCCGGGCTGATGTTTGATGTCGAGATCGTCACCCGCGTCGGGTTTTCCTACTGCCGTGCCCGCCTTGCACCGGAAAACGGGTATCCCCTCATGAGAATAGTGGAGTGCAATGAAATCACCGGCCTTTCCCGTCACTGACGATCATATCCATTTCGATCCGGTGAACGGCCGCGGCATTGAGGCGGCAAAGGATTTTTTCCGGGCCGGGGGGACGCACATGTTCCTTGTCTCAAAACCGTCCTGGTCGCTCTTCGTGCACCCTACCTGCGGTGCAGACTATGCGAAAGTCTTTGATGAAACCCTGCGGGTTGCGGAGATGGTTGCGGGAGTCGGGATCGGCGTCTATACCGTTCTTGGGGTCCATCCCGCAGAGATCAGCCGGCTTACGGAACGGATGACTCTTGAAGAGGCAGTTGAGGTCATGAAAGGCGGACTTGACTGCGCTGCCCGGTACGTGCGGGAAGGAAAAGCAGTTGCCCTCAAGAGCGGGAGACCGCATTATGAGGTGAGCCCGGAAATCCTTGCAGCATCGAACGAAGTGCTTGCCCATGCACTCAGCCTTGCAGCAGAATGCCAGTGCGCACTCCAGATCCATGCAGAAACCGGCCCGTGTGCCGATGTTGTGGAGATGGCACAGCGGGCAAATATGCCAAAAGAGCGGGTGATAAAGCATTACGGTTCTCCGGATACGCCGCTTCATCCCTCCCTCATTGCAAAACACGAGGCAATTGCCACGCTTGCACGGGAGAACCGCCCGTTTACGATGGAGAGCGATTATATGGATGAAAATTCCCGGCCCGGTGCGGTTATTGGTCCCAAATCCGTGCCCCGGTACACGAACCAGTTGCTCAAAAACGGCCTGATCACGCAGGATGATTGTTTCCGCATTCATGCAGAGACTATCGAAAAGGTATACGGTGTTGTCATCACGCTGGGATAATTCCCCTGCTTACCTTTTTCATGCCACCCGCCCAATAAATATACAATGTTTATGAAAATTCATCACCTGCCCGGTTCGGCAGATGTGGTTGCGGTCTGCGACCGTGAACTTCTCAATACAATAATCAGCGACGAGAAGTTCACCCTGAATATTCACGATTCATTCTATGGCACCACTCCGGCGACCGAAGAAGACGTGAGGTCTGCGCTGGAAAAAGCGGGAAATATCAACCTTATTGGGAAACGTTCTGTTAATGTGGCCGTCTCGATGGGACTTGTCACTATTTCCGATTGTATTATGATAGGAAAAGTGCCGCACGCACAAATATATTAGGTTTGATTATGGGTATTCAGGATCAATTCTGCCCGAAATGTGGCAAGATAACAGAAAACGAAGGGCTTTGCGGGGAGTGCCAGTTATGA